>CAZPXZ010000092.1:4805-11212 GCA_964590405.1 uncultured Rhodobacterales bacterium | reverse complement strand
GAGACATGCGTTGGCCGGATCCGCTACATCGGTGTGGTCCTGTACGACGCCGACGGAATCAAGGACGCCGCAAACACACCGTCCGAGCGGGATTTGTACGAAGCCCAACTGGGTATCTTTCTGGATCCCCACAGCCCGGAAGTCATTGCAGCTGCGCGCGAGCACGGTGTGCCCGAGGACTGGATCAAGGGAGCACAGAACTCCCCGATCTGGAAACTCGCCATGGAGTGGAAGGTCGCATTCCCGCTCCATCCCGAATACCGTACCTTGCCGATGGTCTGGTACGTGCCCCCCCTCTCCCCGATCCAGAATGCCGCGGAAGCCGGCAAGATCGGCCATGACGGGGACATGCCGGATGTACGATCGCTACGGATTCCGGTCAGATACCTAGCCAACCTTCTCACAGCGGGTGACGAAGAGCCAATCGTTCTGGCCCTGGAGAGGATGTCTGCCATGCGCGCATACATGCGCGCCAAGACGGTAGACGGCGTCATTGACCGAGGGGTTGCGGAACGCGTCGGCCTGACCCCCGTAATGATTGAGGAGATGTACCGCCTCATGGCGCTTGCCGACTACGAGGATCGGTTCGTGATTCCAACCACGCATCGCGAGCATGTGGAAGACGCCTACGACCTTCGGGGCGGATGCGGGTTCACGGACGGCAATGCATGCTCGACGGGCATCAGCAAGGGATCGCTGTTTGGCGGCAGCCGCCGTCCGCTGCGGATGCCAGAGGCCGCATGATGGACCGTACCCTGAAAGCGCTGTCCCTGGTGCTGAGTTACCCGACGGACGAATTGCACGGAGCCATGCCCGAGGTCGGGCGCATATTGGCGACCGATGCCCGGATGGCCCGGGCCAGCAGAACAGCACTGCAACCGTTGGTCCAGAGCCTCGAGAAGGGGGATACTTACGATCTCCAGGAACGTTACGTAAGCCTGTTCGACCGCTCGCGTTCCCTGTCCCTGAATCTGTTCGAGCATGTCCATGGCGAAAGCAGGGACCGGGGCAGCGCCATGGTCAGCCTGCTGGAGACCTATCGGGAAGCCGGCTTCGAGCCGACAAGCGCGGAATTGCCCGACCATCTCCCGATGCTGCTGGAGTTCCTCTCCATCCGGCCTACTGGCGAGGCGCAGGAGACCCTTGCGGACGCCGCCCATATCCTGGAGGCCCTGCGCACTCGGCTGAAGCGGCGTGGCAGCCCCTATCACGCGGTCTTCAGGGCCCTGACTGACCTCGCACGGAATCGGGTCAACCGGACCGCCCTCTCCGAATTGCTTGAGCAACCGGACGATGACCCGACCGATCTCGACGCGCTGGATGCCCAGTGGGAGGAAACACCGGTGACGTTCGGCACCGACCCCGGCGGCGGCTGCCCGCAGGTGCGGGAGGTTCTGGCAAGGATGGACACGCCGGAACCGCGCACAAAGACTGATGTCCGCGAACTGAGCAATGGAGGCTCAGATGCATGAGTTCCTTTTCGGCATTTTCCCATATATCGCGCTGACGATCCTGGTCGTCGGATCGATCGCCCGTTATGAGACCGACCCCTTCAGCTGGAAATCCAGTTCCAGTCAATTGCTTCGCCGCAAACAGCTGATCTGGGGTTCCGTTCTCTTCCATGTCGGTGTCCTGATCGTCTTCTTTGGCCACCTGATCGGTCTTCTCACACCGATCGAGGTCTTTGACTGGCTGGGCATCGGTCACGGTTTCAAGCAGTTGATGGCCATCGTCGTGGGCGGAGTTGCCGGCGTACTTGCCCTGATCGGCGGCGGTATCCTTTTTCACCGGCGTGTCTCCGACCCGCGCATCCGCCGGAACTCGAGCTTTGCTGACATCGCGATCCTTGCAATTTTGCTCATACAGCTTCTGCTTGGACTGGGCACGATCGTAATCTCGCTGGATCACCTCGACGGCCACGAAATGCTCCGCTTCATGGCCTGGGCCCAGGGCATCTTCACCTTCCAGGCAGACGCGGCCAGCTACATCGAGGGCACGGCGCTGATCTTCCAGCTGCACCTACTCCTGGGCTTGATCATCTTCGTCCTGTTTCCCTTTACCCGGCTCGTTCACATGCTATCCGTACCGTTGCGCTACCTTGTGCGACCCGGTTACCAGATCGTCCGATCGCGACGTGATCCGGCCGGACGCCGGGACGGCACCGTTACGGCCCGCACGGCGCGCTAGGCTTAACCGGGTCGGGAGTTAGTCCCCTTCGTCGAATGGGCAAGCCGCTTTTCCCCGATGTGGTTGTGAACGGATGCAGGATATCCGCCACGGATATTGCCGCTGAGGCCCAGAATCATCCGGCCCCCCGTGGGAAGCCTGGGCTCGCCTGGCGCAATGCGGCGCGAGCGCTGGTCATCCGGCAACTCCTCCTTGACGAAGCCAAGGCGCAGGAGATCTCGGCCGAACCGAAGACGTTATCGGCCGGCCGAGTTGAAACTGAGGACGAGGCAGTGATCCGAGGTCTGCTTGAAGCTGCCGTGGAGCCCGACCCGGTCAGCGAGGAAGCACTGCAAGCCGCATACGACAAGGATCCCGGCGACCACCGCGCACCATCGCTGTTTCAACCAGCGCACATCCTGTTTGCCGCTGGCCCCGATGATGCTGACGCCCGGGATCGGGCATGGTCACGCGCGGAAGCTGTCCTCCAGATCCTGCGAAAGTCGCCGGAGCGCTTTGGCGAGATTGCCCGGATTGAGAGCGACTGCCCGTCCAGGGCGAACGACGGACAGCTTGGTCAACTTGCTTCCGGAAGCACGGTGCCGGAGTTCGAGCGGGCAATGCGCGAGGCAAAGGTGGGTCCAATCCACGACGCCCCGGTTTCGACGCGTTACGGCGTCCATGTACTGCGCTTGGACGCCCGCGTGGAGGGCGATGTGCTTCCCTACGAGTCCGTGCGCCCACGACTTGCCATCGCATGCGAAAAGGCGAACTGGGCCAAGGCGGCTCGTTCCTATGTGTCCGCACTCTTGGACACCGCGGATATCGAGGGTCTCGACTTGCGAATGACGGGACGGGGCAACGCACACTGAAGCGCCACTGCCCGAAGACAAAGTCGTGGGCCGACGGGAAAACCGGACAGACAGCACCCAAACACCGGCGCAACGGTCAGATTCGATACTGTTCACACTTTCGTAATGCGGGTCTCAGCCACTTCTCATTTGCCTTGCATGCCAGGAGCATTGGCAAAAATCCAGACCATTTGCCGGGTTGCGGCCTCGAGGCCCGCTTGCAACCAGCCGCGGTCAGCAGCATGCACTGTCCGGTAGTTCCTCCGGGCGCCTTCGCGCGAACGGTGGAGACGCAGAGTTGTCGGCATAGCGGGGATCGGTAAGGAACTCCCTACATGCATGACCCATGTCGGCAACGTTTCCTGACGCATTGCCCGCCCGCAAACATTGGACCGGAGGCGAAAGGAATCCGCCTCCATCCGTGTCCCCGGACACACACCGTATACCCTGCAGTCGCAAACGAGGCACAGGAAGGGACGATTTCGAATTTCCAGCCACCCCTCTCTGCGCCAGGATCGACGACTTCTCCGCCAGACCATGACACGAGCAACGAATCGCGGTGGAAACCCGGGTACCAGCCTCTCCAAGTGGTCGAAGAACTCGCGAGGAACCGGTGCCGACTTGCAGTATCATGCGGCTTCGGGTTCGTCCCAGTGACTACACTGTTGGGGTCTGGCCGCATGTTCTTCACCAGATCCCGTACCATCGAACGATGACATGAGCCTTGAAGTCTCAAACCTCGCCTGCCGACGGGGCGGACAGATCCTGTTTGCCGGTATCAACCTCGCGCTGGTGCCGGGAAACATCGCCCATGTGAGTGGACCGAACGGATCCGGCAAGTCCTCTCTCCTTCTGGCCATCGCCGGTATCCTGGCTCCAGAGCACGGAAGGGTCCTCTGGAACGGTCAACCGATCAATGCGGAAGTCGTGGCATATGCGGGGCACCTCGACGGCCTGAAACCGGCCCTGTCTCTCCGGGAGAACCTTCATGCGTGGGCCGGTATCCTGGGCACCAATTCCGCGCGAATCGAGAATGCCCTGACCTGCCTCGGGATCGCGCACTGCTCGGATCTCCCCGCTGGCGGGTGTTCCGCAGGACAACGTCGTCGCGCGGCGCTTGCCCGGGTGCTCATCGCCGACCGGCCGCTGTGGCTGCTGGATGAACCGACTGCGACCCTTGATCCTTCCGGGCATTCGATACTGGGGAGCGTACTTCAGCAACACCGGGACGCTGGCGGTATCGCAATCGTGGCAACCCACGACGCATTGCTCCCGGAACCGACCCAAGTGGTCGACATCGCGGAAACACGATCGACGGATGTCGTACTCGATGAATGGGGCCAGGTGTTGCCATGACCGCCTGCTGGCAGGTACTCCGCCTGGACCTCGTCGCTGCAATTCGGGGTGGCGGCGCCGGCGTGCCACTCGCATTCTTCTTGCTTGTTGCCGCACTTGCCCCGATTGCCGTGGGTGGAGACCCGGAATTGTCCGTTCGGATATCCGCCGGCGTGATCTGGCTCGGCGCACTGCTTGCGGCCCTGCTGTCGCTCGACAGGATGTTCCGGCCAGACATCGAAGACGGTTGCCTTGCCGTCCTCCTCACCGCGCCGGTGCCACTGGAGGCGCTGGTACTCGCCAAATGTCTGGCAAACTGGCTCACGACAGGATTGCCCGTTCTCGTGGCGGCCCCGGTGGTCGCCTTGCTGCATGGAGCCACGATCGACTCCGCCGTTCACCTGATGGTAGCGCTGCTGGCTGGCACGCCTTCGCTCTCACTCCTCGGCGGAATCACTGCTGCACTGGCAGCTGGCCTGCGCGCACCTGGCGTCCTGGTGCCGGTCTTGGCCATGCCCCTCTCCGCCCCCGCCCTCCTGTTCGGAACTGTCGCATCGGACCCCACGCTTGCCTCCAGCAACGAAGCGCTGCTGTTCCTCATTGCCTTTTCGCTCGCCGCACTTGCGGTCGCGCCCTTTGCGATTTCGGCGGCACTTCGCCAGGCAGAGCAATAGTCGCGACCAAGCGCGCCGAGTGTGGCGACTGCCTTCTGTTGAAGGGCACCGGGGCTTGGTATGCTGTTTCGTGCCCTCCCATTTCCGCCAGCGTTGCCAGTCATGACCGCCAGCCTTCACCGCTTTGCAACACCGCAGCAGTTCCTTCGGATTGCACGTTATGCGGTGCCGATCTCACTCGGCGTCTTCTTCACGTTCGGAGCGGTCGGTGTAGTCTGGGGCCTCTTCATTGCGCCACCTGACTACCAGCAGGGTGACTCGGTGCGAATCATGTACATCCACGTACCCGCTGCCTGGACTGCGCTCGCGGCATACACCTTCATGGCCCTGGCGAGTCTCGTGAACCTGATCTGGCGACATCCGGTTGCCGGTCTCAGCGCACGGGGTGCTGCCTTGCCTGGAGCTATCTGCACGTTCATCGCTCTCGTAACCGGCTCTCTGTGGGGCAAGCCGATGTGGGGCGCCTGGTGGGCTTGGGGAGATGCCCGACTGACATCCATGTTGGTGCTGTTCTTTCTTTATGTCGGATATATCGCTCTCTGGAACGCCTTCCGGAATCCGGTTCGCGCGATGCGCGCCGCGTCCATCCTCTGCCTTGTCGGAGCGATTGACCTCCCCATCATCAAGTTTTCCGTGGACTGGTGGAACACGCTGCATCAACCGGCCAGTGTGCTGCGCATGGACGGACCGACGATTCACCCGAGCATGCTCTGGCCCCTGCTGGTGATGGCCACGGCGGTGTTCGCCTTCTTCACCGCCGTCACGCTGCTCACGACCCGCTCGCAGATTCGAGAGATTCGCCTTGCATCGCTGCGAGCCTCTCGCAGCGCCGAAGCAGCCGCCACATGATCGCGGAGTGGTTCTGGATGGATGGCAACGGCCCCTTTGTGTGGGGAGCGTGGTTCGTCGCAGTCGCGCTGCTGACGGTATGCCTTGCCTTCGCTCTCTATCGCGATCGCCGCCTTGCCCGAGACCTCGAGGCCATGACTCGGCAGAAGACGACGGCCAAGAATCGATGATCAGGCGAAACCACGAACCGCGCATTCCGCCTGGTCGCCCAGTTGCGAGCCCTGCCCACCGGCCAGGCAATGCGAAGGACTCCAGACCGCTCAATCTGTTGAGGCCGGTCGTTGACGGTGTCCTGTGGCACCGCATCGACGCCAGGTTGCTTCGCCATGTTTGAGGGAAACCTGATCGAGATCGGGATGGTATCGATTGCCATTGCCCTGACAATGGCGGTCCTGTCGGTCGTCTACGCAGCGCTCGGACTCTGGCTTCAGCGTCCTGCCTTCCAGGCCGTTTCCCGCCGTGCCCTCTACGTGAACGTACTTCTGGTTGCCCTCGCATTCGCTGTCCTGGTTCACGCCTTCGTAACCAAGGA
>CAZPXZ010000092.1:0-4795 GCA_964590405.1 uncultured Rhodobacterales bacterium | reverse complement strand
AAATTCCAACAGCCGGCTGCCACTCATTTACCGGCTTTCGGCGACATGGGGAGCGCATGAGGGATCTCTCCTGCTCTGGCTCTTCTACCTTGTCGTCTACTCGGCGCTTGCCCTGCGGCTGCACCGCAACACCCACCCGCTGTCCGCGCCATGGATCACCATGACTCTTGGCGTCATTCAAGCGGGCCTGATCGCATTCATCCTGTTTCTTTCAAGCCCATTCACGGAGATCCACCCCCCCTTGCCGGAAGGGCGCGACCTGAACCCCTTGTTGCAAGACCCCGGTCTGATCTTTCACCCACCGCTCCTGTACCTGGGCTATGTCGGCTTCTCCGTGCCGTTCGCCTTTGCCATCGCGGCGCTTGCACGGGGCGTCGTCACTTCCGAATGGGTTCTTGCAACGCGCCGCTGGACGCTCTTCGCCTGGGCTTCCCTGACGAGCGGCATCATGCTCGGTGGATACTGGTCCTACTACGAACTTGGCTGGGGAGGTTACTGGGCCTGGGACCCTGTCGAAAACGCATCCTTCATGCCGTGGCTCACCGCAACCGCATTCCTTCACTCGGTCATGGCGCAGGAGCGCAGGGAATTTCATCGTGTGTGGAATCTCTTCCTCATCCTGGCCACCTTTTCGCTGTCATTGTCCGGAACATTCCTGGTCCGCTCCGGCATTCTGACATCTGTACACGCCTTTGCAGTCGATCCCGACCGAGGGATCTACATTCTCGGCTTCCTGGCCGTGACCCTCGCCTTCGGTTTTGGCCTTCTGGTATGGCGCGCCGGGTCTCTCGGACGGCCGGGGGACAGCGCGCTCTCCGCCGTTTCGAGAGAAACGGCACTCCTCTACAACAACATGCTTCTTGTCGTCGCCTTGTTCACCGTGTTCTTCGGCACCATGCTGTCCCTGTTCGCGGAGTTCCTGTTCAATATTCAACTCTCTGTTTCCGCGCCCTATTTCAACAAGGTCATGATCCCCATCATGCTCCTGCTGGTATTTCTGATGGGAATCGGCCCCGTAGTTCCGTGGCGTCGGGCAAGCGCCAATCTCCTGCATCGCAAGTTTCGCCTCCCCGCAGCCCTGGCGTTAGTCGTCGCCATTGCAGGATTCGCCGCCGGAAGCTGGCTTGCGGCCGCATGCCTTGCTGTCGTCGCCTTCGCAGCCGGTTCCATGGCTCTAGACGTCGCCGGAGCTGTCCGGTCACGGGTCCGGTCCTCCGGCATGAGTCGTTTCTCAGCCTTCGCCGGACTGGTAGCCGCAAACCGTCGTCGCTATGGCGGGCTGACTGTCCATTTCGGCATCCTCGTCATCGCGCTCGGCCTGGTCGGCTCAGGGCTCTTCAAGGAGGAAAAGACGCTGATCCTGGATGTGGGAGACCGATTCGAAATCGGCGGTTACCTGGCTGAATTGGGGAGCAAGGAAACCCTGGCCGGGCCGAACTACACGGCACTTCGGCTGAACTTCAATGTCACGCGCAATGGAAATCCCGTTGCGCGAATGCACTCCGAAAAACGCGACTATCCTCGTGGCGAGATGGTAACGACCGAAGCGGCAATCCGGTCAACATTCCTGGAAGACCTTTATCTCAGTTTCGAAGGGGAGTATTCCGACGGGCGTGTTTCCGTCCGAGCCTATCGCAATCCCCTGGTCTCCTGGATCTGGATCGGCTGGCTGATCGTCGTGGTCGGTTCCGCGGTTTCCATGTCGAGCGCACGGCGGAAGTCCCTGCCGCCCACTTCGTCGAGTCGTGCGGTTTCCGCCTGAGGTACTGACCGCATGCGCATTCACCCGTGGAAGATCCTGGCCATCGTTGGTCCCCTGGTGATCCTTGCCGCCTTTGGCTTCGGCCTGACTCGCGATCCGTCAACCATTCAATCCGCCACCGTCGGCAAGGCAGCACCGAATTTCGATCTTCCCGCCCTGCAGGGCGACGGGCGGATTCGCCTGGGCGAATACAAGGGGCGGATCGTTGTCTTGAATTTCTGGGCTTCCTGGTGCGTTTCCTGCCGCATAGAGCATGATGTCCTCATCCAACTCGGGCACACCTTCGCGGGTCGCAGCGATCTAGCGATGCTCGGCATCAACTACCGTGACACAGCGGACGCCGCGCAAT
Source organism: uncultured Rhodobacterales bacterium (assembly GCA_964590405.1). GTDB lineage: Bacteria > Pseudomonadota > Alphaproteobacteria > Rhodobacterales > CAZPXZ01 > CAZPXZ01. Next base: position 2,684 of record CAZPXZ010000092.1, on the reverse strand, counting down.
CCTACCTTGAGCGATACGGAGCATATCCCTATCCGAGCGGGGTCGACCCACGCGGGCGCACCGGCATCGACTTCGGTGTGTATGGTCTTCCGGAAACCTACTTCCTGGATGCGAACGGTCGAATCCATGCCCGCCATATCGGGCCAATCGACCGCGCCGCCGCGCACGCGATTCTCCGGGAAATGGGCATTGCACCATGAACCGGAGTACCTGGATCGGATTCGCTTTCCTCTGCTGCGCCGTGACTGCGGCAGCCGCCGCCTCCGGAGCATCGGAATTGGTGACAGAGGAGCCAACAGAACAATCGTTGCGCGCGATCGCGCAACAACTCCGCTGCCCGGTCTGCCAGGGTGAAACCCTTTACGATTCCCAGTCGAGCCTCGCAACGGAAATGCGGGAGATCATCCGGGAGCAACTCGCCGAACAACGTACCGAGGCCGAGATCATCGCGTTCTTTGTGGAACGATACGGCGACTACGTTCGCCTCGCGCCACGATTCGGAGGGGCGCAACTGGCGGTATGGCTCCTTCCGCTGGTAGCGCTTGTACTCGGCGCTGTAGGGGTGACCGCCGCGGTCCGCCGACGCGAGAGGGAAACAGCAGGCGAACGCGACCGATGATTCTCGCATTGCAGCCCAGACCCAGTGCATGGCTGAACCCGAGAGTTGCACGCCATGGCGCACGAACCTGCAAATCAAATGCAACGCGAGACGACATCGAGACGGAAAGCGCTCTCCAGTTGACGAATCCTCGTCCAGATCCATTCTCGTAGGCGCAACTCTCCTCGCATCCCGGTCCCTGAGCATCAAGCGTCCGCGGGTGGTATTCTTCTCTTTCCGCAGGTTTCCGGTGCTAATCCGGTAGCGGAAAACGGCGTAGAGGCGACATCTCCACGAGTGCCTTCTCACTGGAATGAGGGGCCTCGGAAAGCATGCACGGGAAATCACCCCTTGAGCACAGAGTTTGTCCATCCAATCAGGCGGAAGCGTCAGCGCGCACTCATGATCCTGGCGGCAGGAATCCTGCTTGCAGGAGCAGCCGTACTCGTCCTGACGGCGCTGCGGGACTCGATCGTCTTCTTCTTCGGACCAACGGAATTGGTCCAACGTGGCCCGTCCATCCCCGAAAGGGTTCGTCTCGGCGGGCTGGTGGCGCATGCATCGGTGCGCGAGGGGACGGACGGTTCCTTTACCTTTGAGGTCACCGACCTGCAAACATCCATTCCGGTTGTTTACACGGGCGTCCTGCCGGACCTGTTTCGTGAAGGACAGGGTGTAGTGGCCGAGGGCAGTTACACTGGCGGCATGCTGCGGGCAGACCGGATTCTTGCCAAGCATGACGAGAATTACATGCCGCGCGAGGTTGCCAACGCACTCAAGGAAGCCGGAACCTGGCGAGAGCCAGAGTACTGAGCGGAGCCCCTGCGCCGAAAGGTTGTGGCCACCCCCGACCCTGACCAAAGCAATGCAGCCGGCGACGAATTGTCATGAACGAAGATGCGTCAATGCGCATCGCGACAGACTACCCTCGTCCACTACAGGGCCTGTGTCCGAATCCACCAAACTTCACACGCACACCGGTCCGCTCTAGCGGACTGGCTTCACCACAGATGATCAGGCGCAAGCTGCAACAGGGGGCGGTCTGCCGGCGAGATTTGTATGTGAGCAACTGTTTGCCGTTCCGTCGTACATTTGCTGGGTGAGGCAGCCTTGGCACGGCCGGTCATGCGATCACAGGGCCGTTTCCTGCGTCTGTCTTGCTTTCGGTTGTCCACCGTCATAAGGCCGATCAACAAATCTCCCATTGGGAAGCAGCGACTACGTCCCGAGGGGTATCCATTGCGTTTGGCAAACGATGCGGTGCCAGTCTTGGGAAGAGTCCTTCTGCCCGCGCCGAGGTTCGGAAGCGACTCGCGGACGGCATGGCCTTCGGCCCGGGTCTTGCCCTACAATGCTCCCCCGAATACGCTCGAGATACATCCAGCCAGAATTCAGTTCTGCAATGCTTCACAGTTTGCTCCCCTCAATGAAATAGATAACCAGTTCGTGTAGCATGCGTCACAATCTGCGTCCGCGGCAATGGGCGCCCGATCAGCAGAGAATTTGGGATTTCCGGAATTATGGCAACCAATTGTAAGGTTGACGTCACGCGGGAACAAGGTGTATTGATCGTCGCCCTGAGCGGCCTCGTGAACTCTGCCAACGCCGAAGATGTCGATAGGGAAGTGATTGGGATTGCGATCCTCGAAGATGGAGCGTTCATCCTGGATCTTGCCGAATTGTCCTACATGAATAGTGCCGGCCTTCGCATCCTGCTGCGAATCGCAAAGCACTTTGATCGTCGTGAACAGACGTTCCTGATATCGGCACCCAACAACAACGTGCATGATGTCATGGCGATCAGCGGACTGACGCAACTCATAGAGATCTTTGAAACGAGAGTTGGGGCGTTGGAGTACCTTCGAGCGAAATGAACACCGGCAAGGTCAGTGTGGCTTTTCCGCGTCTCATATCACCGAATGCTCGTGAAACCGACCTTGACAAGAGCGTTCGACTTATGGAACATTTGATCTGCCGGCTGGAGACGGTAATCACTTGACTTGTTACCATTTGCCCTTGCTAGCAAAGGACAAATGGGGCTTTTACAAGAACTTGCTCACGGACAAGAGACTACGGAGAAATGCCG
>CAZPXZ010000091.1:0-11913 GCA_964590405.1 uncultured Rhodobacterales bacterium | reverse complement strand
GTCCTCCGGATCGACAACCGTGCCCGCTTCCCGGAGTTTCTCGGCAATGATGGCGAAGGACTCGTCCGGGTTCTCCTCCACATAGGCGAGTGTCCGGATGATGACGCCCTCGATCCGGATCGCGAGATCCATATTGGCGTCCGCCCATTCCCTCGTTGTGCCGAAGCCCGCATGGGCGACGGTGCTCGGAACGGCAGTCTGGTCCATCAGGGTCTTGTATCCCTGCTTCAAGACCGCAAGGCGCTGTGGAATTCCAGCAATCATGATGTCGACCGAGCCGGAGAGCAGTGCTGGCGGCAGTTCTTCCTGTGCAAGATCGACGATCGTGAAGTCCGAGGGATCCAATTCGGCAATGGTGACCATTTCGATGAACGAGGCGTATTCCGCTCCGGCGGCACTCACGCCGACGCTTGCTCCCTTGGCCTGTTCCAGCGTCTTCCGAATCGCCATCGTTATATCGCCACCGACGGTGGGCAGGATGTCGTTGAGCGGTGTCCAGTTATGCCGCTCGGGATCGAACATCAAACCGCCACCGGCAAAGTAGAACAGCGGGAACGTCAGGCTCGTATCGAGACCACGGGAATTCTGGAGAACGACATCGGCGTCGCTCGTCGTTGCCATGTCCACATGGCCACCGATCATGAGTTCCTGTGCGCCTGGCCAGTCCGTGTTCTGGATCTCGAGTTCGATGCCGGCTTCTTCGTAGAATCCCTTCTGAATCCCCACATGAATCGTGTTCACGTCCTGGAATGCCGACAGCCCGACACGGACCTTGTCCAGTGCGTTCGCGGGCAGCACCGACAGCGCCAGTGCAATTGCGCCAAAACCTAACTTTCTCATGTCTCCTCCTTTCAAGGCGAACTTGTTGAACTTCATCACCTTTTCTTCGAGCGTTCAGACCAGCGGGTGATGTGCGCTGTCAGCCGTCTGATCAGGGTGTCGGTCACCGCCGACATCATTCCGATGACGACCACGCCGAGCAGAATGACGTCCGTATTGAACATCCGGCGTGCTTCGAGAATCCGATAGCCGATACCGGCCTGGGCACCCATGAACTCGGCGGCCACGACCAGTGTGAACGAGAGTGCGGATGCGACCCGCAGGGGACCAATGAGTTCCGGGATGACCGCAGGCACAACGATTGTGCGGAACCACTGTGCCTTCGAGGCCCCCAGCGTCTGCGCCGCGAGGGTGTACTTCCGTGGAACGTTGCGGACCGCTTCCACTGTACTCACCACCAGTATTGCAAACACACCCAACGTGATCAGCAGGAACTTGCCGACCTCGTCGATTCCGAACCACATCAGGAAGAACGGGATCATCGCGATAACAGGAACGGGACGCATGCTCTCGACGATCGGATCGAAGAAATAGAGGATCTTCTCGTTGTAGGACATGGCGAGACCGAGGCCGACTCCCAGAGCCGTCCCGGCACAGAATCCGGCCACCACCCGCGCAAACGTGACCACAACGTCAAACAGGATGATGTCGTTGAGACGCAGGGCTGCGTCGACCACCATCGCCGGGGACGGAAATATGATCGGGCGGACGAGTGCCAGGCCATCCTTCGTGATCGTGAACCAGATGGTGAACGTCAACGCAATCGCGACGACGCTGAGAATTCGCCAACCCAACCGAAATACTGCGAACGGTCCCTTCCCGTTCCGGTCTACAGATCTTGCGCGGGCAGCAGTATGGCTCGATCCGCTCACGTGTTCGCCTCCAGATCCTCTCTAATTTCCTTTGCGTATGCAACATAATCCGAGGATGTCTTGATATTCATTTCGCGGTCGGGAGGAAACTCCGGTCGATACTCCCGTGCAATCCGTCCCGGTCGAGGTGACATCAGGATCACGCGGTCTCCCAGGTACAAGGCCTCTTCCAGATCATGTGTAATGAACATGATTGTCTTCGGTGCGACACGCCAGAGTTTCCGCAATTCCACTTGCAGGTGCTCCTTGGTCATGATGTCGAGCGCCCCGAAGGGCTCGTCCATCAGGAGAACCTCGGGATTGGCGACATAGCCGCGGGCGAGATCGACCCGTTTCTTCATGCCGCCGGAGAGTTCCCGCGGCCACGCGGTGCGAAATTCGGAGAGGCCTACAAGGGACACGTAATGGGAAACGGCGGATTCGATCTCGTCCCTGGGACGTCCCTGCATCCGCAGACTGTAGCCGATATTCTCTTCCACGGTCATCCAGGGGAAAACGGCGTCTTCCTGGAATACGACCGCACGATCTGCCCCCGGAGCGGTCACCCGTCGCCCGCCAACGGAGACCTCGCCTTCCGTTGGCATCACGATTCCGGCAACAACGTTGAGCAACGTCGTCTTGCCGCAACCGGAAGGTCCCATTACGCAGAGAAATTCGCCGTCGGGAACCTTGAGATCGATCCGGTCCAGCGCCGTAACCGTTCCGTTTTCAGTTTCGAATCGCACCGAGAGGGAGTCGGCCCGGATCTTCGGAGCCACCTGATGTCCCGAATCCGACGTATTGTCCCCGTTCCGGCTCATTTCCGTTCCGGTTCCACGACCGCATTGCCTCCCAGCATGACGAATCTGACTCGCTGCAGCTCCGTGATATCGGCGAGAGGATCTCCGTCCACCGCTATCATGTCCGCGAGATAGCCCTTCTTGAGCGCACCGATCTGGTGGTCCATGCCCATCGCCTCGGCGCTTCGCTGCGTGCCAGCCACCACGGCATCCATCGGATCCATGCCCCAGTCCACGGCGAACTCGAACTCCCTCGCGGCCAGCCACTGCGGATGGGTGGGAAATCCGACCAGGTCCGTTCCGAGTGCGAAACGAACACCGGCATCGCGGCTCCGTTCGAAGTCCAGCTGCATCTGTCGAATGTGCCGCTCGAAGATTTCCTGGTGCCATTGCGGGTAGTGATACTCGTCGTATGCCATTCTGTGAAAATAGAGTTGCGAGATGGTACTGACGACAAGGGCATCCGTATCCGCGAGGCGTTTGCGTGTGTCTTCGCTAATGCCGTAACCATGCTCGATGACGTCGACGCCGCCGTCAAGGGCGTAGCGGACGGCTTCGTCGCCGATACAGTGTGCGGAGACCTTCAGCTTGTTCAGATGGGCCTCGGCGACAAGCGACTTCACCTCTTCGAGACTGTACGCCGCAACCTGGTTCAACGGATCATCGCCCCAGGGATGGTAGCGATCGTCAACGCCTCCTTTCGAAAGGCCGACCTTGATCACATTGGCCCCTCGCCGCACACGCCGCCGCACAATTTCCCGGACGCCTTCCACACCGTCCGCAATCATGTCGAGGGACCGTGCCCAGTCGATCGGAATTGAAATATGGTCCCACGTACCGTGCGTTGAGCAGATGAACTCGCCTGCCGCCATCAGGCGCGGCCCCGGCACGTGCCCCTCGTCGATCGCCCGACGGAGATCGGGCGTAATGGAAGAGCCGAGGCAACGCGCCGCCGTGATCCCCGCTTCGAGCATCTTGCGAGCTTCCCCGGCTGCCCGGAGCACTCGGTACGTCTCGCGTTCCGAAGGCAATTGCTCAAGCTGATGGCTTGGAACTCCAAAGAAGTGCATATGTGCGTCGACCATGCCCGGAAGCAGAGTGCGTCTCCCGAGATCTACGACGCGTGCTCCGTCCGGGCAATCAAGCGAACTCCGATGGCCGATATCGATGATCCGTCCATTCCTGACAAGCACGGCAGGTTCAGGGACCGGAGGGCGACCGGTGCCGTCAAGCAACTGCCCGGCCATGATCAACGTTGTTCCGTTATGCATTTCGAAAATTACCTCTGAAAGTGGCGACTTCCGGAACAGTCAGATGGGCAGGTGTTGTCGGGACGCCCGGAATCGCCTGGGTGCAGTGCGGGCAAGCCGCGGTTCGGATCAGAATCGCAGGCCGGCCTGAAGACTCCCAGGCCCATCAATGTGGCCCCGCCAGCCAGCGCACCAGGTTCCGCCACAACGGCGCATAGCCCTCCCAGGCCAGAAATGCCGGCGGCCCCCAATGAGGGCCGCAATCGGAGGAGAATATGGCACTCCTGCCGGACCCGACTGACCGGACTGCGATGAAGGGATCACCGGCGATGCTGGCGACCAACTGCCCGTCCGATGCCAGGTTCGAACGGTTGTAGCCGAGGAAAACCGGCCAGTCCCGGAGTCCATTGACGACGGGATGTTGTTCGTCCACGACAATTGGTCGCACCCCTTGCGGCTGCTCGTTGCGGTCGTCGCCAGGAAAAAACGTGACCGGAAGCACTGCTTCGACCGGCGTTCCGTGATAGTTCGCCTTCCCGTCGATACCCTGGAACGTCAGGTAGCCGCCAACCATCAGCAAGCCGCCGCCCTCCCCGACAAAATCATGCAGCAACTGCAACCTGTTGGGAGACGGTTCCGAACGCGCAAACGTCTTGTCCGGCAGGAGCAGGGTATTCGTGCCGATGTCACTGAGGATGACGACATCGTGCTCGCGCAACGAATCCATCGTCTCCGGGAACGAGTCGGCCGCGACATGGGATGGCTGGTAGGTGACCTCAATGCCATCCGAGCGCAATGCATCGATCATCTGCGTCCCGCCCTCGTGATACGAGGATGTCTCGAATGTATCGAATCCCTTGATATGCAAACTGCGGGTTACCCACGACTCACCCGCGAGCAGTACTCGTAACCGATTGGCCATCGCCCTCCCCTTCCGCTGAATTGCCTGGGATCCGGCAGAGTCATTCTTGCGGACAGCCTGATGTTTCCCGCCGAAATCCTACATGCTTGCGCCAGGATTGAACAGCCCGCACATTGGCAGGCAGGGTAGGTCTCCCGTTCTTGTACGCAAGACATCTCGCCGAAACTCGTACCGCGTACCGCTGCAATCTGCCAATCTCCCGATATTATGTGTTTCGATGCCGCTCCAGGGAAAGTTCCATATACTTGCGCTCTTGAGGTGGCGGAATCTGGCATTCACGGTCTTCCATGCTATACCGAACAGAAGAGGAATACCGGAGTTCGAAGCGCAAGTCGCTTTTCCTGTTCGGCATGTCCGGTGTCGGGAAGACCCGGATTGCGAACCTTCTCCGGCATACAAATGGCTGGTATCACTTTTCGGTGGATTACCGCATCGGCACCCGGTATCTCGGCGAGCATATTTCCGATTCTCTCAGGCTGATGGCGATGGAAGTCCCGGCACTCTCCAGGTTGCTGCGTTCGGATTCCATCGTACTCCGCTCCAATCTGAGCTTCGCCAACCTGGCCCTCCTGTCCGAGTGGATTGGAGCCCCCGGCAACCCACGCACAGGCGGGCTTGACTTTGAGGAGTATCTCCGTCGCCAGCGCCTGCATCGCGACGCAGAGATTCAGGCCACTCTGGACGCGGACGATTTCATCGCACGTGCAAAGGGCGTGTATGGCTACGATTGCTTCGTGTGCGACTCGAGCGGCAGCGTTTGTGAGATTGTGGATCCGAGCGACCCCGGAGATCCAATCTTCTCGAAGATCGCCGGCAGCATGCTTCCGGTCTACATCCGTGCAAGCAATGAGGATCGGGAGGAATTGCTCCGGCGTTTCACCGATTCTCCGAAACCAATGTATTTCAACGAGTCGTTCCTGAGAGAGACGTGGCAGTTATTCCTCGGTGGCAGTTCTCCGGACTCCGTCGACCCTCCGGAATTCCTGCGCTTCGCATTTGCCCGCCTGCTGGACTGGCGCATTCCGCGCTACGAAGCCCTTGCCCGCAATTGGGCGGTTACCATTGACGCCGAACGGATCGCGAACATCACCTCCGGCATGGAGTTTGACAACGCCCTGGCTGAAGCGATCCGAAGCAACACAGCCCAGCCGCATTTCGCCACCTAGACGCAGGACTGCTTTCCATGCCGATCAAGATTCCGGACGATCCCGTCCTTGCCGAGAAACTCCAGCAGGAGCGAGTGCCGGTCATCCGGGAAGGAGACGCGCAACGACAGGACATCCGTCCACTGCAGATCCTCCTCGTCAATATCATGCCGACGGCGGTGCATCATGACACGGCAACCCAGTTTGCGCGTCTCCTGGGTGCCTCACCTCTGCAGATCGATCTGACCCTGGTGCGGCCGGCGAATTACCCGGTTCGCGAGTCCGCGCAAAACGAATCCTTCGGTGCCTATGTCCCTCCGGTCGCGGTTCGGGATGCCTATTACGACGGAATGATCGTCACCGGTGCGCCAATTGAACACCTGCCATTCGAGGAGGTCGCGTACTGGCAGGAACTCGTAGCCCTGTTCGACTGGTCGAGGACACATGTTCATTCCACGCTCGGCGTGTGCTGGGGTGCACAGGCGCTCCTGCGGCATCGCCACGGAATTCCGAAACATGCCTTGCCGCGGAAGGCGTTCGGTTGTTTTCCGCACCGCGCACTTGATCGCTTTTCGCCATATCTCCGCGGATTCGCCGACGAATTCCTCGTTCCCGTGTCGCGGCACACGGAAGTTCGCGCTTCGGACATTCCGGCAGAAGCCGGTGTGCGGGTACTTGTCGAGTCGGAGGGTGCCGGACTTTGCCTTGCGCATGATTCCACCAGTCGCATCCTCTACATGTTCAACCATGTGGAGTACGACACCGAATCCCTGCGACGCGAGTACGAACGCGATCTTGACAAGGATCTCGACCCGCCCATTCACTTGCCGTGCAATTACTTTCCTGACGACGATCCGCGCCGCCCTCCAACCAACCGCTGGCGATCCCACGCCTACCTGCTGATCGGTAACTGGGTTCACGAAGTGTACCAAGGTACCCCCTACCGCATCGAGGAAATCGGAAGCCATGGAGAGACCCCATGACGCAGTCCGGTTCCCCGCAGCCGCGCACGACGCCACTGGCGGGGCTCCATCGGAGACTGGGGGCTCGAATGGGCGAATTTGCAGGCTACACACTGCCAATTCGCTACGAGACCGGGATTATTGCCGAGCACAACACGGTTCGGGAAGGTGCGGGGTTGTTCGACGTTTCGCATATGGGACAAATCGCGATCGAAGGCCGCGATGCGGCACGGGTGATCGGACGAGTCAGCCCGCTGGATGCAGGGGGTCTGAGGGCCGGTGCCTGCAAGTACGGCCTTCTCCTGACCAGCCATGCGGGCATTCTGGACGACTTCATACTCTCCCGTCTGGCGGATGACCGGTACCTGGCGGTGGTGAATGCGGCAAATGCGGAGGCGGATTTCGCGCGTTTCGAAGCGGAAGCTGAAGGACTTTCGGTATCCGTCGACCGCCTGCCACGCGCCTTGATTGCAGTCCAGGGACCTGCCGCCCGGCAGGCCGTGGCGAGGCAGATACCAGAGGCCAAGCCTCTCGCCTTCATGACGGCAACGGAACTCGCAGATGGGCGATTCTTGAGCGCGACGGGATATACGGGAGAGGACGGCTTCGAAATTGCGCTGTCAACCGCAGCTGTGGAAGAATTCGCTGAGGCACTGCTGGCGGCCGGGCCAGTCCGGCCGGTCGGTCTGGGGGCCCGCGACAGCTTGCGGCTGGAGGCAGGCCTTTGCCTTCACGGCCAGGACCTTACCGCTGACACCAATCCCTACGAGGCCGGCCTCGGTTGGTGCCTGTCCCGGAAGGTGGTCGAGGCGGGAGGCTTTTGCGGCGATGACGCGCTTCGGGTCGCAGCGGAATCACCGCCCACCCGTCGACTTACAGGCCTCATGCCCGTAGGACGCGCACCCGTTCGTGCTGGCACGGAACTTTTCTCGGTTCATGGCGAACAAATTGGTACCGTCACATCGGGCGGTTTTGCCCCTACGCTCTCGCGGCCCATAGCAATGGGGTATATTGCCACGCAATATTCGGTCGAGGGAGGAACGGTGCACGCGGAGGTCCGGGGACGCAGGATACCTTGCGAGGTGGCATCCCTTCCCTTCGTTCGACACCGGTATTGGAGAGCCACAAGAAAATGAACGACATTCGATACTCCACGGACCACGAGTGGGTGCGCATGGAGGGAGAGAGCGCAATGGTAGGCATCTCGGATTTTGCGCAGGATTCACTCGGTGAACTCGTCTACGTGGAACTGCCGGAGGTGGGGCAGGAAATCAGCCAGGGAGAAGAGGTCGGGGTGCTCGAGTCGGTGAAGGCTGCATCTGAACTCTACGCCCCCGTGAGCGGTGTGGTAACGGAAGTGAACGCAGCGCTGGAGGACGAACCCGGACTCGTCAATGAAAGTCCTCTGGGAGACGGTTGGCTGTTCAAGATGACTCTCAAGGATTCAGCCGAGCTCGACAGCCTGGCGGACGAGAATTCCTATCTCGGCAGCCTCGACGCATCCGGATCATGAGCCATTCTGACGTATACGCTTTCGTCAACCGGCATGTCGGGCCTGGCGAGAGAGCAGTTGAAGAACTTCTGAACGAGGTTGGTGAAGCGTCGCTCGATGCCTTTATCGAGCGCGCGGTTCCCGCACGCATCCGCACGAAGAAGCTGCTTGACTTGCCGTCTCCGGTATCGGAGACCGAAGCGCTTGCGGAACTCCGTGGAATCGCGAGCATGAATGCAAGTCTGCACTCCATGATCGGCTGGGGCTACCACCGTTCCATCACGCCACCGGTGATCCGCCGACACCTATTCGAGAATCCCGGCTGGTATACTTCTTACACACCCTACCAACCAGAGATCAGCCAGGGACGGCTGGAGATGCTGTTCCATTTCCAGACCCTGGTCTGCGAACTCTCCGGGCACGAAATCGCGAATGCTTCGCTCCTGGACGAAGCCACGGCAACGGCAGAAGCCATGGGTATGGCGATCCGCGCATACCGGGGGAAGCGCCGGAGGATTGTCGTTGCAGGACAACTCAATCCGCAATCGTCGGACGTCCTCCGAACGCGAGCAGGCACCGCAGAAATCGCCCTGGAGTTCGCGGAAAACCCCGAGGCCGCGGCAGCCCTAGCGGGCAAGGACATGGCCGCCGTGATCATTCCCTGGCCTTGTCAGGATGGGCAATACCTCGCGCCCGAGGCAGCAGTGAACGCAGCCAAGGCAGTCGGCGCGTTGACAATCGCTGTCGCGGAGCCGCTTGCGCTCACGCTTCTGGCCCCACCCGCGACCTGGGGTGCGGACATTGTCGTCGGCTCCCTGCAGCGTTTTGGAGTGCCCATGGGTAACGGCGGACCGCACGCGGCCTTTGTGGGGACGGGGCGAAAGCATGTCCGGCTTGCCCCGGGACGGATAGTCGGCCGCTCTGTCGATCAGGAGGGACGCCCCGCCTACCGGCTTGCGCTCCAGACCCGGGAGCAGCATATCCGCAGGGAGAAGGCGACGTCGAATATCTGCACCGCACAGGCGTTGCTGGCCAACATGGCTGCAGCCTACGCGATCTGGCATGGACCGGATGGACTGCAGGCCATCGCGCGTGGAGTGCACGGACTCGCGGCCCGGCTGGCCGCCGCTGCGCGCCAAGCAGGTCGCCTCGCATCGACCGGCCCCTTGTTCGATACGGTTGTCGTGGAGGTCGCAGAAGCAAGCGATACGCGCCGAAGGCTGCGCGACGCAGGAATCCTGGCGCGCAATGATGGCGCTGGCACTCTCGCTTTCGCCTTCGATGAAATGTCCTCGGAGGAAGACCTTTCGTTGATCTCGTCCATTCTGGAACTGGAGGCACCCGCAAAGGCAGATACGCTCCTTCCGGAGAAACGGCGCAGCCCAGAATTCTTGAGCCAGCAGGCTTTCCACGAGCACCGGTCAGAGACGTCCATGATGCGCTACCTCCAGTCGCTGGCGCGGAAGGACCTGGCTCTGGACCGGACAATGATCCCCCTTGGCTCCTGCACCATGAAACTGAATGCGGTCGCAGAGATGGAGCCGGTAGGGTGGCCGGAATTCGCGAATATCCACCCATTTGCGCCACGCGAATGCACCAAGGGGTATCAGCGCCTAGCCGCCGACCTGGAGCGGTGGCTCGGGGAGATCACCGGTTTTGATGCCGTATCCCTGCAGCCGAACGCTGGCAGCCAGGGAGAATATGCTGGACTGCTTGCCATCCGCCGGTATCTCGACGCCAAGGGCGAAGGCGGGAGAAACATCTGCCTCATTCCGGATTCCGCCCACGGTACCAACCCGGCCAGCGCGGACATGGCCGGCATGGAAGTTGCAGTAGTTGCAAGCCTGGAGAGCGGGGAAATCGACATCCCGGACCTTGAGCGCAAGGTTGACGAATACGGAGACCGAATTGCGGCGTGCATGATTACCTATCCCTCCACACGGGGTGTATTCGAGGGCGGGATTCATCATACCTGTGAAATCCTGCACGGATTGGGAGGCCAGGTCTACCTGGACGGGGCCAATCTAAACGCCATGGCAGGGATTGCCAGGCCGGGGGATTTTGGCGCAGACGCATGCCATATGAACCTGCACAAGACATTCTGCATTCCCCATGGCGGGGGTGGTCCGGGTGTCGGCCCCATCGGTGTAAAGGCGCATCTTGCGCCCTATCTGCCTGGCTCTTTCATCGAGGGCACGGAGGGCGCCGTGTCCGGCGCGCCCCTTGGTTCCGCGGGCATACTTCCCATCACCTGGATGTACCTGCGCATGATGGGCGCAGAGGGCCTGCGTCGTGCCAGCGCCGTGGCCATGCTTAGCGCAAATTACATTTCGAGCCGTCTTGAGGCGGCCTTCCCGACCGCCTTTCACGGCAGCAATGGATTGGTGGCCCATGAGTGCATTCTCGACCCCCGCAAATGGCGAGAACAAGCAGGCGTTACCGCGGAAGACATCGCCAAGCGCCTGATCGACCATGGTTTCCACGGTCCGACCATGGAGTGGCCCGTGCTGGGAACCCTGATGGTGGAACCGACCGAGAGCGAGTCCAAGGCGGAACTCGATCGCTTCTGCGATGCAATGCTAAGTATCGCGGAAGAGATCGGGAGAGTCGCATCAGGCGAATGGCCCCGCGAGGACAATCCACTCGTCAATGCGCCGCATACACTGGCCCGGGCAATGGCGGAGCCGTGGCCACATCCGTACCCGCGGGCGCGCGCCCTGTTCCCCGGAACGGTACGGGCGGAAGACAAGTATCTGCCTCCGGTTGCCCGCGTCGACAATGCCTATGGCGACCGAAACCTGGTTTGCTCCGAACCACCCTGCCGCCCTGCAGCAGCTTCCGGTTGACAAACCCAATGGAAATCCCCTGCTAATCGTGCGAGTTCACAGGGTCTTGGCGGCATTGCCCGAACCAGCGAATGGGCGGAGGGATCGCTCGGCTCCACCCCCTACCTGGCTCCTCGCCCGGCGACTCGCTTTTCTCCCGGCCCTAACCGGCTAACGTGAATCTGACCCAACAAGGGGACTTCATCCGCCGCAGGCTGTTCCAGATCTTGTTGGCGTTCCGTTCCCTTCGCCGGGTCGACGGCTCCCAACTCTCCGGGAGGCTCTTTCAGCCGGATTTCAGGAGTAACACGCCGGAGTTGTTCTGCAGCCTCTGTTTGGAAGAGCAGTGCTCTCCGCGCAGTCCACGACTGGAGACAGTAGAACGCCCTCATCGGACTTCCCCGCGACCGCAACCGCCACGTTTCCGGCCATGCTCGGCCTCTTCGGGACGCGAGGCGTGTTGGCAACGTCCGCGAGACCAGTGCCGCACCGGTGGCGCCAGCGCGGAAATGCGGACGGCGCGGAGCATGGGTTTGGGACTGGCCGGGTGGGATGGGATGACGGCGGCGGAGTGGCTCGAAACGGAGAGTACGGAAACCTCAACAAACACGGCAGGTTGGGACCGCGAGGCCGGCAACAGGCCGGGAGCAACAAGCAAGCGGCAAGTAGGTAGCGCTGTATCACCCATTCGCAATGACCGAAGAGACCCTTGTGCCTGAGTCGTTCGTTTCAGATGACCGGAAGTCTGGCTACTTGAGGTGAAACCACTTGCGGAGTTCATCCGAATCTCGTGTATCGCAGGTCAAGCGCTCAATGCCCTGAGCAA
>CAZPXZ010000090.1:0-12778 GCA_964590405.1 uncultured Rhodobacterales bacterium | reverse complement strand
ACTCACACTGACCAACTCAACGCGCGATCAAACGACCGACTGCCGGAATATTGCAGGAGGCTCAGGGTACTTGGCTTTGCCATGATGGCGGAGGGAGTGGGATTCGAACCCACGATACCGCTCAGCACGGTATACACGCTCTCCAGGCGTGCGCCTTAGTCCACTCGGCCATCCCTCCGAACATGTGCTTGTACCGGAGAATACAGGCGCTTCGCAAGCCCGAACCTCGCGGCATCCGATCCGTGGCAAGTCCACTTTCCGCAGCGAATTCCGCTATACCTATCGGGACTCTGCCTTTCTGCCGGGAGTAGCACAATGAAGCACATTCTCGAGGATCTGGAACGGCGCCGCGAAGGAGCACGACTCGGCGGCGGCGAGAAGCGGATCGCACGGCAACACGGGCGCGGCAAGCTTACGGCACGGGAACGGATCGAGGTCCTCCTCGACGAGGGCACCTTCGAGGAGTTTGATACTTATGTCACCCATCGCTGTACCGACTTCGGGATGGATCGCAAGCGCATCCCCGGCGATGGCGTGGTTACCGGCTGGGGGCATGTCCACGGACGCCCCGTGTATGTCTTCAGTCAGGACTTTACCGTCTTTGGCGGTTCCCTTTCGGAGACCCACGCCCAGAAAATCTGCAAGATCATGGATATGGCGATGCGGAACGGGGCCCCGGTCATTGGCCTGAACGATTCCGGTGGTGCCCGTATCCAGGAAGGTGTCGCCTCCCTCGCCGGCTACGCCGAGGTCTTCCAGCGGAACGTCCTTGCGTCCGGTGTGATTCCGCAGATCTCGGTCATCATGGGGCCCTGCGCGGGCGGCGCCGTCTATTCGCCCGCCATGACCGACTTCATTTTCATGGTTCGTGGCACCTCCTACATGTTCGTAACCGGACCGGATGTCGTGAAGACAGTTACCAACGAGGTCGTAACGGCTGAAGAACTCGGTGGCGCCAAGACGCACACCGAGACCAGTTCCGTTGCCGATGGTGCCTATGCCAACGACATGGAAGCCCTGTATGAAGTGCGAAGGCTCTTCGACTTCCTGCCACTGTCGAACCGGGAATCCCCACCGGTGCAACCTACCGGGGACCCGGCGGACCGGGTGGCGGTGTCGCTGGATACACTCGTTCCTTCCAACCCGAACGTTCCCTACGACATGCGGGAAGCGATCCGCAAGGTGGCGGACGAGGGCGACTTCTTTGAAATCCAGGAACGCTTTGCACGCAACATCATCACTGGTCTTGTCCGCATCGAAGGCCACACGGTGGGTGTAGTTGCCAACCAGCCCATGGTGCTAGCCGGATGCCTCGACATCGGCGCAAGCCGAAAGGCGGGCCGCTTTGTCCGGTTCTGCGACGCATTTTCCATTCCGATCCTGACCTTTGTCGATGTTCCCGGATTCCTGCCCGGCACCGTTCAGGAATATGGTGGAATCATCAAGCATGGCGCCAAGCTGTTGTTCGCCTTCGCCGAAGCCACTGTGCCAAAGGTCACGGTCATCACCCGCAAGGCCTATGGCGGTGCCTATGACGTGATGAGTTCCAAGCATCTCCGCGGCGACGTCAACTTCGCCTGGCCCACAGCCGAGATCGCTGTCATGGGACCGAAGGGCGCAGTCGAAATCCTCTATCGTTCCGAACTCGATGACACGGAGAAGATCGAAACGCGCACCCGGGAGTACGAGACACGCTTTGCCAACCCATTCGCCGTGGCCGAGCGAGGCTTCATCGACGAAGTGATCCTCCCCGCCGACACGAGACGCCGTGTTTCCCGTGCGTTCGCCTTCCTGCGCGGAAAGAAACTCGAAAATCCCTGGAAAAAGCACGACAACATCCCCCTCTAGGGCTCCGGAGGCATCGCCATGAAGGGAGGAGCAGCAGTAGCCGCGGGTCACCCGTGCGTCGTACAGGCTGCGGCAGATGTTCTGTCGGCCGACGGCAATGCCTACGATGCCTGGATCTCCGCGCTCGCCACGGCGTGCATTTGTGAACCTGTCCTGACCTCTCTCGGGGGAGGTGGATTCCTGCTTGCGGCACCTGCCGACGAGCGCCCCGTCATCTTCGACTTCTTCACGCAGACGCCGCGGCGTCATCCGCCCGAACCGGAAGAACTCGACTTCCACCCGTTTGACGCCCAGTTCGGCACCGAGACCCAAGAGTTCTGGATCGGTTGGGCAACGACCGCTGTTCCTGGCGTGGTCGCCGGCATCTTTGAAGTTCATGAGCGCTTCGGACGAATGCCGCTCAAGGACATACTTGCACCTGCCATTCGGGCGGCAAAGGAGGGCGTCCCTGTCAGCGCGGCGCAGGCAGGACTCTTTCAGGTCGTGCGTCCGGCATTTCTTTCGACACCGGCCAGTCGAGCGATTTTCGGCAGCAGTCGAAGCCAGGGTGAAATCCTCGGATCCGGCGAAATCCTGCGATCTCCCGAACTCGCCGATGTGTTTGACTGCCTGGCAGCAGAAGGACGGGACCTCTTCTACCGCGGCGAGATCGCCGCAGCACTCCTGGACGAGTCCCGCAGCGGCGGCGTATTGCAGCGGGATGACCTGGAGGCCTACTCCGTGGAACTTCGCAGCCCGCTTGCAGCCCGTTTCGAGGACGTTGAGATCTTCCTCAATTCGCCACCTGCTGCCGGAGGAATCCTGATCGCACTCGGTCTCGAACTCCTCCATGGTGCGGGTCTCGGCACAATCCGCCAGGATGGAGATGCCCATGCCCGATTGGTTGCACAGGCCATCGGGCGCACGGTCGAAATCGAGACACATGACGGATGGGACCCCGCCGTGGGTGCAGTGGATCGCTTGCTGCTCGCCCGCTGGAAGGAGGAAGTCCGGAACCACCGCTTTGCCACCCAGGGTACCACCCATGCCAGCATCATCGACCGGCACGGCAATGTTGCGTCCGCCACCGTTTCCAACGGGTCCGGGTCCGGATGCATCATTCCCGGAACGGGCGTCATGGCGAACAACATGCTCGGAGAGGCCGAGCTCAATCCGGACGGCTTTCATGCCTGGCCGCTTGACAGCAGGCTCACCTCCATGATGGCGCCAACCTTCGCGCGCTGGCCCGATGGCACGCTCGCCGCGCTCGGTTCCGGTGGGTCCCGCCGCATTCCGTCAGCAATTCTGCAGGTCATCGTCAACCTTGCCGCACACCGCATGCCGCTGGATGAAGCAATCGAG
The DNA here is from genome assembly GCA_964590405.1 of uncultured Rhodobacterales bacterium. GTDB lineage: Bacteria > Pseudomonadota > Alphaproteobacteria > Rhodobacterales > CAZPXZ01 > CAZPXZ01. The sequence goes on along the minus strand of CAZPXZ010000090.1, from coordinate 9,589 downwards.
GCACCCCGTCTCCATGTGACAGACGGGCGCCTCAGCGTAGAAGGAGGGTTTGACCCGGACGATCTTGCCTCGACCCTTGCAGACTGGCCGGATCATCGAATCTGGAGCCAGCGCAATGTCTTCTTCGGCGGTGTGCACGCAGTTCGGACGTCGAGTGCGAGAGCGGAAGCGTTTGGCGATCTGCGACGTGGAGGTGCCGCCTGGACCGACTCTGCCGGAGTCGTGTAGCCGATACATCCCCGGGAACGGTGCCCCGTCCTGCCGCTCCGGTCGCATTGGCACGCGGCGCGCGAAAGTGGCACCCGGTCGCTCACAACAGTTGACCGGAGGTCCGGTTTGTTGTGGTGAAACCACTTTCGGAGTTCATCCGAATCTCATGTATCGCAGGTCAAGCGCTCAATGCCCCGAGCAATCACAAGGTTTCCAGTTTCGAGACTGTTCTCCAGTCTACTGAGAGCCCAGATATCTGCTCACATTGTTTTAGCCACTCCTAGATGTGGCAACAAGTTACGTGGTGCGAGCATCGATCGGCCAAACAAGGAGATATCCTGCAAGCCTCAATGCCACCCGTTGCACGAGGTCAGGTCGTCTGCAGTTGCAGTCCCACGGCAACATGGAAACACGGCCGATCCCGCAGGAGGATCCCGCCCCCTCTTACCTCTACATTCCCGAAAACTGAGCAACGTGACTCCAGACGTGGACGCATCCGGCATTCTTCGCCGGAGAGTCCCGAGTGGACCTCGCCGAATCGAGTGACTTGCGGGCTAAACTACAAATGCCCCTTTGATGTATACTCTGACCGCGCCGCACGATAGGGTGCCGCAACGGTTCCACTTCAAGAAATAACGAAATTCAGGTAACTGCGGTGCGATAAACTCTCGCGCAACGCAGTTGGAAGTGCTGTCGCCTCGCTCGCCTTGTCGCCCGCGGCAAGAAGTAGGGAGGGGCGATCAATGATCAGCTTCAAATTGAACGGGGCAGAAGTGTCTGTTGACGCACATGAGGGCGCGACACTTCTGTCCGTATTGACCGATCAACTTCACGTAAATGGAGCCAAGTTCGGTTGCGGCAAGTCACAGTGCGGTGCCTGCGCCGTGCTCGTTGACGGCAACCGCGTAGTGTCCTGCCAGACGCCTGCCATCTCGGCGGCCGGCCGCTCTGTTACCACGCTGGAAGGTTTGCGGGAAAACGGTGGACCAAGCGCCTTGCAGCAGGCATTCATCGACGAACAGGCCGCGCAGTGCGGGTATTGCCTGTCCGGAATGATTATTACGGCGCAGGAACTCCTGGATACCAATCCGAGCCCGACGGACGCAGAAGTGCGCGCAGCGCTGAACGACAATCTCTGTCGCTGCGGCTCACAAAACCGGATCGTCAGGGCGGTGCTTCGTGCTGCGGAGGAGGTGTAAGTGATGAACCAGATTCTTGAAATGAACCGGCGCACCGTGCTCCAGACCGGTGGCGCCCTGACAATGGCCTTCGGCCTGCCGAACGCAGTTTTCGCACAGGATGGCCCGAAGCTTCCACGCAACCTGGAACGCAACCCCAACCTGGCATCCTGGATCCGTGTCCACGCCGACAACCGGGTGACACTCCTGATCGGCAAGGTTGAACTGGGACAGGGCACGGTCACAGCTGCGGCCCAATGCGCTGCTGACGAACTGCAGATCGATATCGCCAATCTGGATGTGATCTCGGGTGACACCGCTCAGGGTCCGAACGAGGGCACCACCGCCGGATCAGGTTCCGCTCCCGGGTGTCTGCCCGCCGTCCAGCAGGTCGCGGCAGAAGTGCGGGAGATCCTGGTGGACATGGCGGCCGAAAGACTCGGTATGTCGGCGGACGATCTCAGCATTGAGGATGGGGTCATCTCGGGCGGCGGTCAGTCGATCGCCTATGGTGACCTCGTCGACGGACTGGACCTGAATGTGGCTCCTACGGGCAAGGCCAAGCTCATCCCGGTCGAGAAGCACCGCTACATCGGCAAGTCTGTACCGCGTCTCGACATTCCGGCCAAGATGACCGGCGAGACTGTTTTCGTCCACGAAATGTTCCCGGACGGCGTGGTCCATGGAGCGGTTGCACGACCGCCTACTTACGAGGCAACTCTGGTCGGCGCGGATCTCGGCGCTATCGAATCCATGCCGGGCGTGTTGAAGGTTGCCCGTAATGGCAGCTTTCTGGGTGTCATCGCCGAAACCCAGCAGCAGGCCTGGGAAGCCGCAACTCAATTGTCGCGCAGCGCCAACTGGGATGTGAGGAGCGTGCTTCCGACCCACGACGGTATCTACGACTGGCTGGAGAACGCCGAGAATGTGGTGGAAAAGGAACTGGTGAACACGGCACCACCGGGTGCCGAATCGAGAGTCGTCGAACGCACCTACAAGCGGCCCTACCAGATGCACGGCTCGATCGGCCCGTCTGCGGCAATAGCCCAACTTGGCGAAGACGGCACAATGACCATCCATACGCACAGCCAGAGCGTGTTCACGACCGCGTCGGCGATCGAGGAACTGCTGGGAATGCCGGAGGGTTCGGTGCATGCAATCCATGTGCAGGGTTCGGGTTGCTATGGTCACAATATGGCCGATGACGCGGCGGCGGATGCCGCGCTCCTGGCCAGGGAGATGCCGGGACGCCCGGTGAAGCTGATCTACACCCGCGAAGAAGAGCACCAGTGGGAGCCCTATGGTTCGGCAATGATGATGAAGACACGGGCAGGACTGGACGACGCGGGCAACGTGGTGAACTGGAACATGGAGATCTGGTCCACTCCGCATTCCACGCGTCCCGGCGGCAGCGCCTCGCGACTGCTACCCGGCCGCTATGTCGATCCGCCCTTCATCATGGAAACCCGCCGCGACGGAGGACCACCGAACTACGCTTCTGCCCGGAATGGGATACCGTACTATGAGTTCCCGTCAACCCGGGTAGCCACCCACTTTGTGACCGATATGCCCCTGCGGGTATCGGCGCACCGAGGGCTCGGGGCCTATGCCAACGTTTTCGCCATCGAATCGTTCATCGACGAACTGGCACATGAGGCGGGAGCGGATCCGCTGGAGTACCGCCTTCGGTTCCTACAGGATCCACGGGCACGGGACGTATTGACGAAGACCGCCGAGGTCTTCGGCTGGGACAGTTGGGAGGGCGGGCGTAACCGCGGTCGCGGTATCGCGTTTTCCCGGTACAAGAACTTGCAGGCGTACACGGGAGTGGCCGTCGAAGTGCAGGTTGTGCCACGCAACGGACGCGTCCGCCTGATCCGCGCCGCCTCCGCCAATGACAGCGGACACATGGTGGCTCCGGACAACATCGCCAACCAGGTCGAAGGCGGCCTGATCCAGGCAGCCAGCTGGACGCTTACGGAAGAAGTGAAGTTCGACGACACGTCCATCCTGTCCACGGATTGGGCCAGTTACCCGATCCTGCGATTCAGCGAGGTACCCCCGGTCGATATTGCGCTGATCGACAGGCCTGGTGAACCCTATCTCGGGACCGGCGAAACATCGCAATGTCCGACAGGCGCAGCCATCGCGAACGCGATCTTCGACGCGGTCGGCGCACGCATCACGCAAATTCCGTTTACGCCGGATCGCGTGAAGGCGGCAATGGACGCCTGACCATACCGGCCCCATCCGGAACCCCATCCGGGTGGGGCTATCGCGGCATCCGAACCTGCAGTCGGCAATCCGTTCGGGAAGTTGAGACTGGCCGTCGCACAACGATTGACTGCCGATGGTCTGCGGAATCCGCGGCCCGACGTACCGGCGAATGGTTGCAATCCGGCATACGACATCTCCGTCGATATTGGCCATGTCTCGCGAGCATCGCCGGACATCCGCACCCGAAAACCGGCAGGAGCTGCGGCACGCTCGCTTGGTCGGCAAATCCCTGAAAGGCCCGCAAGGGACGGCAAACGGGCGACCTGTCAAGAGAACTTGCTTCGTCCCGGACTGAACACTTCTGTCCGATGCCGGAACTCTGCGCCGAACCCGTTGCAGTCATCAGAGAGCAATCGCACCGTTGCGCGGGAAGCCCGGGCGTCCATGGAACACGCTCGGCGGCAAGTCACGGCGGCTCCCGCCGTAGCTTGCGAATGGCCGACGGTGGGAAACCGCCCGCGAATTCGGCCGAAAGAACCGCCCAACAAATCAGAGCAGCGTCGAAACGATTTCCTTCCACTCCTCGTCGAGTGGCAGGTTCGACTGTGGCCTTCCGGCGCGGCGATACCAGTAGCCGGCGTTCTGCAAGTCGCCTTCCACCCGATGCAAGTGTGCATGAACCCAGGCTGAATCCCCGTCGTTCTGTGCCTGCACCAGCTTGTGGGCCGTTTCCCACTCTCCCCGCGCCTGGTGCCAGAGTGAAGCCAGAGACGGTGTCAGCCCCTCCGGCGGAGTGTCGCTCCTGATGGAAGCCTCAAATGACTCGATATCCATGTTCCGGTCATCCTCCCTCGAATTGCTCTCTCCTTCCCGGCAACTCACCGGGATGCGTCATGTTCCCGCGTATCTGAGCGGGTCGATCTGTCCCTCCCCACAGGAGTGAATCATACGACAGAGATGACAAGGGCGACAGGCAGGCGACCACGCACCGCTTCGGTGTGATGCGGTGGTCGCAGATGGCATGACAATCCGGACGGCAGGCCATGCCGATAGAGGTCATCCGCTTGCGTCGGCGTGCCCACGCGATGTTGACTGATATATGATCCCCGTTCCTCGTGCCAATCGAAGTCTTCAGTACAGACAGTCGGCAATCCGGCCACGGCAGGCCGCCAAACCACGTCCCGGTGCGCAAACCAGATTGTCGATCGGCATCGATCTGCGGACCGACGGAAGTGGCCGTCGGGAAGTCCCCACGACTCGGCAGAATTCGAGACTGGTCTGCATTCTTGAGTCCGGCATTGTTTCCGGGGCCATATTGGCATTGTGCCTGTCATCTAGCTATCCTTCATTGCAGTGGCCGCGGCGCGCTTGCTGCCCGTGAATGGAAACGCATCGAGACGGACTTTTCTCTTCGTGGTCAACAGTTGGCGTTGCGCCCGCCAACATGAAAGCAGTCTCGCAGTGATGTGTTCTGCATCATCTCAATGGCGGATCCATGGAACCATGCGGCTGCGCAATTGGGAAGACTACGTACAGGAGGAGGAAGAAATGACAGAATTCCACGGTTTTGGCCGTTCCGGCTTGCGTCGGGTCGGAGAAGTGCTTGCGGCAGTGCTGCTAGCGGCCGCCGCCGCACCGGCCACCGCCGCCGAAGGCACCCTTGTGGTAGCCGTCAACCAGGAGCCTCAGGATCTCGCGGCGCAGGGAGCATACAAGGAGATCAATGCCCCGGGCCTCAGAAACGTCATCGAGACCCTGATTGCCGCCGATCCGGTCTCGGGTACATTTCGCGGGATACTCGCGACGGACTGGGAAGTGGTCGACGACCGGACGATCCGCATGAACCTGCGCGAGGGCGTCACCTTTCATGACGGCACCCCGTTCAACGCCGAGTCGGCAGCCGCTTCCGTGAATTTCGTTTGGAGTGCCGACAACGCATTCACCATTCAGGAATATGGTGGTCCCGGCACGATCGTCGCCACGCCGACCGGCGACTACTCCATGGAGGTGGTCTCCAGCGAACCCGATCCGCTGCTCGAGTTCCGGCTCTCGCTCAACGGGATCTCCTCGATGAAGCAGGCCGAGGAAGACCCGGCAGCACATTTCCATACCCCCATCGGCACGGGTCCGTACAAGTTCATCGAATGGGTTCCCGGACAGTATTGGAGCGCGGAGTTCAATCCCGACTGGTGGGGACTTGCGGCGGATGACGCCTATGGCACCAACGCACCTGCGTTCCAGGAGTTGCGGTTCGTTTTCCGTCCCGAGGATGGAGCCCGCACCGCCATGGCGCAAAGTGGCGAAGCACAGCTCTCGATGTTTCCTTCTACGGAAGACTGCGCGGCAGCCATGGATGCCACCGAATACAAGTGTGTCAGCGGTCCCTCGGACACCTATCTCTATGGGCGACTGGACCATTCGCTCTACGCGGCAGAGGTGTTGCAGGATCCACGCGTACGGGAGGCGATCTTCATCGCCATCGATGTCGGTTCGTTGACGGAAATCATCGGTCTCGCTTCCGTTCCGCAGGGCCAGCTTGGGCCGGCAGGAACTGTCGGTTTCAATCCGGATGTCCAGGCGTATCCGTATGATCCCGCACGGGCCATGGAACTTCTCGAAGAGGCGGCCGCGGCCGGGGCAAACCTCGATTCCCTTAATGTGGAAGTAGTTGGACGCGATACGACGCCGCAGATCAGCACGATTGTCGAAGCCATCGGTGGCATGCTCAACGCCGTTGGGATTGGTACGGACGTGAAGGTGCAGGTACCGCAAGCCTTCAATCCCCGCGTAAGGATCGCCGGCTACGCGACAGAACCGGGTCGGCAGATGATGCAGGTGCATGTACGGCAGAATCCCGCGGGGGATTTCGGCATCACGCTGCTCGCCAATTATGCGTGCCCGGACGAGAACAACCCGACCGGTCCCTCACGATCCTCCGTCTACTGCGACCAGGAGTTTGACGATCAGCTGTTCGATGCCCTCGCTTCCGTTGGACCTGAGAGAAACGAAAAGCTGCAGGCGCTGGTCAGGTACGTCCATGACCGGCATCTGGTCGTGCCGCTGGCACTGCTGGATCGGGCATACCTGATCCGTTCGGACCTCGACTTCACCTTCGGCCCCGATCACCGGATCCAGGCCGTGTACATCAACAAGTCCGAATAACGATACCGGCCGCCCGCGACGGCCCGAAGAGGGCCGCGCGGGCGGCAACGACGTCACGGAACGCGTTGGATCTGCCGCATGCGCTATCTGGCTCGCCGCTTCCTGCATTCCGTCATCCTCCTGCTTGTCACAGTCAGCTTCGTCTTTGTCGCCGGCCGATCGATCGGCGACCCCGCACTCAACATCCTCGGTGTCAACGCGACGGAGCAGGCGCTGAACACCTTGCGCGCCAACATCGGCCTCAATGACCCCCTGTTGATCCAGTATTTTCGCTTCATCGGGGACGTGATCCAGGGCGATTTCGGGGTCAGCTACCGGTTCGGATTTTCGGTCATGCCCGCCGAAGCACTCCGCGACGGCCTCGGCAGACCCGTGCTTCCGCTCGTGCTCGACCGGCTCCCGGCAACGTTCTTTCTTGCCGGGGTCGCGATGGCGATCGCCTTCAGCCTCGCCATCGCCATGGGCACCGCTGCCGCCCTGTGGCCCCGCTCCGTGATGGATCGCCTGGTTACGGTTCTGTCGCTCGCAGGCGTCTCCGTCGTGCAGTTCTGGCTCGGACTCATGCTCATCGTCCTCGTCGGCGTAAACCTCGGATGGCTACCGACGACTGGCTATGGCGGGCTGGAATACGTCATCCTGCCGGCCCTGACCCTGGCGGCCCGTCCGATGGGCCGGATCGCACAAGTCGTACGAAGCGCGATGCTGGATGAACTCGCAAAACCATATGTCACGGCAGCGCGGGCGAAAGGGGCTTCGGACGCGCGGATCGTCTTCGTACATGCCGCGAAGAACGCCGCCATCCCGATTGTAACCATCACTGGTGACGAGTTGTCGGCACTGCTGACGGGGGCGATCCTGGTCGAAACCGTGTTCGCCTGGCCCGGGATCGGACTGTTGCTCATCGACTCGCTCAACCGCGGCGACCTGCCCATGGTCCAGGCCGGCATCTTTGTGGTCGCTGCTCTCGTCATCACGGTGAACTTCCTGGTCGACGTCGCCTATACCCTGCTGAATCCGAGAATCCAGCTGACGCAGGCGAAGCCATGAGTACCGGCGGCGCATTGCAGCCCGGTACAACATTGGCCTCCGGCGACGAATCCCGTGCAGCATCCCTTGGCTGGCGCGACTATCTTCGAGCGATCGTCGACGATCGGGTGACATTGCTTGCCGCCGCATTCCTGATCATTCTGGCGATCGCGACCATCGGTGCGGATTTCATCGCACCCTACGACCCTGTCCAGCTGAACTTCAAGGAACGACTGCTACCGCCGTTCTCGGCCGGTGCCAGCGGGATACCGCACATACTCGGTACCGACGAGCTTGGCCGAGACATGCTCAGCCGTCTCATCTACGGTGCGCGGGTGTCGGTTTCGGTCAGCTTCATCGGGGCGTCCGTGTCGGCAATCCTCGGCATTTTTCTCGGACTCGTCGCAGGCTACCTGCGCGGCCCCCTGGAAGACGTGATCATGCGGACGGTCGACGGCATGCTGGCACTGCCATCGCTTCTGGTCGCCCTCTTCATCCTGTTCATGATCGGCGGTGGATACGGGAACCTGATTCTTGTCTTCGCCCTTCTTCACTGGACGGTGTATGCCCGCATGGCACGCGGACTGACACTGTCCTACCGGGAGAGTACCTTCGTCGCCGCGGCCCGATCCATCGGTTGCCGCGACAGCCGCATCATGCTGCGCCACCTGCTTCCGAACATGGCCTCGCCGCTGCTAGTACTCTTTACGCTTGAAGTCGCCATCCTCATCCTTTCGGAGGCCTCGTTGAGCTTCCTCGGATTCGGAATCCAGCCCCCGGAACCCTCCTGGGGCCTGATGATCGCGAAGGGCAGGGACTACATGCGATCCGCCTGGTGGATGGTGACGCTTCCGGGCGTTGCGATCCTGCTGACGGCATTGAGTCTCAACCTCCTCGCCGCCTGGGTTCGCACCGTCTCGGACCCGGTGCAGCGCTGGCGCTACCTGCGGACCCAATCCGGACTACCGGAGGAACCCGAGGCAAGTCCAACGCAATGAACAGGGAATACCTCCGCCATCCGAACCACGACCCCGAGGCGCCTCTCCTCGCGGTGGAGGACCTCCGGGTGCGTTTCGCAACCCACCAGGGCAGTTTCCACGCCGTCAACGGAATCGGATACACCCTGGCGGCGGGAAAGACGTTCGGCATCCTCGGCGAGTCCGGATCTGGCAAGAGCGTCAGCCAGGAGGCGGTGATCGGCATCGTTCAGTGCCCGCCTGGTCAGGTTTCCGGCAGTGTCCGATTCCGTGGCATCGAACTGATCGGCGCCCCGGAACCGGTACGGCGGTCCGTCCGCGGCCAGGGGATTGCGATGATCTTCCAGGATGCCGTAACCTCCCTGAATCCCGGCCTGACAGTAGGATTCCAGATCGCGGAGATGTACCGGGTAAGGTCCGGCGTGGACCGACACACTGCGTCGCGCCGGGCTGAGGAACTCATGGACCGCGTGAAGATCCCCTCAGCGAAGGCGCGGGCGAGAAACTACCCACACCAGTTCTCGGGCGGCATGTCCCAGCGCGTGATGATCGCGACAGCGCTCGCACAGGATCCGGCGGTACTGATTGCAGACGAACCGACGACCGCTCTCGACGTAACCGTGCAGGGGCAGATCCTGTCCCTTCTTCAGGAGTTGCAGGCCGATACTGGCCTTGCCCTCGTGCTGATCACCCATGACATCGGCGTCATCGCGGAAATCGCCGATCGTGTGGCGGTGATGTATGCGGGCAGGATTGTCGAGAGCGCTCCGGTCGAAGAACTCTTCCGGGCACCATCCCATCCCTACACGGCTGCCCTCA
>CAZPXZ010000089.1:0-12982 GCA_964590405.1 uncultured Rhodobacterales bacterium | reverse complement strand
TCTTCCACTTCGGGTAACCCCGTTCGCTATCCAGGAAGCCCTGCCAGGCTTCCGCTTGGTACTTCAACGCATGGCGAACCACTGCATACGGCAAATCACGCAACCAGGGCACATCATTCCAAAGCTGCCGGAACGCCTTGCCGAGCGTGAAGAACGCCGGCGAGTCGATCGAACGCCCGCAAGCATGCGCATACTGGATCCCGTAGGCTTCCTTGACCTCGTTCCACGCAAAACGACAGCCGTCCCAGATGCGCAGCAACCGGGTCGCCGTGCCTTCATCACCAGGATGCAGGCGAAATGTCATGTTCCGATAAACAGTTTCATCATCCATGGCATCCGTGGTTCCCGTACCCGCATAACAGCATCTGCCCCTCGGCCGCTCCGACTCTACCACATGTTCGCCGATGCTGGTGGCGGCAAACCCACCCTTTCGCGCCAACAGTCACCGGCGCGAAACCCGAAATCACCAAGCCGAACAACGCTGGCTAGACATATATAATCCCCAAACTGAACATGGGCCAGAGAAACCAGCTCGAGTTTTCCTCCGCATGTGGGCGCGAGGATTCTATCGGATAGGCGACCTTTTCCAGGTTCTGGCACCGTGCAACGTGTCGGAGACAGTAACCCTGCGGCTGGATGTCGTACGTCTCTGGCTTCACGACCCCGGTAGAGAAGGCCCTGTGGTTGCGCTCACAGTGGTAGCACTCGGAATAATTCTCGATGCTAGTCTTCCAGTTGCAGCGTTCCGGTATCTCGATCCACTCGAGCGGCTTGAGTTCCGTCCAGTTCGGCACCCACTGCTCGATTTCCGCGAGTGCCGCCGGATACCAGGAATCCATCGGCTTTTCCCGAGGGTCGAGATTGACGAAGACGAAGCCGAGAAAGACCTCGGTTCTCAAATCCGTGAGGCAGATTGCTGAGCGGTCGAAGCCTGCCACGCTCCGGATATTCGGACCGGAGCGCAATCGGACGGTCAGTTCGTAGGTCCAGGCGTGATCGGGGCAGACCGGGACGCGGGCGTTGCCGGCGCCGGTGACAAGCTGATGCGCGCGGTGCTGGCAGACGTTGTAGAAGGCTCGGATCTCATCATCCCCTCCCTTAACGCAGAACAGGCTTTCGCCGGCGATCTCGAAGGTGAAGTAGTCGCCGGGCTTCTCCACCTGGCTTGCGTGGCCGGCGAATTGCCATGTCCGGGCCAGGAGACCGCAGGTTTCTGCCTAGTAGACCTCGGGATCGGTGTAGTAGTGGGCTTCGAGGGAATGGGTGATCCGGGCGGTCATGGTCATTCTTCCACGTAGATCCCGATCTGGCGGCGGCGGTCATGAAACCGCTCAACGCGTTCCACGATTTCCTCGTCAGCCACCGCGATGACGAAGGAAAGCAGCGTCTCCAGGATTGCAATGATGCCGAGCGACGAGGGGAAGAACTGTGGCGTGTCCACGGCTGCGATGAAGCTGTGGTTTGCGGGGAGTGCGATGGGACTCGCTGCGCTATCCGTAATGGCGATCACCGTGACCTTCCGTTCGCGGGCGAACCGGACCGCCTCGACCACTTCGGACCGGTAGGGGCGGCAGGTCATGGCGACCAGCACGTCCCGCGCGTCCGCCCAGGCAAGGTCGTCCGGCGGGGTCGATCCCTGCCGCGGGATGGCGTGGAACTGCGCCATGCCGGTGGAGGCGAGATAGGCGAATCTGCGGGCGTTGGGGTTCATGGCACCGACGCCGAGTGCGAAGACGTTGCGGCTTTCCCAGATGGCGCGGGCGGCTCCCTCCATCGCCTCCGGTGCGTTGACCGCGAAGGTTTCCTCGACATTGCGCAAGGCGTCGCCCGCCATGTCCGCGTACAGGCCACCAAGTTCTCCGGATCGGGAGATTTCCTGCAGCCAGCGGGCGCGGTCGGGAAAGGTAGCGGTGCCGTTCCGGATTGCTTCGCGGAACGGGGCTCGGAAGTCCTCGTATCCCTCGAATCCGACCTGCCGTGCCATGCGCACCACGGTGTTCGGCTTTACGTCTGCTGCCTCGGCGATCTCGCGCACGGTCGAGACCCCGACGTTCTGTGGGTGGTCCAGCACGTAACGCGCCGCCTTCTGTGCCTCGGGTGTCATCGTGTCCCACTCGTCGGCGAGGCGAGCCAGTACGGTTGATGATACATTTGTATAAATCATGCTTACAAATGGTATAACTGTGCGATCCGACTGTCGAGGCGTTGCGTCGAAACCGGAAAGAGTCCGATGACCGATCGGGAATTGCCGGGCCATGCTCGCGTGGTCATCGTGGGCGGAGGCATCATGGGTGTGGCGCTTGCCTATCACCTGGCTCTATCACCGACATCGTGGACGAGTTCGAGCAACTTGGGCACGACCTGCCGGTGATCAGAGACGACCGGCGCGTCTCCGGCTATGTCCGGATGGAGCAGCGTAGAGGACTGATCGGAATCTACGAAAAGACAAATCCCAAGACCGTCTGGATCGACCATTGCCCTTGGGAGGTGGAAAACGAACTCTTCGAGCCCGACTACGAACGGGTGATGCCCTGGCTCAAGGCGGCATTCGATCGAATGCCGGTCCTCGCCCATTCGGGAATTGCACGCTGCGTCCATGGCGCCATCAGCCACACACCGGACGGCAACCCGCTGATTGGCCCGGCGCCCGGTGCGCAAAACTACTGGTGTTGCTGCGGCATCCAGATCGGGATCGGCTGGGGGCCGGGCCTGACGCGAGAACTTGCACGCTGGATGGTACACGGTGCGGCCGACATCTCCATGCGTGAATTCGATCCCCGCCGCTTCGGGTCGTATGCAAGCAAGGAGTGGCAGGTGTTGAAGGCCCGGGAAGACTATTGTTTGCGGCACGAGATTCCCTATCCGGGGTTCAATCGACTTGCGGGTCGCCCATTGAAACCTGGCCCGCTTTATCCTCGCCTGCAGGAGAAGGGGGCGGTATTCGAAGAGGTCTGTGGCCATGAGCGCCCCCGCTGGTTTGCCCGGGGCGGCGTCGAGCCGCACGACCGGTACTCCTTTCGTCGGACGGCCCTGCACTGGATCGTGGCGGAGGAGTGCCGCTCGGTGCGCGAACGCGTCGGGATCATGGACATCTCCGCCCTTGCCAAGGTGGAGGTCGCCGGCCCCGGCGCGGAGGCGCTGCTTCATCGCCTGATCGCCAACCGTTTGCCGAGGCGGGTGGGAGGCATTGTGCTCGCGCACATGCTGAACCGGGCCGGGCGGATCGAACTCGAGGCCACCGTGGTGCGGTTTGCCGCGGACCGGTTCTTCCTGGTCGCGGCGCTGTTCTTCGAGCAGCGCCTGATCGACCACCTTAATTGCAACAGGAGGGGCGAGAAAGTGGAGATCATTACTCGCTCGGACAACTGGGCGGCTCTGGCGCTGAACGGGCCGGCTTCACGAGCGGTATTGGGCGCCTGCACGGATGCGGATCTCACCAATGCAGGGTTTCCCTGGCTGTCTGCAAGGTGGATCGAGGTCGGCGGCCATTCTCTCTGGGCCTTGCGGATGTCCTATGTCGGGGAACTCGGGTGGGAATTGCACCTTCCGTGCGCAAGCTTGCTTCCGGTTTACGATGCCCTTTGGAAGGCGGGCTTGGAGCATGGGATCGCGGACTACGGCTCGTTTGCGATGAACGCGCTCCGAATGGAGAAGGCCTTTCCCGGTGCGGCGGAATTGACCAACGAGGTGACGCTCCGTGAAGCCGCGATTACGCGTTTCGCTCGATCGAACCATGCCTATCTCGGACGAGACGCTACGCTCCGGGGCAAGCCACGGTGGAACCGGGCCTACCTGGAAATCGAGCCGGATGGAATCGAGGATGGACATGGCGGTGAAGCGGTGCTCAGGAACGGATCGGTGGTCGGCTCGACATCCTCGGTCGCCTACGGCCACAGCGTGGGGAAGACCCTGGCCTTTGCCTATCTTCGTCCGGATGTGGCAGTGCCGGGCATCGCGCTTGAAGTTCTGATCGGCGGGAAGCCGCGCGCGGCGAAGGTGCTTGCAGAAGCGGCTCACGACCCCCGAAACCTCCTGCCGCGGACCGACTCCGGACTGGAATTCATGAGATGAGAAGTCCCGGGGTTGCACCATGGAAGACTTCCTGCATTCCGGGCGGCACCCGGGACGATGACATGGCAGGTACCGACCCTGCGCTGACCGGGCGCAATTCGTAATCGATGCCTCCAGACAGTTGCTTGCTGCCGGAATTCCGTGGTGCGCGGGAACGAATCGTGCCCGGGGTGTCGGTCAAGGCCACCTATGCGGAGACAATTCGGCTCGTGTCCCTGCGGCCGGAACTCTCCGCGTTCGGGCCGTTCGATTGCAATGCTTCGGCGGCCGCAGTAGGGGTGCGGCATGTGCCGGCCGTTTCCCTGCTGAAGGAGTTTGATGCGCCCAGTCATCCTGACACCGCACCTTTGGTGGCTGCCGTGATCGCCATGGCGACGGACGCCTGCTGGCGGCGGACCTATTCGGAAAGCGAGGTGGGGAGGGACTTCCTGGATCGCTATGGCTATTTCGAATTGGTCGGACCCAGGGGGCATTTCCATTCCGTGTCGACGCGCGCGTATATCGGGTTCTGGGACGCGGGGCTCCATTATCCCTGGCATGTCCACGAAGCAGAAGAACTCTATTTCGTGCTTGCAGGAGAGGCTAAATTCCAGGCGAAGGGGCAGGAAACCGCCGTTCTCGGGCCCGGTGACAGCCGGTTTCACGTAGCGAATCAGCCCCACGCCATGACCACGGGGCAGGGTCCGGTTCTGACGCTGGTTCTCTGGCGTGGGGTGGGCGCAGACTGCCTGCCAAGGATGGGGCACCGCTGAGTGCCGCGGAACGGAAGGAGATCGCGATGCAAGTGACACTTTCCCAGGAGCAATGGAACCGGCGCGCGGGAACCGTCCTGCCGGCTGGCGGTTTCGGGAACTTCGACGGGGCCTATTTCATCCGCGAGGGTCGCGGGAGCCGGGTGTGGGACGAGGATGGACGCGAATATGTCGACCTCCTGCTGGGCTCGGGCCCGATGCTCCTGGGACATGGACATCCGGAGGTGCTGGAAGCGGTGTCGGAGCAGTTGCCGCGCGGAACGACATTCTTTGCGAACAATGCCCGTGGCGTAGAACTCGCGGAGGCAATCCTCAATGCGGTTTCGTGTGCCGAGCGCGTGCGGTTCCTGTCCTCGGGTGGAGAGGCGGACATGTACGCGATCCGACTCGCCCGTGCCTTCACTGGACGAGAGAAGATCGTAAAATTCGAGGGTGGCTACCATGGAATGTGCGCAGAGGGACAAATGAGCCTGGCACCGGTTCGGCTGGCCAATTTTCCGCAGGCAGTTCCGGACAGCGCGGGCATCCCCGAAAGCGTAGCCGATGAGGTGTTGATCGCGCCGTTCAACGATCCGGACTACATCCGTTCGCTTCTCGCGGAGACCGGCGGAGAAGTCGCCGCAATTATCGTGGAGCCGCTGCAGCGGATCATCCCGCCGGAGCCCGGGTTCCTGGAATTGTTGCGGGCGGAAGCGGACCGGCACGGCATCCTTCTCGTCTTCGACGAGGTAGTCACGGGATTTCGTCTGGCCTATGGCGGGGCGCAGGAGGCGTACGGCGTGGTCCCGGACCTCTGCTCCCTTGGCAAGGTGATCGGGGGCGGGTTTCCGCTCGCGGCGGTGGCTGGCCGGGCGGACGTCATGGCGCATTTCGACAAGGACGCGGTGGGGCCGGATCGATGGCTGATGCAGATCGGCACCCTCTCGGGCAACCCGATCGCGGCAGCGGCGGGATTGAAGAGCATGGAGATTCTGCGCCGGCCCGGCCAGTACGAGCGTCTCAGAGCCAATGGCGAACGGCTGATGGAGATTGCCGGCAGGACGCTTGCGGAACGGGGCGTGGTCCACCGGATCGTGGGGCACCCGTCGCTCTTCGAGGTGGTGTTTACGGAGGGCAAAGTACGAAACTATCGCGATTTCATCTCCTCGGACATGGAGCGGTGGACCCGTTACAACCGGTCTCTCCTGGAGAACGGCATCTTCAAGGCTCCGGGAAAGTCGCATGTTTCGCTTGCCCTCGAAGAAGATGACTTTGCAGTCTTCGAGGACGCCTGTGTTCAGGCGGCGGAGGCCGTGGCCGTGTGAAGGATTGCTTCCGAGGAAGCGGATTCGCTGCCGCGGGGCTCCAGAGCGATGCCGGTTCGGTCCGAAAACAGAACGCCGATCGTAAGAGCGGCAAGACCGTCGCACTGCCTGAGAACGGATGGCACAATTTGTTCACCAAATGGCCAAGCGATTTACATGGCAAGTGTCGCAGGGCTTAACGGACTGTAAACTCGTCGTCCGCGATGCATCTTCCTGTGTGGTGTCCAGAAGGATTTCGAAAATGCTGCGAAATGCCGACTTCCGGCTGTATTTGAACGGTACTTGTCTTCCCGGCGACACACCTCACCCGGCGTTTCTCTCCGATACCATTTCCCGCGCTGTTTCAACGATGCGCGTCCAGGTAGCCTCGACATGCTCTTGTCGGGTGGCAGTTGCTCCAACTGCCAATCGAAGTACGATCCTGCCGTCGAGCTTTGTATGCGTGAGGTAGAGTGCGCCCGACTGGTTCAGCCGGTTCATCAGAATTTCGTTGAATGCATCCCCATGGCGGTGGCGAAAACAGACGAGGCCGACGGAAGCGGGGGCGGCTAGTTCAAAGGTCTCGCTTCGTTCCACTTGCAAGGCAAACCAGTTCGCAAGCGCAACGCATCGCCGGACATGGGCGCGCAGGCCTGTTGCCCCGTAATGGCGGATCACAAACCAGAGCTTGAGTGCCCGAAACCGTCGGCCAAGCGGCACCTGCCAATCCCGGTAATCGATTACGGCACCTGTCTCCGTTGCCGGGTTGCGCAAGTACTCCGGGAGGACACTTAGCGCACCCGTGAGTGCGTTGCGGTCAGCAACCCAGAAGCAGCTGCAGTCAAAATTGGTCAGCAGCCACTTGTGCGGGTTGAAGGTATAGCTATCCGCAAACTCCAGTCCGTCGGTAAGGCACCGGTGTTCGGGACAGACGGCGGCGCTGCCGGCATGCGCGGCGTCGACATGCAGCCAGACACTCTCGCGGCGGCAGATCTCGCCGATGGCGCGCACCGGGTCCACGGCGCCGGAGGAGGTGGTACCGACAGTTGCGCACACCATGGCTGGCGTTGCGCCGGAGGCGCGGTCTGCCGCGATAGTTGCCTCCAGGGCTTCTGCGCACATGGAATGACGGTTGTCCGTGTCGACGAGCCGTAGTTGCCGGCGCCCGAATCCTGCGATTTTCACCCCCTTTTCGATCGATGAGTGCGCATGTTTCGATGTATAGATCGTCAGCTTTCGGCCGGGGTTGTGGGCAAAGCCATGCTCATTGACCTCCCCACCGCTTGCGCGTTCCCGTGCCGCAATGAGCGCGGTAAAGGTGCTGCTCGAAGCGGAATCCTGGATTACGCCACCTCCAGTTGTGGAGGAAAGAAAGGACTCCGGAAGCCCGAGGAGGCCAGCCAGCCAGTCGAGAACGTGAGTTTCCAGTTCCGTGCAGGCCGGACTCGTGGCCCAGAGCATTCCCTGCACGCCGAATCCCGAGGCGAGCAGTTCGCCGAGAATCGAGGGGCCCGAGGCATTGGCGGGAAAATACGCGTAGAAGTTCGGAGACTGCCAATGGGTCAGGCCGGGTAGGATGATTCGGTCGATGTCACTGAGTATGTCGGCGAAGGGTTCTCCCTCTTCGGGCGGAAGGGATGGCAGATTCTTCCTGATCGAACCCGGCTCTGCCTGCGAGAGCACCGGATAGCGCTCGACTTCCTCCATGTATCGGGCAATGCGTTCGACGACCGCATTTCCGCAGCGACGAAACTCGTCCGGCGTCATGTGCTCGGGGTTGTCCATTTGGCTTTCCTCCAGTTTGCCGTCCGGTGTAACCAACCGCGGCCTGTCGACGGGCACTGCACGGCCCCGACACGCGATGACGCTCCGGTGCAACAACCGTGATGCTGGGACTGGTCAAGATCAGGTGCCGACACAGTGTATTCCTTCCAGACCGGTACTGGGTGGCCCCGCGGAGGCGAAATGCGGCGATTTGGTGTCGTATTCCGAAGTATCGCCCATCGCAACGACAGGAATGGTGGATCACTCCGCTGCGCCGACACCGCGCGAGCACATCAAGGAGCACCGAATCCACTGCGCTGGCGGGATCTGCGACGCCGCTTGGAGCGTTAACCTTGATTTCTGGCCAACTGGTAGCGAGATGCCATGGGTACCATGCGTTCAGCATCATCAACGGAAGGGCGAGGGTTCGACGGCCCCGTAGGCGGAGCGGTGGGCATTGTCTATGGCAGCATGAATGGGACGTCGTCAGTACGGGCGAAGGATCGAAGGAAGGTCGCGGATCGGTGCGGAGTTGGCCTCTATGCGAAGGCGCGAATCTCCGCCAGCGCGGAGGCCCTTCGGTAACCGGGTTGTGAAATGCGCTGCGGGCGGACCTGTTTCGAGGTGGAGCCCTCCCATCTCCCGCGAGGGTAATGGATCGGAAATCGTCGGTCCCACACTACGCCGAACGAGGGCGATCCCGGTGAGTGCTGGTGGCCCGGACCAATTCCCCATTTCGAATGCGACCGACGTCTCGTCGGTCTGTCACCAGGATTGGGGGTCCGGAAGATCAACTCGAGCACTCCCCAGGTCCGGATTCGGAAGCCGCGTCTCCGGTCGCAAACGAACCCGGATGCAGCCGCCTCACTATGCGCCCGAGTTGCGCGGTTGCCGGTCAGCGCTTGCCGTTTTGGCATCGTTGCCCGGCGAGGCCGACAGGTCTGACCGAGCAAACGGCTTATCCTGCGTTGCCTCCGCAGCGTTTGACAGCATCGAGTTGGCGGAAAGTCCCACCCGCTACCATCGTTTCGTTAGCGACAGGTAAAACGTTCGGCCCTTGGCAGCGTCGCGCCGTTCGAACGCGATGCTCGGGTCTGAAGTGTCTATGGAGGGTCCCTCGTCGGTCACGTTGAACACCCCGCCGCGTAACATGGCTCCTTCCAATTCGAACGGGTCACGCCAAGTCAGTCCGAAATCATGCCCGATCCAATTCTTGTAGCGCCCACCGCTTGCGAGGTTGTCAAAATCCGAGACCGCACGGGCGTTCCAGTCAGCCATCCAGTCGTTCCAGCCTACGCTCAGCGTGGCGTGCATACGATTACGCGGAACGCCGACAGGTTGAACGATGCCACCCACTGTGGCTTCGACATCGGCCAGGTGCAGCCAGCGCAAGTCCAGGCTGGTGTCGAATGTGCCCATTGTCCACTGGGAGCCCGCCCGGACGTCGAATCCCGATACTTCAAACCCGGCGGTATTGACCACCGGATTGACAATCCTCGTTATGACGTCGGCCTCCCGGATGACTTCACTGCCTGGAGGCAAGCTTTCGCCGGTTGCTTCGATATCGACGATCTTCTGGTCCGACAACTGGCCCGGTGTTCCGTCGATCAGGATCCGGTACCAGTCCGTGGAGAGGAAGAACCTACCGTAACTCGCTCTTGCGCCAATCGTGTAATTCTCTCTCCGGTCGGGTTCCAGGTCGGGATTGCCGCGGGTGGCGCCCTTGACCATGATGGTCTCGCATGCTGACTGAGGATCGGTGTGGTTTTTCGTATCGCAAATTTCGGTGTCGTAGACCGCTTCGGATGCGTTGATATTGACGAGTTCGGTTGGCGTCTTGGCAATTTCCCAGGAACCGCGAAGCGACAGGATTCTGTGCGGGCGGTAGACGCTGGCTATTCCTCGCGACCAGGTTGGGCCTACATCATCATGCCTGTCGTGGCGCCCAGCCAGCGCCACCGTCCACTTCTGGTGCAACGGCAGGCGTAGTTCGCCGAAGGCGGACCGGCGCAGGCGCTTCCCCGAGTAGGAAGTACCACTCGCGCCAAGGACTGTCTGGATCTCGTGGGTTTGCCCGTCCATACTGCGGTAGGTGCCTATGCCTCGCTCCTTCAGATCGTCGACCTCCATGCCGACCCCCCAACGCATGGGGCCGCCGGAGAGGGTGCCACTTGCTCCGTCCAAAGCGAACCGTGCGGTCCGGCGTTGTGTAATGCTGTCGCGATTTAACCGTACCGTGGTCGCGTGGATTGCCCGTCGGTGCGCTGCGGCCCGGTCCTCATGGGGGTTGAGTGGGTCCGAGAGGTAGTAGTCTCCGTCCACGATCGCCTGCCTGATCAGTTCTTCGCTCACGTAGTTTCCGCCGCGTCCCACGTCGCCGATGCGATGGCTGCGCAAGTACATGTCATAGCCGACGCCGGTGCCCAGGCGGCCGTGCAGGCCCGCTGTGAGGTCATATTCCGTCAGTTCCCTGGTTGTGTCCTGGTCTCCGTGTGCAACGAAGGTGTGGACGACGTTCACCTCTTGACCGGACGGTATGACAGTGCCCGTAGCGGTAGAGAGTTGGTCAAGGAGTGCTGGGGAAGGCTGCTCGAATGTGAATTGACCGAAGCTGGGTGGGCTGCGGAATGCAGTGTCTCCACGAGCAAACCGCACATCAGCATAGACAGCCGTCGCGTCGTCGATCGGGTGATCGAGGCTAGCGAAGAGGCTTTCGCGCCGCAGTCGTCCGGTCTTCCAGGAAGAATTGCCGTCGGGATATCCGCAACCGGTTCCGGGTACGCCGAAGGGAAAGGCGAGTGGGCCGACGTAAGGGTCTGAACAATCGCCCAACGCATGTGCCTCGGGAATCCCGTTGGACAGGAAATACACGAAATTGCCGGCATTGTTGACGCCGGTGGTGTCAGCAAAGGAGCCTCCTTCGGTCCAGGACGAGCGGCTGTAGGCTCGGTCCGCGCTGCGTATTTCCGCTTCCCGGAAACCATCCATGCCGATCGTCAGGTTGCCGCGCCCAACCTGGCCTCCGACCATGGCGCCGGCGTTTTCGATCTCGCCTCCCTTTCGGTCGGGGCGTCTGACGCTGCCCCAGACCGCCTTTCCCTCGAAGTTGCGGCGCAACATGACATTGATTGCTCCCACGGGCCCGCCAGCGTGGAGCGACCCCGCACCGTCGCTGATGAACTCGATCCGTTCGACGGCTTCGACCGGCAGGGATTGGAGGATATAATTCCCGGGTGGGTACGGAATCTGGCGACCATTGATCAGTACGATCGTGCCGGCGAACCCCAGTAGGACGGGACGCAACAGCCCAAAATTGTTGTAATCCCGGCGCGCAACCAGCATGTCGTGCACCGACGATGTCCCGGATCGTTCAATATCCTCCCTGTCAATAACATGGACTGGTCGTACGGCCGTTTCCCGGTCCGGGATGTGGCTGCCTACGGACGGTAGGTCTGCCCGTGTGGCGGAGGGGATGAAACCTGTTGCGACCATCGCCAAGGCGAGGAGAGCGAGCCCGGATCGAAGGGCTGTCCAGTCATGCTTCCGTGGGGCCGACATGTTTGTCCGGTCCCGCGGATCGATCTCGGTATCTTCGATTTTGCGCATGAAATTGGTTTCTCCTTCGGTGGGTGTCAGCACCGGCCCCCGTATCACTCACTCGGACGGAAGTGCTGGAAAACCGGTTGGCGCGGAATCCCGCCAGGCGCGAGTCTCGTGTCTTGCAGCTTCGTGGGGTCTGATCGTCTTCTCGGGCGTGGATCCTGCAATCCGGGTGTAGTGGCCGGGAACTCGCGCGCGTCGTTCGTTTCCTGCTCCGGAAACAACGGTCTCGGTGTTGACCGTCGGCACGCTAGACCCGCACCGCCTGCGCCAACTTCTCTTGGCGGAAGGCCGAATCCATCAAAACAGCCTGCGCGACCGTCGTCACGGTCGATGAATCAACGGAACGAAGGTATATCAATGCATATATGACTGTTGAGCGAAAAGTGAGCCTAATGGCGCCAATGTGAAGCGAACGACAGACCGGGCATTGGCGGAAACAGCCGGACGCGTTAGCCAGGGGTCCTGAGAACCGATTCGGTGGTCGCTTCTGGATGGAGAACCAAGACCGGGCCGAGGACGGTGCGGGTTTGCGGTGGCATCGTATGCCGGGACACGTCGAGGATGGGCCTTGTCCGCGCGGCGGACGCTTGGCTGGCAGGGTGATCCGGTTGGGCTGGTATTGCGGGCTGGCGGGTTGGCCGCGGTACATTCTTCCTGCCGGCGTCAGGCGATGCTCCTCCGGACTGCGCGCTGGTACAGGTCTATCCAGTCTCGCAACATCCGTAGACCCAATCCGTGCACCGCTGGAAATACGACTCGCAACAGCATTGCCACACCTTAATCGCCGGTCCCAGCGAGAGTTCCTGCATTTGCGAGCCCAAGACCCCGGGGCACATGCACTGTGGAGGTGGCGCGCGTTTGGTATCAGGCGCATCACCCTGCCACCTCTGACATTGGATCCTGTGGTTTCTTGGATCCGGTACAGGGGACAATGAATGCGGCCGTTCACCATTTGTCGTGGTATATGCTTATGTCTTCATTGAAGTAGTATCAGCCGGATCATCCGTTGCACGTTTCGTACAAACGAATGTAACATGCTGATCGTAGAATGATCATAAAACACCATGGCGACGCAGTCAATCGATTCAATATATGGAGCGCAAGACCCTGCAGCTGCTACCAGGAGTTTCAGTTCCGCAAGGTGTTGCCGCTTTCTCGCATTGATCGGGTCCCAGTCGCCCAGGATTGCACTTGGAGATCAACAGGGTGCGTGATTTGTGTTGCGTTGGCCAACGTACCTCGATGCGTTCGGGGTTCGACGTTGACGAAGCTATGGGTTGGTCTGAACTGTTCGCGTGCTGATCGCTACCGTTGGCAGGAATCTGAGGGGAAATTCACGGGCGATGTCTCCGCACTGCTGGGGATGTCGCGATCGGAATCCGATCTGGTTGTCGCAAGAGCAATCGGCTTGTCGTCCCGCGCGACGACTCCTGCATTTCCGGGATGGAAGTTTCGACCCAAGTTGGCCCTTTTTTGACTCGGCTGGTTCGGTAACTGATTACTATTCCG
>CAZPXZ010000088.1:4487-13232 GCA_964590405.1 uncultured Rhodobacterales bacterium | reverse complement strand
TGGGAGGCAAGTTGGTGCGACTGGATGTGCCGCATCGTGATGTCACCCATCGTTTCAGCGTGAATCGGTTCACAGGCGGTACTATCGAATTCCGGAAATCCGAGCTTGTCCCGAGGACTTTCCTCGACATCGTATGTTGGAAACTGCATTCTGCTGGGGCGAATCTGCCTGAATTACGCCAGATCGGCGCCATCTGCCGCGGGCGATAGAGCTTGTACATCGCGGGATGCCGGCATTGCCGACAACTGCCCCCTGGCGCGCTACGTACCTTGACCGTGTTGCCCCCGGAATCCTGAACAAACCGCCCGGTCGGTGATTGTTCTGCAGGGTGCCCTTGCTGGCAACATCTGGACGGCTGATGTAGCGAACGCAGTTAACTGCGCAGAGCAAGCTTGTTGCAGAACAACTGGTAGGTGGGATGCATCTCGAAGCCGACTACCCTCTTGTCGTAGTAGGTCAGCAGATTCCGCCAGTAGGTCTGCACGATCGGACCATCTTCCTGCATCAGGGTCTCGATCTCTGCCATTTTCTTGCGCCGAACCACCGGGTCCGGCATGCCCTCCGCCTCGTCAAGCAACTTGTCGAATTCCGGGTTGGCATACGCGCTCTCGTTCCAGACGGCCCCGGTTCGGTATGCGAGCGACAGGTTGATGACACCAAGTGGCCGATGCGCCCAGACTGTCGTGCCGAAGGGCGCCGTCTTCCATACGTTCCAGTATTGGGGATTTGGTACAATGTTGATCTTGCAGTCGATCCCTGCTTCCTTGAGCATTTCCTGCATCGCCGTGGCGCTGCGAAGGTGGTGGCCCGGATTCTGTTGTATGGTCAGTTCGACCTCAAGGCCATCCGCATGGCCTGCCTCCGCGAGGAGGGCCCTTGCAGTTTCGACGTCCCGGTTCCACGGTGGCAGAGCCGCGTATTCCGGGTGAATCTGAGACACATGGTGATGTTCAGCCGGTGTCGCGAATGAGCCAAACGCAATTGCCGCAGCCTTCGCCGGATCGATGGCCAGGCGGAACGCCTTGCGCACGCGGGCATCATCGAACGGCTTGTGCGTCAGGTTCATCCTCGATACTGCCGTATCCGCCGTGGTTACTTCGTAGAGTTCCAGATTCTCCCGTTCGGAGAGCATCGCCGAAAACTCCGGCAGTACCTGGAAGGCGCCGTGTACCTGGCCGGAGAGCAACGCATTCGCGATGGCTTGGCTGTTTCCGCCGACATCCACGAACTCCACTCGGTCGAGATACGGTCCCTCTCCCCAATAGCCCTCGACCGCTTCGATCGCGGCCCGGCGTCCTGGCTCGATCTCTACCAGCGTGAACGCTCCCGTACCGGTGGAGCCGACCCCGAACATGCCTCCGTCTTCCGGATAGAGCATCACTGCCTGGTAGTGGTTCAGGTGCTCCGGCACGGCGAGTTGAGGCTGTTTCAGGTTCAGGCGGACAGTAAGGTCATCGACCTTCTCGATGGCATTGGATGTCCACAGTTCGTGGCGATAGATCGTTCGTCCCCGGTCATTCTTCTCTCCTGTGTCGATGGCGTTCAGCAGATATCCCTTCATCAGGCCGAGAACCGAAGAACCGGTATCGTCGGAAAGAAGACGCTTGAGATTCCAGATCAAGTCATCGGCCACAAAGTCGCGGCCTGAATGCCATCTGACACCACCTCGAATTCGCAGCACCCAGGTTTTCAGGTCCTCGGACGGCTCCCAACTGTCGAGAAGATGCGGACGGGTCACATTGTCGGACCCGATCTGTGTCAGGTATTCGACGATCTGCGAGTAGATCCATGGATGGGCAGTCGTATTGGCGACCGCGGGATCACTAATGTCGTATACGGTCGTTTCCAGTCGAAGTGTGCCTCCCATCGGTCGTGCTTCCTGGGCGATGGCAGGTGAGGCTATACCGTCAATGCCTCCGGCCAATGCATAGGTTGTGCCGGCAGAGACGCCGAGCAGGGCCGCGGTCCTGAGAAACTCGCGCCGATCAATCAGGCCGTCACCGTACTGTCTCAACAGTGTCGGTACGTAGGGATGGGTATCGACGGTGGTCATGAAATTCCTCCCGGATGCTGTGGCTGGCGATAACACGCGCAGGCGGCAGTCCTTACGCCCAGTCATGCAGTTTGTCGATTGCTTCGACTATTCGGTGATGGTAGACGGCAATCAGGACCTCGTCCAATGGAATGCTCCTTCATACAGGAAGAAGGCCGATTGGCATTAAACGTAACAATGTGACATTGGTGGATATTGCCGCGGTCTTCGCGCCGGACATTGCGCAGTGCCAAATCGGGATTGCCCGAAGTCCCGGACTCAGCTTCGGCTCGCGAAGCGAGGTGCGCGGGCGTAGTCGGACGCGTGAACGAAGCACTTCTTCGAGGGCGCTCAAGTGGGGGATCCGGTTTCGGAGACTGGGCATGCGAACGTGGCCGACCATCCTGATGTCAATCCGACATCTGTACGGTTCTCTCGACGTACGGATCGCGTAGAGTCGCCATATGCAGGTCGTTCCAGGGGATCGGGCAGGCGCTCGGGAATCGGGCGATCTTGATTCGAGGTCCGGCCGGTTGGACGGTTCCTCGCTCAGATTGGAACAGGCGAACCGTACCGGCGGTTGTTGTAGATCAGGGGTCGTCCTTCATTGAGGAAGACTTCCTGTACCGCTCCGAGGATCAGCCTGTGTGTGCCCACGATCTCGCCACTGACCACCTCGCAACCGAACGCCACCAGCGGGTTGGTGAGGCGCGGCGATCCGTTCTCCATGCTGGTCCACTCACTGCACGCGAACTTATTGTTCCCGAACGAATTTTTCATGCGGCCGGCGAATACTTCCGAAAGCAAGGACTGGTTGTCACGGAGGACATTGACGGCGAAACAGCCATTCTGGAGAATGGTGTCTGCGGCGGGGTTCAGGTGATGTACACAGGCAAGTAGCGTGGGAGCGTCTCCATCGGCAGAAACCGAAGCCATTGCGGATACCGTAACCCCGGCTCTTCCCGCGGCACCGTCCGTGGTCAGGATGTTGACCGTTGCGGCCGACCTGCTCATGCCTTGGAGAAACGCCTGGCGGATCCCGATCGGTTCGCGGTTTGTCTCCCTCCGGTTCCTGTCTGGCGAAGTGGCGGTAGGAAGCAGGAGCGGGTCCGCGTCGTCCGATGCCGTGGCCACGCAGAGCCGCCCACGGTTCGGCTTTGGTGGTGTCGAGTGCATGGCCCCCGCCAATTTCCTGCCGCAGCCCCGATACTAGCACCTTCGGCCAATGTGGATGTGATTTCAACAACAGCCGCGAGATTCTCTCACCTCCGCCATACAGCCGGTGGTCAACCCTGCTACAATGCGCCGCACAGAGATCCCCCATATATTGGGATGCTGGAGGGAAGCAGGTGGAGGAATCGGCGATGGGTGGTATGTCGGCCCTAGCAGATCCCATCGCCTATGTCCGGGGTGGCAACCTGAACGGCCATCCCGCCCTCGTCCTGAACGCGGACTATCTGCCGCTTTCGTACTTCCCGCTCTCGGTCTGGCCCTGGGAAGGTGCCCTGAAAGCCGTGTACCTGGACCGGGTGGATGTTGTGGCCGAGTATGATCGTGTCGTCCGTTCCCCCAGTATCGAGGTTCGGCTTCCCTCCGTGGTGTGTCTGCGTCGATACGTCAAGCCAATCAAGTATCCCGCCTTCACGCGTTTCAACCTCTTTCTTCGAGACGAGTTTCGCTGCCAGTACTGCGGCGCCGGGGGCGAGGTGACGTTCGATCATGTCGTGCCGCGTTCGGCGGGAGGGTGCACCGAATGGACAAACGTTGTTGCGGCCTGTCCGGAATGCAACCGAAGAAAGGGACACCAGACGCTGGGGCAGTGTGGCATGCGGCTTTTCCGGCATCCGTTTTGCCCCACTGCATTTCAATTGAAGGAAATTGGCAGGCGGTTCCCACCGAACCACCTGCACGAGAGCTGGGTGGACTATCTCTACTGGGATACCGAACTCAAGCCCTGACCATGGCCCGGTCCAGCGCTGTCATGGCCGCAGTTGGCGGCGCTGGTGCGGCGGATATGCACCCCGGCAAGACCATCAGCCCTGGTAGCCGAGCAGCCGTGGTAGCCAGAGCACCAGGTCAGGCAAGGCAATGAGCGCTACCAGCGCAACCAGCAGCACTGCCAGAAACAGCCAAACTTCCCGGATGATTTCCCCGAGCGGTATTTGGGTACTCGCGTTGATAACGAAGAGAAGAATGCCGTAGGGGGGTGTGATCAAACCGATCATGCAGTTGACAATCGCGACCACCCCGAAATGTACCAGATCAATTCCCATCTCTCTGCAGGTTGGCAGGAAGACGGGGATGATGACAAGGATGAGCGTTGTCGCGTCAAGTATGCAGCCCAGCAAGAGCAGCAGCAGGTTGACCGCCAGCAGAAAGACAAGTGGATGGATATCGATTCCGACCAGCCACTGCGCAATGACGTTCGGAATATTCTCAGAGGCCACGACATAATTCAGGATCAGGGCGCCGCCAATGACGATGCCCACGGCAGCCGAGGATCTTGCGCTCTGCACCAGAATCCGGAACAGGTCAGAAGGAGTCAGGGCACGGTAAAATCCGGCGGCCAGCACGAGTGCATAGAACGCCGCGACCGCAGCCGCTTCTGTGGGAGTCGTTACACCGCCATAGATGCCGTAGAGCAGTATCGCCGGCATGAGCAGTGCCGGGAACGCGTTTACCGTGATTCGGGGCAACTGGGAAACCGGAACGGTATCCTCAATCGCAAAGCCCCGTCGGTGCGACAGCCAGGTGTTCAGGCCCATGAGAACCATCCCCATCAGCAGACCGGGGATGATGCCGCCAAGGAAGAGATATCCGATCGAAGCGTTGGAGACGAGCGCATAGAGTACCATCGGGATCGACGGAGGGATGATTGGTCCAATGGTTGCAGACGCGGCCGTGATCGCAGCGGCATAGCCGCGCGTGTAGTGTCCGCTCTTCGTCATCATCTCGATGATGATCTTGCCGATGCCGGCTGCATCGGCGACGGCCGAGCCGGACATTCCCGAAAAGATCAAAGATGCGACTACGTTCACATGACCCAGTCCGCCGCGGAACCGGCCGACGAGGGCAACGCAGAATTGCAGCAACCGATCGCTGATCGTACCAGCGTTCATGATGTTCGCGGCGACGATGAAGAGGGGTACGGCGAGGAGGACAAAGCTCGAATAGAGCCCGTCCATCAGTACCTTTCCCGCCAGGCCGATGCCCTTTCCCGAGAGCGCCAGGTAGAGCAGGGAAGCGGTCAGGATGGCGTAGGCTACGGGTGCCCCGATTCCGGCCAGGAGGAACAGGGTTCCCAGGCAGAGAAGAAACTCGACCGTCATTCGTCGAGTCTGCCTTGACCGTGAATCAACGGTTCGGGAACGCCTTTGCGGACCGCACGAAACACGACCCAGACATATCTTAGGGAAACTGCGGCCAGGAAAAGGACGTAGATTGCGTAGACATGGCGCATGCGGATCCAGTCGCCGAACAGGCTCGACAGGGTTGCGGTCTTCTTGAGGCGCAGAATGTGGAACTTTGCCAGGGTCGGTTCGATCGACAATGCGAGGCCGGAGACAATGGCAACGCCTGCGACGATGACGAACCAGCGGCGGGTCTCGGGACGGACCCGGTTGTAGAAGAGGTCAAATGTGACATGATCCTCTTCCCGCACAACAAAGGCGTTTCCCCAGAAGACCATCCAGATCCAGAGGAGGAGACAGAACTCGAGCGTCCAGCCATAGAGGGTTGGTTCAAGAAGCGGAACATACTCCGGGAGCCATTCGAGCCGGGCTGAATACCGTATGGTGATCTGCAGGACGAAAGTCAGGAACATTGCCGCCATCATGAGGGCGGCAAAGGCATCGGCCGTCAGCCGAATGGATGGAAGGATCCGCCTCACACGGGTTCCTTTCCGTTGGCGACCGCCAGGTGTCCGAAGAGCACCGGGAATTTCCATGCGGAAGGGCGGCAGCGGGAGCCGCCCTTCTGCACGATGACAACCGGGTCAGTTTCCGAGCGCGTTGATCTGCTCGAGCACCCCCTCAGGCCATGCGGCGGCAAATTCGGTACCGACATACTGGGCCTGGACATGTTCCCGAAACGCAGCGAGATCCGGTTCATAGATTTCGAGGCCCTGCTCCTCGAGGAACGATACCAGATCGGCTTCCTTCTGAAGCTGCTTCTGGCGGGCACTCTCTGCCGCAGCGTCGGCAGCATTTTGCACGATCTCCTGCTGCTCGGGGGTCAATCCGTCCCAGATTGCCTTGGAAAATGCGACGTAGTTCAGATCAACGAGATGCGATGTCAGCGAAATCTGGCTCGTCACCTCGTAGAACTTTGCATCGACCACGGTGGGCAACGGGTTGTCCTGCCCGTCGACGGAACCTGTCGAAAGGGCGGTGTACACCTCGGTGAAGGCCATCGGCGTCGGGTTTGCACCCAATGCCTGGCCCAGGAACTGCCAGGCATCCGTGCCGGGCATGCGCAGGTTAACGCCGGCAAGGTCGGCCGGAGTCATCACTGTGCGTTCCTCTTTCGTTTGCCGCAGGTTGACATGACGGCGTCCGAGGTACATGACCGAGAGCAACTTGACCCCCAGTTCTTCCTCCGCCTTGTTCTTGAACGGATCCATCAGCGGGTCATTGAACACACGAACCTGGTGCTGTGCGTCCTGGTGGACATATCCCGTGCCAAAAATCGAGAATTCCGGAAAGTACTGCGCGAGTTCCTGCGCCGATGTGATCGACATCTCCAGGTCACCGGAGGCGATCGCCTCAAGCTCCGAACCCTGCTTGATCAGGGCGGCATTGTAGTGAGCTTCGTAGTCGGCGAACTCCGCCACCGCGGGCGCGAATATTTCGGCAAGCGCGATCGAGCGCTGGTCAGTCTCGGAAGCCGGTGTCGACATGCGCAGAGTAATCTTGTCCTGAGATAGGGCTGGCGCCGAGAGCGCCAGTATCGCAACCAGTGCGGCGCCCCGAAGGGTCAGATTCGTGGTCATAATTCCTCCTTCATAACTGTGGAGATAGGGGGGAGTGGCTTTCAGGCACGGTAACCAAGGCAATGACGCCCCTGATACACGTTGTCGCCGTGCGTTCGGGAAGGCCAGTGCCACGCATTATAAGCGTCTTCGGGAGAAGCTGGCAACGCGTTCAGCCACTTGCGTCGCGGGCGCAATCGAAATGCCCGTGCCGGATTCTCGAACCGGGAATGTCGCGATGTGTGTTTCTCAGGACGCGGGATGGAGCGCTGAATGGCGTGGGAGAAAGTCCCATCGGACAGGATCCGGCTTCCGGCACTTCCTCTCGTTCCTTCCCGAACGGGCGATCTCTCCGTGCCCTGTGCCTGCTTTCAGGCCGGTTGGAATTCCTCTTGTTCATCCATCATCAGGCGCGATCTCTCCATTTGTTCGAGCAGTGCCAGCGGAGGGCGGACCCGTTCCCAACTCGGATCGTCCTTGTTGCGTGCGAGCAGCGCCTTCATGCCGGGAATCAATGGACCGGAAACGACTCGATCGACAGTTGTCGACACCGTGGCATCCTCCTGCGCGGATCGAACGATTCTGCACATTCGCTCGGGGTAGAGATTGCCCATGCCGGTGATCGAACTCGTGCAACCGAGTCCGATTGCTCGATGCAACAGGCGTTCATCACCGATCAGGACAGGGAGAGATTTCCCTTCGAGGAGGGAACGTGCATTTGACCAGTCCCCCGAACTGTCCTTGATCGCCAGGATTCGCTCCGGAAAGGCAGCGGCCAGCCGCGCGACAAGGCCAGGAGACAAGCGAACACCGGTGACCTGCGGAATGTTGTAGAGAATGATGCGTGCTTCGGGTGCGGTCGCCTGCAGGACCTGCGCATGCCAGTCGAAGAGCCCACCATCACAGACGCCGGAATAGTAGAATGGCGGTGGCAGGAGGTAGTCGTAAATTCCGAACGAGAGTCCTTCCCGAACCTGTGCAGCAACTTGCGACACAGCGGTCGCACAGACGCCAAGGATGATGCGGTCCGCCGTGACCGCGCTGTTACATACCGCCGTGATTGCTGTTGCGCGCTCCGTATCTCCGATCGAGGCGCCTTCGCCGGTAGTGCCGAACAGGGTAATCCCCTTTACACCACGAGCGATCAGGTCGCTCGCGTGGGACACAAGGCGCTTGGTGTCAATGGCACCCGCATTGTCGAAGGGCGTCAGGAGCGCCACGGAGATGCCGGTCTGCAACGCGTGTTCCATTCGTGTTTCCCATGCCAGCTTGCAAAGCGGGCTTCGTCGGCGCGTTATACCACTTCGACGTCCAAACTGGGACGCATATCCTTTCGACCATGCGTCGCCAGCCGGTATTGGCATCACGCCCGATTCCTTGGCGCTTCGAACGATGTCGAGAGTTGTTACTGGTTGTCGTCACATGGAAAGACCCATCCGGGAAGGCAGCATTGCCATATGGGATTTTCCGTTCAGGAGAATTCAGGTGCGGCGAATGTACTCGCGCATTCATACCCCGTTCCGCATATGGCGACTCAATTCGTATGAACTACCGATTCGCGGAGCGTGGGCGCGATCATGATGGAGATGGCGACTTGAGTCAGAAAACTCCAGCCGGCCAGGGAAACGCCCCCCAGCGTCCATTGGGGCGCGTCGCAGCGCACAAGAGGCGTCGCTTCGAGGGCATCGAGCAGCGCTTCACCTGATAGGTTTCTCAGGTCGGTTCCCGTGCCGCAACTCGCCGG
>CAZPXZ010000088.1:0-4453 GCA_964590405.1 uncultured Rhodobacterales bacterium | reverse complement strand
CTCAACCCTGCACCGCCAAGGAAAGTCAGGAGCGCCGCGCCATACAGGAACGGTGCCAGCCCGGTCTTGCTGAGACCCATGCCTGATACGACCAGCACAATGCCGACAGCATACGGCCATCGCTGCCAGATGCAGATCGGGCATGGCTCCAGGCCACCGAGGTGCTGGAAGGCGAACGCGCCGGCGAGAGCGGCGATGGCGAGCAGGCTTGCTGCCTGCGGCGTGAGGAGTTGGGAAGAGGTCGCTCTCATGGGATCAGTACCACGGCAAGGAGGATGCAGACTACGGCCACGACGCAGGTTGCGGCGATCCAGCCCAGGCGCCTCTCCATCATGGCAGCGGCGGCGGGACCGGCCTTCTGTACCAGCCAGGCAACAATTGTGAAGCGGGCACCTCGCGCAACAACGCAGGATATCAGGAAAATTCCCGGATTCAGGCCGGTTACTCCGGACAGTATAGTTGCGACCTTGAAGGGGAAAGGGGTGAAACCGGCAATGATCACCGCCCATGCTCCATACTGGCTGACATCCGAGGCAAATCCCTCGAATTCTTCCGTGAACCCGTAATACTCGAGCAGTGGTTCCCCCACATTCTGGTAGGCGAACGCGCCAATGACATAACCGGTTACGGCCCCAGCCACCGATGCCACCGCGGCGACCAGGGCAAAGCGGAACCATTGTCGCGGCTGTGCAATCGTCATAGGAATCAGTAGAACATCGGGAGGAATCAACAGCAGGAAACTCTCGGTATAGGCCACCAGCGCCAGCACGGCGCGGGAATAGCGGGATCCCGCGGCAGCTTCCAGGTGACCCCTGAGCGAGGGCCGAGACGCCGATCGTCCGGCAGGCCGGCCTCCTGCCGTCTTGCGCTTTGCCGGAGTTGCTCTGCGCTTTCTGGATGTGGGCGTTGCCTTCCTGGATCTTGCCATGGGAAGCGAGCCTCTCACATGCCTGAGAGATACGATCCCCTGCCGGGCTCCGGTGAACCGGTGGACTTCTGCCGGCAAGGGAGGGAATCTGGTACCCCGGGCGGGATTCGAACCCGCAACACCGCGATTTTGAGTCGCGTGCCTCTACCAGGTTGGGCTACCGGGGCGAATGGCGGCGAGCATACACTTGACAACGCGGCCGCGGAACCCCGGTCATTCTCTGTACTGTGCTACTTTGGTCGCGCCGACTCACCTGCACAGGATGACAGTACGATGGAGCTTCGCACCGCACTTACCTTTGATGATGTGCTGTTGGTGCCGGCGGAATCTCGGATTGGGCCAACTGGGGCCAATACGCGTGCGCGATTGACACGGGACCTGGCCCTGGAAATCCCGCTGTTATCCTCCGCCATGGACACAGTTACCGAATCTGCGATGGCGGTTGCCTTGGCGCAGGCGGGTGGCATCGGCGTCATTCACCGCAATCTCGATCCCGACGCACAGGCGGCGGAGGTTTCCCGTGTCAAGCGGTTCGAATCCGGTGTCGTCCTTGACCCTGTGACTCTTCGGCCGGACCAGACGCTGGCGGATGCCCGAGCCCTGCAGGCAGAACACCGGATCACGGGGTTTCCAGTCGTCGATCCGGGCAACGGCCGACTGGTCGGGATTTTGACCAATCGGGACATGCGTTTCTGCGATGACCCATCGACTCCGGTTCATGAGGTCATGACTTGCGACAACCTCGCCGTGATCGAGGAACCGGTTGACACGGAGCAGGCCAGATCGCTTCTGCAGGAACGAAGAATAGAGAAGGTTCTTGTTGTTGATCGCAAGGGTCGCTGCGCCGGGTTGGTAACGGTCAAGGATATCGAGAAGGCGGTAGTCAATCCCCTGGCGTCGAAGGATGGTCAGGGAAGACTTCTCGTGGCAGCAGCGTCTTCGGTCGGCGATTCAGGGTTCAGCCGATCCGAGAGGCTGATCGACGCTGGGGTCGATGTCGTCGTCATTGATACTGCGCATGGCCACTCGGTGATGGTGCCGGAAGCGGTGGAGCGATTGAAGAAGCTGTCGAACCGCGTGCAGGTAGTGGCAGGAAATGTGGCTACCAGCGAAGGTGCGCGGCGCCTGATCGATGCAGGTGCAGACGCCGTCAAGGTCGGTATTGGTCCGGGATCGATCTGCACGACACGGGTGATTGCCGGTGTTGGCGTGCCGCAATTCTCTGCGGTGATGGACGCAGTCGGGGCGGCCGAGCCAGCAGGTGTTCCAGTCATTGCCGACGGCGGAATTCGGTTTTCCGGAGATCTTGCCAAGGCCTTGGCCGCAGGTGCAGATTGCGCGATGATCGGGTCACTGTTTGCTGGCACGGACGAGACTCCCGGGGAAGTGGTCCTTTTCCGTGGTCGTTCCTATAAGTCCTATCGTGGAATGGGTTCGTTGGGTGCCATGGCACGAGGCTCGGCTGACAGGTATTTCCAGGCCGAGGTAACGGAGAGCATCAAGTACGTGCCGGAAGGGGTGGAAGGATTGGTTCCCCTGCGTGGCCCTGTGGCCACAATATTGCACCAGTTGGTGGGTGGCCTTCGGTCTGCAATGGGGTATACAGGGTGTGCGACAATGAACGACTTTCGTCGCTACCGTCGATTCATTCGGGTGACCGGTGCGGGAATCGCCGAGGGGCACGTGCACGATGTACAACTTTCCCGGGAGCCGCCAAACTACCGAATCGGTGACTGAGAGTCCTGAGGTTCGATTGTCACCCGGCCCGGAGTTCCGGATGGTCGATTTACGGACCATGTTTATTCTGGTAATGTCCGAGTAAAGTTCGTATTTTGTTCTGAATTTTTCGAAGCAGTTCCCCCGAGTCCCCTATTTGCGCGTTGGGCGGGAGGGCCATACAAGGGACGGGAGAGGGGACAATGTCGGAGTGTCGTTAGTGAGGGCGGGAGCCATGGCCAGCAGGACCAAAGCGGAAACCAATGAGAGTGCGAAGCTGCTTGAGGCAGCTCTCTCCAAGATTCATCGCGACTTCGGCGAGGGTGCGGTCATGCGCCTCGGCGACGAGCAGGCTGTTTGCCCGATCAAGGGCATTTCGACCGGTTCTATCGGCCTCGACCGGGCACTGGGTGTGGGCGGGCTGCCAACCGGCCGGGTCGTGGAGATTTACGGTCCCGAGAGTTCCGGCAAGACTACACTGGCACTGCATGTCCTGGCCAATGCGCAGGCGGCGGGTGGACGTTGCGCGTTTGTCGACGCAGAACATGCTCTCGATCCGGTCTACGCCCAGCGTTTGGGCGTGAAAGCGGACGAATTGCTTCTGTCACAGCCTGACTGCGGCGAAGAGGCGCTGGAAATAACCGACATCCTCGTGAGTAGCGGCGCCATTCGCGTGGTCGTGGTCGATTCGGTGGCCGCACTGACGCCCCGGGCAGAGCTTGAGGGCGAGATGGGTGACTCCCAGGTGGGCCTCCAGGCACGCCTGATGAGCAAGGCCATGCGCAAGCTCACCGGCACGATTTCGCGGCGGAACTGTCTGGTCATCTTCATCAACCAGATTCGCATGAAGATCGGCGTGATGTTCGGCAGTCCGGAGACGACGACCGGTGGCAATGCGCTGAAGTTCTACTCGTCTGTTCGACTGGATATCCGCCGCATCGGTGCCATCAAGCATCGCGAAGAGACCATTGGCAACCACACGCGCGTGAAGGTGGTCAAGAACAAGGTCGCACCTCCGTACCGGCAGGTCGAGTTCGATATCCTTTACGGAGAGGGCATCTCCAAGACCGGAGAACTTCTGGATCTGGGCGTGTCCGAGAACATCGTTCAGAAGAGCGGTGCGTGGTTTTCCTACGGCGGGAAGCGAATTGGGCAGGGTCGCGAGAATGCGCGCGCCTTTCTCGGGGAGCATTCGGAGGTTGCCGACGAGATCGAAGCGAAACTCAGGGGCGATGAAACCGGGTCGCCCGACCTCAACGGTCCGGAGTCCCGGACGGCGTAGCCCAGGGTACGACCGGCGACACACCTGAACCGGATGGCAACACTCGCATGGCAACACTGAACGATGTTCGTGCCGGATTTCTCGGCTACTTTCGCGACAACGACCATGAAGTCGTGCCGTCCTCGTCGCTCGTGCCGTTCAACGATCCGACGCTGCTCTTTACCAACTCCGGCATGGTGCAGTTCAAGGATATCTTCACGGGCCGCCAGGCAGCATCCTTCCAGCGCGCAGTGACCGCACAGAAGTGCCTGCGGGCGGGCGGGAAGCATAACGACCTCGACAATGTCGGCTACACCGCGCGGCATCACACCTTCTTCGAGATGCTCGGCAACTTCTCGTTCGGCGACTACTTCAAGGAGCGTGCGATCCCGCTGGCATGGAATCTGGTGACCCGGGAATTCGGTCTACCTGCCGAGCGCCTGCTGGTCACCGTGTTCGCGGAGGACGACGAAGCCGCCGAGATCTGGAGGA
Organism: uncultured Rhodobacterales bacterium; assembly: GCA_964590405.1. Classification (GTDB taxonomy): domain Bacteria; phylum Pseudomonadota; class Alphaproteobacteria; order Rhodobacterales; family CAZPXZ01; genus CAZPXZ01. Next base: position 56 of record CAZPXZ010000088.1, on the reverse strand, counting down.
AGGCGGCCGGGCTTCCTGACAGCCGGATTATCCGGATTGCCACGTCGGACAACTTC
>CAZPXZ010000087.1:687-14189 GCA_964590405.1 uncultured Rhodobacterales bacterium | reverse complement strand
ACTGGAAAACGTCTTTGGCGACGACTATCCGTTGAACGAGATCGGAAATCGTCGCTGATCGACCTAGCCGGAACAACTCGATCCGGTCGATGGGATCCCAATACCCAGGTAACCGCGGGGGCGGAGATCGATTTCCGCAATTCCAACGCATGATTGGACCTTCTCGAAGTTGATATGGCTCCGGGGCACTCCTTGCAAACGTGCCCCGAGCCAGTGAGGTAAAAGGGTGATCGTCGCCAGGGGCTAGACCCGAACAAGAGGTTGCCGGCAACATCGATCCCGCCGCAAGCGCGGGATCAGCCATACCCGGCAATGAGAGGACTTGGTCAACCGCGGCAGGATATGATTGAAGCACCAACCATCGTGATTACACTCCGCAGCGGGATCCAGGAGTTGCGGAGTGCCACGCATGCCGATTACACCAGAGATGAAAAGAATTGCCGAGAACCATCCTCTCGGCCTCGTCGGAACCGTCAATCCCGACGGAACACCCAATGTCTCTCCAAAGGGAACGACTGCCATCCTCGACGAAGACACGATCATCTTTGGCGAAATCCGGTCACCGGTCACCTTGCAGAACATTTCCGAACGCCCAGCGATGGAAATCAACTTCGTGGATGTTCTCTCCCGGCGGTGCTTCCGGGCAAAAGGAACGGCAGAAACAATTCCACGCGGCACCAAGGAATTCGAGGCCCTGTTCCCGCATTTCGAGCGCTGGGGCGAACTGGCTGATCGCATCCGCCACATCATCCGGCTCCATGTCTCCCGCGCCTGGATTGTAACCAGCCCGGCCTACGACGTGGGTGAGACGGAGGAATCCCTCAAGGCCCGCTACAGGTCACACTACGCCGAACTGGACTGATGGCCTGCTGCAAATGCTCCCATGCGGATTGTCCGGCACCGTCGCGCGATGCGAACATCGCACACCGGACGCGAGCCGAGATGAGATCAGGATCCGAAGTCGTTCACGAACCCTGCCGTGGACACACGTAACCTGGCACCGTTCAATCCAGGCTGCGCCAGGACAGAACCAAATGAGCAGATGCGCGAAAACTCTTCGCCTGAACAATGGCCCAGGGCAGGCGTACCTGCAATTCCGGTTGTTGGCAGGCAGATTCAGACAACTCTGAAGCGCCGGTCAATCCTGACGGCAGCCCCCCGGATCGGACTGCCGTGAACAGTCAATGAAACCGCGGAATTCGGATTGCACGTGTTCCGCACCCGCAAACCGTAGCCAACGTCTCGACCGCGATATCCCGTCCCCGTCGCACATCGCGGGAATCTCTCTGCCCTTCGGCGGACCCGGGTTTTCGGTACAAACAGTAAACACCGAACGCGGTAGCCTGTCGCCTACGGAGTATCGAAGTATCCCTCTACCGCCGCGCACGGCGCCGAGCAATCCGGACAGCGAGGAGATGGCTTCCCAGGGCAGCAAGCGACATGATGGCACCAGCCGAAACCATGAGGCCGTATCCTCCCAGGTCCCACAGAAGAGAGCCCGCCACCGGCCCGACCGCGGACGCCGCAAGGAAGGGTGCGGCCAGCACACCTGCAATGCGCGCATATTCCCGATCCCCGAGCAGGTCGCGAATCGCGAGAGGTTTCAGGATGCTGGCGACTCCCCAGGATGCTCCGTAGAGAATGACAAAGGGCGCCAGCCAGTTTGCGTTCGACGACACGGCAAGCAGGAGAAAGTAACCTGCGGCGAGACCAAAGAGATATCCGCTCGTCCCCGAAACGGCCGACAGGTTTCCGCCCGCAACTGCCAGCGCAATTCTGCCTGCGACCTGCATGGGCCCGATCATGGAGGCGGCCAGAATGGCGAGCTTCGGCGCCACGTGCCATTCGGAGAGCATCGAAAGCAGATGTGTGATCATCATGCCGTGCGCAAGCGCAATCAACAGCACCGTCGCGCCAACCAGCCAGAAGACCGGGCTACGGACTGCCGCTCCAAGGCCACCCCGCCGATCCAGTTCGACGCTGATTCTCCGTTCTGCGGCCCGCTCGACACTGCGCGCAGCAAACCAGAAAATGGGTGCAACGGCTAACGCATTCACCGCAGCGAACACGAGACAGGCGAACCGCCAGTCCCACCTCTCCGCCAGGAAATTGGCGGTCGGAAACGCGACAGTCCCCGCGAATCCGGCGATCAGGGTCACCGCGGTGATCGCCCGCCGCGCATCACCCCCCAACGCCCAAATCAGAAATGCGAAACAGGGCTCGTAGAGCCCACCGGCCATGCCCACCCCAAGTGCAATCCAGACGATATAGAACCCCCACAGGGTCTCCACCTTCGAGAGCACCACCAGAAAGGCCGCGCAAACAAGTGCCGAGCCGGAAAGCACCCACTTGCCGTGGCCTCGATCAATGAGTTGCCCGGCAGCAGGAGAAGCCAGTGCGGAAACCCCGAGTGAGAGCGTGAACCCAAGCGAAAGGGCGGACTTGGACCAGCCGAGATCGGCCTCCCATACAACCAGCAACGCCGGAAAGAAATAGAATGTGCCGGCCCAGATAAAGATCTGACCTACACCAAGTCCGGCAATCGGGAGGAGGGCTTTCATTTCTCTGGCTGTCCGCAATACCTGCACCGTCCCGGGACAATTCTCGATATTCGTTCCGCCGGCCCCCCGGGGCGAAGCGTGCAAGGCTCGGCTGTTCGAAGTCGGGAATGACGCGCCACCGAAGCTGTCCCCGACCGAGGGGCATTTCCGCCAGGATCATATTCCACTCCCCGTACAAGCCATGGAAGCGATCAGGACGATCCGGCAGCGCAGCGAACTCCTTGTTACTCCCCGGACTCCGGGCTAACGGCCACATCTAGCGCATCGGGAGACTCAAGAGTCTCCCCGAGTTCCGAGCGATAGACATCCCGGGCAACCCGCGCGCTCACGTAACCCTCCTGCACATCCGCCTTCACCCGTTCCGGGTCCCGTTCCGTCGGCGGTCCGAACCCGCCTCCGCCCGGGATCTCGATGGTCACTACCTCACTTGCGGGAAGGAACCGGCGGATTTTCGCTTCCAGTGGCAATCCTGAGGCGGCGCACACCCTGCCTGCCAATCCCGGGTGGCCGCCCGCGAGGCCCGGTGCAGGAAACTGCGTCCTCTCGTAGAGACCCGAGAAAAGGTAGGGCTCATCCGTCAGCACCTCGAATTCCATTCGCTGTCCGAGTCCTCCCCGGAATCGTCCAGCGCCACCTGAATCGGGAATCAGTTCCCTGCGATGCACCACGACAGGTGCAAGCGACTCGATCACCTCGACGGGCACGCCGGCAATGCCGCTTGGATACGCGGTCGCCGACAGGCCGTCCTGCCCGTCCACCGCGCCGGTGCCGCCCGCGGAAAACCACGTAAAGGAAAAATGTCGTCCCGACCTCCGGTCGACGCCAGCCAGATGCGTGTCCCAGAGACCATCGAAACCCGGTGCCATCACCCGGTCCGGAACGAGTTCCGCAAGCGCGCCCATTACGGCCGAGGGAACGAAATGGCCCACGAGATGCCGTCCTCCGACCGGAGACGGAGGCCTTGCATGCACAATGCAGCCCTCCGGGGCCCGCACCCGAACCGGACGAAAGCTGCCCTCGTTGTTGGGGATATCCGGCGAAAGTACGCATTTCAGCGCATAATTCGTGTATGCAGCCGTGTAGTTGAGCCCCACGTTGATTCCGTATGGTGCAGCACCCGAGGAACCGTCGAAGTCGATCTCGACGCTGTCACCGGCTACGGTCACAGCCACGGCCAGGTGGATAGGCTCGTCGAATCCGTCGAGGTCCAGCGCGTAGCGACTCGTTCCATCAGGCAATGCGCGAATCCTCTGCCGCATCGCCGCTTCCGAACGTCCCAATATGTCATCCGACAACGCTTCGAGATCCGGGAGACCAAACTCGTCAAGGAAAGAGAGCAACTGCCGGCTACCGACCTCGTTGCCGACAATCTGGGAATGCAGATCACCGAGTACCTCCCGCGGAGTTCGAACATTGGCCTCGATAATCTCGAACACCGGGGCCACGGGCCTGCCCTCTTCATAGAGCTTCATGATCGGCAACTGCAGGCCCTCTTCGTAGATCGACCGTGAATCGGCAGCAAGTCCCCTGCCCCCGATGTCCAGGGCATGGCAGCAACTCGCGAACAGGGCGATCGCCCTGCCATCCTTGAAGATGGGAGACGCAACCGTGATGTCATTCAACTGCGAGGCCGTCTTCCACGGATCGTTGGTGGCAACAACATCACCGGGACGAAACGAATCGATTGGATATCGATCCAGAATGTGAGGCATTCCGGTCGCCATGGAGTTGATGTGTCCAGGCGTACCCGTAACCGCCTGCGCCACCATGCGGCCACGACGATCGAAGACACCTGCCGAGAGATCTCCAGCCTCGCGCACAATGGATGTGAAGGACGAGCGGATGAGACCGGCGGCCTGCTCGTTTACAACCCCGATGAGTCGGTTCCAGAGAATGTCATGCGCGATCCGGCTCACGATTCGCTCTCCCGCAGCGCCACAACGAGGCTGCCATCCGGCGCCACGAGAATATTCGCCTCGCCATTCACAATGACCGTGGATTCCCTTTCCTCGATAATTGCGGGACCCGTCAATTTTGTCCCCGATGCAAGCAGATATCGATCATACACCGGTACTTCCCGAAACCCTCCCGAGTCTGGCATCCAAGCCGTTCTTACTCCCTTCCGCACCACTCCGTCCATCGGGCTCGCCGGTGCGATCGAAATCGGTGGCTCCGGACCCCGCGCCACTACCCGCCAGGTTACGACTTCCACCGGCGCACCTTCCATGCGGTGTCCATAACGTTCCTGATATGCCAGCTCGAAACTGGACCGGATTTCCCCGATACGATCCGCGTTCAGTTCCCCGGCGGGCATCGGCGCCCGCACTTCAAAGCCCTGGCCCTTGTATCGCAGGTCCGCGTATCTTTGGACCTCGATTTCGTTGGCGGGGACCGAGCGGACCAGTCTGTTGCGTGCGTCCGATTCGAGCTCCCGGTAGAGACTACGGACCGACTCCCATTCCAGGTCCTCCAACTGGCCCGGCAGTGAACGGGCCCGGTCGAGTACTAGCGGAACCGAGAGGAGTCCGATTGCCGAAATCACGCCAGCGGCCGCGGGATATACTACCTCCCGGCATCCGAGGATTCGTGCAATGCCGAAAGCGTGTACGGGCCCGGCTCCGCCAAATGCGAAGAGCGATGCCTTCGTAATGTCCTTTCCCCTTTCCACCGCGTGCACCCGCGCTGCCGCTGCCATGCTCTCATTGGCGATCTGGTGGATCGACCAGGCTGCTTCGGAAACGACGAGCCCAAGTGGCCGGCCAATATGCTCCCCAATCGCGGCACACGCTGCATCAGGATCAAGCGTCATGGCACCGCCGAGGAAGAACTCCGGATCGAGATAACCGAGCGCAAGGTCCGCATCCGTCACAGTCGGCATGGTGCCACCCAAGGCGTAGCACGCCGGACCAGGAGCTGCGCCAGCGCTGTCCGGTCCGACTGCCAGTCTTTCGAGTGCGTCGACACGAGCAATGGATCCACCACCGGTTCCGACCTCGATCAGTTCAATGGCGGGAATTCGGATCGGGAAACCACTTCCCTTGTGGAAACGACGTACGCGGGCCACCTCAAATTGCTCAGCAACCGGCAGCCTCGTTCCGGAAATCATGCAAGCCTTGGCCGTGGTTCCCCCCATGTCGAAGGAGACCAGAGTCTTGCGACCGAGAAGTATCCCGTAGCGACTGGCGGCCAGCGCCCCGGCCGCCGGTCCCGATTCAACGGCTCGAACCGGGAATCGTCCCGCGTCCCTGATATCTGCAACACCGCCATTTGACTGCATGATGTGAAGCGCCCCTTCGATGCCACACTCCTCCGCCAGTCGCCGCCGGAGGCGCGTGAGATAGCGTTCGGCAAGGGGCTGCACATAGGCGTTGGCCAAGGTTGTCACACTTCGCTCATACTCCCGGATCTCTGGCGCGACTTCGCTGGAGAGGCTGACAACTACGTCCGGTAGAACGCGCTGCAGAACCGCTCTGGCGATCTGCTCATGGGCAGGATTCGCATAGGCGTGAAGAAAGCACACGCCGACGGCTTCCACGCCGGAGTCTCGCAGGAGCAAGGCAACGCGAGTCACTTCCCGTTCGTCGATCGGCGTACGTATCGATCCATCCACGAGTATCCGCTCGCGGACCTCAAAACGAAGCCGCCGAGGTACCAATGGCGAGGGACGCTGCATGCGGAGGTCGTACATGTCGTACCGGTGCTCGCGAGCGATTTCGACCGCGTCCCGGAACCCCCGGGTCGTCAGCAGAGCCGTCCGGGCTCCCTTTCGCTCAATCAGCGCATTGGTGAAAAGGGTCGTTCCGTGGACGAGATAGGCGACCTGACCTCCTGAAATTCCGTCTGCTCCGAGTATCCTCCCGACCCCTGTTACAACCGCGTCATCCGGTCTATTCGGTGTTGTCAGAATCTTGTCCACGCGCAGAACAGCGCCTTCATCGGAAGCGATCGCAACATCGGTAAACGTGCCGCCGATATCAACTCCGATTCGGTAGGCTGGTTTGGAATCAGTCATAATCGACCGTTCTACGGTGAGTATCCTGTCGTTTCATCACGTCCAGGCTGGAAGTCTCAATTGTTCGCGTTGGCGCTTCGTAAGCAGATTGCTGCCGTTTCCCGAAGCGGTCGCGTCCGTGGGTTCGCGTGTCATTGCAATCGTCCTGCATACCTGAGTGGGGGTGATCCGGCAATCGCCAGAAAGGGTCGTTCGGAGCGACGAAACCCGAGGCAGAAAACGGCGGACCGCTTCAGGACACTGTATCCATCCAACTCGCGAGCGTCATCTACTTCGGTGTGCCGGGAAACGTGGCTGACCGCGTCCGAGCCTTGGATCGGGGCGGGCGCCGGTGGGACGATGGTAGCGGTGCGTCCGAAATCGGGCACGACGCCGTGCCGCCTTAACAAGGACCGCCTTGGCAGGTCGGTGAACCCACGCCGGCATCTTTAGCATCTTTGGCCAGCTCCAAGCATCTGAACAGTGCCGCGTCACGAGCACCGTCTTACCGGCCCGTCCCAAGCAGCACCTGACCTGCCTGGCGGCAGGAGCATTCATCTGTGGTAACCAATCCCTGGTGAAGCTCTTGGGCAGGTGCGAAGAACAGAGAGGATATGCCCATGTTCCGCTGATCGGCTGCGTTGCTTTTCTCGCATGTCATTTGGGATAAACTGGAACCTCGAACACAGTAGCCAAGGGCACTCCATGGACTCCCTGAATTCCCGTTTCACGACCTGCAACGACAACTTTGACAGACCTGTGCTGGTCACCGGATCGGGTGGATGCATCGGCAGTTGGGCACTCGCGATCCTGGTCCGTGCCGGAGTGCCGGCAGTTGCCTTCGACCTTGACCAGAATCGACGACGACCGAGCCTGCTCCTCTCGGAGACTGAACTTGGACGGGTAACGTGGGAAAAGGGCGATATCTCCGATCCCGCAGAGGTGGATCGGGTCGTGGCGACGCACGGGATCGGAGCCATCGTCCATCTCGCTGCCCTTCAGGTGCCCTTTTGCGCAGCCGATCCCATTGGCGGCGCTCGCGTCAACGTGGTTGGCACGGCAGCCGTTTTCGAAGCGGCCCGTCGCCACGGTCTGCGACGCGTTGCCTATGCAAGTTCCGTCGGAGCCTACGGCGCTGCGGAGGACAGTCCGTATCTCCCGACACTGTACGGTGCCTACAAGGCGTGCAACGAAGCGATGGCCCGCGTTTACTGGCAGGACTGGAACGTTCCTAGCGTCGGAATTCGCCCGGGTGTCGTCTATGGTGTCGGACGCGACCAGGGAATGACCTCAAGGACTACCATTGCGATCCTTGCTGCAGCGGCTGGGCGAGAGTATGAAGTTCCCTTCAGTGGCCCTGTGTCCTACCTCTATGCGGGCGAAGTCGCGTCCGCATTCGTGCAAGCGGTTTCCCGTGACGTTGAAGGCGCCCGGATCTTCGACTGCAACGGAGTGAGCACGACGGTCGAGGCCGGGCTGGAGATACTTCGCTGCCTTGTCCCAGGCGCGCAATTGCACGCAAACGGAGAACCTCTGCCCTTTCCGTTCGATGACAGCGACTCCCTTTTGCGCGCGCATATCGGCGACTATGGTGCCATCTCTGTCCGGGATGGAACAGCCGAAACGCTTCATGCGTTCAAGGCGCTCATCCGGGACGGAAGGCTTTCGCCGGAGATCTGAAGCAGGCTGCCGCACGAATCGGTTTGCGACTGCTTCCGTCCCGGGTTGTTCCCGGCCCCTGTGGAACGCACCACGCTGGTCATGAATGCGCGTTGCGACGACATGCAGCCTCGGCTCAGTCAACAAAGTCGACTGAGGCTCGGGTCTGCTCCCGGCCGACAGGGATCATTCGCTGCAATTGAAGGCAGGGGTGCGGGTTGACGCCTTGGAGGATTCCATGATCGGAAGGCCTTTCGCGTACACGGGGATCGCTGTGGAGCCCATGTCGATTGGGACACATGAGCAAATTCTCACCGGTAGCGCCAGAATTCCAAATGAAATCGACAGACCCGTGCCTGAGCGCCAAGGCCATGGCCATTCGCCCCGACAACAAGCCTCTGCCAAAGCCCGCAGGACCTGCCCGGGAGATGGGACCGCAGTGAGTGCCAGGATAATTCTTCCTATCGGGCCGCAAAGCGGAAACAAGGATCACAACAGGAGAATCTTCCTCGCCAAGGGAGACTTGCCGAAGCCATTGGCTGGCTTCGCCGTCGCTCATGGCAGTGCCACACGGACGCCTTGAATCGATAACAGCCGAAACCAATGCGAATTCAGTAGATCGAGCCAGTTGTTCTGCACTGCGATACCGTAGAATCCTGCCTGAACATGACCCTCCAGCGATGCTCGGTGGAACTACACGGCAGGACAAGAACCCCTTGAAAGGGCAATGACCTTCGGCAGGGAATCGGAATTTTTCCCGCACAAGATCCAGCCTGGGATCAGTGGGAGCAGGTCGGCATATAGCCCGGAACACGGCGCAACGATGTCCCTCGGTCGCCGCGTGAACTGAACGGAATCCGCTCATCCCGACAACGTTGCGCGCTCGGCGGCAAGCATACGCACGACTCGGATGTGGATGCCCGGCACGAGAGGACCCCGAACGCGGTGCCTCGCAGTCCATGTGCTGGCTTCGTCGTCCCCATTTGTGCAGCGAGACAGGTTCTGCATGGGCGTCGGGAAGATGGTAATACTGATTGATGTGAACCATCGTATGACAGGAGAGACGCATGTGTGACGAGAGAACCATTCGCGACGCGGAAGAGTATCTGCGTCGCTCTGGAAGCAAGACCCGGCGGGAGTTCGGGGCGCTGACAATCGGAACCGGACTGGCCGCACTCTTGCCGCGAGCCGCATCCGCGCTTGACGTTTTGGCCGGGAATGTCGAGGTGCCAACACCCGACGGCATGGCAGACTGTCACTTTGTGCACCCTTCGAGCGGAACCCATCCCGGTGTGGTGATCTGGCCCGATGCACTCGGACTGCGTCCTGCCTTTGAACAGATGGGACGGCGGCTGGCCGAGTCCGGGTATGCGGTACTGGTTGTGAATCCCTACTACCGCACCGTGCGGGCTCCGGTCCTTCCGGAGGGCGCCTCATTTCGGGACGAGAAGACTCGAAACACCATCTTCCCTCTCATGCGCTCACTGACACCGGAAACCAATGTGACAGACGCACGGGCCTTCGTCGGCTTCCTCGACAGTCAGGATTCCGTGGCCCGTGACCGCAGGATGGGCACGACGGGATACTGCATGGGCGGCGCCATGACCATGCGCACCGCAGCGGCGTTTCCCGACCGGGTCGGTGCCGGAGCATCGTTCCACGGTGGCCGACTCGTGACCGACGCACCGGACAGCCCCCATCTGCTCGTTGACAAGATGCGGGCGCACTACCTGTTCGCGATTGCGGAAAACGACGACCAAAAGGAACCGGAAGCCAAGAAGGTACTGCGGGATGCCTTTGCCGCAGCGGGACTGCCGGCAGAGATCGAGGTCTACGAAGGTACCCTGCACGGCTGGTGCCCCCCGGACTCCGCCGTGTACCACGAGGCGCAGGCGGAGCGTGCCTGGAGCCGGCTGTTGGCGCTGTTCGAAACCGCGCTTGCCTGAGAATGCGGAGTGTCCCGCACGGGACACTCCCTGCAGTCTGCCCGGTTGAGAAACCCCACGGCCGGTTCAGAGGCGCATCGACCCCGGCGATGCCGAGCTGCGATCGCCGGCGTCCCCGCGGATTCAAGCCGGCAATGCCGGATGCCATGGGTATGGCCGTCCGAATTGCCCGATGATACTGTACGCGCCATTCCCCACGCCGGTTCCGCCTGCGTCTATCCGGAACCGTTCGAGCGCCTCGGTGCTTCTCCCTCCCAAACGGAACAGCCGGGATACTGCACTCATGCAAGGCATCCGTCCGAGACGGAGAACCGGCGAAAAACGTGCCGAGAGAAGGTGGAACGGCGGATTACGACCGTGATCGGGCCTTGCACCGCGCTCGGCAGGCCTTGTGAAGTGCGACAACGCCAATGCACTTCACGGTTCCGGAGAATTCCGCGGGAACCGGGCTACGACAGCATTTGCGGCAACCAAAGGACCAGGCCTGGTAACAGGAGGATGATGACCACCCGAAGCAGTTCTACACCGAAAAACGGGGCGACTCCCTTGAATGTCTCGATCATCGGAACATCCTTCGCCTGCGCCGATATCACAAACACATTCATCCCCACGGGTGGTGTGATGAGGCCCAGTTCCACAACGATCAACGCAAGAATTCCGAACCAGATCTTGAGGTCTTCCGTGCTCATGCCGAACCCGGAGCCCTCAGCGGAAGCATAGAGACCCCCGTTCAGGTCCACGAGAACCGGCCAGAAGAACGGAATAACCAGGAGGATCATGCTGAGGCTGTCCATCAGGCAACCAAGCAGGATCAGTGCCAGCAAGAGTAGAATCTGCACGGTCATGGGTGACATGCCGGAGGCAATGATCCACTCCGCTGTCGCCTGCGGCAGACCGACGCGGCTCATGAGGATCTTCATCAGTTCCGCTCCGAGAAGGATCAGGTAGATCATCGCGGTAGTACCGGCTGTCTCCTTCAGGCTCTCGACCAGTTCGGCTAGACGAATTTCCCTTCTCACAACGCCATAGACCCAGACCAGCGCGACACCGACCGCCGCCGCCGGAGTCGGGTTGTAGAAGCCTCCATAGATGCCGCCCAACACGATTCCGAAGATCACTAGCACCGGGATCACGCCCAGGGTTGCCTCCCGGAATTCCTTCCGATCCACCGCTTCGTGCCTGGGACCCGCTTCCGGCACCACGGCGACGTAAATGGCGATCGTGAGCAGGAACAGGATGACTGCGAGAACGCCGGGCACGAGTGCCGCCGCAAACATCGTGACGATGTTGGCCTCGACGATGATCGCGTAAATGATCAGCACGACCGAAGGGGGGATCAGGATGCCGAGCACCCCACCCGCTGCGAGAGAACCAGTGGCCAGCGCACCGGAGTATCTGTAGCGACGCAACTCCGGCAAGGCGACGCGGGCCATCGTCGACGCGGTCGCAAGCGAGGAACCGCAAACCGCCCCGAATCCGGCACAGGCCGCTATCGCCGCCATCGCGGTACCGCCCCTCAGCCATCCGAGCCATGCATTCCCGCATCGGAAGAGCGCAGTCGAAAGCCCGACTTTGGTCGCCAGTGCCCCCATGAGAATGAACATCGGAACCACGCTCAGGTCGTAGATCGAAAACTGTCCCCAGGCCAGCGTCTTGAGTTGGTTGAACAGCGTGTTGACGCCGTCCAGCAGCGTGATCCCGATGCCGCCGACAATGATCATGGCATATGCAATTGGCATCCGGACCGCGATCAGCGCGACGAGGACGATGAGGGCACCGATACCCAACGTTACTGGATCAGCCATGGGAACCCGATCCCTGTACCGCCCGGGCACTCTCACGAATGCTGACGACCGATGCAAGTACAAGAAGCGCCAGAGACACCAGGACCGGCAGGAATGCGATCCAAACCGGGAACTGCACGATCGCTGTCGTGTAGTCATACTCCTTCTGGTTCAGCATGCCGGCATACATGCGCCAAAGAAGAAGCACGCTGAAGAGAAACGCCACCACCGCAGCGGCGAACCGGAAGCAGGCGATCAAACGGGGCCCGGCGCGAGACGTGAAGATATCGGCGGTTACGTTGCCGCCGGTGATTTCGCAATAGGGAAGAAAGGAGAACGCCGCGATGGCCACACCGATTTGCGTGAGTTCAAAATCTCCGGGAAATGGCCTCCAGACGATCCCTCCGACAACAGAGGTAACATTCATCGCGACGACAAGAAGCAGGAGCCCACCACCGAGCAGCGCCCAAAGGGTTACCAGGCGCTCGACCGCACCGGAAAACCCGGTGCGGTCGGGTGCATTCTTGGAGAACACCTACATGGCGCTCGCGTTCTCGGCTATCAGACCACGCGCCTTCTCCACGAGTCCGGCACCGTCAATTCCCTTGGCCGAAACCTCCTCGATCCATCGGTCCACGACGGGAGCCAGCGCATCGCGGAAAACCTGCGTCTCTTCTTCGCTCAACATGATGTGCGTGTTGCCGGCCTTGGTTGCAAAATCGATGCCAAAGTCATCGGTGGCACGCCAGACCTCGCCGACCTTCGCCCACCAGTCGCGTCCTGAGGCGTCCCGGAACGCTTGCTGGATGTCGGCAGGCAGGCTGTCCCATCGTTCCTTGTTCATCGAAACCTGGAAGGTGGTAGTGCCGAAGCGCTCCATCTCGGCCCCTTCGATCTGGTACTCGGTCTGTTCCTGGATCTTCAGAGGAGGAATGATCTCCCAGGGAATGAACGCTCCGTCGACTACACCCTTCTGCAGCGCTGGCGGAAGCTCCGGAACCGGCATGGCAACCGGCGTAGCACCCAGTGCCTCGATGATCCAGGCACCCGTACGCGTAGGAATTCGCATCTTCTTGTCGGCAAGTTCCGCCGGCGAGCGAACCTCCGCGTTGCGCATGTGAATGGCCTGTCCGGCATGAACGTGGAGGAACATCACTTCAACACCCGCGTATTCTTCCTCCAGATCGCTCTCGAACATGTCGAAAAGTGCCAGATTGGCGGCAACCGGATCGTTTCGGTACACAGTTGGCAGTTCGAATACTTCGGTCCGCGGGAAAAGACCCGGGGTATAGCCGTTCACCGTCCAAACGATATCGACGACTCCATCCCGCGCTTGCTGGATGAGTTCAGGCGGCCGGCCACCCAGCGTCATCGACGGGAAGAGTTCGATCTTTACGCGACCTCCCGAGTTCTCCTCGACTGCCCTGGCCCAGGGCTCGAGCATTTGCGTATGCGCGGGTGCCTTGGCACTTAGGAAATGGTGCAGCTTGAACTGATGCTCCTGCGCCGTGGCGCTGCCTGAAACTCCCAGCGCAGCCACGGTGCCGGCAACGGCGGCAAC
>CAZPXZ010000087.1:0-633 GCA_964590405.1 uncultured Rhodobacterales bacterium | reverse complement strand
GAGACATACTAGCGCGTAGCGGCATGCATCAATGTTCCACCGGCTGCGCATCGCTCGTGTCCGGTTGCCAGACGGTCGAATAGGCAGGCCGCTGGAAAGAGATCGGGAGTATCGACCTGAGGTCTTCACGGTAACAGGAGCACCGCTCTCCAAGATCCAGCAAACGGCAAGTGTGCGCTTCGCCCTTGAGGCCATCGGCGACAAAGGTCTCGACTTTCATGTTTGTGCAAGACAAGACGCCGATTTCCATACTGCGGAACACGGAATTGCGGGTAGCGGCATCCTGCGACGGCAACTGGAACATGTCCAGCGCATGCAATCCGCCTTACCCACCGCCTTCCCCGTGGTGCAACCTGCGAACAACGCTTACCGGCGGATCCTCCGTTTCGCATGGGTGCAACACCGAGACCTCCCTAACGCCATCATCAATTGCGAAGGGACCGGCGCCAAACACCTCGCGCGAATACGCAAGACAGGCACAATCCAGTTCCGGAGATTTCCCAGGCACCGACGGGCGCTCTACTTGGCATGCGTGAACGGGGTGTGATTCCGTGGATCGCCTGGCGAAGCAGCAAGTTTTGGGACTTATATACTTGACTAGGCATCGGCCAGCCGCGTATCCATTTCACGGGT
>CAZPXZ010000086.1:0-14628 GCA_964590405.1 uncultured Rhodobacterales bacterium | reverse complement strand
GTTCAATTGCATCTACTGCGTCGTGGACTTGCACGCCATCACGCAGCCGCATGATCCCGAAGAACTCCGGGCTGCCACACGGGAGATTGTGGCAGCATTCCTTGCTTGCGGGCTTGATCCTCGCCGCAGCATTCTCTTCAGCCAGAGTCGAGTCCGTTCACATGCGCAGCTTGCGTGGATCCTGAACTGCGTTGCACGGATCGGCTGGCTGAATCGCATGACCCAGTTCAAGGACAAGGCGGGAAAGAACCGGGAAGGTGCGTCGGTGGGTCTCTACGCGTACCCGGTTCTGCAGGCTGCCGATATCCTGGCTTACCGGGCGACACATGTACCGGTTGGTGCCGATCAGAAACAACATATCGAACTGGCTCGCGACATTGCCCAGAAGTTCAACCAGGATTACGGTGCGCCCGACTTCTTTCCGTTGCCCGAGCCCATGATTCGTGGCGTTACCGCGCGTGTCATGAGTCTTCGGGACGGTAGCAGCAAGATGTCGAAGTCTGATCCGTCGGACATGTCGCGCATCAACCTCGATGACGGGCCCGATACGATTGCGCGGAAAATCCGCCGTGCAAGGACGGACCCCAATCCGCTGCCGGGGGACGAATCCGGTCTCGAAGGCCGCCCCGAGGCTGCCAACCTGGCAGGATTGCTCGCGTCGCTGACGGGGCGTTCCCTGGCAGAGGTGCTGGAGAGCTACGAGGGTCGGAATTTCTCGGAACTGAAGGCGGAGCTTGCCGATGCGGCGGTCTCCGTTGTCGTGCCGATCGGAAAGGAGATCCGGCAGATCTCCTCCGACCCTGCGACCGTTGACCGGATCCTGGCCGAAGGCGCGGAACGGGCATCGGAAATCGCGGACAGGGTGGTACGCGAGGCCGAGGAATTGGTGGGCTTTCTTGCGTTTGACCGGCACTGATTCATTGGTCGAACAGATTTCCTGAACGGAGCCGGCGAGTACAGTTCCCTCGCGTGGACAAGTTTCGGCTTGGCAGGCTGTGGCCGGTCCGGGACGGCGAAAAGATCTGTCCTGTTGCCGCTGGGTGCGTGTCAGCAGGCGGAGTCTGATTTCAGAAGGAGATAATTAGAAATAACAAGACGATACGAAGTATATGGGATTGCGAAGCAGGGCGTGTGCCACACCTGCGCCACACATGGCAGAGATTGGCGGCAATTTTGCGGCAGGTCGGCGGAAGGGTTGAGCGCTTCGGGGTTCTGGCTGCGGTTTGGTTGTGTATCGGGACACGGATCAAGTTGTTCGGATCGTTAGCGGTGGGGAACGGGGGCGCGGCGAAGTGCGATGGCCCTGGAGCGGCGGATGCGTGACCGTTTTCTGGCTTCGAGGACGCCGGCAGGAATGCTGGTGGGGATGCGGCGCAGGGGTTTTTCAAGGGCTTGCTGAAGCAGCTTGTACAGGCGGCGGCGTGCCTCGATGCGGTTGCGCTCGCGTGTGCGGTACGAGGAGCAGCGGATGAGGATGGTGCCGTCGGCGAGAAGGAGGCTGCCGGCGATTTGTTTGAGGCGTTTGCGCGCAGTGGCGTCGAGGAGGTCGAAGCGGGTGGTGTCGAAGCGCAGCTGGACGCTGGTGGCGACCTTGTTGGCGTTCTGTCCGCCGGGTCCGGGCGAGGTGATGAAGCGTTCGCGGATAAGGCGCTCGGGGAGTGGGAAGGGTTGCATGGGAAACGTGTGGCTGGGAATGGATATTCATGGCTGGGTGGCCTGCCCGGGCACGAGGTGGCGTAAGGCGTTGTCGTGGCGGGCGGGGAAGCCGGATTCGGAGAGATGGTCGGGGATCCGGGTGTGGAGATCGCAGTGGCTACCTGTGATGTTGTTGTCAGGGTGTGGGCAGGGGCCGGTCATCTGCGAATGGCGGGACAGGCGGGTGCTGGTTGTCGAGTGAGGATGAGGGATCGCTTTCTGAACATATCGTTGCTGTGGCGCAATTCAATGGGACAGGTTGTGATTGTGGCATGAAAGCGGTGAGGGACTTGGGTGGCCAGGCCATACAGCGGCGGGGCTGTCAATTGTTGCTGAGGAGTTGGTGGATGTTGCGGTCCATGAGTTCCGGGTCGTAGGGTGTGCCGACCTGGTGAGGGACGTTATGGGCAGGAACTCTGGAGTGCTTGGCGGAGCCGAAAAAGGAAAAGGACCGTAGCGGCAGGGGAAGCGAGTTGCGTGCGAGTCAGCCGTTGATGTCGCAGCCAAGGAAGGTCCGGCCTTCCGCTTGACATGCCTTCAGGACGGAAAAACTGCCGGCGGCGGGATCAACGACGCAGTCTCCCGGCTTCGATACGGCGCCGATCAGCGCGCGTTGCAGCAGGACGGGCTTCGCATGTGTGCCTTCGCTGCGCACCCGAGGTTCTTGCCACACATCGGGGATTGAACGGCTGGTCCAGATGTCCTTGGCTCGCTTCGGGGGCTTCTGGTAGACCACCAGATATTCCGATTGACGCCTGGTTCGGTAACCCATTCCGAACCGTTTCTTGTCCCATGCGATCAGGTCGACCACAGCGAGCCCGGAACCTTCGGTTCTTTCCGCGAAGCCGTTCAGCAGGCCGAATTTATCCAGCCACAGGAACAGGTGGCCGCTTCTTCGGAGAATACGTGCGATCTCGCAGATGAAGTTCCGGATCTGGTCTTCGCTCATTTGCGGAAGCGCGCATCTGGCGCGGCTGCGGCTTGCTCCCTCATTGCCGTATGCCATATTGTCGAGAAGGCTGCGATATTGCGGATCGAAAAAGGCGGCAGCCGCGAGACCATCAGGAATGCGCGTCAGGAACTCCATCCCTTCGCAGCGGTTCCTGCGATCTGCCGCCGGGACAAGCCATTCCGGGAGAGTGGCCTGTCCTGGGCCTTGTGCCGACGCTTTGCCATTCTCCCGGCGTTTGCATGCGCGTCTCTTGGAATTGGTCTCGTCAAGCGCATCTGCGACTGCTGTCATGGCGACGTTCCGCAACTTTATTGGGCAAGGCCTCTGCGGGCTATCCTACACAGGATGTAGCCTGACCTCCAGACCTACCAACAATCGATTGTTGCATTGTAAACGGTAAACGGCCGACTTTCCGGGCATGGCCGCGGTTTCCCGCGGGCCTGGCGAACATTGCGGCTCGTCTGCCGGTTGCGCGATGCTCGTGGGACCGCCATCCTAAGTCTTTGACTTGGCGTTCTGGGGGGGTGTCTGTGCGGAAGCTTCTCATGGTTGTCGATTCCACGCCGGAATGTATGGTGGCGCTTCGCTACGCCGCGCGTAGGGCGCGGAGTACCGGAGGCTGGGTCACCATGCTCTATGTCATCGAGCCCAGTGAATTCGAACACTGGGTATCGGTTCGGGACGTGATGCGCCAGGAGGCGCGGAACGAGGCGGAAGAGCGTTTGATGCAGCTTGCCGAGGAAGTAAACGAGTATGCGGGAATCACGCCCGAGTTCGTCATTCGAGAAGGGAAGACCCACGAGGAGGTCATCAGCCAGATCAATGACGACGAGGAAATCCGTGCCTTGGTTCTCGGCGCAAGCGCCGGCGGCGAGGGACCCGGGCCATTGGTGACGGAACTGGTGGGCCATCGCTCATCGGGGCTGCATGTGCCCATCGTCGTGGTGCCCGGGTGCATGACCGCGGAGGAAATCGATCATGATGCCTGAGCGACCCGCACTTGCAATCTCCACCATTTGTCCTCACATTCCGAGTGGAGAAGGAAAGGATTGATCATGTTCATCCAGACGGAGGCAACGCCGAACCCCACGACTCTGAAGTTCATTCCGGGCCGGGCAGTAATGCGGTCCGGCACAATCGATTTCCGGGATACGGAATCGGCCAGCGCATCGCCGCTGGCGAGCGAGATTTTTTCGGTCGAAGGCGTGACAGGCGTCTTCTTCGGACCGGACTTCATTACCGTTTCAAAGGGCGATGTGGACTGGGCGCATGTCAAACCCGCCATACTTGGCGCCATCATGGATCACTTCACGTCCGGGCGTCCGCTCATGGTGGAGGGGCACGCAGGTAGTGACCACGCGGACCATGAAGGTCCGGACGGACCGGTGGTGGCGCAGATCAAGGAATTGCTGGATACGCGCGTGCGCCCGGCGGTGGCGCAAGATGGGGGAGACATCACCTTTCACGGGTTTGACCGGGGTGTCGTCTATCTGACCATGCGTGGTGCGTGCGCCGGTTGTCCGAGTTCGACCATGACCCTGAAGGCCGGGATCGAGAATCTCCTTCGGCACTACATCCCGGAGGTGACCGAAGTGCGTCCCGTCGAATAGGTGGTGCGCCGGCCGCGGTGCGGTTGCTGGTCCTAGATACAGCGTTGACGTGCTGTACCGTCGGCGTGATGGCCGATGGTCGCGTCGTGGCCTCTCTTTCCAGGGAAATGCAGCGGGGCCATGCCGAGTCGCTGTTCCCGATGCTTGCCGAGGTCATGAATCAGGGGCGAGTCACGTACCAGGACCTGGAGTGCGTTGCGGTCTCTGCAGGACCGGGGAGTTTCACGGGTATTCGGATCGGGATCGCCGCTGCACGCGGACTGGCACTGGCACTGCGAATTCCTGCTGTCGCAATCGGGGTTCTCGAGGCGCTGGCCGAGGAAGGCGGCAGGATTCACCATGGGGATATCGTTGCCGCAAATCATGGCCCGCGCGGGACGGTTTACTGGCAGTGGTTTCACGTTTCTCCCGAGAGTGGATCCCGTCCGCTTTCGGAGCCCGCATGGGACGAAGCTGATCAATTCCCTTGTGACGCAATGTCCACCAACTGCCTGTTCGTGGGAAGCGCTGCCGCTCCGTTGGCAGAGCGTTGTGGTGCAACGGCGATGGTACGGCAGTATCCGGACGTCGAGGCCCTAGGAAACGTCGCACTCCGACGTGACACTGGTGTCAGCGTGAGGCCTGCGCCGATCTATGTGCGTCCACCGGACGCCCGGCCACGGGAATGAGAACCTGCCGCTGGAATTGCAACGGCAGCAGGAGAGTTGCTGGCGCAGCTACGGGACCGGTGCGCGGAAACAGGAAGCAAACCGGTGGCACTTGCGGTTGATGCTGGCTGGGCCGTCTCCCTTTTCACCGGTTGCCGCACTCGATTCCGAATCATCGTCCCGCCGATCTTTCCGCAGTCATTCCGGTGAACTGGTCTTGCATCGACTTGAACTGTGCGTTGCACAGGATTGCGCGCGTCCCCGATGTCGCCTTTGGACGAACGCAGTAGCTCTTGACGCTCGTCAACAGGAAATCAGGTTGAGACAGTATCCGGCAGTTCCCGTCTCGCCGATGAAGTCGAATGCGGGGAAAGAACGGTAGACTTGGTACGGGCTCCATATGCTAGACTCTGGTTCAGGATGCAGTGCGTATACGCACTGCTCCCGCTCGGGTCAGGGGACCATGGTTTCATGTCTGTAGATGCAGTTCGCGTAACCCTCTATCGCTGGGCCGGCCAATGGGGACCGTTCAAGGTCAAGATTCCCTGTGGCGAATGCTCGCTGACTGTTGATGTAATCCAGGACACGTTCTCACGCGAATTGGAAGGGATTCCCGTGCATCTCGACACGCGGGAGTGGCTTTCCGAATGGTGGCGGCCGCTGCCTGCCGGCGGATGGCATGCACCGATTGTCATGGTGGAGGGGCGACTCGTCAGCCAGGGTCACGCCCTCAATCGCGGCCTGCTTACCGAAGCGATCATCGATGCGCATGTCAGCAGGGCGGGAATTGAAGGCAACCACGTATTCGGCAAGGAGACCTGTCCGCACTGTGTCCGGGCAAAGGGTTATCTCGATAATGCCGAAGTTCGGTACCAGTATCACGATGTCGTCCGGGAGCCGCGCGCCCTCTACGAGATGCTTGGCCGGGTGAAGCCAATCATTGGCCCAAAGACGCCGGTAACCGTGCCGCAGATCTGGATGAATGGCACATATGTCGGTGGCGCGGACGACCTTTCGAGCCGGCTCCAATGTCAGGTGGAGCCAAACCCCGATCGTGGTCGTTGCTCGCTCTCGCCGGGCGGGATCGCTCGCGGTCAGCGGTGAACCGGGGACCGATCCACGCGAGTTTCATGGCGACGGTCAGTTTGCGTGACGGCGGATGTCCGTGCTAAGTTGTACGAGGCGCATCGCAGGAGGCCGCGAACTGCCACAGATGCATTTTCAATCATGCGAGTTCACGCAACGGCCTGTGAACCGGTGCGACATGCATGTTGTTTCCGTTTGATTGCCGCTGAGGTTCCTTCCTTGAGCGAGACCCGTCGGCCCGTGAAACGGGCCTATATCCGGACATTCGGTTGCCAGATGAATGTATATGACTCGGAGCGCATGACCGATGCGCTTCGGGCTGCCGGATACGCGCCTGCCGGTTCCCCGGAAGCTGCCGACCTGCTGCTGCTGAATACCTGCCATATCCGTGAAAAGGCGGCGGAGAAGGTCTATTCTGAACTTGGTCGAATGCGTCCCTTGGTGGAAGCCGGAGCGCGGGATGGCCGCCGTGTGCTGGTCGGCGTAGCTGGATGCGTCGCGCAAGCGGAGGGCGAGGAGATTCCCCGGCGGCAGCCACTGGTGGATTTTGTCGTGGGCCCGCAGGCCTATCATGAACTTCCCGCGATCGTCGCGCGGTTGGAGCGTGGTGAGAGCCGCAAGGAAATCGTGGCGGAATTTCCGGTCGAGGACAAGTTCGACCGCCTGCCACGGCGGCGTTCCGCGCGCGGACCGGCGGCGTTTCTTACCGTTCAGGAGGGGTGCGACAAGTTCTGCAGTTTCTGCGTGGTCCCGTATACCCGAGGTGCAGAGGCATCGCGCCCTGTGGACGCTGTACTCCGGGAGGCCCGGGAGTTGGTGGAATCCGGTGTCGTCGAGATCACCCTGCTTGGGCAGAATGTCAACGCGTATCGCGGTGCGGGTCCTGACGGGAAATGGAACCTGGCACGTCTCCTGCGGTCGCTGTCAGAGATCAGCGGCATCCGGAGGCTGCGATATACGACCAGCCATCCGAGAGACATGGATGATGACCTGATTGCGGCGCACGCAGAAATTGAAACCCTGATGCCGTATCTCCATTTGCCCGTGCAGTCCGGCTCGGACCGAATCCTGCAAGCGATGAATCGCGGACACAGCGCGAAGTCCTATCTCTCCCTGATCCGCCGGGTTCGCGCGGCGCGTCCGGACATCGCATTGTCGGGTGACTTCATTGTCGGGTTCCCCGGTGAGGAGGAAACGGATTTCCAGGCAACTCTGGATATCGTGGAAGAAGTCGGCTACGCGCAGGCATTTTCCTTTCGATATTCGGCACGGCCGGGAACGCCCGCAGTGCTGGCTCCTGGCCAGGTGGATCCGGAAGTAGCGTCAGAGCGACTTGCACGGCTTCAGGAGCGGATTACCAGTCACAGCAGGGCGTTCGCGGAGCGTTGTGTCGGCCGGGTCTTGCCCATTCTCATGGAACGGACAGGTCGCAAGGCGGGGCAGATTGTCGGGAAGAGTCCGTATCTCCAGTCCGTGCACGTGTTCGCTCCGCAAGCGTTGCTAGGGAAGGTAGTGCCGATCCACATCGAGCGCGCGGACGCGAACAGCTTGGCGGGGAGGCTGTCTCACACGTGAAACAGCATGCGGGAGTTGTGCGGCGGCCTCAGAATTGGGACGCCGAAGGAAACCGGGAGGTCGATTCGATTTCGGAGCGGCTTAGGGAGGAAGACGGTGCTTCGATCATAGATGTTCCGGAGCACGCGCTGTTGCAGGAACTTTGCGGTCGGCACGACAACCACCTGACCGCGATCGAGCGGGAGTTCGGCGTGAACATCGCCCGGCGCGGCGGTCAACTCTCCATTCATGGTGGCGAGGATGCGCGCGGTGCCGCCGGACGTGCACTCGATGCGCTCGTCGCGCGGGCGGAGAGCGGACTGCCGGTTCGCTCGGCTGATGTGGCTGCGGCGCTTCGGATGTCCGAGTGGAAGGCTAGCGAAGCACCCTTCGAACTCGTGGCCGGTCAGGACATCCGCTTCCGCACGGCGACCCTGACGGTCGAACCTCGCACGCCGAACCAGCGCCGTTTCATGGAAGCACTTGCAAATTCCGATCTGACCATCGGCATTGGGCCGGCGGGAACCGGAAAGACATACCTTGCCGTCGCTGCAGCGGTGACCGCCTTCCTCAGTGGACAGGTCGAGCGTATTGTACTCTCGCGGCCCGCGGTCGAGGCGGGAGAGCGGCTTGGCTTCCTGCCCGGGGACATTCGAGAGAAAATCGATCCCTATCTGATGCCACTTTACGATGCGCTTGACAGCATGTTGACCCGTCGGCGGGTGGAGCGGCATATGGAGCGCGGGAGAATTGAAATCGCGCCCCTGGCCTTCATGCGGGGACGAACCCTGGCGGATGCCTTTGTCGTGCTGGACGAAGCGCAGAATTGTTCCATCACGCAAATGAAGATGTTCCTGACACGAATAGGGGAGAACGCAAGGATGGCCGTAACCGGCGATCTGACGCAGGTCGACCTTCCCAAGGGACAGGAATGCGGACTGGCACATGCGCGGAGGGTCCTGGCAGATACCCCCGGAATTTCATTTGTCGATTTTGGCGCGGGGGATGTCGTGCGTCATGCGCTCGCACGTCGGATTGTCGAAGCGTACGCCCGGAGTCCGGGCCCGAATCCGGGCGGGAGTGAAACGGCATGACGGGCGGCCGTCTGGATATCCGAGTCGCGGATCCCGCCTGGAAGCGACACGTCCCGAAGATACGATCCATTTGCCGGACCGCCACCTCCGAGGCGCTTCGGGAAGCCGGCGTGGGTCCGTCGCCTGCCGGGATCGCCGTGTTGCTGACCGATGATGTCGAGATGTCATCCCTGAACGCTCGGTGGCGCGGCATCGACAGGCCGACGAATGTGCTGTCCTTCGCCACCGAACCCAATCCGGGTTCCGACGAAGTTGCCGGGGACATCGCTCTCGCCTTCGGAATTGTCGCACATGAGGCTGAGGCCGGAGGAATCCGGCTGCAGGATCGAATCGCGCACTTGCTCGTACACGGGATCCTGCACCTTGCGGGGCACGATCATCAGGGTGATCACGAGGCAGAGGCCATGGAGGCTGCGGAAGTGCGGGTGCTTGCACGGTTGGGCATCGCAAATCCGTATTCCAACGATGCCATCACGGATTCTCCTCGATGAGCGATACTGTTGAGCGCGGTTTCCTGAGAAGGATCGGAGCCGTTGTTTCCGGGGCCTTCGGGCAGGACGAACCCGCCCGCAGTTCGCTGCCGGAGAAACCCGTAAACGGAGAACTCCCGCAGATCAGTGACATCCGCGCGACGGCACTCGCTTCCCGCAGGGTGCGGGATGTCATGGTGCCTCGGGCGGATATCGTTGCCGTTGAGGCGGAAGCCAACCGAGCCGAGGTCATAGCGGCATTTCGTGGCTGCAAGCACAGTCGACTTCCGGTTTACCGGGAGACACTGGATGATCCGGTGGGTTTTCTTCACCTGAAAGACTTGTTCCTCGACCCGGACTGGCCGGACAAGTGTGGTGACGCGCCCATCGACAAGGCCCAGGTCCGCGGAGCGCTGTTCGTTCCGCCATCCATGTCTGCCGAAACCCTCTTGCGGGAGATGCAGGCAAGGCGTGTCCACATGGCCCTGGTCATCGATGAATTCGGCGGTGTGGACGGTCTTGTTACCATCGAGGATCTGGTTGAGCAGGTGGTTGGCGAGATCGAGGACGAGCACGATCCCGAAGCAACCCGCTACTGGTGGAAGGAGTCCGCCCGCGTGTACCGGTGCCGGGCCAGGACGCCGGTGGATGATTTCGAGGAGCATTGCGGGGTCCGCCTCCGTCTGGAAGATGAAGAGGACGAGGTCGATACCCTGGGCGGACTCGTGGTCATGTTGTCCGGCCGCGTGCCCTTGCGCGGTGAAGTCATCCCCCATCCGGGTGGTCACGAGTTCGTGGTTCTGGAGGCGGACCCGCGTCGCATCCGGATGCTTCGCGTGTCGCTTCGTGCCCAGGATTCGCGGGATGGAGTAGACTCGACGAGCCAGTCGTGATTCCGGCCGTTTCCGTTCCCCATCATGGCTGCGGGACATCGGAGTCAACCGCTGATTGCAGTGAATAGGCCACCGGCCAGGCGCTCCGCGCGCATTTCCTTCCTTGCTGCCCTGGCTGGTGGACTGGCGATGGGTCTCGCCTATCCCGGGATCTCAGTCCTTGATCCCGTAGCCGGGCCTGCTCCCGCCCTGGTCGGGGTGGCGCTGATCTTTCACTCCCTTCGGACTTCCTCCAGCGGTCTCGTCGCCTTGTTCGCAGGCTGGATTGCAGGTAGTGCCCACTTCGTGGTTGCACTGCACTGGATGGCCTACCCGTTCACGATCAAGGCGGAGAGTCATCTCTGGGCACTTCCGTTTGCTGCTGTTCTGGTACCATCCGGGCTCGGCTTGTTCTGGGCCTTTGCGTTCTTCATTTCCCGGAAAATCGCGCCAGGGAGGGGTTTCCTGTTGGCGGTAGCGTTTGCCACGGCGTTGGCATTGGCGGAATGGCTGCGCGGAACAATCCTGACCGGCTTCCCCTGGGCAATGCCGGGGCATGTCTGGATCGGCACGGAAGCGAGGAGCATTTATCCTGCTGTAGGTGCCTATACCGCGACATTCCTGACCCTGCTTGCCCCGGCCTTCCTCATTGCCGGTATCCCCAGCGACACGCAAGGAGTGCGTGCCGCCATTCGCTTGGTCTCGGGAGTTGCCCTAACTGCGCTTGTTGCCGCAGGCGCCTACACGCTCGCCGAGCGTCTTGTTGCCGGCGATTTCATTCCCGTGGTTGACACGGAATCCGGTCCCCTCCTGCAACTTGTTCAGCCAAACATTCCGCAACGGGAGAAATGGTCTCAAAGCCATCGTTCGAGGAACCTCGAACGGTTGCTCTCTCTCTCTGAACCAGTGCAAGGACAGAAGGCAGACATCGTGATCTGGCCGGAATCCGCGTTGCCGATGGTCCTGGAGCGGGAACGGCTCCGTGAAGATGGGCAGGGTCTTTCGACGGTATTCGCGCAGCGTGCAGGGAGCGATACGACGCTGATTTTGGGAGCTCTCACCAAGAACCAGGACGAAGAGTTCTTCAATTCCCTGGTCATTCTGCATGGTAGTGAGGGCTTTCTCGGGATCTACGACAAGCATCATCTTGTTCCCTTTGGTGAATACGTGCCGCTCAAGAAGATTGTGGCGTTTCTCGGTTTCGACGCGCTTACAGGTGGTGGGTTCGAACGCGGCCAAGGACCGATGCTCATGACAACCCGGCACGCGCCGGCCTTCGTGCCCGCGATCTGCTACGAGATCATTTTCCCGCGCGAAATCTCGAAAGCGCTGAAGCAGGGCTCTTGGATCCTGCAACTGACCAACGACGCCTGGTTCGGGCCGGATGCAGGTCCGAGGCAGCATTTTGCACTTGCTCAGATCCGTGCGGCAGAATTTGGCGTGCCTCTGGTCCGGGTCGCCAACACGGGCATTACGGGGATCGTGGATTCAGCCGGACGCGTCCTGGAGACCCTGCCGGTGGGCGAAGCCGGCGCGTTCCTATACAGGCTTCCGGCAAACCCGCCAGGAATTACACTCTATGCCTTCTGGGGCGATTCCGTTCTGTTCGTGCTGCTTGCGGCCGGTACCGCTGTGATCGTGACAGGCCGCCTGTTCCTTCGGATTTCCGGCCGACAGAGGCGCACCAGTCCGGGCTGATTGCGGTTGCAGCCGGCTGTGTCATGGACCGGGAGACTGCTTGCTCTTGGTCTTGCGCGATCAGGGTGGGAGACTTATTCGATCGACCGGCATCGGTAGCGGATTGCCCGCACCGGGCTCGGACCTGCCCCGGTTGCCGGGTTCAGCGCTTCCGGGCAATTCGAAATGACCACGAGCACATCCATTTCCGCACGCAGGGTGACATGGTCCCCCGGTCCGGACCATCCATCCGCGATGGTGGCGCTCCCATCCGCAAGAACCGGTACGCGCATGAAGAAATTGACGTTGGGCACCACCGCGCTCGCGCCGAGTCCGTGCCGGGCGAGCTCTGATTCAAAATTCTGTTGGCAGGCGCGTGGATTGCGCTGGCCGTAGCGTACGTCGTCGAGTTCGAAGGAACAGCATCCAAAGATGGTGTCGTGTCCGCCGCAGCTGTCCTCTACGATGGTCATCATCTTGCGGGCTCGCACCGACCGCAGGATTGATTCTCGTCCGAGATAGATATTGCCCTGCAGCTTGATGGTGTTTGGTGCGTGGTACCGCTCTTCGGGATCATCGGCGTTGTAGCAAAGAAAGTCGATCGCCTGTTGTCCTTCCAGGTCGATGAGCACCAGGAATTCGTCCCGCTGGATTCGGCCGCTCCAGGGCTGCCCGGCTCCGACGATCCGGTCCTCAAGGACAATTGCGCCATTCGGGAAATAGGAGCGATGTGAAGAGTTCATCTCGGATCCGGGTGCCGGTTCACGGTGATCGCACCGAACTCACGTTGCAGAAGTGGATTGCCGGACCCCGCCGGTTCCGGGCCCGGCCTTCTTTTCGCGTTGCCACAGGGCGTGCGGGAGTATTCCAACCGACTCTTCCACAACCTGCATGGCGTTCAGGATTAGGTCCTCCCGGTACCTACGTCCGACGATCTGGATACCGGCGGGAAGACCGTCCGCGTAACCGATCGGCAGCACTCCGGCCGGCAGGCCAACATAGTTGATTCCCGTGCTGTAGATCGCGGAAAGGAACAGATCCCGGACCTGGTCGAAGCCCTGTGCATCGTAGTCCCAGGTGTATGTCGAGCGCATCAGGAACGGGCAAAGCAGCAACGGATATCTGTCGAGGAAGATGTTCCACTCGCGGGTCAACGCAGTACGGTCGGCAATGGCCTGCTGGTACCCTGCTGCATCCACCGGGGTCCCAATACGCTGGTAGTCATCGAATATGTCCTGGATGATCTCGCTTCCATGCTCGCGCACGGAGGGGCCGAGAAAATGGTCAAGTTCACTTGCGAGTACATTGAACCATGCCTGGGCGGGTTTCATGATGGACGGCGTGTCGACATGCTCAATGGAGTAGCCGCGTTCGGCAAGCATCTTCGCCGCCTGGTCTATGCCGTCGAGGATCCGCGGATGGGCCGGATAGCCATGCGTTTCGGAGGTTACCGCTACTCTGATGGGAGGGTCGACATGTGGTCCCTCGAACGGAACCGGCATCCACCACGGATCCCGTGGGTCTCCGCCGGACATCACACGGGTTGCGAGCCGGACATCCCGGACTTCACGGCAGATCGCACCCTGAACCGAAATCAGTTGCGAAAGAAGGCCGCGCTCCCCGGAAGCGGTTGAATTGTATGCCGGCACTCGCCCGAATGTCGGCTTGACCGTCGCGACTCCGCAAGCGAAGGAAGGAAAGCGCAGTGATCCGCCGATGTCATTTCCGTGGTGAATGGGCCCGAAACCCATTGCCGCGGCGGCTGAGGCTCCTCCGGAAGAACCTCCGGGTGATGCGGAATCGTCCCAGGGGTTGAATGTACGGCCTCGTAGCGGGTTGTCCGTGGTCGCCCGCATGGATAGTTCCGGTGTGTTGGTGCGGCCAACGATGATTGCGCCGGCTTCCAGGAGGTTTCGCACCACCGGTGCGTCTTCTTCGGCAATGAGATTGGCGAATGCAGGCAGTCCGTTGGGCGTCGCCTGCCCTTCGACATCGATGTTCTCCTTGATCGTAACCGGAACCCCATGCAACGGACCAAGCGGTACGCCGTGGTCGATGTCCCGGTCCCTTTGCACGGCCGCCCGCATTGCGTCCTCGGAGCAGTCCAGGACGATCGCATTGATACGATGATTGTGCTCGGCAATCCGACCAAGGACCGACTCCATGACTTCCACGCAGGTGACTTTGCGCGTACGGATCAGTTCGGCGAGTTCAACGGCACTCCGGCCCCATAGATCAGGGTAGTTCTCCATCCCTTTCCCCTCTTCCGTGAATCCGTGACACCGGTCCTGGTTCTGCCCTGCATGGTCATGTCGACCGATCTCAGGTCAAGGGGCGCTTTCCTCCATCTCGAAGAGTCTGCCCCTTCAAGACCCAGTATTCGCTCCAGCCACGGTGCCTGTCTGGTTCCTTCCTTCGGTGCCATCGCAAACCTGCGGACACTTGGAATTGCAGCATAGAGGGGCTGGTGCTCGTGCGCATCGTGGTAGGAGTAGCAGAGCAATTGATTTCTGCGACGATTCCAACGATTCGGATCTCTCGCGCCGATTGCAGTCAGGGCGATGCGAAGTCGGATTCGGAGTTTGGAGATCACATTTCTTCGGCCGGATGTTGACGGCCAGATGCAATCGGGGCGTTCCGTGCATTCGACCGGTTCCGCAAGCCATGCGCCCGACAAGCTGTTCCGGGTTCTCCCAAAGGTAGTCCGCCGTCGCGGATCTGCACCTGCAGATCCGGAGTGTTTCTGGAGACATTCGTGAACCCGGGTCGGCGAATGCTTGTCGGAGTGAACTTCCAGAAGGCGCGAACGCAGGCGTGTGATGCGGGAATGAACTGACGCAATGATTGGGTGCCGAAGGAATTATCCGGCACAATCGTTGCAATCGGTGAGACAGCGTCGACATGTTTGGTGAGCAAGACACCGGGTCCGGAGACTGCGGGAGTAGTGGGTGATGAGAATCGGGGCCGGAAG
>CAZPXZ010000085.1:0-15263 GCA_964590405.1 uncultured Rhodobacterales bacterium | reverse complement strand
CCGAGCCAACACACTCGCCTTTCCCTGCCACAACGTTGCATAGTCAAATATATAAGCCCCTTTGCCTTCAATTCACTTGGTCTTGCCCTGTGCCGCCAGGCGTCGGGGATTGCGCAGCATCACACGTTTGACGTATTTCACGCACTTCCTTCCATGAAACGGGCCGACGGGATACGCACGCTGGAGGACCTTGCAATGGCACTCTTTGCAGTCTAGGGACCGGATTGCAGCTGTCAGGTCGAATTCCGCTGGCACAATGCGGTGAGCCATATGTGCATGCAATTCATTGCTGAGGCTTCGCGATGGAATGTGGCTACGCCAGCATGACTTCCAGCCCGAATCCACGCGGCCATGGCACATTCGTTACCCCGCCGGGCGTCGCTCCCGAAACGACCTGGCGTCGCCTCGACTGTTTCAGCTACATGTTGCACGTTTCAAGTCGTCTTGACGGTTTCCATTGTACTGGCAGGGGACTTGACGCGATGAATACGGAGTGGCCCGGTTGCCGTGCGGCAGGCTGGAGATGCGTGAATTCGCGCCCGTCCTCCCTCCATATCGAAACCCTCGCTGCTCTCACCGAGGCGGGTCTGAAAACACGCAAACGCGCAAGGGATGAGGTGTGGCAGTTCATGCGCTGCGGAGTAGATCGCGGCCGGTGCGTCCATTTCGGTCGGGTGGGCGATTCTGGCAATACGTCACGGTCCATAGGTCGCGCCGCAGCGGTGGCCGTAAGGTTCAGTCTCGTCAAGGCCAGGAATCGCTTGGGTCATGCGTGCATGCAGGACTACCGAACCTCGTCGACTACTCCAGGCCCGGCAGGGGCTGCGCCTCGACCGCCTCGACGGGATGTGCGACAACGGTTTCCGCAGCGGGGACTGCGACCCAGGTCCGGGTGTCCGGGAGGATCAGAAACTCTCCGACGAAGAGTTGATAGGGCCGCCGGAGCCCATTGATTCTCTCGATCGCTTCCGGGGCAAGCCCGTACGCTTCTGCGATTGACGTTATGGTATCGGCCCGTTCAACCCTATGCAGGCGCTCCCTGCCATGGATCGGTCGGGCGGGGCCACGGTAGGAAGGCTCCGGTCGTTCCGCGGTGGCTGCTGCGCGTCCATCTCCTCTGGAGGGCGGTTGTGGATCGCATCCTGCAAGCGAAATCGCTGCCGCAAACCAAAGGAGAGCGCTGGTGAGCCGGGGCCAACATGCGGAGGGATTCCGCAGAATTCTACGCATGTGTTCGGATGGCGTTGCGAAGGTCGTCGGACAGCAATCGCTCGGCGGTCAGGTCATCGTGGATCGGGGTAACCGTGATCCATCCCGCACGGCAGAGTGTCCGGTCGTCTTCCGGTGTTGGTTCGAGGCGCGCCGGACGGTACCGCAGATCAAACAGTTGTTCTCCATCCGGACCGCCGTCAACGCGTTCGGCAACGACGCCCGGTCCCTCCCTTCGGCTCAACCTTGCGAGTCGCACGCCCTGTTCTTCGCCCGGCAGGACAGGAGGAAAATTGACGCTCAGGCAACGTGCGAACCCCGCATGCAACACAGATACCAGTCTGCGAATGGTGACGTCCCCAACGGTGCGGGAGAGGCGCCAGGGTGTTTCCGGGTCCTGTGGATCCAGACTGCCGCCATACCCCTGGCTGATGGCCAGGCTGGGGATGCCACGCTGTGCGCCCTCGAGAGCTGCGCCAACCGTGCCGGAAATGGCGGTGTCCTCACCAAGGTTGAAACCGTGATTGATGCCTGAAAGAACCAGGTCAAATGGCCGCTTTCCGCCGATGACCTCGCAACCGAGGATGATGCAATCGGCCGGTGTACCATCAACGGCGTGCCGACTGGGGCCTACTTCCCGCATCCGGAGCAGGGAGGTGTAGGTCAGGGCGCGTCCGCTGCCGCTTCGGTCTCTCGAAGGCGCAACAACGACCACCTCGCCTTCCGGTCCCGCAATCCCCTTTGCAAGTCTCTCGGCCAAGGCGATTCCAGGCGCGTCGATCCCGTCATCGTTGGTTACCAGGATCCGCAATTATTCCTCCCCGGACAGGCTGCCGTCAGGGTTGATCCGGCGTGCCCCCCCCATATACGGCGCCAATGCCTTCGGAAGTGCCACCGCACCGTCTTCGGACTGCCCGTTCTCCAGTACTGCGATCAGTGCACGCCCGATGGCTACGCCGGAGCCATTCAATGAGTGCAGGAATTCCGGCTGTGCGCCCGGCTCCGGACGGAATCTAGCATTCATTCTGCGTGTCTGAAAATCGCCGCAGGTCGAGCAGGAACTGATCTCCCGGAACCTTCCCTGGCCCGGTAGCCATACCTCGAGGTCGTAGGTGCGCCGCGCCGAGAATCCTAGGTCTCCCGTGGCAAGTTGCACTACCCGGTAGGGAATCTCGAGTTCCCGCAGAATCCCCTCTGCGCAACGCGTCATGCGCTCGAGTTCCGCGTCAGAGTGTTCCGGCCGGGTAATGGATACAAGTTCCACCTTTTCGAATTGGTGCTGGCGCAGCATGCCGCGGGTGTCCTGACCGGCGGCCCCGGCCTCGGCACGGAAGCAGGGCGTCCAGGCCGCAACCCGGATTGGCAGCTCGTCTGCTGCGAGAATTCGTTCACGCACCAGGTTGGTAAGCGGGACTTCAGCGGTTGGAGACAGCCAGTGTCCGTGTTCGGTTCGGTAGAGATCGTCAGCGAACTTCGGTAGTTGTCCCGTGCCCTCGAGAATCTCGGGCAAGAGGATCGATGGCACCCAGACTTCCTCGTAGCCGTTCTGGCGCGTGTGAACGTCAATCATGAAGCGTCCGAGAGCATTGTGCAGGCGCGCGAGGGGGCCTCGCAGGACGACAAACCGCGAACCGGCAAGGGTGGCTGCTCGCTCAAAGTCCATCAGGCCCAGTGCCTCTCCGATTTCGAAATGTTCCTTCGGCTCCCAGTCTCGCTCCGAAATGGTGCCTATCCGTCTGATCTCGACATTGGCGCTCTCGTCGATTCCATCCGGAACATCCGCATATGGCGGATTGGGCAATGCCATGAGCACCTTCCGCAGCGCCTCTTCTGCCTCCCTTGCCTGGACCTGAAGTGTCTCATGCTCCTGCCGCAGGTCTTGTGCCTTCTCTCGCAATGCCTCGAAGGTTGCGAGATCACCGCTCGCGCGTGCCTTGCCGGCTGCTTTCGACAGTCTGTTGCGTTCGGCAAGCAGGGATTCCAGCCGTTCAATCGAGTGGCGGCGCTGAGAGTCGAGAAGAAGCGTGTCGGCGGCAGCCGGGGGATGCCCGCGGCGTGCGAGGGCCGCATCAATGGCATCCGGGTCCGCTCTGAAGGCGCGGATATCAATCATGGTTGACTCCGTACGGGGGGATCGTTCCGAGTTTGCGGGCTTAACGGACAGCTTTGCATGCGACACACTGCCTGCGCCAAGTGGCGGCAGCAACCCGAACGCCGGGCGAACCGCGATGGGGAGGTATGGCCGCTGCCGTGATTCTACCATGCCTTGAAATGGCGTCTACAGTCACATGCGGTCGACGCGAAATGGCTGCCTGAAGGGTATTGTATCTGGTTGCAAGGAACTTCAAGTGTCTTCCGAAAATTCGGAAACATGAAGCTGTGTCAGCCGGATATCCTCCTGCCACGGCGGAACCGGCCGGTGTTGGCGACAACGACGGACTACCTGCCGGACAATAGTGCGCACACTTGCCGTTGTTGCTAGCCTGCTCCTGTCAAATGGGATGACCAGCCATTCATGGGCGGTACTGTCGTGGGTGTTTGAAGTGGATTCGCTGGTCGAACTTGCGGAGTCCTTCCAGTAGAGGACCGTTTTGGCATCCGGGGAACGACGTGGAGGAGCAGGTCATGCACGAAGGAAGACTGGCGGCTGCCTCGGAGGCATCCCGCTACGTGGTGACGCGAATCGAAGAGTACGTTGACCTCGGCGACGAGCCGCCTTTCGTGTTGGGTCTTGGCAGCGGACGAACAGCCGAACTGTTCGTGGCTGCGCTGGGAGAACTCCGCAAGGAGTACCAGGACCTGCTTGCCTGCATCCCGACATCTGAGCGGACATGGCAGGCGATGGAACGTGCGGGGCTTGGAGTCGTTGATGAGGGCGAGAGCCCTTTGATCGACCTGGCTGTCGATGGTGCCGACGAAATTGGTCCGGGACTGACCCTCGTAAAGGGTGGAGGGGGCGCACTCTTCCGGGAGCGGATCGTCGCGGAATATGCCGGTGAGTTTGTTGTGATCGCAGATGAAGGGAAACTGGTTTCCCGGCACGGTGCCTTCCCGCTGCCGATCGAGGTATCGCCATTCTGCCTGACCAGCACAATTGCCGAAATTGTTCTTTCGATTCGAGAACTCGGTTTTGACCTCGATCCGGTCAAGTCCATTTCGCTCCGATCAATCGGCGGCGTCGGCCAACGCCTGTTCACCTCGGAGAATGGAAACCATATCATCGATGTGACCTTCGGAAAGATCACGAATCCCGAGGATCTGGACGGGACGCTGTCTGTCATCGCGGGTGTGGTAGGGCATGGCCTGTTTCTGGACGTGGCGGACTTCGCCCTGATCGGGTCTGCGGATGGCGGCGTGCGACGAATCGGTGCGCCGCCCACGGTGGACAACAAGGATAACGGAGCCGCTTCATGACGGGAGAGCACTTCGACCTGTTCGTGATTGGAGGGGGATCGGGCGGCGTACGCGCCGCAAGACGCGCAGCGGAGGCGGGTGCGCGGGTAGCGCTGGCGGAGGAGTACCGGTTCGGCGGCACTTGCGTGATCCGGGGTTGTGTCCCCAAGAAATTGCTGGTCTACGCCTCATCGTTTCCCGGGTATTTCGAGGCATCGGCCGGCTTCGGATGGAACGTTGGCGAACGGAGTTTTGACTGGTCCCGGCTCATCGCGAACAAGGACCGGGAGATTGCGCGGCTCGAGGGCATCTACCGGGCCGGATTGGAGCGGGCGGGGGTACATGTCCTCGCGTCTCGCGCAACAGTTGCGGGACCGGGGCGTATCCGAATTCAGGAGACGAAGGAAGAGATTCGGACCAGGCACATCCTGGTTGCTACCGGAGGTACGCCGTTTGTGCCGGAGTTCCCGGGACACGAGCTGGCGATCACGTCCAACGAGGCCTTCCATTTGTCCGAACTGCCGAGCCGGGTTCTTGTGGTCGGCGGTGGCTACATCGCCTGCGAGTTTGCGTGCATATTCAGGGGCCTGGGGGCTGAGGTTCGTCAGGTATATCGTGGGCCGATGATCCTGCGAGGTTTCGACGATGACCTTCGTGAATTCCTGACGAGGGGCATGGAGAGACAGGGAATTGTCGTGGAAACAGAGACGGACGTCGTGAGGATCGACCGAAGGGATGGAGCCCTTTCGGTCACGTTGCGCAATGGTGAGGAACGGTTGGCCGACGTGGTCATGTATGCCACCGGCCGGCTTCCCAACTCCAGTGGACTCGGGCTCGAATCGGCCGGCGTAGACCTGGGACGGAAGGGTGAAGTGGTAGTGGACGCTTTCTCCCGGAGCAGCGTACCGGGTATCCACGCGGTAGGGGACGTAACCGACCGCATCAACCAGACTCCGGTGGCGATCCGGGAGGCGGAAGCGTTTGCGGCGACAGTCTTCCGCGACCAGCCGACGCAGCCGGACCATGCCCTGGTCCCACTTGCCGTGTTTACACGGCCGGAACTTGCGACGGTCGGGATGACGGAGACCGGAGCGCGCGAACGCGGCGAGGTGTTGGTCTACCGTGCGGAGTTTCCTCCACTCAGTGCTGCGCTTGGCGGAGGAAATGCGCGGATCCTCATGAAGCTCGTGGTCGACAAGCCGAGTCGGCGGATCCTTGGCATTCATCTCGGCGGAGCCGGATCCGCAGAAATGATCCAGTGCCTGGCCATTCCTCTAAAAATGGGTGCCACGAAGGACGATTTCGACCGCGTGTGCGCGGTGCATCCAACCGCTGCCGAGGAAATCGTAACCTTGCGTGAACCCGTGGCGAACACGGCTTGACGAGGTTTCTTCGGGTTTCGGGGGATGACGTTCCCGAAGGCTCCGATCTTCAGTATTCTGTCCGTATCCGGCCGTCGACCTGTACCCTGGCACGACCTGGCCAACCGGACCGGGAAGGACAAAGGACGTAGGTCGCGCGACAGGCGCGGCGGAAGGGAGGGGCCGATGAATAGGATTCGCACGGCCGTACTGCCGGTTGCCGGCTTTGGAACGCGGTTTCTCCCAGCTACGCGTGCGGTTCCCAAGGAACTGTTGCCGATCGTGGACAGGCCTGTGGTCCATTACGCATTGGACGAGGCACGGGCGGCGGGTATTGAGCGGTTTGTGTTCATCACGGCGCGTGGCAAGTCGGTCATCGAGGATCACTTCGATCGGAATGCAACGCTGGAACACTTCCTGGAACAGGCCGGCAAGCCGGAATTGGTTGAAAAGTGTCGCGGGGACATTCCCGATCCCGGCGTCATATCCTATGTCCGGCAGGGACATCCCGCCGGTCTCGGGCACGCAATTCTGGCGGCACGACACGCGGTCAGCGACGAGGCCTTCGCAGTCGTGCTGCCGGATGACTTCATTCTCGGTCCTCAGCCGGCGTTATCCAACCTGATGGAGGCCCGGAGCAAACTGGGAAAGGGGTCCTTTATCGGTGTAAAGGAAGTGGACCCAGGGGAGGTGGACCGATACGGCATCATCCATCCATCGGGCCGACCGGTCGCGGGTGGGGCCATTCCCATGTGCGGCATGGTGGAAAAACCCAACCTGGACAGTGCTCCGTCGCGTCTGGCAGCGGTGGGCCGCTACATTCTCGAACCCGAGGTGTTCGAGTACCTGGCCCGACAGGAAGCCGGAGTCGGAGGAGAGATTCAGCTCACCGATGCACTTGACGGGTTGGCTCGTTCGGGACGGTCCTGGGCCGTGCCGATCGAAGGCCAACGCTTCGATTGCGGATCAAAGATCGGTTTGTTGAAGGCCAATGTCGTTCAGGCCTTGAAGGATCCGGACCTCGGACCACGTCTCCGGGAGTTTCTTCGCAAGCTGGATGTCGGTTAATCTAGGTCTCCAGCCAGGCTTCTTGATCTGACTCCCTTCAACGTGAAGTCGGGACGATGAATCAGCCGACGCAGGGTTGCTGAGCGGAACGCTCCAACCGTTTGATGGAGTGGTTCCATATACGCCACTGTTCGATGAGAGCCATATCGGGTTGAACCCTTCCGGGTGGCCCGGCGGTTCCGATCTGCGATCGGGCTTCTCCTGAATGTACTTCCCGGTGCAGGCGCAGTTGGTGCAATCGGGATATTCCCTTTCCCAGCCCGCGATGCCAGCGCCCGGGTATTCTCCGACGCCAATCTGGGCAAGCGCATAGCGCTTGACATGGAATTCCGCTTTCTCGCAGTCGCACCCCAAAGTGGATCGCCCACCTGTTGGTCGGGGCCGCCGAGGCATGGAGCCAGATCACTTTCACCAATGTTTGCCATGTCTGCCGCAAGGCCTGCATCCTGCACCGGCAGGTCACTCCCAAGAACCACTCCGGCGGGCGATGGAAGGAAACCATCATCGACCCTGGCAGGGAGCCCATTTCGTTCACCACCATTCCGTTGGACACTTCGGCGTGCGTCCGCTCGACCAATTCTCCCGAGGGACGCCCGCCGAAAACACCCTCGCCGGTGCAATCAACTTCCTCGAAATGGATATGCCATTTGTCGCCGTGTCCCCCGGGGCCCAATTCGATTCAAGGATCACCCATTTGTCCAGCGTCCCCGATCGGATCGTCGCAAACCGTCTCGGAAGCAGAATGGAAAGCGCCTGCGCAGCGTCCTTGCTCAATTGGGTCGCCAATCACAGTACATCCAATGACATCAAGCACCACGATATGTCTGGCTCCTTCGGGACGCTTACCAACATCTCCCCATTGATCGCCGCCGGATGGGACAACAATCCTCATGAATTCTCCTGTCCTGGCTTCGCTCTTCACAAATTCGGCTCTTCCAAACACCCACAGTTCACGCAACTTCGGGGGGTCGGATCATGTGGATAAACGAATTCGTACCCACAAGGAGGGTATAGAGGTCCGGGATTCTTGGTTCCTGCTTATGGATCCAACACCAACGGCACGAAACCCACAGATTGCGCGCAAGGCCTGCATTGCGGCGATTCGCCGAACGATTGCAAAGTCGCCATTACAAGACACTGGCCGCTCCAACGCCGGTGTGGGACGTCAATCGGGCCAATCCTCAAACCGGCGTTGACGGCGGGACAGGGTGCCCCAATGGCCATACCGCAGAGCTCGTTCTGTAAATGTTGACCTCGAGTGGAATACAGGCCGAGGCAGCTGTTCCAGCACTCGGCCTCCTGTTTCCGGATGCGGTTCCGGGCGCCTGCTCCACAAGTATCTGAACGAATGGACCGTGCGGTTGTCGCAGACGAACCGCGCGTCTGAACATTCAAATCGCCTGCTGCAGTGGAGGCTGCTGTCGGCTCGGTAATTCTCGTTCGTTTGGAGGAACCAATGGCCCCATGTTATATAGCGCCACCAATGGTCGAGCCCGCGCAGGGCACTGGCCACTGACTCAAAGAAAAATGGGAGGAATCGGAAATGCGAATAATTTCAAGAATGACATCTGTCCTTGGCGTTTGGGTGGTTGCGCTGGGACTTGTTGCTGGCCATTCCGCCCCTGCATCTTCCGAGTCCGTCCTCCGTGTTGTGCTGCACGCTGATCTCAAGATTCTCGATCCCGTATGGACCACCCACGGGATCAGCCAGAATCATGCGCTGATGATTTACGACTTCCTGTTCGCCTGGGATGAGAATGGTGTGCCTCAGCCGCAGATGGTCGATACCTATGAAGTGACCGATGATGGGAAGCACTACCGCTTCACCCTTCGTGACGGGCTCCAGTTCCATGATGGTGCACCGGTGACTACTGCCGACGTAATTGCGTCACTGAAACGCTGGGGGGCTCGCGACAGCTCGGGACAGCAGGTCATGAGCGTGACGGAGAGCCTTTCGGCAGTGGACGACAAGACCTTCGAATGGAAGCTGAGCAAGCCCTACGGCCTGCTGCTCGAAGCGCTTGGCAAGACCACCTCGAGGGTGGCCGCGATCATGCCGGAGTCGGTTGCCATGACGGACCCCGAAACGCAGATCGAGTCGACCATTGGTTCCGGTCCGTTCATCTTTCAGAAGGATGAGTGGGTGCCAGGAAGCAAAGTCGTCTATGTGAAGAACCCGAACTATGTTCCCCGCAGCGAACCTGCGAGCAGTGCCGCAGGCGGCAAGATCGCCAAGGTCGACAGGGTTGAATGGTTGAACATTCGCGATCCGCAGACTGCAGTATCGGCCTTGATCAACGGTGAGATCGATTTCTATGAGAATCCGCCAGCGGATTTTCTGCCCTCCCTCAAGGACCAGCCGATCACGCTGAAGGCCACCAATCCGATCGGCTACCAGGGTGTCTTGCGGCCCAACCACCTGCACCCTCCTTTCGATAACAAGCTGATGCGCCAGGGACTGATGTGGGCGGTCAATCAGGAAACCTATCTCCGCACCATGTTTGGCGATCCGCTGCTGTATCGTACCTGTGGCGCCTATTTTGCCTGCGGAACCCTTCTGGAGAGCGAGGCCGGTGCCGAGGCATTGCTGGCTCACGACGCGGAGAAGGCGCGGCAGGCGTTTGAGGAAGCGGGCTACAATGGCGAGCCCATTGTCATCCTGCATCCGACTGACGTGCCGATCATGAACGCAGCCACGCTGGTTACCGCCCAACTCCTGCGTGAGGCCGGTCTCAACGTGCAACTGGAAGCGATGGACTGGTCGACCATGGGCTCCCGCCGCGCCGTCAAGGAGCCTGTCTCCGAAGGCGGCTGGAACATCCTGCACACGTACTGGAACGGTCCGGGAATCAGCAATCCAATGACGAACAAGCCCGTCCATGCAACCTGTGAAAATGCGTGGCCGGGCTGGCCGTGCGACGAGGATCACCAGAGTCTGATCGATGCCTACCCATTCGCGCAGACGGTGGAGGAGAAGAGGGCGCTGGCCGAACAGATACAGGAAAGCGCGGTCGACTTCGTTCCCTACGTGCCGCTTGGACAATGGCAGCAGCCGGCAGCCTTTCGCAACGAACTGGACGGCGTGCTGATCGTTCCCGGCGGGGTAGTGTTCTGGAACATCGAAAAACCCGGCTGACAAGAACGGGTTTGACTGGGTACGCACCTGTCTGGACGAATGTGACTCTGGACGAATGTGACTCTGATTGTGCCGGTGCGGGTCTTGGACCCGGCCGGCACAGTCTCAACCCACCAGTGCTGTCAATCCCATGCTGATCCAGGTCGCTCGACGCCTTGCTGCTGCCTTCCCCGTCATGGGTATGGTGGCGCTGATTGTCTTCCTGCTCTTGCACTTGACGCCCGGCGACCCGGCGGCGGTGATGGCTGGTGACCAGGCGACTCTTCAGGACATCGAGAGCATTCGAAGGCGCCTGGGCCTTGATCGGCCCCTCTACGAGCAGTTCGGCCTGTGGGTCTGGAGTTTGTTGCGGGGTGACCTCGGAACCTCCCTTTACTCCAATCTGCCGGTGGCTCAGCTAATCGGTCAGCGGCTGGAGCCCACTTTGCTTCTGACCGTCATGACGATGGTTATTGCAATCCTGCTCGCTGTTCCCATCGGTATATTGGCGGCATGGAAGGCGGGCAGCCTGATCGACCGCTGTGTGATGGCCTTGGGTGTGTTCGGCTTCTCCGTCCCAATCTTCGTCGTCGGCTATGCGCTGATTTATGTTTTCTCCATCAACCTCGGCTGGTTCCCCGTTCAGGGCTACAGGAGTCTGGAGCAGGGGGGCCTGTGGCCGGCACTGCACAGCCTGGTCATGCCGAGTTTCGCGTTGGGTCTGGTCTACATTGCGCTGGTTGCCCGGATCACGCGGGCGAGCGTACTGGAAGTCTTGTCGGAAGATTTCATTCGCACGGCCCGGGCTAAGGGCGTTGGTACCGGTCGGCTGCTCATGGTCCATGCTCTGCGAAATGCCGCCGTGCCCATCGTTACCGTTATCGGCATCGGCTTCGCGTTGGTCATCAGCGGCGTTGTTGTCACGGAGACCGTCTTCAATATCCCGGGGCTGGGGCGCATGGTCGTGGATGCGATTCTCAATCGCGACTACCCGGTCATTCAGGCGATGATCATGCTCTTCTCGGGCACATATGTGGTGATCAATGTACTGATCGACGTGGCCTATTGCCTCCTCGACCCACGTATACGGTACTGAACATGACCGCCGCAGAAATTCCCGGAATGACCTCGCGGCGCCGCTTGCGCCGGTTTCGCTATCTTCTGCGTCGCCATGTTCCCATTTTCATCGGTGCGGCAATCCTGCTCCTCTTGTCTGCTGCGTCGCTGCTTGCACCGTGGATTGTCGGTGATCCCATTACGTTCAATCCAATTGACCGGCTTCAGTCGCCGACCTCCGATCATTGGTTTGGTACCGATCAGTACGGTCGCAGTGTGTTCAACCGTACTGTTCATGGAGGTCGAGTGTCCCTGGTGGTGGGTTTGAGCGTTGCCGCACTGAGCACTGTCATCGGCCTCTTCATTGGCCTGGTATCCGGGTATGTCCGCAGTATCGACATGGTGGTCATGCGGGTGATGGACGGCTTGCTCGCCATTCCCCACATCCTGCTGGCAATCGCACTCGTGTCCTTGACCCACGCAAGCATTCAGAACGTCATCATCGCAGTTACGGTTGCCGAGGTTCCGCGTGTCGTGCGCTTGGTTCGAGGTGTGGTGCTGACCATCCGGGAGCAGCCCTACGTGGACGCTGCGGTGACCGTGGGCTCACGCACACCGAAGATTATCTTTCGCCACATTCTGCCCAACACGATTGCACCGCTGATGGTTCAGGCCACCTTCATTTGTGCCGCCGCCATCATCATCGAGTCGGCCTTGAGCTTTCTCGGTGCCGGGACCCCTCCGGAGATTCCGAGTTGGGGTAGCACGATCGCTGAGGGCCGTAGCTACTTCCAGCTCGCACCCTGGATCATCTTCTTTCCCGGCACCTGCCTGGCATTGCTGATCCTCTCCATCAATCTGGTTGGTGATGGGCTCAGGGACATGCTCGACCCCCGCATCGCCCGGAGTCTCTGAATGCCCCCGGTGTTGTCGGTCCAGGGCCTGACTACTCGATTCCATACCGCAGATGGAGTTGTTCGGGCTGTGGAGGATGTTTCCTTTGACTTGAGGTGTGGAGAGACGTTGGGCATCGTTGGCGAGTCCGGCTGTGGAAAGAGCGTTACCGGCCTGTCCATCATGGGACTGATTCCACCCCGCCAGGGTCGCATTGTTCAAGGCTCGATCATGCTGGAAGACCGCGACCTCGTCTTGCTTCCCGAAACAGAGATGCGCCGCTTGCGCGGCGAAGCCGTGGCCATGGTGTTCCAGGAGCCCATGACCTCGCTGAATCCGGTCATGACCGTGGGCGACCAGATCGCCGAGACCGTTCGTATCCATCAAGGGCTCCGGAGAGGACGGGCGGCAGCGAGGGCCATGGAGATGCTGGAACTTGTCCGCATTCCCGATCCACGCCGTCGTGCCAGAGAATATCCGCATCAGTTCTCCGGCGGCATGCGCCAGCGGGTGATGATCGCGATGGCCTTGTGCTGCAATCCGAAGGTCTTGATCGCCGACGAACCGACGACTGCGCTGGACGTTACGGTTCAGGCCCAGATCCTCGAACTGATGGGTGAACTGAAGAAGGACCTGGGAACCGCCATCATCCTGATCACCCACAATTTCGGGGTAGTCGCCGATATGGCCGACCGCGTGATGGTCATGTACGCAGGCCGCAAGGTCGAGGAAGCACCAGTGAAGGAACTCTTTGCCCAGCCCATGCATCCCTATACCCGTGGCCTCATGGATTCGATCCCCCGCTTGGGAAGTTCGAAGCAGGCGGCAGGGCGGCGTTCCCGTCTCAGGGAAGTTCCCGGAATTGTGCCCTCACTCGCCGAGGAGATCGTTGGATGTGCCTTTGCGCCCCGTTGCGCATTCGCTACGGAGCGTTCCCGTACTCGAACACCGTCTCTGGAGGATCGAGGCGACGGGCACAGGGTCGCTTGCTGGGAAGTGGACCGGGTGCTGGCTTCATGAGTGAATTGCTCTCGGTGGAAGGGCTCAAGAAGTACTTCACTTCCGGTCAGCCCTGGCTGGGCCGCCCTCCCAATCCGGTCAAGGCAGTGGATGGCGTGAGCTTCACCATTTCCCGCGGCGAAACCCTGGGCCTGGTCGGCGAAAGCGGCTGCGGCAAGACCACGGTAGGCCGTTTGATTCTTCGGCTGGAGGCGCCGACCGAAGGCGCCATCCGGATCGATCGCCGCGATATTTCACGTTTGCGCCCTCGTGAATTGCACCCGTTGCGGCGTCAACTCCAGTTTGTGTTCCAGGATCCGTATTCGTCGCTCAACCCCCGCATGACCGCAGGTTCCATCATTGGCGAGCCATTAGAGAACTACGGTCTTGCCAGCGGGGCGGAGAAGCGCCGGCGGACCGCTGAGCTCATGGAGCGGGTCGGTTTGCGCCCGGAACGAATGGTGAACTTCCCCCACGAGTTCTCCGGTGGCCAACGCCAGCGCCTCGGCATTGCCCGGGCACTGGCTCTTGAGCCGGATCTCATTGTCGCAGACGAACCGGTATCGGCGCTGGACGTTTCCGTTCAGGCACAGGTGCTCAATCTGATGATTGACCTCCAGGATGATCTTGGACTCGCCTACCTCCTGATTTCCCACGATTTGGCCGTGGTGGAACACATCAGCCATCGGGTCGCCGTGATGTACTTGGGCAAACTGGTGGAACTCGCCCCGACGCGGGAACTGTTTGCGACGCCGCTTCACCCCTATACCCGGGCCCTGCTTGCAGCGGTGCCCCTGCCGGAGCCGAACCCTCAGCGGAACCGCGTGGTTCTCCGCGGCGATGTGCCGTCGCCATCCAACCCGCCAACGGGGTGCGCGTTTCATCCCCGGTGCCCACTGGCTGAGGATCGCTGCCGGAAGGTGTCGCCAGTGTTGCGTCCTGTCGGGGAGGACCGCCAGGTTGCATGTCATTTGGTCGAATCACCTGGTGCCCAATGAGTGAATCTGCCCTCCATGGTTCCGCAGTCGTCATCGACGCATGCGCGCCGATCCTGCGCGACGGCGACAATGCTGCCCTGTGGATCAAGGGGGGCGCAACTTGCGCTTTGGCGACAGTGGCGCTGCATGATGACAGCCGCGCTTCCACTCTCGATGCGATCGGATCCCTGTATCGCCAGATTCGCTTGCGAAACGACCTGGTTCTGGTCCGCACGGCGGATGACATTCTGGGGGCGAAGAAAGCCGGCCGCTTCGCCATCGTCTTGGCGTTTCAAAGCAGTGCGGCCATCGAACAGCGGCTGGACATGGTTGGCATCTATTACCGCCTCGGGGTTCGCTCCATGAATCTGGCCTACAACCAGGCCGAGGCGGCAGCAGACGGCTGCATGGAGCCAAGAAACGGCGGACTGACGAATTTCGGCAGGCAACTGGTGGTCGAGATGAACCGGATTGGCATGCTTCTCGACCTCTCCCATACCGGGCGGCGCGCATCGCTCGAAGCGATGGAACTGTCGGCGGCCCCGGTTGCGTTTACCCATTCGAATGCGGCTGCCCTGTACGAGCACCCGCGAAACATCACGTCGGAGCAAATCCGCCGCTGTGTGGATACCGGCGGGGTGATCGGGATCAACGGGCATCCCGCCTTCATCAAGGCGGGAAGTGCGGAGCCCACTCCCGAAGACTACTTGGCCCACGTGGACTACATGGTTGAAACCGCTGGCATCGACCATGTGGGACTTGGCCTTGATTTTTCTCACCGGCCGGGTGAGCAGATGCCTCCTACCCGCTACGCCAGGATGATGGCGGAGAACGTTTGGACCCCCGAAACGCTGCCGCCCCCGCCGTGGACCTATCCCTGGGGTGATGCGCGAAAAATTGGCATGTTGAGCGAGGCGTTGCTTCGGCGGGGCTGGCGGGAAGCGGATGTCCTGAAGATCCTCGGGCAGAATTTCCTCCGCCTGTTCCAGTCGGTCTGGAAGCCTGATGACTGATGGTCCTGGGGATCTGTCCCATTTTGGCGGCGCGTGGCAACAGGGATGCAGGCCACGAATGAACGCTGGATACCACCGCGAGCGTTGTCATGCGGGGAAGGGAGGACGTCACCGCAGAACGCATCGCTTCGCCACGCG
Source organism: uncultured Rhodobacterales bacterium (assembly GCA_964590405.1). Lineage (GTDB taxonomy): Bacteria > Pseudomonadota > Alphaproteobacteria > Rhodobacterales > CAZPXZ01 > CAZPXZ01. The sequence continues at coordinate 40 of CAZPXZ010000085.1, read as the reverse complement.
GGAAATCGGGTGGGCAATCGACGTTCAGTCTCACTGGCGA
>CAZPXZ010000084.1:0-15290 GCA_964590405.1 uncultured Rhodobacterales bacterium | reverse complement strand
CCGTTGCCAATCTTGCTCCGAGGGCGCGGAGCAACCATCGTTGGTATCTGGAGACGTTCAGCGATTATCCGGTGCACCGCCGGGCCCTGATACCGGGCATCTACTGACGGCCGGGCGTTCGTGCGCGCGAACCGGCGGCACCTGACCGTTCGGATGCGGTCGTCCCTGACCCGCAACTTCGTGGAGGCGCGCACGTTCCCCGCGTCGGGCCCGTGCCGGATGCCTTGCCACGCTGGATCGCCGGATTGGTTCACCTAACGCTTTCTTGGGCAGAATCAAATAGTTGAAACAGGCGCAACGCAACATTCTGGACTACGACAGACTGTTCGATTCCCTGGAGGCAGAGAGAGGCGGCAGTCGGGCAGGATCGAAGGGCGTGAGGTCGATGCTCGACGACTTCCCGTCGCACAGGAGTTCAGCCATCGCCTTTCCGCTGGCCGGTGCATTCAGCATGCCCCAGCAATTGTGAGCGGTCGCAATGTATGCGCCTGGGACTCCCGGAACGGCACCGAGCAGCGGCATGGCATCGGCGCAGATCGGGCGGTAGCAGGCCTGGCTGCGGAGCAAGCGGGCGTTTTCAAGGCGACTCGACAACGAGGCGCAGATGCGGGCAATCCTCTGGCACTGCGTGTCGTCAACCGACACATCGGCGGGATTGATCGGCAACGGGTCATCTGAAGAGAAGCCACAGGCCCAGACCTCTCCGCCCGCGCGGGCCACAATCTCCGGCGAGATCCGTTCCCCGGAAGCGAGTTCGTATTCGACGAACAATGCCTGAGCAGGAACGGGTGATCGGGGTGCAAGGACTACGCTGTAGCCCTTCAGTCCGGCCACGGCGGGAATCGGCAGCCACTGGGATGCAAGAATCGTCCAGGGGCCCATCGCAATGACCACGGCATCCGCGTTGATCTCCGAAGAATCCACGCGGACACCGCGCACGGCTCCGGCCTCGTCCAGCGTGATTCCATTTACCTCGCCCGCGATGAACCGCGTGCCTCGCTGACAGGCGGCGTCGACAAGGGCGCGGGTGAACCGTTCCGGATCGATCGTTGCGGTAGTACGGGTCGAGCCGATGGTGGCGTGGACTGCGCATTGGCCATCCAGCCAAGGTGGTGCATCCCTGTCGTGATGCCGAAGGACCCTGCCACGGTCGCTTCCTGCCACGAGCAGGGTATCGATGCGCCTGTATCCGTAATCAGCATCGAGGGTGCAGGCCAGTTTCTCATGCAGGTCGAAGCTTGCGCGTGCGAGCGCCCCCTGTGGCTGGCCATCGCACCAGTCCCGAGCGATGAATCCACCGGACTTGCCGGACGCAGCGCATGCCACATCGCAGCGCTCGACGACGCTCGCCGCCATGCCACGCTCGGAGAGGAAGTAGGCGATGGAAGCGCCGATGACGCCGGCGCCGCAAATCACGATGTCCAAGTTTCAGAACTCCTGCGATGTCTGCCAATAGAATCGGCACAAGAATACTGCCTGTAAAGGAATGCCGGATCCGGTCCTGGAGGCGGCATGCATATCGCAGTACCGGGAACGAACGACCTGGTAAGCCCGGTTGGCGGCAGGATGAATCCGGATGCCGCAGGTATATGGGGCCGCGGAGGCCTCTCGGTCCGGTCAAACTTCCATCCATGCACCTTGTCAGACAGGATAGCCCGAAAGCACCGGCGGGAAGTTTGAGCGAACAGCCCGGGGATCTCGCATTCCAGGCACCCAACAACCAGTACAGTGTTGCACTGCCGTCCCGGTTACGGTTACAGCGGGTACCGTCGGTGCACTACAGGATGGGGGATTGTCCCATGGGGGCTCCGGTTTCCCTTTCGGCAATTGCTGCGGGCGTGCTGGCTGCATTCGTCGGTTTTGCCGGATCATTTGCCATCGTCGTTCATGGGCTGACAGCCGTCGGCGCCTCTGCGGATGAAACGGCATCCGGACTCATGATGGCTGCGGTTGCTATGGGATTCTGTGGCATCTTCCTGAGTCTTCGCACGAGAATGCCCATCAGTGCGGCCTGGTCTACACCCGGGGCCGCGTTCCTGGCGACGCTGTCCGCTCCGGAAGGTGGATTCCCGGTTGTCGTGGGTGCCTTCCTCATCACGGCAACCCTCATCGTACTCGCGGGATTCTGGAAGCAACTGGGGAAGATGGTCACCTCGATTCCGGTGCCGCTGGCGAGCGCAATGCTGGCCGGCGTGCTTCTTCCCTTATGTCTGGCACCGTTCGAGGCGATCATTGAATTTCCGCTGCTGGGACTGGCCATATTCGGCACATGGCTGGTGGTGGCGGGAATTCACCGACTCCTCGCGGTTCCCGCGGCCGTTCTAGTTGCAGGATTGCTGATCGCGTTCACGAGCGATTTCGATACATCGCAAACGCTTGCGCTGTGGCCGAAACCGGTGCTCGTGACTCCCCAGTTTTCGCTCCCGGCCATCGTCGGGATTTCCATTCCTCTCTTCCTGATCACCATGGCTTCGCAGAACATCACGGGAATTGCGGTCTTGACCAGCTTTGGCTACAGGCCGGACGCGGGATCCATGTTTCGGTGGACGGGGGCATTCGGCCTGGTTGCGGCGCCCTTCGGCTGTCATGCCGTCAATCTTGCAGCCATAACCGCGGCCATTTGCGCGGGCGACGACGCGCATCCGGATCCGGCGCGACGCTACTGGTCGGCGGTTGTCGCCGGCGTCGTCTATATCGTGTTCGGCCTGACCGCCGGCATGGCCGTGTCGTTCATCAGAGTGTCGCCACCGATCCTGATCGAAGCCGTCGCTGGGCTGGCACTCCTTGGCGCGCTGGCGACATCCTTCGTGTCTGCCATGGCGGAGGCGAGAGATCGCGAGGCCGCACTGGTAACTCTGCTGGTAACCGCGTCCGGTGTGACGTTCTTCGGCATTGGTGGGGCTTTCTGGGGGCTGGTTGTCGGCGGAGCGATCTTTTCATGGGAGCATCGTGGGGACCTCGACAGACAGTCGTAGCGGTTGGTCCTTCTGCGAAACTGGATGCCGTTCGTTGCGATGACGTCTCATCTCGGACGGCAAGCACACTTCCCCGCAGTCTGATCGCAGGCGAACCGCTGGGTTGGGACTGGCGCCGGGCAGGGTTCGCGTGGCTCCGCAGCGAGGATCGCATCCCTGTCGCGACCGCGGGACATTGTTCACGCAATCGTCGCGGTTTTCTTTCCCGAAAGGGCCAGTATTGCCAGGCCTCCCACAAGGACCGCAAGCGTTGGCCAGCCCTGCCACGAACCCATCGTGAAGAGTGTGAGTGTGGACAGCGCCAGCCACAGCGCCGGCACAATGCACAGCATGACCGTCCAACGATCTCGACCGGCAAGGGCCAGCAGGGCGAGTGTGGCAATGGCAGTGGGATCGGGCGCAATGGCGAAAACCTCTGCCTCGCGCCAGGATCGTTCATCGAGGAGCGGGAAGATCGGCCAGACCAGTATCGCTGTCGCCAGTAGCGCGATGCCGGGGTACGCTCCTCTTCCGCGTTCCCCGAATTCCATTCGACCGTACAGTCCAACCGCCGCCAGGAGTGCGCCCTCCGCATAGAATCCCCAGGCGAGTAGCGGACCAAACCAATTGACTGTTCCGAAGCGCAACGCCACGAATTGCCATCCGACCCAGACCCATGCCACCCCGAGCGCAGGGCCGAGCCATCGCGCGGGAGGTCGCCAATTGCACGACAGACTGACGGCAAGAAAACTGCCGGCCACGAGCAGTAGTGGCTGGACTGGCCACACCGCCTCGTTTTCCAGGGCAAAAAGCCGCCAATAGACCTGCGGCGAGAAGGGCAGCAGGTCTTCCAGTTCCCAGGAGCCCGGCATCGAGGCCCCTCACCCTGCTCCCGCGTTCCGTGGGTCGGGCTGGCGGTTGTCCACGATCCTACATGTCTCGCACATGCTCGGCCATGCGTTGCCGCATGGCTGCATCCGGCAGGATGCCCAGGGCGGCCGACTTGTTCTCGCGCAAGTGGTCCACCCGCCGGGTTGCCGGGATGGCGGCTGTAACCGCCGGATGCGAGATGATGAATTTCAGGAGAAACTGCGGCCAGGTAGTTGCTTCGATCTCCTGCGCCCAGGCCGGCATCGGTCGGCTCGCAAGCCGGTCCGGCAGCCGGCCGCGCTGGAACGGCCGGTTGCAGATGACCGCAATTCCTCGTTCCCGGGCGAGCGGCAGCAGGCGTCGTTCCGCCTCCCGGTCGACGATGTTGTATGTGAGCTGGACAAAGTCGGGCGGCCGATGTTGCATGACCTTCTCAAGCTGGCCGTGCCGACGCCCGTGAGAGGTGGTCACACCGGTGTAGCGCAACTGGCCGGCCTCCTTCATGGCCGAGAGGATGTCGAGATTTCGCTCCCAGTCCAGCAGATTGTGAACCTGCAAGAGGTCGAAGCGCTCCACGACCCATAGTTGCGTCGTTTCCCCGATCTGTGCATGTACTTCAGGCGCTCGCGTCCAAACCTATTCGGCGGAGAACAGCCCGGGCGGATGGCCAAGGCGATCCAGTGCATGGCCGATGACTTCCTGCGATGAGCCATACATCGGCGACGAGTCCAGGATTCCACCGCCAGCCTCGAAGAATGCAGCCATCACTGCGCGGCATTCGTCGCGCAATTGCGGATCGTCGCCGACATTGAAGGTGATCCAGCTACCGATCCCGATTGCCGGAACAGGTTCTCCAGTCGATGGAATCCGCCTGGAAAGTGGCTGTGCGGCCGGGGTTTCCAGTACCGGTACCGCGAGCGCCGCGGCCGTCCCGGTCAGCACCGAACGGCGTGTCATGCGCATGAGCAGCCTCTCCCGACCAGGATGAATCCGTGGAATGTCCACAACGAAAGGAGCATACACCGACCGACGAGTCCACGGGCCACGCTTCTCGGGAATGGGGATCATTTCAGCTTGGTCGTGAGAGCAAATGGGCTCGCGTGAGACGGATTACAGGAACAAGATGGTCAATCTACTCATCGTGTCAGTCGGACTTGCGCAATATCGCACTCACCTGGATTCCGAAGAATCCGGTTCCTATCGGACCATTCTGCATTGGATCCGGCAGACCCGTCGGCATTGTCCTTCCAATCTCCGGTCAACCGGTTTCCGGAGAGTGCGCTGGTCCAGCACGGGCAGGACAGGACACCTGAGCCGCGCTACGGCAAGACTCGCGATGCATGACCATACGGATCGCAGGAAGCTCTGATGAAGCGCGATGCTGAAGCGGGGCCGCAGGAGTTTGACGCACGAAATCACGATCTTTTCGACGAGAAGAGGTAGTGTGTCCAGCACGCTGGCCGTGACGCCGGGTGCCGACATCCAGGCGTACGCGCCCTTCTACGGTGCGGCGGCGAATTCGGAGAATGTTCCAAGGTTCCGGACCGCACTCCTGATCCAGTGTGCAGAGCAGTGTCAGCGGATCAATGCCGTGCGGGATGAGTACAAGGCGGCCCTGACGGCCGCTGGCATCAATTTCGAGATGCACACCGATCCGGGAACGCGCCTCGGGTTCCACAACCATTCGACGCCCCGCCATTCGGAAGATCCGGCCAGATTGGCCTGGCAGCGGGCCATCGCATTCTTCAAGGAACATCTTTCTTGAATTTGACCTCGGAACTGCGGTGACAACCGCAGTTCCGACGAGGTTCCGGTCCCGAAGCCGGTCCGAGATGCAGTGGCCGCATTGCGTTCAAGTCGTGGGACCGTGCCCCGTGCCGGGCGGATGCAACTCGGGACCAAGACTGTACGCGGCACCGGCACGACTCCGGCCTTCAAAGGTGAACTCCTGTCTTCGAGAGCGGTTCGGGTCCAGTTGCCCGGGCTGGCGGTGCAAGCGGAGATGGTTCTGGCGGACCGTTCACCCGGTCCACGGTTGCCGGGATGCGCGGTCAGCGGGGCAGTAGGGATTCCTGACGCAGCCGACGCTACCATGAACGGGTAACGAAGGAGTTGGCTCCCGTGTCAGCGCCGCAGCAGGGCGTCCGCGGGGGCTCATGCTGTATTGCCGGAGGAGGAAGATGGTCAAGGTTCTGTATCTCAGTCCGATTTCCCATCGCGAGTTGCACGATGGGCTCTTTGCCGACATGGCTCGAGACTGCAAGCGACCCGATACGGAAGTTCATGTCGCCTCGTTGCCCGACGAAGTCGGCAATTTCACCCATATCGAATTCCGCAGCTACGAAGCCATCGTGAAAGCCGGTGTCGTCCGGGCTGCCCGAGCCGCCGCGCGCGAAGGCTTTGATGCCCTCGCCATTGGCTGTTTCTACGACACTGCGCTCCATGACGCCCGTGAAATTTCCGGGGAGATGATCGTAACCGCTCCCTGTGTCGCTTCCTGCGAGATCGCGGCGAGCATTTCGAACCGGTTTGGCATCATCGTCGGTCGACGCAAGGTGGTCCACCAGATGCGCTCGACTGTTCACGAGCTGGGTTATGGAAACCGGCTGTCCGGTTTCTATCATGTTGAACTGAGCGTGCCCGAATTCCAGGAGGACCACGCGCGCACGGCGAAACTCCTGCTTGAAGCCGGGCGCAGGGCGGTCGAGGAAGACTACGCCGAATCCCTGATCCTGGGTTGCACGCTGGAGGTCGGATTTCACCACGAGTTGGAAGAGCGGCTCGGGGTTCCCGTGATCGATCCTGCCATGGCAGCCTTGAAGCGGGCGGAATACGGTGCCCATCTGAAGCAGGACTGTGGCTGGAAACCGTCCCGCAGATGGTCCTGTGAAGCACCCCCGGAGAACGAGATCGTCGCAACCGGCGCTTTCGACACGGATACGCCGTTCGGCCCACGGATCGTGGTACCGCCGAACTGACGAAGACCAATCGCACGCAACCGTGCGATGAAGACCGGCTCTGCGGCCCGCTGGAGGCAACGGTGCCTTCGGGTCGGGGATATCCGATCCGCCGTCGCCTTTCCGCACGGTAGCGGGCCGCGGCGAGATACGTCCCGCAGGTATGGACAGGGAGTTACAGCATGAGCAAGATCGAGGAACGCATGGCATTGGTGCGGGAACGCATGGCGGAGGAAGCTGTCGATCTGGTCGTCTTGAGTCCCGGCGCCCACATGCAATGGTTGCTCGGATACTGCCCGCACGCGGATGAGCGGCCATGCCTGCTCTGCGTTTCCGCGAACAGGGCCGCGTTCCTCATGCCGGCGCTAAATGCGGACGGTTCGCGGGCGCATACCGACCTGCCATTCTTCGAGTGGGCTGACGCCGACGGACCCGTGGAGGCGTTCCGAAGGCTGCTGGACGATTTCGGCATCCGCGATGGCGGCAGCATCGTTCTCGACGAGACCATGCGGGCAGACTTTGCGGCACTTGTGGAGTCCGCCTTGCCCGAATCCCGGCGACAATTCAGCGCGTCAACGGTTGGTCGCCTGCGGATGCGGAAAGACGAGGACGAATACGCATTGCTCAAGCGAAATGCCGCGATCGCGGACGATGCCATGAAGGCTGGCTGGGCAGCGATGCAACCGGGCATGACCGAGGAGGAAGTCGCTGCGGTGATCCGGGACACCTTCAAGTCCCACGGGGCGGAGCCGCTGTTCTGGATCGTGGGCGCGGCCGGCAACGGGGCCTTTCCCCATCATCACACGGGAGCCACCAGGCTTTCCGAGGGAGATGTCGTGGTGATGGACATCGGTGGCGGGCTCGGAGGCTATTCCAGCGATATCACGCGCGTTGCGGTTCTGGGCACGCCGCCCGAGGGATTCGCGGAAGTCCATGCCGTCGTCGAGCGTGCCGTTCAGGCGGCGATGGCGGCGGCTCGTCCGGGTGCCACGGCGAAGGACGTGGATGCTGCGGCTCGCGGCGTCATCACGGAGGCAGGATACGGGGAGAACTTCCTCCACCGTACCGGACACGGGCTTGGCATCGAGGTACATGAGCCACCCTATCTGACGTCGGTGTCGGAAACCCCGCTGGAGCCGGGCATGGTTTTCTCGATCGAGCCGGGCATCTACCTGCAAGGGCGTTTCGGTGTCCGTCTCGAGGACATCGTGATCCTGCGCGAAGACGGACCGGAAATTCTCTCGGAACTGCCATGCGACCCGGTGTATCGATGAAGCACGATCCCTTTACCATCGCGGTTGTCCAGGCAGGGCTGAACGCTGCCACGGAGGAGATGTTCGCGGTCCTGCGCAAGACCGCCATGAGCCCCATCATCTACGAAGTGCTCGACGTGGGAACCGGCGTTACCGACCCGGAGGGGAACCTGGTCAGTTCCGGCGCCGGCATTCCAACATTCGTCGGTGTCCTGGACAAGTCCGTCAAGGCGATCTGCGCGAAGTATCGCGGATCCGTTTGCGAAGGCGACATCTTCGTCACCAATGATCCGAACTATGGCGGCGTTACGCATCTGAACGATATCGTGGTCGCGAAGCCGGTCTTCTTCGAGGGGACATGCGTGGCATGGACCGCTTCCATCGCGCATTGGGGGGATGTCGGGGGCAGATCGCCCGGGTCCATGGCCACCGACGTGACAGAAATCGTCGCCGAAGGGCTCCGGTTGCCGGCAGTCCGTCTCTTTGAGCGGGGGCAACCGATCACCGGCGTCTTCGACATTATCCGCGTGAACTCGCGGCTTCCGGAATTCGTCGACGGGGATCTTTGGGCGCAGCTTGCCGCCAGCAGGACTGCGGAAACGAAGATTCTTGCTCTCTACCAGACACATGGCCGTGAAACTGTTGAGGCTGCCATCGCGGACAGTTTTGCAACCGGACTCGCTCGCGCGCGGGACTGCGTGCGCTGCCGAAGGGCAGCTTCGATATCCGGGAGGAACAGGACGACGGCGCCGTCTGGCGGGCGGCAATCACCATCGACGAAGATACATTCACGGTGGACCTTTCCGGAAACCCGGCCACGTATGCCGCCCCGTACAACACCAGCCGGGATGGTGCCGTAATCTCCTGCCAGATGATCTTCAAGGCACTCTGCGATCCGGACCGGTTCGCCAATGCAGGGTCGTTCGGGCCGCTTCGTGTCATTACCGAGGAGGGAACGATTTTCGATCCCGGCCCCCAGGCGCCCCATGGCTTTTACTTTGAAACCCGGATCCGTCTCTTCGATCTCCTCTGGCAGTGCATGGCACGGGCAATGCCGGACCGACTTCCTGCCGGCAGCTTTGCCTCTATCTTTGGTGTGGTCATCACGGGAAAGCACCCCGATACGGGGCGCAATTTCGCCATGGTGGAGCCGCAGATGGGCGGATGGGGCGCCACCTGCGAGCGCGACGGCATGTCTGCCATGTTCTCGACGAACCATGGCGACACATACAACTGTCCGGTGGAGGTCTGCGAAGCGCGCTACGGACTGAACGTAACGCACAGGTCGTTCGCGGAGCGTCCGGACGTTCACGCGCCGCGGCGAGGGGGACACGGCATATCCATCGGCTACGAGATGCGGACCGACGCCGTGCTGTCGGTCGGTTACACGAGGGCGAAGAAGCCGGTTTGGTCCCGCGAGGGTCTGGAGAGCGGTGGGCGGAATGCGATGCATATCGTCCGTGCGTCCGGTGAGAGGCACCATCATCGCTTCGTGAGCGGATTGGCCCTTCGGAAAGGCGACGCGGTACTGATCGAGACGGCCCACGGCGGAAACAACCGCTGAGCGTCCGTGCTTCAGTTCGGCTTGCCACTTGTTGATGGCGCTGTGGGATGCTGGGCAGAGAGCGTTGTAGCGGGCTAGGTGGAGTGATCCCGCCTGCGGTTGGTGTTTCCTGCCTCACGGGGCTCGTGGGCAGGCTGATGGACATGAATTCCTGTATCGGACAGGGAGATCGCCGACACGGTTCGTCCTGCTGGGGGGCTTGCCGGATCGCGGTCCGCGTGGTTACCCGAAACAGTCCGTCTGCGCGTGGGCGTACAGAGCGGGGAATGCCGGTAATCTTGCTGCCGGATTCTGGAAGGAGGAAACAATGATGGACGATATCCTGCCGAACGATGTTGCCGACGCCCTATTGGTCGGCAGAGTATGGAATCCCGCTGTTGCCGGGCCGTGCGTGGCGACCGTTCGCGAGGGATCGGTGATCGACATCACGTCCCGGATTGCGCCGACGGTTCGCGATGTCTGTGAACAGGAGGATCCGGCGGACTATGTGCGCAATGCGCCGGGGACCCATCTGGACTCCATGGAATCCATCCTCGCAAACCGGGTTGGAGATCCCGCGACACTGCACCTGCTCGCACCTTGCGACCTGCAGCCCGTTCGGGCCTGCGGCGTGACATTTGCCAACTCCATGGTAGAGAGGGTGATCGAGGAACGGGCTGCCGGTGATCCGAAGCAGGCGGAAGCGGTACGTGCGAAGATCGGTGAACTGATCGGGGGGAGTCTGCGCGACTTGCAGGCGGGATCCGGGGAAGCGGCTCGCGTGAAGGAAGCTCTGATCGACGCCGGATTGTGGTCGCAGTATCTCGAGGTTGGAATCGGGCCGGACGCGGAAGTGTTCTCGAAGGCGCAAATCCTTGCTTCGGTGGGATTGAATGCCGATGTCGGCCTGCATCCGGCCTCCAACTGGAACAATCCCGAACCGGAGATCGTGCTTGCCGTGTCCTCGAAGGGACAAATCGTTGGCGCGTCGTTGGGAAACGACGTCAACATGCGCGACTTCGAGGGTCGTTCCGCGCTCCTGCTCCCGATGTCGAAGGACAACAACGCCTCCAGCGCAATTGGTCCGTTCATCAGGTTGTTCGACGAGAATTACGGTCTGGACGATGTGCGCCAGGCGGAACTCGAACTCAAGGTAGAGGGAGAGGATGGATTCGTTCTGCGGGGCCACTCCTCGATGAAGGAAATCAGCCGGGACCCCGAGGACCTGGTTCGCCAGACCATCGGGCGACATCGCCAGTACCCGGACGGCTTCATGCTCTATCTCGGGACCCTGTTTGCTCCGACCGATGATCGCGACGTGGCCGGGGAGGGCTTCACGCACAAAATCGGGGACGTCGTATCGATCCGTTCCGAGAGGCTGGGAAACCTGCGGAACCGGGTGCGGCTGTCGACCGAATGCCGTCCATGGGAATTCGGGGTGCGCAGCCTCATGCAAAACCTGGCGAGCCGCGACCTGTTGTAGTCTGCCCGGGACGGGACAGGGCCGCTTGCGCGACGGTGAATGATCACGCAGTGTTGGCGGAACGTGGAGTTCAATTCCCTGACAAGGAAGGAGGTTGCAGTGAGCCTTGCCACGCCACCCGGATATGAAGCCCTTTCGGAAGGATCCCTGCCCGCGTATCTCCAGTCGATCGCGCCGGTCGCCGGGCGGTTGGGGGGCTCTCCGCGGGAATGGTCCGTTCGGGAGGTCGGCGATGGCAATCTGAACCTGGTGTTCATCGTCGAAGGCGTGCGGGGTGCTTGCTGTGTGAAGCAGTCGCTGCCCTATGTGCGCCTCGTTGGCGATAGCTGGCCCATGCCGCTCGAGCGCGCCTTTTTCGAGCACGAGTGCCTTCGCCGGCATGGTGTCCATGCCGCGGCCAGGTTGCCCGAGATCTACCACTACGATCCAGTCCGGTTCTGCATCATCATGGAGCTGCTCACGCCCCACATCATCATGCGCCGGGGCATGATCCAGGGTATCCGGTACCCGCACTTCGCTGGCCACATGGCGGAGTATTGCGCACGAAGCCTGTTCTTCACTTCGGACCTGTACCTGCCGGCTCCCGAAAAGAAGGCCGGGATGGGCGTCTTTGCTGCCAACACGGAACTCTGCAAGATCACCGAGGATCTCATCTTCACGGAACCCTACATGATTGCCGAGAGGAATCGCTGGACCACGCCACAACTCGACGATATCGCTGCGGAATTCCGCGGTGATGTGGAACTCAAGCTGGCTGTGTCGCGGTTGAAGCTCCGTTTCATGGGGCAGTCCCAGGCGCTGGTGCACGGGGACCTTCACACGGGTTCGGTCATGGTGACCGAGAGCGACACACGCGTCATCGATTCCGAATTCGCGTTCTACGGCCCGATGGGTTTCGATATCGGTGCCGTGATCGGGAACCTGCTGATCAACTATTTCAGCCAGGACGGGCACGCCAGTGAGAATGATCCCAGGGATGCCTACCAGGAATGTGTCTTGGGCGTCGCGGAAGAATTCTGGAACGCGTTCCGTGCCGGCTTCCTGGATCTCTGGCGCGGAGAAGGCAAGGGGGACGGCTATCCCGCTCCCCTGTTCTCCGACAGTGCCGGGCGCGTTGCGCTGGAAGAGGAACGCAATCGGTACATGGATGCACTGTTCCAGGACTCGGTCGCATTCGCCGCCGCCAAGATGATCCGGCGCATCCTGGGGCTCGCGCACAATATCGACCTGGAGTGGATCGAGGACGAGGACATGCGCGCTGCGTGCGAAACCCGCTGTCTGTGCCTTGCGCGCGACATGATGGTCAATACCGGGAACTATCTTTCGATCGGCGATGTCACCCTTGCCGCCCGCAGGATGCGCAACGGAGGCTGAACCTCGGGATCAGCCCTTGCCCGCGGTTCGCTGCACACGGTCCGGAAACAGCGATGCGATTCCGTCTCGCGTGGCGGGAGCAACCCCGCGCTCGGTGATCAGGCCCGAGACCAGGCGGGCGGGAGTCACGTCGAACGCGTAATTCGCAACCGGACTGCCGTCCGGAATAATGGTAACTGTCTCGATCGCACCGGAATCCGTCTTTCCCGACATCCGTGCGACTTCCTCGCCGCCCCGCTCCTCGATCGGGACATCGGCGATACCGTCTTCGATCGTGAAATCAATCGTGGGAGACGGCAGGGCGACATAGAACGGTACGCCGTTGTCATGCGCCGCAAGTGCCTTCAGGTAGGTTCCGATCTTGTTGCACACGTCGCCGGAAGCGGTTGTGCGGTCGGTTCCCGTGATGCAGAGATCGACCAGGCCGTGCTGCATCAGGTGCCCGCCCGCATTGTCGGCGATCACGGTATGGGGTACGCCATGCTTCCCGAGTTCCCAGGCCGTAAGGGCGGCGCCCTGGTTGCGCGGCCGTGTCTCGTCGGTCCAGACATGGACCGGGATTCCCTTCGCATGCGCCTTGTAGATGGGCGCCGTGGCGGTGCCCCAGTCCACGGTCGCAAGCCAGCCCGCATTGCAGTGAGTCAGGATGTTCACCGGCGCACCCTTGGGCTTCCCTGCCGCGGCGGCCTCGATCAGTGGCAGGCCGTGATTGCCGATCGCCTCGCAAATCGCAACATCCTCGTCGGCAATTTCTGCCGCCCGTCGGTAGGCAGCCCGGGACCGCTCTTCACGTGGCGTATTGCGGAGTGTCGCGAGCATTTCATCGACGGCCCAGCGGAGATTGACGCCGGTAGGCCGTGTCGCAAGCAACTGGCGGCAGGCAAGCTCGATCGCCTCGTCGGACGCGTCGACGCGCGTCTGCAGGCAGATTCCATACGCGGCGGTCGCCCCGACCAGGGGAGCCCCGCGCACCTGCATCACCTTGATCGCGTACGCGGCGTCATCCACGCTGCGGAGTGTGACGGTCTCGAAGCGGTGCGGAAACAGGGTCTGGTCGATGATCTCGACCGACCAGCCATCTTCGTTGAGCCATATCGTGCGGTAGTGGCGTCCATCGACCTGCATCGTCTCAATCCCCGCCATTGCCCAAGTCATTGCCTGCTCGCATCAAACTGCCATCCGCACGATCCGGGGCACCGGCCTCCCGTTCGCCTTGACCAACCCGGGCCAGACCGGAGCGAGCACCCGGATACCCGAATTCTTCCGGAAGGGACTTCCCTTCGCAGACAGTCCGAATGGTAGGCAGCATCAACCGGATCTTATATCCGAGCCATCCTGCTTCGTCGAGAAGGCGCGGACGCACGCGTTCTTGGGTGTCGATTCCGGGGTTCACGGAAATCCTCACCCCTCTCTCCACAATCGAGTCAAGGCCTGCGGGCTGGCCGATCAGAGGAGCCTCTCCGGTCAATTCCATCCAGGATGTCAGCATTCTCCGGTGATTCCCTGTGGTCCGCGGGTCCAGACCCAGCCCGCTCCGGCGGCCTTCTCCCCTTGATCGGGAGACCGGAGTGAAGACATTCGGCGTTGCCCGTGGATTCCGTACGAGTTTTCCCGGTGCCGCCAGCGAGTCGGTTCGGCAAGAGGGTCCCGTCGAGAATCCTGCCATTGCCCGCAACCGGAGGGCTGCAGGTGTCGAACGCGAGGGATCTGGTGCCCAGGACGGGAATCCGCACCGATGGAAGGTGGATCCGAGCGGGCGGCCTCCGGGAGTCGCGGAGTACCCGGAATCTGGGCATGGAAGCGAAAATTTGCGTGTGCAGGAAATCGTTGCTACACCTTGAAACCGGCCCGCGGGCCGGTGCACAGGTGATTTGGACCAGCACGGACCGCCGCATGATTGAAGACAAGGTCATCGAAATCCAGGAGGTCTGGAAGATCTTCGGGGAAAGGGCCGAAGAAGCGCTTGATGCCGTCCGTAGGGAGGGCATCGACAAGGCGGAAGTTCTGGAGCGCTTCGAGGCGGTTGTCGGTGTGCGCGATGTCAGCTTTGACGTCAACTCCGGCGAGATCTTCTGCGTCATGGGCCTTTCCGGTTCCGGAAAGTCCACCCTCGTCCGTCACATCAACCGGCTGATCGAGCCCACCCACGGTCAGATCTTCATCAACGGTGAGGATGTCGGCGCGCTGTCGCCGGTAGAGCTTCGTGCGCTCCGGGCGGACCGGATCGGGATGGTCTTCCAGAACATGGCGCTCCTGCCGCATCGCACCGTGCGAGACAACATCGCGTTCGCACTGGAGTTGCGAAACGTGGACACGTATACGCGCCACCAGGTGGCCGACGGGGTGATCGAGACTGTCAGCCTGCAGGGATATGGCGATCGAATGCCAAGCGAGTTGTCGGGAGGAATGCAGCAGCGTGTCGGGCTCGCGCGCGCCCTTGCCGCCGACCCCGAGATCCTGTTGATGGACGAGCCCTTCTCTGCCCTGGATCCACTCATCCGCCGCGGGCTGCAGGACGAGTTCCTGGAGCTTTCCCGCACCATGCGGAAGACAACGATCTTCATCACGCACGATCTGGACGAGGCGATCCGGATGGGTTCGCGGATTGCGATCATGAAAGACGGAGAGGTGGTTCAGATCGGAACCCCGGAGCATATTGTCACCAATCCCGCAGACGAGTATGTGGCTGATTTCGTGCAGGGTATCTCGCGTCTCAAGTTGGTCTTCGCGCACACCATCATGAAGCCGCCAGGTCAATACGAGGCGGAAAACGGCGACCTGCCGGACATGTCCGAGGAACTGGTTGCCCAGTCCCTCGCCCCGGTTCGAGCCCGAGACCAGCCCGCCGATGTCGGT
>CAZPXZ010000083.1:0-16114 GCA_964590405.1 uncultured Rhodobacterales bacterium | reverse complement strand
ACGGCAAATTCTTGCCCACCGACGCCGGCCGATCACCAAAAAGTGCCAACATGGGCGAGGCCGTCTGACGGACCGGCACGGCAAGGACACCAGTAGCAATGCCCATGCGATTTAGCATCCGGGATCTGGCAGTCGTTCTCTACAGGTCGCGACCGAACGCGCGGTTCAGCTTGCTGCCTTCGACTTCAAGTTACCAAGGTTTCGGGCATAGCCGGGAAGAACGGCGAAGGGATCAACGTCGGAACTCCAGGCGTCGAATTCCGCATGGCGATCATCTCGACGTTGCCGGATTGTGATCATCCTTGATCCGCTGCCTGTGCAGGATTTCGGCATTCTGGACATCAGCCAGAATGCCGCCGCGAGACCCTCGTGACAGACCACGCAACCGCTTCTTCAGGAGAGAACGGTCCGGCAATCGAGGTCATGCCGCTAGCAGAAGATCTGGCCGCGGCAAGCTCGAGCGCCCAGCCCTGGGCGTGTCCGACGCAGGCGACGGGCTTCCCGAGTGTCCAGGCGAGAGCAATTTCGCTCAGTGTCCCGCTACGTCCCCCGATCGCGAGAACAACATCACCCGAGGCAGCGCAGAGCACGTTACGTCCGTGCCCCAGCCCTGTACAAATGGCAATGTCGACATGAGCGTTTGCATCGTCGGATCGGTATCCCGGCAGAATTCCGATCACATCGCCGTCTCGGTGACGTCGCGATGATCGCGCTCCCCTGCTGGCGGCCTCCATGACGCCATCGAGGCCGCCGGTTAGTACACGGAACCCGGCATCCACCAGGCAACGACCAAGCTGTTCCGAGATGCGCTTTGCATCGTCCCCGGCATCGCCGTTCCCAATGACCGACGCGATCGGACGCCGTGCAGTGGCTGGCGCGTCCATCCGTTTCCGAACAGGCTGATCCGGTGCGTTCGTCATCAATTCTTCCTTTGCGTCCCAGTTGTACGGAATGCAGCCAGCGCTCGTTCCCGTGCGAAGCGATGATCGACAATCGGGGGAGGGTAGTTTCCCGGTGGCATGGAATGGGTCCAGGGCTGGTGAATGAATTGTTCGGGCAGATCGGCAAGTTCGGGTACCCAGTGGCGCACGTAGGAACCGTCGGGATCGAACTTCTCTCCCTGCAGCACCGGATTGAAGATTCGGAAATACGGCACTGCATCGGCACCACAACCGGCAATCCACTGCCAGCCGGTAGTGTTGTTGGCGAGGTCCGCGTCGACCAGCGTATCCCAGAACCAGCGTGCGCCGTTTCGCCAGTCCAGGAGAAGGTGCTTGGTGAGGAACGAACCCACAATCATCCGTACCCGGTTGTGCATCCATCCGCTCTCCCGGAGTTCCCGCATGCCGGCATCCACCATGGGGTACCCGGTGGTCCCTTGCTTCCAGCGGGAAAGCGCGTCCGGGTCATCGCGCCAGGGAAAGTTCACAAAGCGCTCCCGCAAGGGACGGCAAGTCATGCTCGGATAGTGGTGGAGGAGGTGGTGGGCGAACTCCCTCCAGAGCAACTCACTCCGGAACTTGTCGGCACCGGGTCCCTGCGCACAGCGGATATGGTCCCAGACCTCCCTTGCGCTGATCTCTCCGTAATGCAGGTGGGGAGACAGTCTGGATGTCCCTGAGATTCCCGGCAGGTCCCGTGCATCGGCATACGCAAGGATGTTGAACGAATTGAGGCGCGCGCGCGCGGGGTTAGAACCCGGTTTCCAGAATTTCCCGAGGCGGCGTGACCACCGGGGAGGCGGGTCCAGCGAGTCCGAGTCGGGCCAGCGGTCGGGAGGGCGCATCCGGACTGGTGCGGGTAAGGGCGGATCCGGATCCCCGCATGCCCGCGCGAAGGCGGTAAAGACGCGATAGGGCTGGCCGCTCGCGGTCAGGATACTGCCCGTGTCGAACAGGGTTGACGCCTGGAAGACCTCCACCCTTACACCAAGGTTACGAAGCTCGTCGCGGATGATCCTGTCCCGTTCCCGGATCCATGGTTCGCGGCAGTCGTTCCAATAGACGCTCGCTGGTTGCAATTCCGTGATGATTCGAAAGGGGTCTCCGCGCTTCAGGATAAGTCGGGATCCAATTCCATCCAGATGCTGCGCAAGCGAATCGAGGGATTCCGTGAGCCACCATCGGCTCGCTCCGCCGGGAGACCACGGATTGCCACGGTTCTCGTCGAGAATGTGGAGAGGAACAACGGCAAGCCCGGATTTCGCTGCCGCCGACAGGGCGGGGTTGTCGCGAGTCCGGAGATCGTGCCTCAGCCAGACGATGGCGTTCATGGTCGGTTTGCTGCGGCTGACAAGGTGGCGGCTCCCGAAGGGAATGTGTGCGACCCGACCACGAGTTGAACATTGCCGAACCGGCGGTGCGGGAATGGCGCATGTTGAGAGCGCAATCCGTTCTGGTCAAGGCCGCAATTCCGCAAGCGCCGAAATCTGGTCTCGATCCCGTTTGACCGTCGCCTGCGGCCTACGTACAGTCGCGCGGCATGAAGCCACCGCGCTGCCCCTTGGGGATTCGCGGTTTAGGAGAGGAGGGACGCCATGGCCATTCTAGACGTGACTGACGCATCCTTTGCGAACGACGTAGCCTCTCCAGCGCGGCCATGTCCGGTGCTGGTCGATTTCTGGGCACCCTGGTGCGGACCGTGCAAGCAGATTGCTCCTGTGCTGGAAGAGGTCGCAGAAGAGATGTCTGGGCAACTGGATATTGCCAAGGTGAACATTGATGACAATCCCGAGACGGCGATTCGCTACGGTGTGCGCGGCATTCCCCTGCTGATGCTGTTTCGAGAAGGTCAGGTCCTGGGTTCCCGTGCAGGCGCGCTGAGCAAGTCGAGTCTGGTTGCCTGGATTCGGTCGTCTCTCGCCGACGGCTGACTGGTCGGGGGAACAGACCTGCCTGGTTTTCGGTCAGCGCTCAAGACCGAATTCACGTTCTCGCCGCTTGAACCGGGGCGTCGAGCATGTTCGCTCGCCGTCCAACCATTGCCGCAGTCGCTCCTGTGCATCCCCTTTGCCCTGCGAGTCTCGTGATGACTTGCTGGCCAAGGGCTCGACTCGGTTGGTCTTGCCGGTTGACATTGGATCCGCAGTGGGACTGGCAAAATCACGGCGTCTGGATGGATCGCGGTCAATTGGAGAGAGCGGCATGCCAGGCGATCGGTCGCCCTGCAAGTGCTCGGAAATTTCGGCACCTGAATCTCTCCGGCGCTGGAACGGTGTACTGGGCCCTTCCGACTGCACTGGTCCGTCCGCACCTTGCGGTTCCATCGACAACCGATGATTCGAGAGGTCTGGGCAGTTGGACAATTTTCCGTGTCTCCGCGCCTCTTGTTCACGTAGTGCCGGCCACGGCGCGTCGGCATCGGTCTCGAGCCCATGCTCCCGGCCATGATCACCAGTTACCGGACGCTCAGCCTCCCTGGACCCTGGAGTCTCCTCCAGGGAGGGGGCCTCGCGTGATGCTGCGGCGAGGAGGCGTTGGTTGCGCCGCAGGTATATGCGGCGTCTTGCTGCCCGCGGCAGGGCGTGGATCACCCGTTCCCTGATTCCGTTTCGGAGCCGGGCGATCTTCGCGGTGCGTTCAAGTATGCGGATTTCCTGCATAGCCTTCCGCATCCCCTCCCTCACACGGTCGTCTTGAGACAATGCGTTTCGAGCCCGAATCTCCCGGAGTCTCTTCCCACGTTCGGTCTTGTGGCCCTGCTTCTCCATGTGGCTTGCTGCACGTCCGAGGGAGATCTCCGGAACCCGGTCCAGAATGGCGGCCGTCCGCGCATGCTGTCTTGCCGCGAAGCGGTCGCGCCGGGCAATGGCCCGCCGGAGCCGCAGCTCGGCTTCGCGTTTCTGGTCCCGAAGGGAGCGTCGATTAACACGTTGAATGGATCCCGAGCGGGCCAGAGCCCGGTTGGCATGCCGTTCCCAGGCAAGGCGGTACTCGGCAATGCGCCCGGGGTGGTCCCAGGAGCGGGCCTTCCTGCCGAACTCGCCGGCTTCAACCGGGCGGGTTGTCAGCATGATATGTGCGTGTGGGTCTTCCCTTCCATCCGTGGCGGTCGGCGCATGAATTGCGAAGTCGGCAATCATTCCCTTGGCGACAAAGGTCTCCTTCACAAACTCCCGGATTGCGTCAAGGCGTTTTTCCGGCGCCACTTCGCGCGGAATTGCCACATAGACTTCGCGGGCAAGGCGGGCATCCTTGCGCCGTTCGGCAGCCTCGACTCCGTTCCATAGCCGCGCCCGGTCCTGCATCCAGTCGGGGGTTCCTTCCGGAGAGAGGATTTCCGCATGAACGACATCCGCCTTCGCGGTGTAGTCCCGCGTCCTGTTTGCACGTTCATCCCAGATCCGTTCTGCCGCACGGTATGCAGCATGCCGGACCGCGCTTGCGCCGGCCCGGCGTGAAACGGTGCTGACCTGCATCGAGAAGAGAGGCATCGGGAGGCTTGATCCGGCCAGGGTTTCAGCCGATGTAGCAGGCGGGGACGCATTCGTCCAAGCTTCCGTGTCTGTTCGACGGGCGTTGAGTTCCTGTTCGATATCTGTTTCGGTTGTGCCGCGAAGGGACGGGAGATCCGGTGTCTAGCGGTGATCGCGAAGCAGTTCGCCAGCCAGGTAGAGGGAGCCGCAAATCAAAACGCGGGGCCGTTCTGCCGATTCGTGCCGCACGCGCCTGGCCGCATCAAGCGGAGACTTGCAGGGTTCGCAGTTCACGCCTGCCTGCGTAACTATATCCGCGAGTGTGTCCGGGCTGATTCCGGCCTCGCTGCTTGTGATGGGAACGGCAAACGCGTGTCTCGCGATTCCCGCGAATGCCGAATAGAACGCGCGGGCATCCTTTGTCGCCAGCATCCCGGTAATGAGAAACGGCGGTCGGCCGTCCTGTCGTGTTCGCTGCTCGAGTTCTCGGGCCAAGACCCTTCCGGCATCCTCGTTGTGGCCCCCGTCAAGCACCAATTCCGTGTCTTCCGGTAGTGCGTTCAGAAGGGGTCCGGATCGAATACGCTGCAGGCGGGCCGGCCAGTTGCGAGTCTGGACCGCGAAACGGGCTGCGTGCGACGCCCCGAGCAGGCGAAGCGACGCAACTGCAATGCCAGCATTTTCCACCTGGTGGTCGCCGGCAAGTCCGGGGCGGGGCAGGACCAGTCGTCCCTGGCTGTCTTCGTACACCATGCCCCGTTCCTGGAGTGAGCAAGACCATTCCTGGCCTTCACGGAAGGGTCTTGCGCCGAGTTCACCGGCGATGCGTCCGATCTCAGCAAGCGCAACCGGTCTCTGGGTGCCCACGACGACGGGGACGCCGGGCTTCAGTATCCCCGCCTTTTCTCCCGCAATGGTCGTTAAGCTGTCGCCGAGATACTGCTGGTGGTCCAAACCGATGCGGGTGATCACGCATAACGCTGGCTTGGAAACGACATTGGTAGCGTCGAGGCGGCCTCCCAGGCCGACTTCCAGAATGGTGTAGTCAGCCTTTCTTTCGGAAAACGCCAGGAATGCTGCAGCGGTGGTGATCTCGAAGAATGTGATCGGACGGCCGCGGTTCACCTGCTCGCAGTGGTCCAGGACGCGGGCGAGTTCAGGTTCCCGAATGCGCCTGCCCGTGAGGGTTATCCGCTCGTGGAAACGCACGAGATGCGGAGAATGGTACGCGTGGACCCGCAGACCGGCCGCCTCAAGGCCCGCTCGCAACATGGCGGCCGTGGACCCCTTGCCATTGGTGCCTGCGATGTGGATCACCGGAGGCAGATGCAGTTCGGGGTGGCCTAGGTCGGAGAGCAGTTGCAGAATTCGTTCGAGGGAGAAGTCAATTGCTTTCGGGTGGAGCGCCAGAAGGCGATTCAGGATTCCGTCGCTTTGCGTCATGCTGAGGGTTACGGTGCTGGTGGTGCAAGTGCGGGCCGTTCCGGCGGTTCCAATGGTGGTCTTCGGGTCAGAAGTCGGAGAAGTTGGACAAGTGTCTTCCGCATTTCATGCCGGTGGACCACCATGTCCAGCATGCCGTGCTTGAGGAGGTGCTCCGCTCTCTGGAATCCCTCCGGGAGTTTCTCTCGAATGGTCTGCTCAATAACGCGCGGACCTGCAAAACAGATCAGTGCGTTCGGTTCGGCAATCTGAATGTCGCCGAGCATCGCGTAAGACGCCGTTACGCCTCCCGTGGTCGGGTGGGTGAGTACCGTAATGTAGGGTAGACGGGCATCGCGCACTGCCTGGACAGCCAAGGTTGTGCGGGGCATCTGCATGAGGGATAGGATCCCCTCCTGCATGCGCGCACCACCAGCGGCCGCAAAGATCACGAGCGGCGCTGTCCGCGCGACCGCGGTCTCGGCCGCCTTCAGTGCGGCGTTGCCCACGGCCACTCCCATGGAGCCGCCGAGGAAGGTGAAATCTTGCGCTGCAACAACAGTGTCGATTCCTCCGACTTCGCCATGGGCTACCAACATGGCGTCGGTCGCTCCGGTCTTGGACCGCGCTTCCCGAATCCGGTCGGAATACCGTTTGACATCACGGAATCGCAGCGGGTCCTCCGGTGCATCATCCACGGGCACGGCCTCGAACTTCCCACCGTCAAAGATGGAGGTGAAGCGCTCTGTTGGCCGGAGGGGCATATGGTGCCCGCAAGCGGAACAAACGGCCAGCGCCTTCTCGTATTCGCGATGAAAGATCATCTGGCCGCAGGAATTGCACTTGCACCACAGATTCTCCGGTACGGATGAATGACGACCAAGAACAGCACTCAGTCTTGGGCGAACAAAGTTCCGGATCCAGTTCATGTTGTTCCGGTGCGCGCGCCACGTATGCCGTCGGCAAGCGAACGAACGTACGCGAGCACGTCCGCATTGGACTGTCCGCCACCGATACGGTCACAAATCGCGGAACCCACGACGACGCCATCCGCACTGCGGGCGATCTCCGCCGCGTGTTCCGGAGTCCTGACGCCGAAGCCGACGCAAACCGGAAGGTCGGTTGCCGTGGATACCTGGCGCACTGCTGCGGCCACTTCCTGGCTGTCCGGCGCCGCACCACCGGTGATCCCCGTGATCGACACGTAGTAGACAAAGCCGGAAGAACCAGTGAGCACACCTGGCAGGCGGTCGCTGCCCGTTGTCGGGGCGATGAGGCGAATGAGACGCAGGTTTGCGGTGTTGGCAGCTTCCCGCAACTCGGTGTCCTCCTCGGGTGGGAGGTCGACAACAATCAGGCCATCGACCCCGGCTTCGGCGGCGCGGGATGTAAACTGCCGAATACCGCAGGCAAGGATCGGGTTGGCGTACCCCATGAGGACGATCGGGACATGCGCGTCGGTGATCCGAACCGTTCGAACCGCTTCGAGAGTCTTCTCCATGGTCTGGCCGCCGGCCAAGGCACGCTGTCCGGCACGCTGGATGACCGGACCGTCCGCCATCGGGTCGGAGAAGGGCATACCCAGTTCGATGATGTCCGCGCCTGCCGAGGGTAGGGCTGAGGCCAGCGCGGCCGATCGTTCCGTGTCGGGATCTCCCGCCATGGTAAAGGTGACCAGGGCCGCACGCCCTTCGGCACGGAGGCAGGCGAAACGCGCTTCGATCCGTCCTTTCGCCACCGCACTCATGATGCGACCTCCTCTCCCAGCGCTTCAGCGACCGTGAAGATGTCCTTGTCGCCCCTCCCGCACATATTCATGACGATGATGTCGCTGGAAGTCATATCCGGGGCGAGCTGGCGGACATGGGCAAGGGCGTGGGCGGGCTCGAGGGCCGGGATGATTCCTTCCATGGCACAACAGAACCGGAACGCGTCCAGTGCCTCATCATCCGTCGCAGAGACATATTCCACGCGGCCTACATCGTGAAGCCAGGAGTGTTCGGGGCCGACGCCGGGGTAGTCGAGACCAGCGGATATGGAGTGCGCCTCGATGATCTGCCCTTCGCTGTCCTGCAGGAGGTAGGTCCGGTTGCCATGCAGGACGCCCGGACGCCCGCCGGTCAGGGAAGCGGCATGGGCTCTGTCTAGGCCATGTCCTGCCGCCTCCACACCGATGCATCTTACGTCGGGGTCGTCCAGGAACGGGTGGAAGAGGCCCATGGCGTTTGAGCCGCCACCGATGCAGGCGACCAGTGCGTCCGGTAGGCGGCCCTCGCGCGCAAGTATCTGGGACTTTGTTTCCTCGCCGATGATCGACTGAAAGTCTCGCACCATCATGGGATACGGATGCGGCCCTGCCACGGTTCCAATGCAGTAGAACGTGTTCCGGACATTGGTTACCCAGTCGCGCAGGGCTTCGTTCATCGCATCCTTGAGCGTGGATGCCCCCGAAGTTACGGGAATCACTTCTGCACCGAGCAGTTTCATGCGGAACACGTTCGGCTGCTGCCGGGCGACATCCGTTTCTCCCATGTAGACGATACACGGCAATCCGAACCGTGCGCACACCGTGGCCGTCGCGACACCGTGCTGTCCGGCTCCGGTCTCCGCGATGATTCTGGATTTCCCCATTCTTCGGGCCAGAAGGATCTGGCCGAGGACATTGTTGATCTTGTGCGCACCGGTGTGATTGAGTTCATCGCGCTTGAAGTAGACACGAGCGCCGCCCAGTGCTTCTGTCACGCGCTCCGCGAAGTAGAGTGGCGATGGGCGTCCGACATAGTCGCGAAGGAACTCGTCCATTTCCGTCCGATACGCGGAATCCTTCCTTGCGGCGCGATACGCCTCTTCGAGCTCGAGAATGGGCGGCATCAGCGTTTCGGCAACGAATCGTCCGCCGAATTGGCCAAAACGCCCATTCGCATCGGGGCCGCCGCAAAAGGTATTTGGTGCAAGAGTGGTCATGGCGTACTCCCGTGCGGCGCGTACGAACTCGGGACGGTGGCCCGGAGGAATGCCGCGATTCGCTCGGGGTCCTTTTTGCCGGGCAAAGACTCGACTCCAGAGGATACGTCAACCTGACAGGCTCCCGTCAACCTGACCGCTTCATCGACATTCTCGGCGGTAAGGCCTCCTGCCAGAAGCCAGGGTCGTGTCCATTCCCGTCCCTGGATCAGCCGCCAGTCAAACGGGATGCCATTCCCTCCCGGCAGGGGTTCGCCTGATGCAGGCAGGGCATCACAGAGAACCTGATCGGCCCACTCCTCTGCTTCTCCGATGGCCGAGAGGCTGTCCCTGTTCCGGAACCGGACGGCCTTGATTACTCGCTTGCCCGTCCGTTTGCGGATTTCGATTCCGCGGCTCGGCGTTTCACTTCCGTGGAGCTGGATGTGCTCGACCGAAACGCGGGTCAGGACAGCGTCCAGCAATTCGTCCCCGGGATCAACGAAGAGTGCGACTCGCTCAACGCCTTCCGGTACCGCAGCGGCAAGAGTTGCGGCATGCTCGATACCGAGACTGCGTGGTGAAGGGGGGTAGAAAACGAAGCCAACATAGTGTGCACCTGAATCGGCGGCGGCCCGGATATCTTCCGTCTTGCCGATTCCGCAGATCTTCACCCGAAGCGGGCCTGCAGCCGAAGGTGCATTCACCGTCGGTCGTGCGGGCGGTGCGGACCCTGACTTGTTGATCCGGCCATCATGGGCGGTTTCCGCGCTTGTCGCTGCGCGCGCCGGCATTGCGTGTCCATTCAATCAGTGTACCGACAAGGTAGCCAGAGAAGAGTGTAGCAAAGAGCACTGCGAAGAGCGGCAACTCGACGCTGGGTATCTGGTCCAGAGGGGGTACCCCGGGAGCGAGTCGCAACTGGACCGGCTGCCGGTTGGCCATGGCGAAAAGGAACAGGATGATCGCCAGTGCGATGATGGCCAATCTGCTGATCCAGCGCATCGAGATCGGTACTCGCAGACCCTGAAAGCACACCGCCGATACTTCGACGGTGCGCCAAGGTAGTAGATACCTAACCGTTCATCCGATCCAGAAGAATTCGGCCGGGCTTGAAATGCGGGACGTTCTTGGCTGCCACCTGGATCTTCGAGCCATCGCGCGGATTTCGGGCGGTGCGGGCAGGGCGGTGCCGGTTCGAAAAGGTCCCGAATCCGCGCAGTTCCACACGATTTCCCGCTGCCAGGGCGTTTCCGATTTCATCGAGTACCGAGGTGACAATGGTATCGACTTCCCGATACGTCAGCCCTTCGTTTCTCTCCGCGAGAATCCTCACAAGGTCAGATTTGAGCATACGAACCTCTCCATAGCTGTACTTTGGTTACAAGAGACAAGCTCCTGAATCCAATGTCTTCAATGACAGCGGGTGCGCCCATGCCCCCAACTTCTCAATACCTGATTTCGATGTGACAGTCATCAAGTATCGAAAAGTCGCCAAGAGCGCAGGATAGCGACGAAGTGTATCCGAGAAAAGCACCCTATGAGAGGCACTTCGGCGACCGAAAAGAAATCTACAGCAGGGGGATTCAGTCACCCTTAGCGCCGCCGTCTGTTTCTGTGGTTTCGTCAACAGTCTTGGTGGCCTCTTCCACCTCACCGTCATTGCCGCGCTTCAAGAGCGCTGGCGCCAGAATTTCTCCAAGGACCGCACCGGAGGCAGCAGAGCCGAACTGCCGTACGGCTTCCTTCTCATCAGCAATTTCCCGCGCCTTGATCGAAAGGCTGATCTGCCGATTCGCGGGATTGATCGAAATTACTTTCGCCTCAATTCGCTCGTCTGGTGCAAATCGGTCAGGACGCTGGTCTGCCCGGTCGCGTCCGAGGTCGCTCCGGCGGATGAACGTCGTTATTTCACCTACCTTCACCTCGATGCCTCCGTCTTCAATGCGCGAGACGATGGCGCCGACATTGGATCCCTTCTTGAAACCCGCGGTCGCTTCGGCAAACGGATCGCTGCCGACCTGCTTGATGCCCAGGGAGATCCGTTCCTTGGAGGCGTCGGAGTCGAGTACGACAGCCTGCACCACATCGCCCTTGGAATAGTTCCTGATGGCCTGTTCTCCTTGCGTGTCCCAGGCGATGTCGGAGATGTGGACCATGCCGTCAATGCCGCCATCGAGTCCGATGAAGAGACCGAAATCCGTAATGGAGCGGACCGGTCCCTCGATCTGGGATCCGGCGGGGTGCGCTGCGGCAAAGGCCTCCCATGGGTTCTCGAGGCACTGCTTGAGGCCGAGGGAAATCCGCTTGCGGTCGGAATCCGTGTTGATCACCATCACCTCCACTTCCTGAGAAGTAGAGACGATTTTTCCGGGATGAACGTTTTTCTTGGTCCAGGACATTTCCGAGACGTGGATAAGTCCCTCGACGCCTGGCTCCAGTTCGACGAATGCGCCGAACTCCGTGATGTTCGCCACACGGCCCGTCATTTTCGCACCGACCGGGTACTTCACGTCTACGCCTTCCCAGGGGTCGGGCTCAAGCTGCTTCATCCCCAAGCTGATCCGCTGGGATTCACGGTTGACCTTGATGACCTGGACGCGGACGGTTTCTCCGACAGTGACCACTTCCGAGGGATGATGAATCCGGCGCCAGGCCATGTCAGTGACATGCAGGAGTCCGTCAATGCCGCCGAGATCCACGAAAGCGCCGAAATCGACGATGTTCTTGACGGTTCCCTCGACCACATCGCCCTTGTTCAGGCGATCCAACACGCGGGTGCGTTCAACTAGGGACGATTCTTCCAGCACCGCTCGACGAGAAACGACAATATTGCCACGGCGGCGGTCCATCTTGACGATCTGGAAGGGTTGCGGTGTATGCATGAGCGGACCGACATCATGCACGGGCCGGACATCGACCTGGCTTCCCGGCAGGAATGCCACGGCGCCGCCGAGATCGACGGAAAAACCGCCCTTTACTCGGCCAAAGATCGCTCCTTCCACATGGCTGCTCTCACCATACGCCTTCTCCAGCCGATCCCAAGCCGCCTCACGATTGGCTTTCTCCCGGGAGAGGACTGCCTCGCCGCGCGCATTCTCGATGCGGTCAAGGTAGACCTCGACCTCGTCTCCGACATTGATCTCGATTTCCCGCCCGGGGCGAGCAAATTCCTTGATGTCCACGCGACCTTCCGTCTTGAATCCGACGTCGATGATCGCTTGGTTGTTTTCAATCTTGATAACCTCGCCCTTGACAACCGTACCCTCCCGGGGGGTTTTGCTGTCAAAACTGGCGTTGAGCAACTCTTCGAATTCTGCGTGGGAAGGCGCCTCGCGGGACGGCGCGGGCGCGACTGTGTCAGCTTCCATGTAGTGAGTTTCTCCCGGGGGTTTTGCGGCCCCGTTCCGCATCCTGTTGGTGTGTGCCGTGGATCCGGCAACCCGGATCAAGACTCCCTGACCTGTGCAAAGAGGTTATCCGATGGAATCGGCCTGCCAGCTCTTGACCAGAGCTGCAACGTGGTCAACGGCGCTGTCTATAGCAAGTTCTGTCGTGTCTAGCAATACCGCGTCCGGTGTACGCTTGAGCGGTGCGGTCTTCCGTTCCTTGTCGCGGGCGTCCCGGTCGCGTATTTCTGCCAGCATCGTTTCGAAATCCGTCCGGTAGCCCTGCTCCAGTCGTTCCAGCAGGCGACGTTCGGTTCTGGCCCGTTCGCTTGCGGTTACAAACACCTTCAGGTCCGCGTCCGGGCATACCACAGAACCGATGTCGCGACCGTCCAGGACTGCGCCCCTGGCTCCGCCGGGGGGGGCATGAGCGAAGGCCCGTTGATAGGTCAGGATCGCCGTTCGCAATTCGGGCCAGGCGGCGACCATCGCGCTCAACGCATCGACGTCCGGTGTCCGGAGGCGAGCCGGATCAAGCTGGGCGGGCTGGAGATGACTCGCGATGCAAACCGCCTGTGTACGGACTTCCGGCGTGTCCGATGCCGGCGCCCTTCCATGCCGTTCAAGCAACTCCCGCGCAACCGCCCGGTACAAGAGTCCGGTGTCGAGATGGGCGAATCCGAACCGCCGGGCGATCCTCCGGGCGATGGTTCCCTTCCCGGAGGCGGCAGGGCCGTCCAGCGCGATGATCACGCCGGTTTCTCAACCGCAACAGGCGCGAAACCGCACCCGAGTGATGTGAGCAAGTGGACAAAATCTGGAAAGCTTGTATCGATCGCGCGTGTGTCGTCGACGCGGACCGGATCCTGTGTGCCTTGTCCGAGAGCCAGGAAAGCCATGGCGATCCGGTGGTCGTTCCGCGTGCGAATGGTAGCGCCGCCGGCCGGGTGGCCGCAGCCGTGCACGGTGAAGCTGTCGGCATCGGCCTCAACGCGAACGCCGCAGTCAGCAAGTCCGTCCACCATCGCCTGAATGCGGTCCGTCTCCTTGGCCCGAAGCTCTCCGACACCGGCCATTGCCGTCTTGCCTTCGGCGAAAGCGGCAAGGGCTGCGAGGGCGGGGTATTCATCGATCATGGAAGGAGCGCGGTCCACGGGCACTCGGATTCCCTTCAGGGGTGCATGCCGTACGCGAATGTCAGCGACGGGTTCGCCGGCTTCTTCCCTTCGATTCTCGAACGAAATGCCGGCGCCCATTTCCGCTGCCGTTTCGAAGAACCCAATTCGACTCGGGTTGATGCAGATGGAGGGCAGGAGGATGTCGGAGCCTTCCACCAGCAATGCGGCAGTGGCTACCAGCGCGGCGGAGGACGGATCTCGCGGTATGCCGAATTGCAGAGGGGAAAGATCTGATCCTCCGACGAGGGTGTGGCGTCGTCCTCCATTCCGTAACGTTTCGGATTGCAGTTTCGCCCCCATGCGGAGCAGCATACGCTCGGTGTGGTCGCGGGATGCAGCTGGCTCGGTCAACGCTGTCTCTCCCGGCCCGTGGAGCGCCGCAATCAGGATTGCCGACTTGACTTGCGCCGATGCGACGGGAAGTGTCCAGTCGATAGGGAGCGGGCGATGGGTGCCGCGGATGGTTGCCGGCAGGCGGCCGCCTTCCCGGCAAAGGATGTTCGCTCCCACGGCCCGCATGGGTGCGAAGACCCGTTCCATCGGTCGTCCGGAGAGGCTGGCATCCCCGATCAGCGTGGCTGTCAGCGGATTGGCAGCGATGATTCCGGAGATCAGTCGTGCGAGAGTGCCGGCATTGCCACAATCGATTGGCCCGACCGGATCAGTGAGTGCACCGAGTCCGCCGCCGTCGATTTCCCATACGCCCGGGGCAATGCGCGTAACCGGTACGCCAAGGGACGCCACTGCCCTGGCCGTGGAGAGTACATCCTCGCCTTCGAGAACGCCCGAGGCACGGGTTTTCCCCTCCGACAGCGCTCCCAGGAGAAGTGCCCGGTGAGAGATGGACTTGTCGCCGGGAATCACGGCTTCGCCCCGGAGCGGTTCGGCGCCAGATCGGGTCTCGAGAGGCTGGGGAGGTTCTTTCATGTCGTTTCCATCCTGTACGTCGCATCAGTCCGGGAGAAGGTCAGGTAGACGGGGCACCGTCCGGCTAGGATCGCCTTTTCTTCATATCGCGTCCCTGGCCAGCCGGACCACGGCAGCCTCCAGTCGGCTGCGCACTGGGCTGTCCAGACGAAGGCCGGGTGTCGCCGGGTTTCGATCAGGCAGTGCCGTGCGAGCTGGTGAATGTCGGTTGCGATTCGCAATTCGCTCTTCGGGCGCATGACCCTCGCCAGCGCATCCAGGTTACTGCTCGAGACAAACCTCCGACGAGTGTGGCGCCGCTTGGGCCATGGATCGGGGAAGAGAAGAAATACGCGTGCCAGAAAATCGTCCGGGAGAACATCCAGGAGGTCGCGTGCGTCGCCTGCGTGCACACGCAGGTTGGCCGGTATGACAGGTAGGGCCATGCTGAGAAGTCGTGATACGCCTGGTAGATACGGCTCTGCCCCGATCATTGCGATCTCCGGATGTGATTGGGCGAGGGCAAGCAGGTGTTCGCCGGTTCCGAATCCGATCTCGAGCCACCGTTCCTGCAGGGTACCGGCTAGAGATTCTGGGGGAAGCAGCTTGCGTTCGGGGTTATCCACCACGGAGACGCCCGGTATCTGCACTCGCGGTCCCCACTCCGCGAGCGCAGAGCGGCGTGTGGGGCTCAGCCGACGGTGGCGCGACCGACCGTAAAGGTTCCGACGGAGTGTACGTTGCTTATCCCGCTCCATCGGCCGGGCCCTGCCCGATGTCGCTGATCAGGCGAATCGGGCACGAAGCGCATCAGCGAGATCGGTCTTCTCCCAGGAAAAGCCACCGTCCGCCTCAGGATCTCGACCGAAATGTCCGTAGGCAGCCGTGCGTTCGTAGATCGGCTGAATCAGGTCAAGATGGTCGCGGATTCCGCCAGGCGTGAGATCCATCATCTCTCGAAGCGCCGTGGACAGAGCGGATTCGTCCCGGGTTCGTGCTCCATGCGTATCAACCATGACCGAAACAGGCTCTGCAACGCCGATCGCATAGGCGATCTGAATGGTGCATCTGTGTGCGAGGCCGGCGGCGACAACGTTCTTGGCAAGATAACGTCCGGCATACGCGCCCGAGCGGTCTACCTTTGTCGGATCCTTGCCCGAAAAGGCTCCGCCTCCATGGGGCGCGGCGCCGCCATAGGTGTCAACCACGATCTTGCGGCCGGTCAGACCCGCATCGCAGTCCGGACCACCGCGGACGAAGGAGCCGCTCGGGTTGACATGCCACCGGGTCGAGGAGTCGATCCAGCCGTTCGGGACCGCGTTCCGGACAACCGGCTCCAGGAGGCTCCGGACGTCGTCGCTACCAAGGTGCTCTGCATGCTGGTAGGAAAGGACAATGGTGTCCAATCGAGCAGGAGTTCCGTTCCGGTATTCAATGGAGAGCTGGATCTTTCCGTCGGGCCCCAGGCCGGGAAGCCGGCCCGCCATACGGGCGTCCCGGATCTTGAGGAGAGTCGAGTGTGAGTAGTGGATCGCAGCAGGCATGAGCGACGGGGTCTCATTCACCGCGTAACCGAACATCATGCCCTGGTCGCCCGCTCCGCCACGGTCTACTCCCAGCGCGATTTCCTGCGCCTGGCGATGGAGACGATTCTCCACCTGCAATTGCTGCCAGTGAAACCCCTGCTGCTCATACCCGGTGCGCCGCACGATACTTCGCACGATCTCCTCGATCGCGCCGTTGCTGGCAACGGAATCAGGACCCCGTACCTCGCCGGCCACGACGACGAAATTGGTCGTTGCCAGGCATTCACAGGCGACACGCGAGTTTAGGTCGGCTCGCAGGAACGCATCAAGTACGGC
>CAZPXZ010000082.1:4177-16562 GCA_964590405.1 uncultured Rhodobacterales bacterium | reverse complement strand
AAGCTATTCGGAACAAATCGCCCTGCTTACGCCGAGAAAATCAGAGAAACAACACCTATATTGTCAAGCAGGCGTGGCCTGAGGCAAGGGTCCTCCCCCGGGTTGTCTTGTTGGTCTGGATACGGGTTGCGGTCAGCGGCGACACGGTACGTATGGCCGCAAGACGCCTTCGGGTATTCGGATATCGCGCTGGTATTGCCGAGACTGCGGAGTGACGTTCAGCGCCTTGCCGGACTGTCTTTGCGCACGTCTTCCGGGTTCCCTGTCGCATGTGGAAGCGGTTGTGCTCCTTGCGCATAGCGGCGGCATCAGCGTGGCGGCGGGGCAGTGGTGCCCGGATTCGCTGGACTTCCGGGGAGCTCGGCGCTGGGTACGTCGTCGAGTTCAGCTGGTTGAGGTTGAACTGAAGCTGTTCCAGAGTCTGCTGCCGCAGCTGTTTGCAGAGCTCGCTTCTGGCTGCGTTTGGGGAGCGTGTGGCTGCTCCGGTTGTCTTGCAGGCGCTTCGCCGACGGCGTTCGGCGTGGCTTACCCGGTCGAGCGCCTCCGCGACCAGAATCTCGAACATCCCTCGCTGCGCGTCCTCCACTAGCGCCTGGATACCGGGACGCAGGATCATGCTGTCGCCGGAGATGGCGGAGTCCCTTTAGGCGCCCACGATCTCCCAGCCCTCACGCGCCACGCGCTCGCGGCAGACCCGGAACTGGTCCTTGATCGAGACCGCCCGCTGCTGGCCGGACGAGTTGCGGGCTTAGAGCGCGCAGTGCAGGACCATGTCTTCCGGTCTCCTATTTTCCGCCGGCATTCTTCGCCGGCGCGTTGTCGTTGACGGCGTCGAGTCTCTCATATTCCTCGCGCGCGATGCGCCGGCCGATGAGCCGGGCCAGCTTCACCACGGCGGTATCGACCCGCCCCGCCACTTGTCCCGGGCCCCGAGCCGGGGCTATCGATCGCCGCCACGCCACGCATGACGGCAATCCCGCGATCCTCGCTCTCCGGCATCCCTTCGCACCTCCCGCAACACTGCGCTCCCGGGAGTCGATTTGGCCCCGCGATTCGGCATGTCAAACGCTGCTGGTAGGGGGTTTCCTGCATGGAATCAGGCCCTTGCGCAGCGAAGGGGGCGCAAGTGGGGCCATGCGGTGCCTAGCGTATGATCGAAAAGACTCTCATGCTGAGCCTTGTGGCTCCGCACCCCAAGATATGAGAAATCGAGGCATTTTCACGGCAAAGTACTGCGATGCAGGGTCATGCACACACCGGTCGTTTCCTACACCGTCCATGGATCGACAGTCTTCAGTCCCGCCGCCTTGAACGGAGCCGTATCCCGCGTCGCTACCATCATGCCATTGGCTGCGGCGGTCGCCGCAATGTAACCGTCGGACACCGGGATCGTCCGGCCCTCGGATCGGGCCTTCGCCATCAACTCCGCATAGGCCTGCGAAGCCGCAAGATCGAAGGACAGCACCCGCCCGGCGAACATCGGCAAGACCCGCTCCTCCAGATCCTCATGCAGTCGGTCTCGCCGGCGGCCGGCTGGCAGCGACCAGACCCCGAAACGCAACTCGGCGACGGTAATTGCGGACAGATACAGCGTCTCCAATGCCTGTGCATCGAGCCATTCGGCGACGCGCGGTTCCGGAGCCCTGTGCAGCGGCTCCGATACCACGTTCGTGTCTACCAGAATCATTCCAGGTCGATCGGCCGGGCCGGAGCGGTATCGCGTTGTGCGAAGCCCGCGGATTCCTCCTCCGTCAACCCGGCGCGCCGGCCGACGGCGGTAAGCAGCGTCCCCAGCGCGGCCCGCCCTTCCGGCAGGACCGTTTCCTCCAGGATGGCGCGCACCTCGGCTTCGGTGCTGCGTCCCCTCAAAGCCGCCCGCACACGCAGGGCGCGATGCACCTCGTCCGGCAGGTTGCGCACGGTCAGCATGGCCATAAGCAAGTTCCAGATTTGATTGCGATGCATGCAATGTATTGACTTGATGGCATCTATGCAAGCTCCCGAGGATTGCCAGGATTCGTACTGGTTAGGGCGGCGAGGTCCGGCAGGCCGCCGGACCCTCTTGAGCCAGCGACTCCTCCCTCCGCAGCGGTCCAGGGGCGGGGTCGCGCATATCAGCCTCGCGAGGGTCGATGCATCGTGTTGCTTCCGTCATTTACGAAACATCACCGTATATTACGGGGGAAAATCCGTATGCAATCTGAGCGATTCGAGACGCGATTGGACCGGGCTACGATAGAACAACTGGACCGATGGTGCGCAAGCCAACCCACGTTGCCGTCGCGTGCGGAAGCCGTCCGTCGGCTAGTTCATGAAGGTCTCGCCGCTTCGAGCGAAGACGAGTTGAGGCCCACACCTACCGAAACGCTCATCTTTTCGATGCTGTGCGGTCTCGCCCGAGACGGGAACAACAGGGAACGCATTGATCAGGACTTTGTCCAATACGCTATCGGTGGTGGTCATTTTTGGGCCCTTGGCCGGAAATACCCTGACAATTTCGGTGGTCGCCCCGATTCTCGGGACCTTGTTCGCGAGGTCGTAGACATCCTCGAAATGTGGACCGTATTCGAACACCACGACGATCACCGAGAAGAACCGGACAAGGCCCGAGTAGCGTCCGAGCCGAGCCCTACGGCACCGATGTGAAATTCACGGGCATCTAACCGAATGAGGAGAGTTCACGCAAGAGCATTGCCGAGTTTCTTGTCGAGCACATCGGGAACTATCCCCGATTTGAGGGTCGGCACCTGATCACAACTCGACCGGTTGTCGATTTGTATAGAAGGATGTTGAAGGTCTATGAACCGATGTACAAATCTGTTCTCGCCGGTCGAAACAGAAGCCTTTCAGCTTCCGACATTGTCGCTTTACTCCTGGAGCAAGTCCACCCGGACAATCGGTAAGCGTGATTGTATACGCTCGCCCAATGCCGAAACCTGATCACCCTCATGAGCTATCGCTAGCCGTTTGATGAAACATACGCTGACAACTTACGTCCACAGCGTTCGAGCCAAGAAACCATGCAGGACGGCTAACGTCGACTACGCGACGAACCCGGGACAAGGAATCGCCCAGCACTCGACCATGGCGCCTCCACCAGCGTCCAGACGACCTGCTGTTCAACTTGTTCGAGCCGCTTGATCTTCCGGTCTCGCAGACGGGGAGGTGCCCCCTGATTCCTAGGGCCTCTTGATCTCGCTTTGTCGCTATATCCGGGGCTTCCAGACTGCGCGACAAGGGTTCATCGACAGCCTGGACGAAATGCCGGAACTTACCACGGACCAAAGGCATGTCCGAATTTCATGACGGGTTGTGATCGACACGGTGCAGGAGAACTACAATGCCGTCGAGGCCGCTTGGCAACATCTGTGCGACAGGATCGAACTCCTCCAGCCCATAACACATCGCGACTGAGCGAATAAGAAACTTCCCACAGACTCAACATCATAGGTTCAGTTGCGGCACTGGCATTTGTCCCCAGGTTGATCCGGATCGGGATGTAGCTGCTCCCTGACGCTGTCCGCCTACCTGAAATCACCCCGCCCCATCAAGCCATCGCATGGGACGACGGGAGTGCCCGACACCGGTTTCTGGAAGTGATCAAGCTCCAAAATGTACTCAGCCCCGGAGATAGCCCATCCAAGATTTGGAATACATACCGGATTACCCTACTCTGTGATAACTGCCCTTGCACCGTGCGGTTTTCGTATCCTGGTCACGGTACGGGCGGAATAGGAGGAAACGAAGAATGAATAGATGGTTATTACTGCTGCTCGGTGCTGCAGCGCTTGCGATGGGCGCGATCGGCCCATCTGCCGCGCAGGATCGGGTCCTTCGCGTGAACGACGCGCCAATTGGCGAGCTCGACCCGCACAAGGGGACGGACTATGCGGATTCGATGCTCATGTTCAACGTGTACGATTTCCTGGTCCGAGCCACTCCCAGTGGCCAGATGGTTCCGGATCTCGCGGAGTCCTGGACCGTTTCAGATGACGGACTGACCTACACGTTCCAGCTTCGGGCCGATGCCGTGTTTCACGACGGCTCCCCGGTCGAGGCAGAGGACGTGGTCTATTCCGCGAACCGCATGGCCACCATGAAGCGAGGATTTTCGTACCTTTTTCCCGAATTTGCCTCTGTCACAGCCGATGGATCGGGAACGGTCACGTTCCAGCTGAACGAGCCCTCGGCACCATTCGTCGCAGCGCTCTCGCGCCTGGCCGTCGTGAACTCCGAGATCGTGAAAGCGAACGTCGCCGAGGGTGATTTCGGCGACAATGGCGACTATGGTGACCAGTTCCTTTCCGCCAACACTGCCGCTTCCGGTTCGTATACCGTGGAGAGCCACAATCCCCAGGAATTGTCGGTCCTTCGGAAGAACGAAGGGCATTTTGGCGGGTTCGCCGAGAATGCCCCGGACGTCGTCCGACTGTCCTACGCGCTCGAGCCCACCACGCTCAGAGCACTCATGCCTCGCGGCGAGCACGATGTAACACGCATGCAGTTGCCCGTGGAGATCCTGCAGGCGCTCGATCGCGATCCCAACATCTCGCTTGCCCAGGACCTCGGCGGCTCTTCCTTCTACATCAAGTTCAACATGCAGCAACCGCCGACGGACGACGTGCACTTCCGGAAGGCCCTCGCCCTGGCCTTCGACTACGAAGCCATGCAGACGCTGCTGCAGGTCACCGATGACGTCAGCGCCGGCTCACCGGCAAACGGCCCCGTACCGCGTGGAGTGGTTGGCTTCAGCGAGAGCAATCCCTATCCCAAGCGGGATCTGGACGCCGCAAAGGCGCATTTGGCCCAGTCGAGTTACGGACCAAACGAGCATCCCTTCGTCATCCAGTGGGTTGCCGAAGTGCCGTCCTACGGCGATATCGCACTGATCTTCCAGCAAAGCATGGCGGATCTCGGCATCGATGTCGAAGTCATCCGGTCGCCTTGGGCGCTCTTGCTCGAGAAGGCGGCAAAGGCGGAGACGACGCCGAATGCGAATACCGTCCGAGTGGGTTCGAATACTCCGGATCCCGACTCGCTGCTCTCGTCCATGTACCATTCCAACAATGCAGGAAGCTGGCAGTCGTTGGACTGGATGCTGGATTCCGAGATCGATGCGGCGCTGGAGCAAGGTCGCACGATTCTTGACCCCGCGGAACGCGCGGCCCACTATGAGGATCTCGTCCGCAAGATCATCGACTTGCAACCCTCAATTTTCGGATTCGAGAGCCTCACTGTTGTTGCCAAGCGCGACAATGTTTCGGCGCCCGCCCTCGAGGACCCGGAAAAGGCGATCGCCTCGATTGGCATGAACTACCTGTTCCGGACCTTCTCGATCAACTGACGGGAGTACAAACCCACATCGAACTGGTTGCGGCCCGTGGAAATCCCGTTCCACGGGCCGCAACTTCACCGGATCAATCGGCCGGGGAATGGCACGCGAAGGATTGGCGAGCGTTCCCTCGCATCGCGGGAACCCTATCCGCACACTCGCTGACCGCGAATGGGCAACGAGGTGCGAACCGGCAGCCCGAAACCTTGTGGCCTCCTTCTTCGAACCTCCAGCCCTGCCATGGCCAGTCCGGCTTGAATTCCGCATCCTCGTCTGAGATCACCGGTATGGCGGACAGGAGCATGGTCGTGTATCGGTGCCGGGGGTGCCGGAACACCGTCTCTGTGGCACCCTGCTCCACGATCCGGCCGCGATAAAGAACCACGATCCGGTCCGCGATGTTGCGTACAACACCGAGATCATGGGTAATGAACATGTAGGTCAGCCGCAGCCGGCGCTGCAGGTCCTGCAAGAGTGTAATGATCTTGGCCTGAACCGACACGTCGAGCGCGGATGTCGGCTCATCCAGAACAAGAACCTTTGGCTCTGCCGCAAGGGCCCGTGCAAGCGCTACCCGCTGCCGTTGCCCACCGGAAAGCGTGCCGGGGAACCGGTTCATGAAATCCGGTGAAAGTTCCACCAGCTGAAGAAGCTCTGCGACCCGCTCCCGACGTGCCCGCGACGAGCCATAGCCATGGACGATGAGCGGCAGTTCGACCGTGTGGCGAACCGGCCGCCGGGGGTTGAGCGCGGAGTACGGATTCTGCTGGACAACCTGGATCGCCTTGCGAAGTGGTTTTGGCCGCTCCGGGAGCAACTCCCGGTCCGCCAGCCAGATGTGGCCGGCACTGGGCTCTTCCAGACCGAGTATGAGGTTTCCGAGGGTAGTCTTGCCAGAACCGGACTCACCGACGACCGCCATGGTCTGCCCCTCCGGAAGCTCGAAGTCCACATCTTCAAGGGCGCGCACATTGCGACCCGCCACTTCGTACTGCTTCGACAGGCCCTCGGTGCGGATGAAAGCGCCCGACACGGGATCACGCCTGCCCGGCATCGGATGATTGCAGGACACAGCGGACCTGGCTGCCCCCCGCCGTACCGACCATCGGAACCGGCGCTCTGCAGGCTTCCCGAACATGGGGGCAGCGAGGAGAGAACCGGCAGCCCGGCGGAAGAGAGACATAATCAGGAACGCTGCCGTCGATCCCGACCGGCGAAACCCTGGCGGAGAGGCGCGGCACAGCTCGCAGAAGCGCCTTCGTGTAGGGGTGTAGCGGATTGCGAAACAACTGTTCCGTCGTTGATTCCTCCACGATGTTTCCCGCGTACATGACGTACACCCGTTCTGCGAACTCCCGCACCACCCCCAGATTGTGTGTGATCAGCAACACGGCCGCCCCATCGGCACGCGTCAGGTCGTTCATCAACTGGAGGGTTTGTTGCTGCACGGTTACATCTAGTGCGGTCCCGGGCTCGTCGGCGATCACGAGGTCTGGCCTGTTTATCAACGCCATCGAAATCAGGATCCGCTGGTTCAGCCCACCACTCAATTGAAACGGATAAGAGTTCAGCACCCTGTAGGGGTCTTCCACCGCGACCCTGCGCAACATTTCTTCCGACAGCTTGTATGCCGCCCTGCGGCTGCTCGCGCTGCCGCCCCTGCGCGCTACCGTCGCAAGCTGCGCTCCAACGGTGAACACCGGATTCAGTGCAGCCTCCGGATCCTGGAAGATCATGGCGATGCGCCGCCCCCGCACACGCCGCCATTTTCTCTCCGGGTACGCAAGCAGTTCCTCATCGTCGAAACGCACGTTGCCCCTGATGGAAATATTGCGTTCCCGCAGCAATCCGAGAATCACCCGAGCAGTCACCGACTTCCCGCAACCCGACTCTCCGACGATCGCGACCTTTTCGCCGCGCCGAACCGCAAGGCTCACGCCCTCCACTACTCTCGAGAGCCCCTCGAAAACCTTGAACTCCACGCACAGGTCCCGGATATCCAGAAGTGGCATGGACCTACACCTCCACGCCGAACAAGTCTCTCAGGCCGTCGCCGAGCAGGTTGAAGCCGAGGACAACAACGAGAATCGCGAGTCCCGAGAAGACCGATGACCACCAGAGATCCGGCAGGAAGAGCGTGCCTTCCGCCACCATGGTTCCGAGATCCGGCGTGGGCGGCTGCGCGCCCAGTCCCAGGAAACTCAACCCGCTTCCGAGAAGGATCACGAATCCCATGTCCAGCGTCATCTTTGTGACGATCGTTCCGACGCAGTTGGGCAGGATCTCTCCGGTGATGATCCGAACCGGAGAGGCCCCCACAACCCTTGCCGCTGCGACGTAGCCTTCCGTCTTGATTGAACGGGCCAGGTTGTAGATGAGCCGAGTGTACCAAGGCCACCAGCCCACTGCGACGGCAGCCATGGCAAGGACCAGCGAGGGTTCGAACAGCCCAAGGATCGCCATTGCCAGAACCAGCGAGGGAACCGCCAGGAAAATATCCGTGATCCGCATGATGACGAGTTCCCAGGTCCCGCCGAAGTACCCCGCAACCAGGCCAAGTCCGACACCCAGCGGGACGGCGATCAACAGCACCACGATGCCCAGCATCAGCGAGATGCGATAGCCGAAGATGATCCGGCTTAATACATCCCGGCCGAGATTGTCGGTTCCGAACCAGTGCGAAAGGGTCGGCCCCTGGTTGCGTCCGACAATGTCGATGAACTTGCCGGCCGCCTCTGGATGCGGCGCCACGAGTGGTGCTGCGATGGCAAGTGCCACTACGGCCACGACAACGACGAGCCCCACGACGGACAGGGGATTGCGGGCGAACTTGTACCAGGCCCGCGACCGGAAGAGGAGCAGGCCGGTCACGAGCGGCCCAGCTTCCGAATGCGCGGATTCACGTAGGCGACCAGGAGGTCCACCAGCGTGTTCACCAGCACGAAAAAGATGGCGAGAACCAGGACCGTGGCGACAATTCCGTTCAGGTCCTTGTGCAGGATGGTCTGCACCCCGTATCGCGCCATGCCTGGCCACGCGAAAATGGATTCGACGAGAAAGGCATTGCCCAGCAACGCAACGAATTCAAGCCCGATGATGGTGAGGGTCGGAATCGAGGCGGGACGGAGTGCGTACACCGTGGCGATCTCGAGATTCGTGTAGGAGAAGGCACGGGCGAGTTCGATGTACTGACTCTCGTACGCGTCCACCAGATTGGTCCGCGTAAGGCGCGCGGTCTGGCCCATCGCCGGCAGCGAGAGGGCAAGCCCGGGCAAGACAATGTGATGGAACGCGTCGCGCATGGTTGCCCAGTCACCCGCCAGGGCGGCATCGAGAATGAACAGGCCGCTGATGTGCTCCGGCGGGGCAATGCCGACGGTTAACCGGCCCGCGATCGGAAACAGTCCGAGAGCGAAAGCGAAGACCAGCATAAGCAGAATTGCCCAGACGAATGTCGGGGAAACCACGCTGAGAACGGCGATCAACCGGAGTCCGTTGTCGGTCGGGCTGTTGCGGTAGTGCGCTGCCAGTATGCCGAGCAACAGACCGAATACGCTGATGAAGGTAATGGAGACAAGCACCAGTTCGAGAGTCGCAGGAAAGGCGGTTCGGAGATCCTCGGCCACGGGACGGTTCGTGTAGAGGGACATGCCAAAGTCGCGATGCGCCGCGTTCTTGAGAAATTCCCAATACTGCGTTGGAACCGGCTCATTGAGACCCAACCGGTCGCTGAGCGCCTGTACTTGCGCCGGCGTTGCCGTGGGACCCAGCGCAAGCCTGGCCGGATCTCCGGGAATCACGCGCGCCAGCAGAAAGATCAGCATCGATACGCCGAGCAGAACGACCACGCCGGAAAGCAGGCGAGACCCCAGAAAGCGCAGGATATGCATCAGCCGTACGGGGTTGCCGTCTAGCGACTGCGCCAGTCGCCGATCCGTTCCACGGCGCCGGCAACGCGCAGGACCGTGGTCTCTTCGAGATGCCGGCCAACGACCTGGAGGCCGATCGGCAGTCCGTCCTCCATGCCGCAAGGGACGCTGATGGCAGGATGCCCGGTTACGCCGAACTGGCAGGTGTTCCCGATCATCTGCATCGCAAAGGCAACCTTCTCGTCGAGGCTGCAATCTACAGAAGGGATCGGGGTTGCGCGAAACGGAGTCGTCGGGAGGACGAGGACATCGTGCTCAGCCAGCACCCGGTCATAGGCCTCGCGCAGTCGCGGCCGGAGATTCTGCCCGATGGCGTAATAGCGCCCGAAAGTCGTACGGCGCAGGTGTTCTCCGAGGAGCAGGATTCCCTTGAACGCGGGAGAGAGGTCTCCGGGACGGTCCTTCAGCGCCGCACCATGAAATTCGGCGAGGGACCTGTTGTAGTAACCGAGCCAGTTGGTGCCCATGAAATTGCCCTGGATCATGAACTGCGCGGCTCCCTCCGAGTAGAAGCCATAGAAGATCCGCAGCCCATCGAAATGCATGGGTACGGATACCTCAGAGACGACCGCGCCGGCTCTCGCAAGCGCTTCCGCGGCCGCCCGCACGCTGTCATCGACCACCGCTTCACTGCCGGGAAGTCCGACATCCTCCCAGCGCTTCTGCGCAAACCCCTCCCGGAGCAAGCCGATACGGAGCCCCCTCACACCAAGTCCGACCGAAGCCGCGTAGTCCGTATCCACCGGTTCCACGCCGCGAGTGCGGGGATCGAAGGAGTCCGGTCCGGCAATGACGGACAGCATGGATGCCACGTCGCTGACGCTGTTCGCCATCGGACCGAGATGGTCGAGGGTCATGTCGATGGTTACCGCACCGGTATAGGGCACCAGACCATAGGTGGGCTTGAGGCCGACGACGCC
Source organism: uncultured Rhodobacterales bacterium (assembly GCA_964590405.1). GTDB lineage: Bacteria > Pseudomonadota > Alphaproteobacteria > Rhodobacterales > CAZPXZ01 > CAZPXZ01. Next base: position 6,381 of record CAZPXZ010000082.1, on the reverse strand, counting down.
GCTCCATGACGCCGGAATACGGACGGAGCCCCCCTGGTCCCCACCGATCGCCAGATCGATATCCCCTGCCGCGAGCGCTGCCGCGCTGCCGTTCGAAGACCCTCCCGGTGCGTGGGTGGGCTTCCTCGGGTTCCGCACCGTCGCAAGGGGACTGTTCGTCTCGATGGAATCCCCGGCCCCATCATTGACGGTGGTCTTGCCGAGAATATTGGCTCCGGCGTCCAGGAGGCGCGTTACGACCGTGGCATCGATTTCCGGCACGAAGCCCTCCAGGAGCCTGCCACCGTTGATCATGGGAACCCCGGCAACGCACACCGTATCCTTGATGCCAGCCCGCTTCCCGGCAAGCGGCCCTTCCGGACAGCCCCGGATCTCGGTACGCCAGAACCAGGCGTTATACGGGTTCTCGTCCCGGGATGGCCGGTATCCCCTGGTGCGCGGGTATTTCACCGGCGGGGCAACTTCCTCCTGCGCATCCATCCAGCGAAGAATGCGGTAGGCGCCGGAAATCATCCCCTCATACGAATCCAGTTCCTCTGCGCCAAGACGGATACCGAGGCTTTCCGCAAGTTCCAGGATCTCTCCACTATCAGGTGCGCGCGCGGACATGGTCAGTGCATCGCCCGGTCAGCAGTCGCCGCGCGCCAGTCCCGTGGGGATGCGTCTCGAAACTCACATGTCACGCCAGTCTCCGATTCCTTCGAACGCGTCGGCAGCTCGGATCACCGCAAGATCATCGAGATAGCTGCCAATGAACTGCAGACCGACGGGCAGGCCATCCACCATGCCGCAAGGAACACTGATTGCCGGTTGACCCGTTATGGCCATCTGACAGGTGTTGCCGATCATTTGCATGGCGTATGCCACGCTTCGATCCGGCGGCAGAACCTCTCGCGGCACTGGCGTTGCCCGAAAGGGAACCGTCGGCAGGGCGAGCACATCGAATTGTTCCAGGACCCGTTCATAGCCGGAGCGAATCTTGCCGCGCAAATTCTGCGCGATGGCGTAGGGACGACCATGGTAGTGCTCACGCAGGTAGTGCGCAGTGATCAGGACGGACTTTCGTGCGGGAGAGAGGCGGTCGCGGTCCTCGCGCCAGGACCTGCCGTAGGCTTCCATCAGGCCAGTGTTGTAGTAACCAAGGAAACCGCACCCCACGCCATTGGCATGGATCATTTCTGCGTTGCCTTCGTTGTACATCGCGTGAAAGACGTGCACGGCCTCCAGATGTTCCGGCACGGAAACCTCGGCGACGACCGCTCCCGCTTCGTTCAGTGCCCCGATGGCGGACCGCACCGCCTTGTCCACGGCAGGTTCGCTTCCCGGCAACTCCAGATGCTCCCAGGGAAGGTGTCCAAAACCTTCTCTCAACACACCAATTCGCAGGCCCCGCGCTCCCCTTCCGAGAGCCGCGGTATAGTCCGCCGGTGCCGGATCGATACCGCGTTGGCGTGGATCCAGCGGATCCGGACCGGCAAGGCTGTTGAGGGCAAGCGCGACCGTCCCGACATCCCGGGCCATGGGGCCAAGCGACACCATGGTCATGTCGCTGCCCATGACCCCCGTATACGGCACAAGCCCGTAGGACGGCCGAAGTCCGACCACACCGCTCCAGGACGCAGGTATGCGAATGGAACCTCCCTGGTCGGTACCGAGCGCAAGCTCGACATCTCCTGCAACCAGCGCCGCGGCGCTTCCACTGGACGATCCACCCGGGGCATGTGTGGGCTTGCGTGGATTTCGTACGGTTACAAACGGACTGTTGTCCTCGATATCCCAAATGCCCGCACCATCTGACGCCGTCGTCTTGCCAAGGATGACGGCGCCGTCGTCGAGCAACCTCGAAACAACGGTGGCGTCAATCTCCGGAACATATCCCTGTTCCTCGCGACTGATGAGCATCGGAAGGCCCGCAACACAGATGATGTCCTTGATGCCCACGCGGATGCCAGCCAACGGGCCGGACGATGCACCATGAATTTCCGAGCGCCAGTGCCAGGCATTGTACGGATTCTCGGATCGTGGCGGACGGCCGCCCTCCGGCCGGTGGTACCTGGCGGGAGAAGGTACAGGCTCGAGTTCATCAACCAGGCGGCAGGAGTACAGTGCAGCCTGCGCCATGCGGCAATACGCATCCGCCTCCCCTGATTCCAGTGTGAAGCCGCGTTGTCGCATGGCGCAGGCTGCACTGAACTCCTGCCGCC
>CAZPXZ010000082.1:0-4167 GCA_964590405.1 uncultured Rhodobacterales bacterium | reverse complement strand
CCGGAGTCGGTTTGGCGAGAAACCCGCCCATCTGCGATTCAGCCGGAAAGGGAGGATGCGGTGGGCTCGCCGATCGAGCGGAAGGTTCCCACCGGCGGCTCGCCGGCATATAGATTCCACTGGCGCATCTCTTCCTCGGGTGGCGCCTTGCTGCTTCCCTCCCGACTCGGAGTCCAGCCAAGTCTGCGCACGCTGCCGCCGAACATCTCCGCGTACCGAATCGCGGCGGGAATGGCTTCGATGACCGGTACCTGCAATTCGTCCTGCATGCGGTCCGCAAAGCCGTATTCGACCGTGCAGCCCAGGATCAGAACCTCTGCACCATCCTCGTCCACGCATTGCCTGCCAAGGGAAATCAGCCGATCCGCGGCATCGGCACGAGACTGGAAGTCGTGCACGGACAGTTCCACCGCCCGCATCGATACCATACGATCCCGGTGGCCATACAATCGCACATTCTCCCGCATCCTGTCGATCCACTTGCGCCGGCCCACAAGGACGGAAAACGTATTTCCGAGCACGCTGGCGATGGCAGTCGTTGCCTGACAGGGGCCGATCACCACTGCATCGCCGGAAACCTCCCGCATTTCCCGGAGTGCGATATCGTAATAGCCGCCGGTGATGATGGCGTCGTATCGCTCGTTCCAGGCATGGGCGAAGTGGATCAGGTCCCGAACCGCGGTCGCTTCGTAGCTGTGATACTCGAGATGCGTCGGACGGCCCTCGGGAAGGCTCACATAGTCGACGGTCGTGCCGGGACTGCGCGCCCGGTCGATAATGTCGGCCATGCCATCCGCGTAGCCGCCGCCCCCAGCTGGGCTGACGTAGAGAATGCGCATAGTGTTTCACGAGGCTCCCTTCGAGAATCAGGCTACCACAGGCAATCCCTGTCCGCCATTTGGGAGCCATCGAGTGTCCCGCCTGGAAAGCTCTGGCTGCGAACCGGCAATCTCTTGGCCAAATCGCAAATGATCCATCCTCGTCCGCTTGGCCCGACGCTGGATCTCCATGTCACTCCGCGGCCCGTCGACGATGGACGCGGACGCAACAGCGGTTGTACCGGACCAGTCATCCCTTGCATCGGCAGCGTGAATTTGCCCCTGTCTGACACATGGTTCAGTACTAGACCAACGAACTCCGCCGCCTACCGACTTTCGGAGATGCTGCACGTGTCCAAACGCACCCGAATGGGAATCATCCTCGCCAGCAACTTGACCGGTTCCGAGTGGGACCTACCATGCGGGAAACAATCGGATACCAATGGGAGGATCCTGCAATGACAGTAAGAATCTTGACCGCAGCCATACTTGGCGCATGGATCGCGTTTTCCGTCGCGCAACCGGCTGCGGAAGCCGCCGACCTGCCGAAGACGAACCTCAAGGTTTCCGGCGGAAATCGGACCAGCCAGTTGTTCCGCCACGTCTACGGCCCATTCTGGTCCAATGACCTGATGGAGATGACAGAAGGCGCCATCACGGCCGACTTCGCGTCCATCGACGAACTCGGTCTCAAAGGACCCGAAATTCTGCGTCTGCTCAAGCTCGGTGTATTCGACATTTCCCACGGCACCATCAGCTACATGGCTGGCGAGGATGCCCGTTTCGAGGGACTGGATCTCTCGGGACTCACACTGGATATTGAAACACAGCGCGCCATCTCCGAGGCCTACAAGCCGGTACTCGCCAAGCGGCTTGAATCGGCACACAATGTGAAGCTGCTGACTCTCGCCCCGGTGACCGTCCAGGCGTTCTATTGTCGGGAAGACATCGGCGGCCTGTCCGGCCTGAAAGGCAAGAAGGTCCGAGTCTTCAACAAGACAATGGCGGACTTTGTCGAAGCGGTAGGCGGTGTCACGGTGAACATTCCCTTTGCCGAAGTGGTCCCGGCCATGCAGCAGGGAGTTGCGGACTGCGCAATCACCGGCACGGCAAGCGGCAATACAGCTCGCTGGTGGGAAGTTACGAGCTACCTCTACGTATTGCCAATGGGCTGGGCGATGACGTTCTTTGGCGCAAACGTCGACAGCTGGAACCGGCTTGACGCCTCCGTACAGGAATACCTCACCGCGGAATTGGCCGAGCTCGAAAACAGGATGTGGGCGCAGGCCGCTGGTGACGTCCAGGATGGCATCGACTGCAACACCGGTATGGATGTATGCGATTCCGGCATTGAGGCGGATCCCAAGATGACCCTCATCGAGGTTTCGGATGCCGACCGCGCCCTTCATGGTGAATTAATGCAGAGCACGGTCGTACCGCGTTGGGCGGAACGATGTGGCTCGGAATGCGCGATGGAGTGGAATGACACCATCGGGAATGTGTTGGGCATTTCAGCGCCAACCCAGTAAACCCATTGCCTGCGGCGGGCACGGACAGGTTCATCCCGCCGCAGGCCACATCCATTCCATTGCACGCACGTGCATTCGAACGCACTTGAACGCGCGATCCGGCAGGTCGCCAAGGCCTCCGCCTGGATCGGTGGCGCCATGCTCCTGGTCTGCGCCATCCTGGTGACCATAGAGGTTGTGTTGCGCAAGCTCTTCGTCGTGTCGGTAGGTGGTGCGAACGAATATTCCGGTTATGCGCTGGCCGTCGGCGCGTCCTGGGCATTCGCCTACACCCTTCTCAATCGCGGCCATATCCGCATCGACGTAGTCCATCGCTACCTGCCGCGGCGATTCCGACTAGCACTGGACCTGTTGTCGATCTTGTGCCTCGCTGGCTTCATGACCGTGTTGGCTTGGCACGCCGCGAATGTACTGCTCAATTCCATCAGGCTTGGTGCGACCTCCAACACGCCAATTTCGACTCCTCTCTGGATACCGCAATCGCTCTGGGTCATCGGGCTGACGGGTTTCTGGCTGGTCTCCATCTACGTGCTCTTCCGGGTGGGCCAGTCCATTGCAAAGGGCAATTACCGGCAGGCGGAACAGCTGGGAGGCATCGGAGGGTTTCGTGAAGAACTTGAAGACGAACCCTCCGGTAGCAGTCCCTTGCACAAGAACGGCCAGTGAAATGATCGCATTCACCATGATCGTTCTCCTCGTCCTACTGGCGTTGAGCGTTCCAGTGGGTGTTGCCCTGGCTTTCCTGGGAATTGCCGTCGACAGCCTTTTCTCACCGATGCCCCTGACCCTCGCCCTGGGAGAAATCATCTGGTCCGCGTCCAGCGATTTTCTCCTTGCCAGTGTCCCCTTGTTCGTGTTGCTCGGCGAAATCCTGCTGCGATCCGGAATTGCGGACCGCCTCTACGGTTCGATGGTGCAGTGGATGTCCTGGCTACCAGGCGGTTTGATGCATTCGAACATCGGGTCCTGCATGGCGTTCGCCGCCACTGCCGGGTCCAGCGTGGCCACGGCCGCCACGATCGGGACCGTGGCAATGCCTTTGGTCGAGCGGCATAGATATAATCAGAGACTCTTCCTAGGCTCCCTCGCCGCGGGTGGAACGCTGGGCATTCTGATCCCGCCCTCGATCAACCTGATCATCTATGGCTGGTTGACCGAGACCTCGGTTCCCAAACTCTATCTGGCCGGCTTTCTCCCTGGCGTGATTCTGGGCTCCCTGTTCAGCCTGACCATCCTGATCGGTTGCCTGCTGGTGCCGCGCTGGGGTGGAGACAAGATCGAGACCAGCTGGCGACAGCGCATGGCCAGCCTGCCGGCGCTGATCCCGCCACTCCTGATCTTCATTCTTGTGATCGGCTCCATCTATGCGGGGATTGCCACACCGACCGAATCTGCGGCGCTTGGCGTAGTCGGCGCGTTGCTTCTGGCCGCCGCCAACCGCCGCCTGAACTGGCAGATGCTCCGACAGGCGATCGAAGGCTGCATGCGAACCACGGGAATGATCATGCTGATCGTATCCGGCGCCTGGTTTCTGAACTTCGTGCTGTCGGCAACAGGGTTTACTGCGGCGCTCCACAATTTCCTGACAGGTCAGGGGCTCACACCATCACAAACCCTTGCGCTTGTAGTTTTATTTTACATCGTGCTCGGCTGCTTCATGGAGCCGATGCCGATGATGATCGTTACCGTGCCGATCATCACACCAATCATGGTTACGGCAGGCTTTGACCCGGTCTGGTTCGGGATTCTCGTGGTGCTACTAATCGAGACCGCGATGATCACTCCTCCAGTGGGGATCAACCTATTCGTGGTGCAGGGGG
>CAZPXZ010000081.1:4742-16731 GCA_964590405.1 uncultured Rhodobacterales bacterium | reverse complement strand
CAACCTCCTCGGAACACTCCGGGAATCGACCGCTACATCACTTCGAAAAACAACAGCCAGCGCCAGACTGAGTCCGGCAGGAGGGTGAGCCTGTTTGATTCATGACCTAAAGCTGGAGACGCTGGCAGGACGACCCGCGCGCCGGGCCGGCGAACATGCGGCTCCGCGATTGCCGCCACTCCCGCGCGTCCAGGGCTCATGTTCCGGGTCCGTCACCGATAAAAGGCCCCGGCCGTCCCGCCGCCATGCCGGCGGGGCATGAATGTTGCCGCGACTCATGTCTCTTCCCGATCGAAGAGCGGAATGTCCATGGCGCGAGCGACATCGTTCATCCGTCGGTCGTAGCTCGCGAGTTCCACGTCCTGACCCTGATCGGCTAGATAGACGCACGACGCTAGATGCAGGGCATCGAGGGTTCGCAGCGGTCCCGAACCGGGAAAGGCGTCTACCGCCCGCGCCAGAACCCGCGGGCTCAGCTCCAGCAGCGCAACTCGCCCGACGAGCCCGCGCGCCGCCTCGCCATGCGAGTCTGCAAGCCCGCGCGAGTGCAACGCCGTCCATATCTCATATTCGAGGAGGCGACTAGAAACTAGCACCCCGTCCCAGAGGGATGCCGGGGGCTGGCGGTCCTCGGTCAGCAGCCAAGCCAGCGCAACGGACGTATCGAGATAGATCACCGGTCGCGCCGACTCTCGTCGAGTTCGGCCAGAACCTCGTCCAATCTGGCGACCGGGGCGGGCCTAGGCGGTGCTCCCGAGCCCGCCAGCGCCGGCGGCGCGAGCACGCCGGACCGTACCGCCTCGGCCAGGAACGCATCGGCGAGGACCGGGCTCCGGGTCTCCCTGAGCGGTCCGAGTTCCGCCACGACGCAGTCGCGGTCCGTTACCAAGATGGTCTCGCCCGACGCCGCCAACCGGACATACTCGCTCAACCGGTTGTTCAGCGCCTTGATCCCGACCGATCTCATGCGCCCAAGGTAGCTACCGCGCCCTACCTCGTCAATCGACGTCGATCGTCGCGTCACTCTGTACAGAAGCCGAAAGGACGTACAGACAGCGTTCGTTCGGCCTCCCCATGAACCACAAGCGCCGGAAGGGACCGAGGCAAGACCCATGATGGAAAGCGCTCTCGATGTATGGAATAACGACATCCTCCGGCGCCAGCGCGCCTTCTGAATAAAGGAGAAGGTCGATGGGGTACTGCGTGCCGTAGGTCTGGTTCCGCTTCTTTCTTGGCATGCTTGCCGTACTCGGAACAATTGAAACGGACGCCGAATTGGCCCAGTTCCCGGAGCAAGTGTGGCCGCTTCCCGCCCGGCTCAGCACGGATCTACTTGGCTGTTGTTGTCTGGCGTTCACCTGCAAACGACAACTCCAAGCTGCTGAAGGATCTGTCCTTGTGGCTCGGCACAAGCTGGATTTGCAGGGCAGTTGAGATCGCCGAGATCAGGATCAGAGATATGGGAAAGGCGGCGTGCGAACAAATCGTGGCATGGTAGTATCCCGGCGCGAATCCCGGGCTCAAAGCGAGAGACCGGACAACGGACAGGAACAAATGCGCATCCTCAGAGCTACTGCATTCGCCATGATGCTCGCGGCATTTCCGTCGGGTCTGGCTGCCGAGAATATCAAGTATGTCGGCACCTGGGAGGGAATCTCTGGGCCCATCTATACCAAGTTGATCTTCCATCCCGACAAATCGCTTACCTATTGTTACGTGCAGAGCTGCCACCAGCAGGCCTGCTGGAAGATGGACTACGAAGGAAGTCCCGCAACCCGGTTCACCTACGCAAACGACCTCGGAGCCTGGGAATTCGAGCGCATCGGATCACAGGCAATTCGGGGCAGGTTCACCAACCTTGCCGGGGGAATTGCCATCGCGGATTATGGACCGGAATAGTCCCTCCGGGGTTTCCTTCATCTGCTCTTGCAGTGCCTCTCCTTGGCTCACCGTGATCTGAATCGGAGCATCCGACTGCCGCAAGGCTGCTGAAGTCACTCCCGCAACCTGCATCATTTCCGTACCGGCGAAACCCCACCCACCTGCTGTCGGTGCCCGGATCAAGGTTTTCCGCAAGCCAACCCGCCGGCCTGCGCCTTATCAGCTTGCGATCATTCCCGTCGAGGATAACGAACGCCGGAGTCCCGCTGTTGCGTTCAGGCCTGAGCGGACGCCGTGGACTCCCGAATGCAATTTCATCTGGCCGCTGCTACGGTAGACCGTCGTACCGAATTCGGTGCATGTCCCGCACTTGGCGGGACGATCAGAGTAATACACTTCTGGGGAGAAGAGACCGATGAACAAGAAACTGACAGGTGGCCTCGCAATTCTCGCTGCGGGCTTCATGGCGGCATCCGCCGCGACCGCGGAAGAGCTTTCGCTCGACGGCAAGACCATCGGCGTTACCATTGTCGGTACGGACCACCACTGGGATCTGATGGCCTACCAGGGCCAGATCGAGCAGCTTGAGGCACTGGGTGCGGAGGTCATCGCACTTGACGCAGGCCGAAACGACCAGACGCAGATCAGCCAGATTCAGACTCTCATTGCGCAAAGGCCCGACGCCATCATCCAGACGCTCGGAAACATCGACGTGCTGGATCCGTGGCTGGCCCGGGTCAAGGAAGCGGGCATTCCGCTCTTCACGGTTGACACCGTTACACAGTATGCGCTCAACAACACGACCTCGAACAACTACAACATCGGCGCTGACCTGGCACTGCAGATGGTTCAGGACATGGCCGGCGAAGGCAAGGTCATCGTCTTCAATGGCTTCTATGGCATCCCGGTTTGCAAGATCCGCTATGACCAGTTGATGTACGTGCTCAGCAACTATCCCGGTATCGAGGTTATCGAACCGGAATTGCGTGATGTCATCCCCAATACCGTGCAGTCCGCATACGCCGACGTCACAGACATGTTGACCAAGCATGGATCGGACAGCGGGCTGAAGGCCGCCTGGGCCTGCTGGGATATTCCCATGATCGGCGCTACGCAGGCAATCGAGGCAGCGGGCCGGACCGAAGTCAGGACCTATGGCGTCGATGGCAGTCCTGAATATGTCGAAATGGTCGCAAATCCGGATTCGCCGGCCGCGGCAGTAGCAGCTCAGCAGCCCTACGAGATCGGCAAGACGGCCGCCATGAACGTAGCCCGCTACCTGAACGGCCAGATGGTTCCGCCCTTCACGCTCGTTCCGGCGGTGTTGATCAACAAGTCCAACGCACCGGAACTGGCTGGCGACTTCCTGCCGAAATAACCAGTCCGGCCATCCCTGCCGCTCCCGCACAGATGCGGGGGCGGTACCGGCTGCGGATCGCTGCGAGGGGACATCATGACCGAGCCGGCGGTGGAGATGCGTGCCATCGACAAGGCATTCGGCCCCGTGAACGCCCTGCAAGGCGCAAATCTGGTAGTCATGCCCGGGACTCTTCATGGTCTTGTCGGGCAGAACGGCGCCGGAAAGTCGACTATCATCAAAATCCTGGCCGGGATCTACCAGCGTGATTCCGGATCGGTAGAGGTCTTCGGCAAGGAACTCGGCTCCATTTCTCCCTCCTCCATCGAGCAGGAGGGTGTCCATTTCATTCATCAGGACCGCCTGCTCGTGCCGACGGCCACCGTCGCGGAGGCCATCTTCCTTGGCAACGAGCCTCGTTCGGGCCCATTCATCAACTACTGGACCATGAACCGCATGGCGTCCGAACTCGTCGAACGGTACTTCTCGGTGGAGATTGATCCCCGGAGCCTTGTCCGCGACCTGTCCACCGCACGACAGAAAATCGTGCAGATTACGCGCGCGCTGGCACGCAAGGCGCGGGTGCTCGTTCTTGATGAACCCACCGCGGCCCTGGTGCAGCGGGAGGTCGAAAGCCTCTTTGCCGTACTCCGTCGACTTCGCGACGAAGGGATCGCCGTCGTTTTCATCTCCCATTACATCCAGGAAGTCCTGGATATCTGCGACGAGGTGACCGTCCTGCGCAACGGCGCGGATGTCGGGGTCCTGAAGTCCGCCGAAACGAACATCGACGAAGTTGTCGCGCTGATGACAAATCGCGAGACATCCGAAATGTACCCGCGCCGCAGCGTCGGCATCGGCGAGACCCTGCTCGAGGTCGAGAATCTGACTCTCTCCGGCCATTTCGAAGACGTTTCCTTTACTGCGCACGCTGGCGAGATCCTCGGCCTGACCGGACTTCTAGGTTCCGGCGACAAGGAAATCCTGGAATGCCTGTTCGGGCTGCAGCGCCCCGACAGCGGATCCATTCGCATCGGTGGCGAGTCGGCAGGATTCCGCGCCCCCCGCGACGCCGTGGATGCCGGTATTGCCATGATCCCGGAAGATCGGCGCGCTCACGGCGTCGCGGTGGATCTCTCGGTATCGGAGAACATTTCCATTCCCTCTATCAGTCGGCTCTCGGTCCGGGGCTTCGTCAACACCGGACGCGAAACAGAAATCGTGAACGGATTGATTTCGGACCTCGGGATCTTGACACCGGACGGCCGCGCTCAGGTCAAGAGCCTCTCCGGCGGCAACCAGCAGAAGGTCGTTGTCGCGAAATGGCTCGGCTGCCACAGCCAGGTCTACCTTCTGGACGAGCCAACCGTCGCCATCGATGTGGGTGCGAAGGTGGAGATCTACAACCTGATGAACCGCCTCGCAGGCGAGGGGGCGGCCCTGATCTTCCTTTCATCGGACCTGGACGAGATCACCGAAATCTGCGACCGGATCCTGGTGATTCACCGGGGCCGCCTGACACATGAATTCGGGCGCGGCGAAGTCGACAGCGAACGGCTAATGGCAACCGCTTCCGGTGCCCGCGACCTGCCGGCTGCGACATCATGAACAGGCCCGCACCAACTGCCGGCATGAACCGACGCGCCCTGGCCGGCCTCTTTGTACGCCTCGGGGCGTTTGCCGCCTTCGCCGTGATCGTGGTGTATTTTTCCGTAGCCGCGCGTGGATTCACCTCGCCATACAATCTGCTCAACGTCATCGAGCAGTCGGCAATTCTCGGCGTCCTCGCCTATGGCATGACCGTGGTCTTCATTGGCACGGGCACCGACGTGCAGCGAGGTGGGATCGATCTCTCCGTCGCAGCGAACGCCGGTCTTTGTGCCGCGGTTTTTGTCACCGTCCTGAATCTCGGGTTTCACGAGACCGTTGCGATTCCAGCCGCAATTGTGACCGGCATGGCACTGGGCGCGCTGAACGGTCTGGCAGTGGTCACATTCCGTATCATGCCGCTCCTTGCGACATTGGCGGTCATGAACATCGCTGCGGGGCTCGAGTTGACCATTACGGAGAACACCGTGCTTTCGGCTTCCTCCGAAATGCTGACAGCGCTGAGCTTCGGACGGTTCCTCGGCGTCTCGTCGCTTGCGTGGTGCCTGATCCTCTTTTCGGCCTTGGCCTTCGCCGCAATTCACTTCACCCGCCCAGGACTCCGGCTCTACGCCGTCGGAGGCTACGCCGATGCGGCGCGGGCAGCAGGCCTGAATGCCGGGGCATATGTCTATGGAGCCTATATTTTCTCGGGTTTCTGCGCCGGGGTTGGTTCCATCCTGATCGTTTCGCGGCTCTCGGCGTCGACACCCGGGACCGGCCTTCTGCTGCTCCCGATCCTCGCAGCTGCGCTCCTCGGCATGGTGTTCTCACGCCGGTTCGTGCCCACGATCGGGGGAACACTGCTCTCCGTCCTGTTCATCGGTTTTCTCGCCAACGGATTCCAGCTTCTCAATATCTCGTCCTACTGGGTGAATGGCGTGCAGGGCGCGCTGATCCTGCTGGTGGTCGCCGTAACGTCGTTTGCAAGACCGGCCGAGGGAACCTGAAATGCAGTACAGGCTGACCCTCGAAACACTCTCGAACTACATCGTCCTGGCCGCATTCGCCGGCGTGGTGATCTTTTTCGCTGTGTTCGCGGAGGGTTTCCTCACCATCGACAACCTGTTCAACGTAATCGCAAACAAGGTTGTGCTCCTGGCGATCGTTGCACTTGGAATGACGATCGTGATCGCGGCCGGCGGAATCGACCTGTCCGTCGGCGTATCGGTCGACCTCTCCTCCATGATCTTCATCATGGCCATTGCCGCCGGCTATGCCGGAGCGTTCGGCGTCATGGGAGGTCTGGCCGCTGCCCTGGTCGTGGGGCTTTTGAATGCCTTTCTCATCAACGGTCTGAAAATCAATCCGTTTCTTGCCACGCTCGGCGTACTGTTTATCGGCAACTCGACACAGCGACTTGCCACCAATGGCGGTGTGCCCATCTACCTGACACGGGCGGAATACGCCGCCCCCTTCGACGCCATCGCCCGCACCGGACTTCTCGGTATCCCGACACCAATCTGGGTCCTCATCATCGCCTCGGTCGTCGTCTACCTGCTGCTGCACCGCATGGTGTTCGGCCGCTATGTCGAGACCATGGGTGCCCAGCCCGGTGTTGCCTGGTATTCGGGCGTCCGGGTGCCCCGACAGATGTCATTCGTCTTCATCGCGTGCGCCCTGCTTTGCGGCGTAACCGGAATCCTGCTCTCGGCAACGGTCCGCTCCTATGTCCCGATCTCCGGCGACGCATTCCTTCTTGACGCCATCGGCGCCACCTTTATCGGCACTGCACTCAGCCCGGAGAGACGGCCTTCAGTCATCGGCACACTGATGGGCGTTTTTCTGCTGGCAATCATGCGGAACGGGCTTCTCCTGATCGGCTGGAATTTCTTCTGGCAGCAGGTCGGTATCGGCGTCCTGGTTTTCCTCGTCCTCGCCCTTTCCTTCGGCCTCAGAAAGCGGGAGGAATAGCCTATTGTCCTGGTCGCCCCACCATTGCCACATGAAACACCCGGTGCCGGATCACCGTCGCCCTCCGGTCGTGCATTCTGATGGCAACGGATGGCTGTGGTGAACTGCCGTAGCAGGACCTTCGTCGGAACACTGCCTGTCGAACCGAAGCAATGGCAGTGGACGGCCGACGAAGTCTCGACCAGCACTTTGCCCTCCCCACACGGGATCAGGAGCAACAGCCCCTTCCCCGCCGCCGCTCCCCAATCCCTCGCAGACAGGCTGCAGTAGGATCGCGGTCACCGTTGGCCGTGAACTTCCGCCACCGAAAGAGTTCGGGAGAATTGCATGAGTGACCATTGTTGTGGCCCCGGATACGCATCTCCTGCGGATGCAATGCTGGCGCCGCGGGAGAAACTCCTCTACACGATCGCGATCTACACCGGCACGGGAATTCAGGAACCTGACTATCTCGCGACCATCGATGCCGATCCCTCGAGCCCGACCTACTCCCAGGTAATCGCGCGTCTTGAGATGCCGGGGATCGGAGACGAATTGCATCATATGGGCTGGAATGCCTGCTCATCCTGCCATCACGACCCGGACATGGAACGCCGCTACCTGATTGTGCCGGGTGTTCGGTCGTCCAACCTCCACATTGTCGATACCGGAACCGATCCACGTGCTCCACGGCTCCACAAGGTGATCGAGGGCGCGGAGATCAAGGCACGAACCAACCTCTCGGCGCCGCACACCGTCCACTGTCTCGGCTCCGAAATCATCATCTCGATGCTCGGTGACGCTCAAGGCAACGCCCCGGGCGGATATCTGCAACTTGACAGCAACTTCGACATCGTCGGACGATGGGAAAACTCCATGGGCGGTATCAAGTTCAGTTATGATTTCTGGTATCAGCCACGGCACAACGTGATGGCGACATCCGAATGGGCGGCACCCAAGACCTTCATGCCCGGCTTCGATCTCGAGGAGGTCGGTCACCTGAAATACGGGCGCGAATTGCATCTCTGGGATTTCACGGCCAGGAAGCCCGTAAAGAGCTTCTATCTCGGTGAGGACGGACTGATCCCGCTTGAGGTGCGCTTCCACCATGATCCCGACTCGTCCCACGGCTTCGTCGGTGCTGCCCTTTCCGCCAACATTATCCACTGGTGGAAGAGCGAAGATGGCGAATGGAGGTGGGAAAAGATCATCGACGTTGACAACGAGCCCCATCCGGAGTGGCCGATTCCGGTACCGGGCGTCATCTCGGTGATTCTCATTTCGATGGACGACCGATATCTCTACCTTTGCAACTGGCTGCACGGAGACATTCGCCAGTACGACATAACCGATCCCCACAATCCGAAACTCACAGGACAGGTCTGGATGGGCGGACTCCTTGGCCGGGCGCCCGAGGTGAACGGCCTGCGGATAACCGGTGGTCCGCAGATGATCCAGCTCTCGCTTGACGGAAAGCGGCTCTATGTCACCACGTCCCTCTTCTCTACCTGGGACAACCAGTTCTACCCCGAGATCCGCACCAATGGCGGTTGCATGCTCATGGTCAACTGCGACACCGACAAGGGTGGCATGGCGATCGATCCGGACTTCGGGATCGACTTCGGCAAGGAACCAAATGGGCCCGCACGCTGCCACGAAACACGCTATCCGGGCGGCGACTGCACCTCGGACATCTGGCTTTGACACTCCGAACCATTACTATCTCGAACCGAGGCGGAGCCGAGTTTCGGGTAGACCACAGGAAGCCCCTCCTCGACAGCCTGCGGGCGCAAGGGCTGGACCTGCCCTATGGTTGCCGCTACGGGGGGTGCATATCCTGCGCAGCGCGTCTGGTCTCCGGAAGCGTGGACCAAGCTGCACAGGTCGCGCTCAACAACCGCCAGCTGCAGAACGGGTACATCATCCTCTGCGTTGCCCGGCCGCTCACCGACTGCACCCTGGATGTCGGGGTCGAGAGCCATGACCAACTCTACCGGAATCCCTTTGCCGACCCGCTCGAACCGCACGAGTTGAAACCCGACATTGCGACCCCACGGGAGAGCTGACGCATGCCGCACATGAATCACGACGAGGCATACGATCAGGCGTACCTCGCCGATATCCTGAAATCCGTTCGGACCATTGCCATGGTCGGGGCCAGTCCCGATCGCACCAAGTTCAGCTACGGCGTGCTCCGGGTCCTGCACGAGACCGGCTATGACATGATCCCCGTCAATCCCAGGGCGGCGGGAAAGACGATCCGAGGTCTGAGGGTCTACCCGGACCTCCACTCCATCGACCGTCCCGTCGACATGGTCCAGGTCTTCCGCGATCCCTCCGAACTACCGCAGATCGCCCTGGAAGCGATAGAAATCGGGGCAAGGGTCCTCTGGGGCCAACTTGGCGTCCGAAATGACGAGGCCGCGCGCATCGCCGAGGATGCCGGGCTGAAGGTCGTCATGAACCGTTGCCCCAAAATCGAACTGTTCCGACCGTTCTGGAAGCCGAAACTGCATCTCGGCATCTGAGAACGAACGGCGTTGTCCGGACCACCGCCCCGGCACCGCCCGTCCCTTCGACATCTCCTGCGTTGAACGCCTTCGTCGCACATTGACCCCTGGAGTTCGCGGACAGATCTTCAGGTGTCGCCGAAGTTCAGATCTCCTCTCGACAAGTTGCACCCCATCGACGACATCGACTTACACGAAGGGTCGACCATGCCAGTATCAACATCGCGACCGTTCCAGAGCCGGGGGCGAGCCATACCAGAGGCAAGAACGTAGCGCCTGTGCTGGAAAGACGGATGATCGCATCTTCTCCACCCGGTCAGCGAGTACCGTCTACTCTGAGCCCCGTCCAGCGGGCGAGAACGTCAAAGTCCCGATCACTATGCAGAACAGCCACGTCGGCACGCATGGCGATCGAGCCAATCAGACAATCAACCAGTCTTCGAATGCTCTGACCCTGCCTTCGACATTCCCTGTAAAGAGTTGCGGCATCGTCATAGTCCGAGGGGATCGTCGGAATCGTAACTGCCCGCGCAAGTAATCCGCGAAAACTCTGCAGGTGCCGTTCACTTCGGGCTCCGGCCAGGATTTCCATCCGTATGGGATCACAAGTCGCGAATTGGTTCTCGAGAAGTTCATCGACGCGGTGGCAAACCCGGGTATCCGTGTCACGAAGGAACTCGATCCACGCGGAACTCTCGATCAGGATCACCTTGTCCGACCGGTCCGCAGCAAGTCCAGATCCCCTTCCCATCCCGAACCACGCAATTGCCGAACTTCCTCGACGCGTAGCGGTTCAGCTGCGACGGTGCGCAACGCGAAGTTGACCACCTCACGCTTCGTCTTCAATTGATAGCGCCGCATGACCTCTTCGCACGCCTTGTCATCGATATCGATATTGGTGCGTGACTTTAATAAGTAATACACAACACGACTCTGTCACCGCAATGACTGTTCGGTTTCACCCAAGTCCGGATCCAGCGATTGCGAGAATTCCAAGGCATAGACAGTCGTTTCCGCTATCCGGAACTCGGTACTGCTGCCCTCGTCGGAATTGAACGCAAATGCCCTTCCAGCGAACGGGGCCATTGATTGCGCTTCAATGCTCCCGACACCGTGGTAGCTGGTGCGGCCATGAATCAGGCACTCGATCCATCAGAATTGGCTTAGCCGACGCCGTCAGCCTTGGCGAAAAACGGTTCCTGCGTAAGGTTGCGGCAGAACAACCTCATCCGAACGCAAGCAAGTTGGCGCCGACCAGTTTCCGAAGCCGCCAACAGGTGTTGATCAGGCGGCCCCGGCAATTGGCCGGAGCCGCCATGCGGGGATCAGGTGTAGCGGTACGGCCGCCCGGCCTTCTCCATGTCCGCGTTGTACTGCTTGAAGATCTCGACGACCTTCGCCTTGGTCTCGGACTCCGCAGCGATCTCGTCCCAGAATACGCGCGCCGCGGCCTCGACCTGCGACCACTCGTCATCCGGAATCGAAGTGAGCTGCATCTTCGTGCCGTTGACCCGGAGGCTGGCTTCGCCACCCCAGTACCACCACTGCCGGTAGTAGTGCGACTGATCGGCAATTACGCGGATCAGGGTTTGGAGATCCTCCGGCAGTTCCTCCCAGCGTTCCATGTTGGCAAAGAACGAACCGATCCATGCACCGGAAATGTTGTTGGTGAGGAAGTAGTTGGTCACATCGGCCCAGCCGACAGTGTAATCCTCGGTAATCCCGGACCACGCGACACCATCGAGTTCGCCTGTCTGCACCGCAACCTCGATGTCCTCCCACGGAAGCGTGACCGGAACGACGCCGAATTGCGACAGGAAGCGACCAGCGGTCGGAAATGTGAAGACTCGCTTGCCTTCAAGGTCGGCGAGGGAATGGATCGGATCCTTTGTCGCGAAATGGCACGGATCCCAGGCACCGGCCGAGATATGCTTCACACCGACCTTGTCATACTCCTCCTGCCAGATCTCGTTCAGTCCGTACTGGTTGAAGAGAACAGGCACATCGAGGGAGTAGCGGGAGGCGAAGGGGAAGTATCCGCCGAAGACGGTCACTTCGGTCGGGGAAGCCATGGAGTCGTCGTCGGACTGCACGGCGTCGATTGTGCCGCGCTGCATGGCCTGGAACAATTCGCCGGTCGGCACGATCTGGTCGGAGAAGAACAGTTCGATCTGCATACGGTCGCCGGCTATCTTGTTGAACATGTCCACGGCGGGCTTCACCACGTGTTCTGCCAATGCGGGCCCGGCATAGGTCTGCATCCGCCACCGAATGGTCGACTGTGCAACGGCAGGCGCTGCCAACACCACAGCAGGTGCAAGGGCCGCGCCCTGCAGGATCTTTCGTCTCGTTGTCATGGTATCTCTCCTTTTCTGTCGTGTTTACGCCCGGATACGGCGTTTGCCCTAGTTCCCGTAGATGTATCCCGGTAGCCAGAGCGCGATTTCCGGGAAACTCATTACAAGGGCAAGGGCGACAACCATCACGCCCACGAAGGGAATGATGGAGCGGTAGATGTCGGCCAGGGACACCTCGGGCGGCGCCATGGCACGCATGAGGAAGAGGTTATAGCCGAAGGGAGGTGTCATGTAGGCAATTTGCGTCGTGATGGTGTACAGCACGCCGTACCAGATGAGATCGAAGCCGAGAGCACCGACGAGCGGCACGTAGAGCGGCGCCACGATCACCAGCATGGCCGTGT
>CAZPXZ010000081.1:0-4732 GCA_964590405.1 uncultured Rhodobacterales bacterium | reverse complement strand
GAAGCTCAACTGCATAAGGATAAGGATCATCCATGGAGAGAGGCCCATGCGCTCGGTAAAGAGACTCTCGATGGAGCGGACGGCACCCAGCCCGTCGAACACCGCGCCAAAAGCCAGCGCAGCGAGGATGATCCACATGAACATGCAGCTGATGCCAAGTGTGCTGCGAACAGACTTCTCGAATACTTCCCGAGTCATGCGACGCTTGATTACCGCGGCAAGAAACGCCGCAAGCGCACCGATGGCGGAGGATTCCACGAGAGAGGTCCATCCATTCACAAACGGGATGATCATCACGGCAAATATGCCCACCGGGAGCAGTCCCGCACGCAGCAGCCGGTACTTCTCCGCGATGCCGACATCGCGTTCCTCGGGAGGCAGAACCGGACCGAGCGCTGGCGTGATCCGGCACCGGACCCAGATGTAGATTACAAACAACGCTGCCATCATGAGGCCCGGGAGGATACCGGCAAGCCAGAGCTGGCCCACCGGCTGGCGGGCAATCATCGCGTAGAGAACCAGAACAACGGATGGCGGGACCAGGATGCCAAGCGAGGATCCTGCCTGTACGACCCCCGTCACCATTCGCTTGTCGTAGCCACGCTTGAGCAGTTCCGGGAGAGCGATGGTCGCCCCGATCGCCATGCCCGCGACAGACAGGCCGTTCATCGCCGAGATCAGCACCATGAGGCCGATAGTGCCCATGGCGAGACCGCCAGCCATACCACCGGTCCAGACATGGAACATCCTGTAGAGATCGTCCGCGATCTTCGATTCCGAAAGAACGTAACCCATGAAGATGAACATCGGCAGCGTAAGCAACGGATACCACTTCATCAGCTTCATGGCAGCCGAGAATCCGAGGTCGTAGCCGCCTCGGTCACCCCACAGAAGCAGCGCAGCAACCACCGCAACGAACCCGATTGCACCAAATACGCGCTGGCCCGTGAAGAGCATCAGCATCATGGTCGAAAACATGAGGATGGCGATGAGGTCGTACGACATCAGACTGTCTCGCCCCGGATTCGCAGAATGTCCTTGCAGAGTTCTGACAGGGCCTGCAGGAGCATCAGGGCAATTCCCAGGACCATGATGCACTTGATCGGCCAGAGATAGGGTCGCCAGGCTGTGGGGCTACGCTCCCCGCCGTACTGAAAGCTGTAAATGGTGGAGTCGACCCCTCCCCAAAGGAGCACAACGAGGTAGAAAATGAGGAAGAAAACGGTAAACGTATCGACCCAGGCCTTGGTGTTCGGCGACCAGCCACCGTAGAAAAGATCCATCCGAACGTTCGAACCCATCTGGATCGCATAGGGACCGCCAAGAATGTAGTAGGCGACCATGGCGAATTGAGCCATCTCGAGGGTCCAGAGTGACGGTGTAAAGAAAGTCTTGGAGATGGAGGACCAGAGCAGGATCGCCATCATGACGAAAATGCCGTACATGACCCAGCGCCCGAGACGCCGGTTCACAACGTCCACGGCAGCGATAAAGCCACGCAAAACCCGGATCACCACGGCATCTCCTGGAATGCGGCGTCAAGTTCAGAGAAAACGATCTCACGGGAACAGCATCGTATCCCCTTGCATATGGCAATGGGGTACAAACGGAGCATCGGTGATGGCTGAGATGGGCTGAAGCCACGCGACAGAACCGCCGAAACCGAGCCGGCGATATCCGCCTGGTCCAGTTGGCCGTCAATCATTGGCACCCTGCTTGTCCATCCCACGAGCCCCCATCGGTACCATCCCCGTCGGCGGGCGGACTTTTGAAGAAATCTCTTCTAACATGAACGGGCTGAAACTACGCTTACAGGCGAGGCTGCGCAAGAGGGCTGGCTTGGCGGACACCATTCTTGAGCGTATCCGGTCGGCGCAGAATACGCTGACCCGGGCAGAGCGGCAGCTTACCGATACGTTGACCGAAAACTATCCGGTTTCGGGCCTTGGGTCGATCACGCGCGTAGCGGAGGCTGCCGGCGTATCGACTCCGACGGTGGCACGCACCGTCCGGAAGCTCGGCTTCGCAGGTTTCCCGGAACTCCAGGATGCGTTGCGGCAAGAGCTTGAGGCGCGCATCTCGAATCCGATCAAGAAACGCGCCTACTGGGCCGAGGGAGCCCCGCAAGGACATATTCTCAACCGCTTCACGGAAAAGGTAACCCAGAATCTCCGGCAGACCGTTGCGCGGCTGGATCCGCAGAGCTTTGACGAAGCCGCGACGATGCTCGCCGACCACAGGCGGTCGCTCTACGTTTCCGGGGGCCGAATCACCCATGCATTCTCAGAGTATTTTCACCTTCACATGCAGGTCATCCGGCCCCGCGTATGCCACATCCGTTCGACCGCAAATGCCTGGCCGCACGACCTCCTCGATCTCGAGGCGGGTGACGTCCTCCTGATCTACGACATCCGCCGTTACGAGAGCGCAACCCTGCGCCTCGCGGAAATGGCCGCCGGTCACGGGGCTGAAGTCCTGCTGATCACGGACCAGTGGCAATCGCCGATCGCGCCCCTCGCCCGCCACGTCTTTGCCTGCCGAATCGAGGCGCCTTCGGCCTGGGACTCCGGACTCGCCGTCATGCTCCTGACGGAATGCCTGATCGCGGCCGTGCAGGAGCGCCGCTGGGACTCGACGGAAACCCGGATGCGCAAGCTCGAAGATATTTT
The DNA here is from genome assembly GCA_964590405.1 of uncultured Rhodobacterales bacterium. Lineage (GTDB taxonomy): Bacteria > Pseudomonadota > Alphaproteobacteria > Rhodobacterales > CAZPXZ01 > CAZPXZ01. The sequence continues at coordinate 2,063 of CAZPXZ010000081.1, read as the reverse complement.
CGATCGGACCCGAACCTTCCGCAAATTCGTTTGAGGGCGTAACAGGCGCAGTCGGGCCAACTATCGCCCTACTCCGACTCCCAACCGGACGCCTCGGCGTGATCGCGGATCTTCGCCATGGCCTCCTGGATGTCCTCAAGGGAGGCGGCGTAGGAGAAACGGATATACCCCTCTCCCCAGGCACCGAAACTGGTACCGGAAACGGTGGCAATACCGAGTTCTTCGAGCAACAGATCCTGCATGGCCATGGATTCGAGCCCGGTTCCCTTGATGTTGGGCATGGCATAGAAGGCACCTTCCGGACGAGACACAGAGAATCCGGGAATTGACGCCAGTTCGGCCGCAATGACCCGGCGGCGCTGGTCGAATGCCGCAACCATATGGTCCACGTGATCCTGCGGCCCCAGCAGGGCTGCCATGGCGCCGTACTGGGTCGGCGCATTCGTGCAACTTACGGAATTGATATTCAGGCGAACCGCCAGATCGACCAGCGCCCTGGGCCATACTGCGTAGCCGATTCTCCAACCGGTCATCGCATAGGTCTTGGACCAACCATCCAGCAGGATCAACCGGTCGCGCAGGTTCGGATACGCAATCATCGAAGCCGGAGGTTCGGAACCGTAGGCGATGCGGTAATAGATCTCGTCAGAGAGAATCATCACCTGCGGATGTTCCTCGAGTCCCTCCGCAAGGCGGTCAAGGACACTACGCGGCAGCACGCCGCCTGTGGGATTGGCAGGGCTATTCAGGATCAGGAGTCGCGTGCGCGGGGTGATCCGATCGAGCACGGCATCGACATCGAAAGCGAAGTCGTGCGCCTCCTCCAGCGCGATGGGAACCGGGTCCGCCCCCGTGAAGCGGATGGCGGACTCGTAGATCGGGAAGCCTGGATTGGGATACAGGATCTCGGCTCCCGGCTCACCGAACATGAGGATCGCATGCCACATGGTTACCTTTCCACCTGGCACGATCACAACAGTGTCCGGATCGATGATGACCCCGCGCCGGAGCGCAATGTCCTCGGCGACGGCTTCACGGAGAGGCAGAATGCCGTTCGAGGGCGTATAGCCGTGATGCCCGTCGTCCAACGCCTTCTTCGCCGCCTCGACGATGTGCTCCGGCGTCCGGAAGTCCGGCTGACCGATGCCGAGATTGATGATGCGGCGTCCGGAACGCTCCAATTCTGCCGCACGGGCAAGAACGATGAACGCACTCTCCGTTCCAAGACGAGACATGGCGCTGACTGGCTCAGGCGTACCCATGGATACTCTCCCTTCTTCCCATTCCCCAAACTGCGCTTGGCCGAAACCACCTCCGGCCTCTCCCCGAAACCCGGCTCATTGCGACGCCCGAATCACCGATTCTAGAGATCAGGAAGAGGAACGGCATGGGCGTCTGAAACCAGCCGCAGTGATTGTTAGAACATACCGGCATCAACCGCCGTCCGGCGCGCGAAGGTGAATGTCCGCCGCCAATCAACCGCGAACAGTTCGGCAGTTTCCGCCACTACTACGTCTCGCTGCAAACGCGACCCCAGTGAAGCGTCACCTCTCCGCAAACGTTCAGGTGTTCAACCCATCGCTTCGACACGGAAGGCCGAACGCCAATCGTGTTGAATGCAAGCAAAGCCATTCACTAGACATATGCCATTATCGATATGCATGCAGGCTGCCGAGTCCGTTGCAGGCACGGTGTCCTGGGGTCCGGAAATGTTACATCGCATAGCACCCCTTCCGCCGCGCCAGTGGCGCCCGAACAGTCCAGTTGAGTGCCTCATGCCGACGCCGACCGGCAACAGTTCTCTCTTCCCTCGCCGAATGACGCCATAGAGTTCCACGGCCAAGAGGCGACCGGAACGGGCACTTCCTACGCGTTCTGGCACCGTCAACCCAAGTGCATGACCCGACACCAACACAGCCAACCAAGAAGACTGCTGGCTTCGGCGTGGTGTCCCGGTAACAATATTGGCAGGTCATTGGATCGGGATTCATTGGATCGGGATATAGTCGAGCCTCTTGCAATATTCCGGCAGTCGGTCGTTTGATCGCGCGTTGAGTTGGTCA
>CAZPXZ010000080.1:0-16800 GCA_964590405.1 uncultured Rhodobacterales bacterium | reverse complement strand
GGCGAAGGTTCGCACAGCCGGTATCTCTGACCTGGACGCCTGGGCTGACGCCATTTTCGATGCGGAAAGTGTCGATGACCTGTTGCGGAGACGGCACCCGAACTGATTCCAAATACGAGCGCAGTCTTCATTGTTCAGTTACGGTCGTGTGGAGTCGATGATCTCTTGCGCACTTCTGGGTCTGAACCGAGGGACAAATTGATCAGGAATATAGGCGACGGACGATGCTCGTTGGTTGGACAATATTGTCCGGCCAAGGGATTCCATCCCTGTCGGAAACATCGGGTCAGGCTATGAATGACGCGACTCCACCCGAATGATGCTGTGATATGGTCAAGCACCGGAAACTTGGACAGGTGTTGCAGTTCCGATCGATTCCGAGCGAAACGCGATCTAAAGAAGCAGTCGCTGAGGTTCCGCCAGCAGTATCGTGTAGTGCGCGAGGAAGCGAGCAGCTTCTGCCCCGTTGATCACACGGTGATCATACGAAAGGTCCAGTGGCACCATTGGGACGGGAAGGAACGTAGAGCCGTCCCAGACCGGGCGGACTTTGGTGCGGGTGATCCCGAGGATCGCGACTTCGGGTGGATTGACGATCGGCGAGAAGGCCAGGCCGCCGATGCCACCAAGATTTGTGATCGTCATCGAGGCACCGCCCATCTCCTCCGGCCGGACCTTGCGCTGCCGTGCCCGGTCGGCCAGGTCGGAGATTTCACCCGCGATGGCAAAGAGGCCCTTGCGGTCGGTGTCCCGGATCACCGGGACAATGAGCCCATTGCCGGTGTCCACGGCAATGCCGATATGAAAGAAGTGCTTCAGAAGGAGCGACTGACCATCGGAACTGAGCGATGCGTTGAAGCGGGGGAAGGCCTGCAGGCATTTCGTCAGCGCCATGACATGGAAGGTCAGGGCGGTCAGGTTGATACCTTGTGCGGCGGCTTCGGGCTTGAGCGATGCGCGAAAGGCTTCGATTGCGCTGACGTCCGCTTCGTCGTGATGGGTAACTGCCGGGATCAGCGACTGCGCGGCAGCAAGATTTCGGGCTGCGACTCGCGCCAGGCGAGTGACTGGTTCAACGGTCACCGGGCCATAGGTGGCGTGATCTACGTCCCAGGCGGCAGAGGCGTCGGGCACAGCCTTCGCTCCTGCCCCCTCTACATCCTCACGTGCGAGAGTTTCTCGGCCTAGCCTCTGCGCGAGGCTGTCAAGATCGACACCCTTTCGGGAGGCAAGGGCGCGCACCGAGGGGCTGGCGATGGCTTTCTTCATGGAGAGTTCGCGGTTGAATGCCGCAAGGTCACGCTGGTTTCCTGAATCCGGGAACGGTCCTGGGCTTGTGCCCGCAGGCGAAGTCGCATCTCTGTGTGTCGCCAGGTGTTGTGGCGACCTCGGGTGCCGGCATCAGGTTTGAACCGTCTCCGTCTGACTCCGGGTGCCTCACGATACTGCCCGTCGCTTCCGGGATAGTCCACGGACCCGGTGGCCCAGGGTGCAAGGGCCGTAACGTGTTTGAAAGTCGGGGGCGCGGCTGGTGTTGTCAAATCCTTGTTGCGGCCGGCGCTGGAGTCAAGTCTGGAAGAGATGGCGCAGCTGCCAAACGGAAAGCGCGAGCTCATGCTACGGAGGGACCGGGAAGATTCACCGGCTGCACGCATGACTTGGCGATCCACAATGGTCGAGATGGTGGGAAAGTCGGTGTGAAACGCGGGATCGAAGCCGGGAGAGTCGGCCGGCGAGAGTGAGTTGTTCGTGGACCGGCTGGCGAGGGATCCCGTTCGGATGACCACATCTTGTGCGACTGGCTCGGGTGCAGTGGGGAACATTGGAATTGCGGGAGCAGGTCCGGGGTCGCGTCGACGGCAGGCGGCGGCCAGCCGAGCGGTTGTCGGTTGCGTGTCCATCAAGGGCCATCGGGAAGACCGTCGGAATGTCCGCATGGTCCTTGCAGTTGCGCATTCGTCCATGAATTCAGTGAAATCGACGGTTTCAAGCATTATGGAAACTGGATCCGCTCACGTTCACGCAGAACGGGAATGATCAGGCGCTGGAACACAACGGTCACCGTTCTACCGGCACGTTCATGAGATTCTCCGCCGAAACCCGTATACCACCCTGGACGCGGGATGCCATGGATTCGGAAGATGACGGAAGGTGATGCGTTCATCGGTCCACTGTCTCGGGCTTAGAGCAGATGCCGCAACGGCTCATCGAGACGACCAGCAAACGCGTCCAGACAGCCAACGAGTTGCTCGTCGTCAAGGGTGTCCGGTGCGGCCGCCAGAGACGCCAGCATTTGTGCTCCGTCTCGTCCTACGGAGAGCGTGGGGCACCTGCTTGCGCCGAGGTCAATGTCCATCAAACGTGTTGACGTCAGGTCGCAGACGATGACATCAGGGGCCGGCATACTATCCAGGGGTGCGATTGACTTCAGTCCTGCTCGGTCGGGATCGAGATAGGCGATGCTCGGAGAACGGGGCGCGGTCACGAGTACGACAAGCTTCTCGGCGTCCGTTACAGCACGGTAGGCCCCTGCGGCGAAGGCGGCGACGACGGTTGTTGAAGGCTGCCCGGTCTCCGGCTCAAACCATGCAAGAAATGCGTCGAATGCCGCTGCGGGCACGCGGGCACGCGCTGATATCCGTGCCGCCGTATCGCCGGTTGCCGGCATCGCCGCCAACACCTCCAGGTCTGCGACATGGAATGGCTGGGGATGGCCGGACTCGACGAGACGGTTGAGGTCGAGGGCGCGCTCCCTGGCCAGTCGCTTTGCCTTGGGTGAGGCAAGAATTCGCCGACCGAGGGTCGGAGAGAGGGCGGGAACATTCGCGGTGGCCGGAATTGGCGCGGCTGGCGCCTCGGTCGCCGGCGCGGATGCAACTGTTTCCGTATCCGACACCGGGGTGGGTGCGGGCTCCCGGCTCGCCATCGCATCATTCGCTGTCGCACCGATGATCGCGATCACTTCACCCACCGGCACGTCTGCTCCTTTGCCAGCGCGAAGCTCTGTCAGAAAGCCGTCCGACTGCGCCTCGACTTCCATGACCGCTTTGTCAGTTTCTACCTCCATGAGTAGGTCGCCCACAGCGACCGGGTCGCCCACGGCCTTGTGCCAGGCGACGATGACACCGGATTCCTGCGCCATTCCCAGTGCAGGCATGACGACCTCATGCGGCATGAAGCAACTCTCCGCGACAGATCTTGCGTGCGTTTTCGGCGACGCCTTCGGGAGTGGGCACGGTCAGGTCCTCGAGCGCCGGGGAGAATGGTATCGGGACATCCATTGCCCCCATGCGGACCACCGGTGCGTCGAGATGGTAGAAGGCCTTCTCCGAGATGCGGGAGGCAATCTCGGCTGTCACCCCGAAATTCTGATGACCCTCGTCGACGACGATTGCGCGAGACGTCTTTTTCACGCTTTCCAGGATGGTGCCCTCATCAAGAGGAACAATCGTGCGCGGATCGATCACCTCCGCCGAGAACCCGTCTTTCTCCAGCAACCGCGAAGCCTCCAGACAAACCTGAACCATGGAGGATGTGCCCACGAGAGTTACTTCGCGGCCCTGGCGCAGTATTTTGGCTTCGCCGAATGGAATCACGTATTCCTGTTCCGGCACCGGCGCCTTTTCCTGATAGGTCAGCTTGTCCTCGAAGATCACAACCGGGTTGTCATCCCGAATGGCGGACTTCAGGAGTCCCTTTGCCTCGTAGGCGGAATAGGGGAGGGCGACCTTCAACCCCGGGATGTGCGCCACCAGCGCGTGCAGCGACTGGCTGTGCTGGGCGGCCGAACGGCGCGTCGCACCCAGATTCGTCCGCACAACCAGCGGTACGGTCAGCTTGCCGCCGGACATGTAGTGGGTCTTGGCCGCCTGGTTGCAGAGCTGATCCATGACCAGATAGAGGAAATCGCCGAACATCACGTCGACGACGGGTCGCGAGCCGGTCATGGCGGCGCCGACGGCGATGCCCATGAAACCGGGTTCGGCGATCGGCGTGTCGATGATGCGGCCGGTGCCGAACTCCTCCACGAGCCCCGAGAGCACCTTGAAGGGCGTCCCGGCTTCGGCCACGTCTTCGCCGATGACAAATACAGATTCATCCCGGCGCATCTCCTCCGCGATAGCTTCGTTCACGGCCTTCGCGAGTGTGATCTCCCGGGTCATGTGCGGGCTCCGCCGATATAGGGCAGGGCGTGATCGACACCGGAGAAGACATGCATGTCGACCTCCTCGGCATCGGGATATCCGGCTTCGAGCGCGTAGGCGACCGCCGATTCAGCATCAGCCCGGATCTCCTCCCCGATTGCCGCCAGTTCGTCGGAGCCCAGGATGTTCTGGTCGACAAGCCATACTCCGAAGCTGGCGATGGGATCGCGCTTCGACTTCCATTCGGCCTCTTCAGCCTTGGACCGGTAGTAGTCACGGTTGATGTCGCCCACATGGTGACCGTGAAAGCGGTAGGTTTCCAACTCAATGAAGAACGGTCCTTCACCCTTGCGCGCCCGCGCCACCAGGGCTTGCGCCAGCTGGTTGACCGCCAGTACGTCCTGTCCGTCGACTCGGTGGGCTTCAATCCCAAACGCTTCGGCCCGTGCAGCGATCGATCCGGCGACGACTTCCGCGGTGGGAGTGTATTCCGAATAGCCGTTGTTCTCGCAGGCATAGATCACCGGCAGCTTCCACAGTGCCGCCATATTCATGACTTCGTACCAAAGTCCCTGGGCGGTGGCACCATCTCCAAAGAAGCAGACTGAGACGCTGCTGCTTCCCTTCATCTTGGCAGTGAGCGCCGCACCCGTGGCAATTCCCGTGGAACCTCCGACGATGGCGTTGGCGCCCAGGTTGCCGTGATTCTGGTCGGCGATATGCATGGAGCCGCCCTTGCCGCGACAGTAGCCTTCTTGCTTGCCGAGGAGTTCGCAGAACATCGCCTTGAATTCTGCGCCCTTGGCGAGACAGTGACCGTGCCCGCGATGTGTCGAGGTGATGCGGTCACTGTCGTCCAGCGCTTCACAGATGCCCACCGCAACCGCTTCCTGCCCGGAATACATATGCGTCAGCCCCGGCATTTTCGCGCTGAGATACAACTGGTTCGCCTGATCCTCGAAGGTGCGGATGCGGACCATCTGGCGGTACATGCGCAGATAGTCTCCAGTATTGGTCCTGGACACCTTGTCCATGATGCTCTGTCTCCCCTCGACGGATTCGCCATGCAGTCTCGATGCTACCACCTTTCGCCCGGTTGGTAGTCGTTGGCGGTCGGAAGTTCCTCGGCCGGGAAGAGCCTGATGGCCTCGCAGCTGGTGCCGGAGTGGAACGACCTGTGTTGAAGCGGCGGTAGCAGTTTCGGTTCCTCCGTCAGGACCGGAGAATGTCAAAAGGATGGCTGGTCGCCGGCCGCGTTCGGATCGATGATGCAGCGGACCTTGCCGTGCCGGGGTCACAATGTCGATGAAGTTGCGGATCGCAGGGCCACCACCCTATCCCCGACCACGCGGACAAGTGGCACTCTCCGTCTGGCTCAATTCTGTCGGCTTGATGGCAGGATGGCTTCCGTTCCCGCGGGCGGTGAGGCAGTTGGATCAGGATCGCTCTCGGGACCGGTTCCTGAATGTCGACGGTTTGATCTCGGTGCAGCGCAAGGAGATCGCAGCAGTGCGTTCGGACCCGCCGGAAGGGGCGGCATTGCTTGCGGCGGCCGCGTTGGACATGGATGGCTGGTGGCGCAGTCCGCATCGCGACGGTGCTGGCGCAGTGTCTCGCGGGGCAGGGCGCCGTCTTTGGCGCTATCGCTGCACGGAGTGCGGGAGGACTCCTGGTGCGCACATACTCTGGGGTCCTTGGCATCCAGTCGCGGCAAGCGAGACGCGTTCTTTCTTCTCGTGTGGTCGGGGCAAGGAGTCCGGCCGGGATCAACCAACGCGAGGCGTTGGCGGATCGCCGAATTCGACGAGATGGAACCCCATCGAATGGCTGTCCAGATGCCCGCAGCCTCGCTTCCCTTGCCCGGCTGGCGGCAGAGACTATCTCCGGGCTTGGTTTGCGCCGGCTGCGCTTCGGTTCGGGCCGGCGCTAGCCGCACTTTGGCTGCATTTCCCGTGCGAAGCGCTCGGCGGTCCGCGTGTTGTTGGAAAGCGGTCTTTCTATCTCCCTGCTATCGCTGGATTTGGCATGTATCGATGATTCCCGGATGCACGTGTTTCCGGGAAAGATTGATGCTGGGGATTGGCGATGGTTCGGAAGAGTATCTTGCGTTGCAGACCGTAGACCACGTCTACTTGGTCGACATTGATGAAGCGTTCGTTCTGGTTGATAGCCGTAGCTGGACAGGACTGATTGTCCGACTTGATCAACTCGACCTGCTCGCCGAGGATTCTGTCATGATCGTTGATCAGGTCGACCCGGTGCCGGTAGTGCTGCTCCTGCTTGGCTCCCGCGAAGGAACACTCTCCTGTCAAAGGCAATGAAGCGCCGATCGTGATACCGGCGATCGCTATGGGCAAGCAGGGATGACGCTGCCACTGTCGCGAGCATTCCGCGCAACATCAGGTTTCTCTCCTCTGGTCCTGGTTTGAGCGGGATACGGGCTTAGTGTCTTGCTCCGGTCTCTGCAGTTCAAACCCTGGAATCCCCGGTGTCCTACATGAGAATTGCGGGGTTCTTGCTATTGCGCCGCTTGGGGCAATTCGAGCCCTGTGGCGTAGGGCGTGTTCTCGCTTTCCAGATCGAGTCCGGAGGCGAGAGCAACTGTCTCAAGCACTGCGGCAAAGTCCATCTGGAGATAGGCCTCAGGATCGTCCTTCATCCGGGCGGCACCGAAATGCGCCTGTAGCGCCTCGCGGGTCGCCGCGGCGACCGGTGTCGGGACGCCGAGGGCGCGGGCCGAGGAGAGGCCGAGGTCCAGGTCCTTTCGCAGGAGTTCGGGCGTGAATGTGGTCGTCCAGTCGAGATTGACGAAAGCGTTGGTCTTGTAGCGTGTGAAGATCGAGCCCATTACCGATTTGTTGATGAAGTCGAGAAAGGATCTGCGTGGCACGCCGGCCTTTTCGGCCAGCACGGTGATCTCGGCCAGGTTCTGGATGATGACGCCCAGGAAGACATTGTGGGCGATCTTGCAGAGGCGGGCCAGTTCGCCCTCGCCGACATAGGAGACACCGTTGCCGGCGAATACCTCGATGATTGGTGCGACGGTATCGAATGCCGGACGCGGACCAGAGGCTACAGCACTGAGTTTGCCGGCCTTTACGCAGTTGCCGTTGCCGCTGACCGGCGAGGCGATGAGGTCCGCGCCTCTCTCGGCAAGCCTGGCGCGAAGGTTCGCGGATTGTTCTACTGCGATCGAAGAACAATCCAGGAAAATGGCCGGAGTCTCGCTGCCGGACAGGACGCCACTCTCGCCAAAGTAGACCTGCTCGACGTCCTTGCCCGTGGATACCATGGTGGCAAGCACATCGACAAAGGCAAGATCGCACGGGCTGTCAACCAGTGTCGCGCCCCTGGCGGCCAGGGGTTTGGCCTTGGCGCGTGTGCGGTTCCAGACATGGAGATCGTAGCCTGCGTGCAGCACGCGCTCTGCCATGGGATAGCCCATGCGGCCGAGTCCGATCCAGCCGATCCTCGATATGCTCATCAGGTTCTCCCTTTCGCGAAAAGAATCCAGGTTTGTCCGGAGCGACGCGAGATCACGTTGCTTGAATGCGAACGATCGCGCGCTTCACTCCATCGAACACGTCGAAGATACAGGCTCTTCCGTTTCCGGTTTTGCAGTCATTCGCTGTGTTTCGAAGGTTCATTTGCAAGCGTTTGCGGCACTCCAATTTCAGTTCAAGGATGCGTCAAGAGGCTTTCGCAACCGTTTGCAGCATCCCTGTGCTGACGGCGTCGAACCCGGAAGGCAGTAGCCGGACTGCTGGTTGGCGAACAAGATGCGCAAGGCAGTCACGCTCAGGACCATCGCGTGAGAAACGGGCATCCACGATCCCAACGTATTTCGCGCACCCGATCCGAAGAAGAAGGCGATGCTGGCCAGGAATGCGGCCGAGCGTGTCCGGGGTCCGGCGGAACGAATGGTGTATCGCAAGAACACTCTCGCCTGCGGACTCCGGACGAAATGCGCGATGACGGTCGGCAGGATAGTGCCGGACATCACGAACACACTCTTCACACCGATGATCCGGAGCGCAAAGAGAACTGGTGGATGTGCTTCTGGAGCGGCGCGTGGACGGCATCATCGACATTGCCGCGCAACTCTCGAATCCGCATGTCGAAGCGGCCCGGGGCCACGGAATTCCGGTGGTGACGGCCAACCGGAGAATTGAACCGTGATCGATTCCGAGTGCCGTGAATGACGATGCGGAAGGAATTCGCCTGGTGCTGCGGCATCTGGACGACAGGGGCCATCGCCGCATCGCTCGGATCGCTGGTTCCAAGGCGATTTCGACGGGAGAATTGCGCTTTCGGACATTTCGGCAGGAGGCGCTCGAGCAGGACCTTGACCTGCCGGAGGAGGCGGTCGCCATTTCCTGGCGGTTTGACGAGGACGAAGGCTCTCGTTGCGCCACGGATTTGCAGGCGTTGGGCTGGCCGTCTATTGCCATTTCCTGTACCAACGACCGTCTCGCACAGGGGGCCATCGACGCGTTGCACCGACGGGGCCTGTCTTTTCCGGACGATGCTTCCATCACGGGGTTTAACGATCTTCCCTTTCTGGGTTGCATTCCCCTGGCTTGACGACGACCCGCGTACAGCAGTTCGATGTCGGCAGAGTGAGTGCGGGGACTGTTTTGAAGATGATGACGGAATCGGACGCACCCGTCGCGCGGAACCTGATCGTGCTGGTTTCCCTGGTAGTGCGGGGCAGCGTGGCGGAGTCGAGAGCAAGTCTGGCGGTTCCAGGCATTGATTGACAGGATTTCAGGGTCGAGATGCGGGCTCGGCGCAGGTTTCGGAGCCGGCGGATCGGGAAGTGCGTATCGGTCAGGAACGTCCTGTGCGATTCGATTCGGCGCACTCACCTGTCCAGGCGCTGGTTCCAGTGAGGCCATAGGGAAGAATTCCGACGGATTCTCCCGCGTGAACGACCCCGACGCCATGCTCGGATCTCGAAGGGTCCTCTCGCTGCGGGTTCATGGGGAAACCGGCCGTCGGATGATTTCGGCAGTGCGCGGCAGCATCAGCGCGGCCGCCAGGATGCAACTTGCGGCAAGTGCGAGAACTCCAAAGAGAGCCCCGAAACCCCATTTCGCATGAATGCCCGCGATGATGGGCAGCGTCGTGGCCATAACCGAGAAATTCACAATGTACCGAATGGAGTAGACGCGACTGCGCCAGGTGCCCTTCGTGATCCGACTGACAAGAACGTCGTTGATCGGAATCTGTCCGAATGCGGCCAGCATGAATGCGACCGCGACGGCGAGAGCGGCGACTCCCGTGAGTTGCATCATTGCAGCAAAGAAGACAGCTTGCATGCAAGCGACGAAGACGAACACGAGCCGCAATGAGTAGCGGTCAACCAGGTAGCCGACCAGCAACTGCGCGAAGGCGGCGATCGCGAACACCAGAAACGCGTAGCTGCCAACCGCGGTAGCGGTTTCTGCAATCGCACCGAGGCGTTCGTCGAAGATCTTTGGAAGCGCGAAGGTCGTGCTCTGGAAGACGAGGCCGCCGACCGCGGTCGTGAAAACGATGATCGAGAACACACGCACGAAGGTCGCCCGATCGATGGACGAGGTGCCGACCCGGGCATTGCGGTTTCCCGCGGTTTCCGGGGGGCCGCCGTTGGCCCGGATTCTCCGACCCGCCCAGAGGAAGGCCGCATAGGCGATACCAAGGCAAATGGTTGCGACCCCGGGGAAGACAAAGGCGTTGCGCCAACCGCCCGAATCAATGAAGTAGCCAGTAAGCAGTGCAGCAGAAGCAACCCCGAGATTGCCGTAGATGCCGTTGATGGCGAGGGGGATGCCCGTCTTCTTCCGTCCATGCACGACCATCGCGAGACCGACCGGATGGTAGATCGCGGCGAAAACGCCAATCGCCAGCAACCCGAACGCGATCTCCAGCGGCGTGTCGGCAAGCGCCGTTGCGATCGAACTGGCCCCGATCCCGATGAAGAAGATGACCATCATGGCTTCGCGGCTCCACTTGTCCGCGATCCAGCCTGCAGGGATCGCGCAAACTCCGAACGCCACAAACCCCGGTGTTGCATAGGGGATGAGTTCCGCATAGCTCATGCCCCAGTCCTCCGTGAGCCGCAGGGCGGCGACGGTCGCGAAGATCAGCATGAAGAAGTGGTCGAGAAAGTGCCCGATATTCAGAACCAGGAAATGCAGGTGATTGCGGGTCATGCTGGTGTTTGCGAACTCCCTGGCACGAAGATTGCGTTGGCGTCGTGCGAGTCGGCTGCGCCGGGTGGCAGCAACCGCAATGATACTCGTGGGTCCGCCGGCATGCGGCATTCCCTGAACAGGGTGCAACGGTATGCTCGGACAGCCGATTCCTCCTTGCGTTGTGCACTATTGCTTTGGTGCATTGCTATTGGGGCACGGTGCTTTCGCCGGGTCATGCAACGGATTCGGGTCCGCCTCGTAGTCGACGGCAGCGCTGTGTCCGGCATTGACCATGTAAGATATGGGTTCCCGTCACTTTCATGACTTCCTGCGGACCGTGCTGTTCCACTTCGATGACCGCCATGACCGGTCGCGCCACTGCGACGGTCCCGATTGGGGAGTCGCCCGACCCATGAAGTTGCCTGTTGGTCTTGTGCGGTAGGAGGATGACCATGACGTTTACAACACGGCCTGAACTGCAGGGCACGTTCGGCATGGTCGCGACGACTCACTGGATTGCTTCGGCCGTGGGAATGAAACTCCTTGAGGCAGGGGGGACAGCCGCAGATGCCGCAACGGCGGCGGGATTGGTACTGAGTGTGGTCGAACCGCACCTGAACGGGCCGCTCGGAGAAATGCCTGTGCTCGTCTGGCCTGCGGCGGAGGATGAACCGATGGCCGTCTGCGGCCAGGGAACGGCGCCCGCTGCTGCCACGATCGAGCATTACCGGAGAGAGGGTCTGACGCTGGTGCCGGGCTCTGGATTGTTGGCGGCGGTTGTGCCCGGAGCGTTCGGGGCTTGGATGCTTCTTCTCCGCGACCACGGGCGCCTTCGTCTGCGGGACGTGCTCGAGCCTGCCATCCATACCGCCGAAGCAGGCCATCCCATTCTCCCGCGGGCTGCGTCCGAGATTGCCGAATGTGCCGAACTGTTCCGGACCGAATGGCCTACATCTGCGCCCGTCTGGCTTCCGGGCGGGAGAGCGCCGGAGCCGGGCAGTCTGTTTTGCAACCCGGATCTCGCGGCATTCTGGCGTCGGCTTCTGAATGAGGCGGAATCCGTGTCCGGGAGGGAGGCACAGATCGAGGCCGCACGGCGATCCTTTTACGAGGGATTTGTTGCGGATGCCATCGATTCGTACCTTCGCCGCGCCTGCGTCCTCGACGCGACGGGCGAGAGACGAAAGGGCGTGCTGACAGCCAGTGATATGGCTGGTTGGCGGGCGGGTTGCGAGGCTCCCCTGGCCGTCGACTATCACGGCCACACGGTCTGGAAGTGTGGGGCATGGTCGCAGGGTCCGGTGCTGCTGCAGTCTCTCAGGATGTTGGCGGGGGACGATCCGGACGACCTGGGCCGTGACGGAGGCGCATTCGTGCATCTGGTCATCGAGATCCTGAAGCGCGCGTTTGCCGATCGGGAGGCGTATTACGGGGATCCGGCACACACGTCGATTCCGCTGGAGGTGCTGCTATCGGAAACCTATGGTTGCGAGCGGCGAGCACGGATCTCCGAATACGCATCCACGGTTCAGGATCCGGGCCGGATTCCGGGCCACGAGCATCTTGCGGACGCTTTCCTGGCGCGGAGTGCCAAGGCTCCTTCCGCTGCAACGGGGGTGGGGATTGGAGAACCCACGATGGCACACCTGGCGGGAAATCGGCGCGATACCGTTCATCTCGACGTGGTTGACCAGTGGGGCAATTTGATATCGGCGACTCCCTCAGGCGGCTGGCTGAAGTCGAACCCGGTGGTGCCGGGCCTCGGCGTACCCCTCAACACGCGTGCACAAATGTTCTGGCTGGAGCGGGGGCTGGCCAATTCGCTCGCCCCGGGGCGCCGGCCCCGCACGACACTTTCACCTTCGATTGCTCGGCTCGCAGATGGTACAAGGCTTGCCTTCGGTACGCCGGGTGGCGATCAACAGGACCAGTGGCAGCTCATCTTTCTGCTACGTGTTCTGCACCAAGGCTTGAACCTGCAGGAAGCCATCGACAGCCCACTGTTTCACACGGCACATCTGCAGGCGAGCTTTTATCCGCGAGAGTCCCGGCCTGGCCATCTGCTGATTGAAAGCCGATTCCCGGACGGAACAATCGAGGATCTTCGCAGGCGCGGCCATGACCTCGAGATTGCGGAGCCCTGGTCAGCCGGCAGGCTTACCTCCGTCTCGAGGGCCCCCGGCGGCATCCTGCGCGCAGCTGCGACACCCCGGCTGATGCAGGCCTATGCAATCGGCCGTTGAGTGGTCGGGCTGGATTGTCCTTCAGAGGAGAATAGGCGGGTTTCGGGGCAGATTGGCGGCGTGCGTGTCCAGTCGGAGATAACGACGCGAATGCCGGGATGCGAACTTGGACGCGCGAAGTCTCGGTGGGAGCCGGTGTCGTGCCTACGACAAGTATCCCGATAGGCCATTCCAGAGCAATAGGAGGCCGGTGACAACCAGGAGGCCGTAGCAGAGTTGATAGAGGCGATTTTGGTCGAGTCTCCCATGCAATAGCCAGCCGAGTCGCACGCCCACGGGAACTGCGGGCAGCGCGATGACCATGAGCCACCAGAAATTCGGCGGGATTTTCCCCACCCAAAGCCAGGGCACGACCTTGATTGCGTTGCCAAGGGAGAAGACGATATGCGTCGTGCCGGCGTAGAGCGTTGCAGGGAGACCCAGGCGGAGCAGGTACAGAGCAAGTGGCGGTCCGCCGGCATGCGCGACCATCGTCGAAATACCGGTGCCGATGCCTGCCACGAGACCCTTCGGACTGGAGCGCGGTCTGACCACCACTTTCCCGTCGCCAAGGAACCACATTCCGGAGTAGGCGAGCGTGATCAGGGCCACAAGTATGGCAATCGCGCGACCGTCCAGGAAATCCAGCAGGATTGTGCCGAGACCGATTCCCACGACAAGACCGGGAAGCAGAACCGAAAGGTCCGGTCTTGACCAGTTTGCCGGCTTCCAGAACTGCCACGCGGCCAGATCCATCGCAACGAATAGCGGAGCGAGTAGCGCGCCCGCCGCAAGGGGATCCATGACAAGGGCGAGTAGCGGGATGCCGATGGTTGCGAAGCCGCCGCCGAATGCGCCTTTCATGAACGAGATGATGAAGATGCCGGAAATCGTCAGCGTGATGGTCACGGGTTCCAGCATGTGGGGGACTTCTCCGGGAGGCAGCAGTCTAGGCCTACCGTGTAGCCATAAATTCGTTAAGCAACGTGTTTTTTGGCCTGTTCGAGCATGTATCGTTTGCCGGCTTCGAAGCCCCGTTGCCGGCCCGCCTCGGCTCCGATTCGATGGCCGATGGTTGCCTTGGTGAGCATGCTGTAGCCCTGCCACATGATCTGGTTTCCCGGCTCGGGGTCGTGCTTTCTCCCTTGGTAGCCACCGAGATGCGCGACCAGTTGCACGCTCTTGCCGAGGTCATCGTGCGTGGCGAGGCCTGCCTGGGCTGCGTAATCGCGCAGGAACGCGAGTTCGTGATCGGTGAACATCAACTCGGCCTCGCACTCCGGGACCTGGCGGCCGAGCAAGGTCATGACCATGATCCGCCAGGCGATGACGGCGTTGATGGCGATGGCCCTCTGCAGCCGGTCGGCGGTTCGGAACAGCAGGAACTCGGTCTTGCAGCCAGCCTTGAGCACCCGAAAGAAGTCCTCGATGCGCCATCTCTGGAGGTAGTGGCCGACGATTTCGGCTGCGGTTCGGGCGTCGTCGACGGCCACGGAGGTGAGCAGGAACCACTGTACCGGCTTCTCGTCCGCGGGCGGGTTGGTCTCCAGGATGTGCACGGCGTACATCGTCACCGGTTCGCTCGCCGAGCCGGTTGCCGGCAGTTCGACCTTCCGGAAGCGCAATGCACAATGGGCGAGCCGGTTGCTGCGCGCCGGTCGCGCCTTCTTCCGGCTCGATTTCGGGCGCTCGCTCAGCCCCGCGATCTCGACCTCGATGTTGCCCGCCACGGCCTGGGACAGCACTGTCGCAAACAGCTTGCGCCCGCCAACCAGGCAGCGGTCGTGCCGGGCCCGTACCAGCAGGTCCACCCGGGAAGCGCGACGCCGGACCTCGAACAGTTCGAACACGTCCGCCTCGCGGTCGCAGACCGCGATCACCCGGGTGCGGCGGGTCAGTTCCCGACTTGCCCTGAGCGTGTCTTCCAGCCCGTCGAGCCAGCGTGCCGTTGCGCGCCCGGCGTTGCGCTGCTTCGACACCCTGTCGAAGCCCAGCCGCAATACGCCAAGCGGCAGCCCGTGCTCCGAGACCGCGAGCGTCGCGTGCAGATGCAGTCCCAGGGTCCGGGCACCGGTCTGGTTCTTGCCGATGATCTGCAGACCATCGGTGTGCGGACGGCGGGCAAAGTTCAGGTCACACCCGTCCTGGATCGCAAGCACGGTCTGCTGCCCACGCATGCGGGCGATGCTGCGCGCCCGGTGCGGCGCCAGGATGTTCGACACCGACAC
Organism: uncultured Rhodobacterales bacterium; assembly: GCA_964590405.1. Lineage (GTDB taxonomy): Bacteria > Pseudomonadota > Alphaproteobacteria > Rhodobacterales > CAZPXZ01 > CAZPXZ01. The sequence goes on along the minus strand of CAZPXZ010000080.1, from coordinate 2,026 downwards.
GTCGGATTCCGGCGGATGCTCGATCAGCCGGTAGAACGCATTGATCGCGGTGCGGTCGCTGGCGCTGTTGGCGTTGATCTTCTGACCCGGATAGGCCGCCAGTAGCCTCACGCTCTTCACCAGACGCACAGACAATCGCGTATCGCCCAAGGGAGCCCCTCCAAACTCGTTCTCCGCCCAGTCCGACGCGTTCAAACCCTCGCCCGGTTCCAGTGCCGGCGCATGGTCGATCCAGGGAACCCCCAGCGTCCGTCGCCAGTTCCGGGCCAGTTCGTACAGGAAGACCGTCTTCACCGTCTTCCCGCGCCGCTCCTCCCGGTTCTGGAGATCACGGCCCGCGGTCTGGCCCACGCACAGGAAGTTGGCCGCTCGCAGGCAGGTGCCATCGGAGCCCGCATCCGCAAAGCTCTCCACGAGCCGGGGACGAAACCCGTAGCCCGCCTCGAAGTCCGCGGCAAGCGACGCAGAATGCGGCCCAGCACATGGCTCGCCAGATGCGGACAGCGCACCGAGGGCCGGCGGTTCAGGCACACCACCCGATCAAGATGAGCCCGGCGCTGCTCCTCGCTCCACGCGATCCAGCGGTCCCGCACCGAAACCCACAGCGCGGCGGCCGAGAAACCCGCAGCACCGAGCCAGCCATGCGCCGAACCTACCAGGTAGCGGAGCTGGCAGCCGGCAATGATCGTCATCCCGTGCGGGTGCTCCCGCGCGATCAGGGTGTTCCAAAGGGTGCGTACCGAAGCGGTCGAAACCAGCCTGACGTCAAGAGCGCCGATCCTCGCCAGATGCGACGGAACCTCGACCGGCTCCGGGATCTCCACCGCAAGCTGCCGCGGCCTGGTGTCCACTACACCGCCTTGAGGAGTCGGCAAAACGATCTTCGACGATCGCTCCGCCAGGCTCGCCAGAGCCTTCAGGCAGCCTGCAACCTGCAAGCGGCCCTACGCATCGAGAAACGAGAACTCCTCGCAGATCCTGCGACCGAATGCCCGTCGGCTGTCAAACTCTTCCTGCGACAGGATCGCGACAATCCGCGAGTGTGCCGCTTCGCCGCGCAAGGTGCGGCTGATCTGGGACTGTGCCACAGTGGCATCGTTATACATCGCGGAATCCGTGTTGTTCAGTCCCTTCTGTCATGACATGGTAGGCCTAGGTGCGGTCGGAGGGCATTTCTACGAGTGGGGCAATGATCTCACTGTTTGCAGGGATGACATGGTGGAGTTGCGATTCTCGTGAATGCCTGGAACAGGCGCCCTCCTCCCAGGGAATTGCAGGAACTGACGGTCGGTTTGGACACCGGTTAGAACTTTGCGAAGTAGGTCTCATTGGAGCACCGGTTCCGGGGAATTCTGAATCGAGCGGAGCGAGTTCCGAACCATATCTTGTCGCCAGAGACCGCAACGTCATCGGGTCCTGGTTTCACGCAAGCCTGTCTACCTGAAAGCGGTTATGGATACGCGTATCAATCCAATGCCGGAAATTCTTCAGAAAGCGGCATGGGAAGGCGCTTGTCCAGAAATCGTCATCATTGCACTGGTCCGATACAAGGTATGGTAAGGTTGGGTAGGAGCTGCTTTCCAAAAGGATCGGGTGAGGGTCTGGCGAATTTCAATCGCACCTGGAGAGGGCGTTCCCTACCTTCGGCATGTGCCCAGATTTGTCTGGTCGCGATCACACCCGGGAAGTCGCGGCCCCGTCATGCAACGGGCGAGACTGACGACATGTCCTGAGAGACAAGTACCGTACGCTTCTACGAATTCGGATGGGGCGAGTTCATGTTGCACGACCTTGAGAACATTGGCGATACGGAACTCATCTTTGCCACGGTGGAAATCAAGAACTCGGCCAACGAACCGCTTACCATTTGAAGAACCCGCTCAACAAGTGGTAGGTCGGAATGAGGCGAACGAAGCCAGCGACGCCAGGCAGTACTGTATTTTCACGTCCGATCGCCAGATCATCAACTTGCAGGCAGTGCAGTATCAATTTCCGTCTGATCGACTCCTTTTCATCCCGGACATGG
>CAZPXZ010000079.1:307-16910 GCA_964590405.1 uncultured Rhodobacterales bacterium | reverse complement strand
CCGATCAAAAGCCGGCCAGAACTCACACTGACCAACTCAACGCGCGATCAAACGATCGACTGCCGGAATATTGCAGGAGGCTCGGGGGTGAGTTGAATGCTAGCGGATGCAGCGCGGCGGAAGTGCTGTGCCCCTGATTGGCTCACGGCACTCATAAGCCTCAATGTCCGTGCGGAAAACGAACCGGAGCCTGCATCTCGCCAGCAAAAACACGCGTGAATGCCTTTCGGACATTCTCCTCGTCCACTATGTTGGCTTCCGCGCAAAACGTATAGAACCAACTGTCTGTGCTGCTCTCGGCATCCCCTGTTGGCTTAGAGGCATGCTTGTCTTCCGTGTCGGCATTCTCGCCGACGTGTCGCAAAGCATCCATGGTTAACTCGTCTATTTGCCGTTGCCGGACGAGCTTGTTAAGGATGACCGGAACCGGCAGACCCGTCGCGTCCGCCACATGCCACGCCTCTCCCACAAGGTTCTCGTTTCGATAGCGATGCAAGCGTGACCCCCAGCGCCTTTGCTCCGGATCCCGCGAGGCCATCGGTCAGCGTGGTTATGGCCTTTCTTGCCCAAGGCAGTCTGCGGAGAAGTGGCTTGATCGCGATTCCCAACTCCGACAGCTCACCAAGAACGGTGGTTTCAGCTTCCTCTTCACATTCATCGCTTATTGCTGCTGTCTCTTTTCACTGCGGATGCAATGGACCACGATACACACCGTGCCAAGCACTACTTCGTTCTGCCTTCCGGCAAAATTCGCCGCGATGACACTCTCACCGTGACCGGTATCAGCCCCTCGAACATTCTTGGTGATCCGGGCATGCGAGGTGCGCTAATCTGGCTTTGGAGAAACTGTCCAGGCTGGTCCGGATTGACCACGCCTCGAACCGGCTTCCCTCCTCTCCGAAGGAATTCCGCAGAAGGGCGTAAAGCTCCTCCGTCCCCCCCCTTTCCGCTCCATGGCCTCGAAGCGCATCTGGCACAGGAGCTGTACGCTAACTCGGAGAAGCCACGTCTCGGGATGCCCCGGCAGCTTCGGATCCGGCTGAATCCGCGAGATGCCGAGGACCGCGTCGTGCATCTCGCGCTGCTGGTCCGGGGACAGCGCCTACGATGCTCGCGGCCGCGCGTTCGGGGTCATGGCGGGCTCCAAGCTTGCCGCCCGCGCTCATGGACCGCGTCAGGATACTGAAGCCCTGGCCGATCGTCATGTCGCGCCCCTTGATGAACGGTGCCTGAATTAGCGGGCCGCAGCCCTCAAAGCACCGCTGAAGGATCTCGAACTGCTACGCGCTGCTCGGCGCCGGTGAGCGCCATCGGGTTCCCGGCCTCCGGATTCGGGGGTCCGTCCGGGGCCTCGCCGTCCAGGACCCGCGCCAGGATGTACGTGGAGGCGTCCATGCTCTCCTTCCGTGCCCGCGCCTTGATCGCCCGCCACTCGGAAGGCGAGCACGTCACGCAGCGCTACTTCCGGCTCCGTCCCGCCTGTCCGGTCATGCCTCCTTCAGCGCGAGTTCCGCGTCGGGCTAGGCGCTCTCCCCGGCAACGATGTCGTCCCAGATCGAATTCGCACCCGCGTCGGCCATCCGCCTTTCCTCGACCCGGGCTAGTGGTCTGATTCTTTTTTACGATGCCGATTCCTGCAGCTTCCGGTGCCCCTTTTTCCACGCCTCCACGAGATCTTCGGGCTCCTTGCTCCAGCGGAACGGGCGGGCATCAGCGGCGTTGTGATGCTCGATGTAGCCCTCGATCGCCGCGATGCACTCGTCGAGCGAGTTGAAGATCGCGTGCCTGAGCCTCTGCCTCGAGAGCCTGGAAAAGAAACCCTCGACGGCGTTCATCCAGGAGGCAGAGGTCGGGGTGAAATGGAACCACCAGTCCGGGTGGTCCTTCAGCCATTGGTTCACCTCGGCCGACTTGTGGGAGGAGACGTTGTCGAGAATGACATGAACCGGGGTTCCGGGCTTGATCCCCTCGCAGACGAGGTCGAGGAAGGCGAGGAACTCCTCCGAGCGGTGGCGCTCGACCATTTGGCCGGTGACCGTTCCGGTGGCGACATAAAGGGCCGCCATCAGACAGGCGGTCCCGTTGCGCTTGTCGTCGTGGGTTCGCGTTTCGGAATGGCCGGGCTTCATCGGCAGGGGCGTCTGCGTCCGCCCAAGCGCCTGTATCTGTGTCTTCTCGTCCACCGAGATGACGACAGCGTGGTCCGGCGGGTTGACGTAGAGGCCGACGACATCGCGGACCTTCAGTTCGAACCTCGGGTCGCGGGAAACCTTGAATGTCTTGACCCGGTGGGGTTGCAGGCCGTTGCGCTTCAGGATGCTGAACACCGTCGAGACGGCGATCCCCAGCCTCTTCGCCAGCGCCCGCAGCGTCCAGTGACTGCTGTGCTCCGGCGGCGGCGACATCGCAAGCTCGATCAGTTCCCGGACCTTCTCCTGCGATATCGGCTTGCGACCCCTTCTTCGGGGAATGTCGTGCAGCAGGCCGTCAACACCCTCCTCGAGGAAGCGGTCCCACCACCGCCAGACCGTCGGCTTCGACATGCCCGTAGCCCGCATCTTCTGCGACAGGGTGAGGCCGTCGCCGAGATGAAGGATGATCGTTGCCCTCGGGACGTGCTGGAGGATCGAATGCGGATCGGTCTAGATCCTCTCAAGATGCTCCCGCTCTTCCCCGCTCAGAACGATCTGCGTTCTCCTGCCCTTTGCCATTGTCGTTCTGCTCCCCTTCGAAAACTGTACGGCGTTCGCCAAGAGCCATTGAACCATACTCCACAGGGAAATGGAATCCCCAAAAACAATAATATCACTAGAGAGATACTCTCTCGCGTTATTGGCGTGAACTTCAACCGGAGCCTTGTGAAGCCGCAGGCCACTCTCATTTTCGTTCGATCGGCGGTATCGTACGACAATCGGCTGTTTGTGTGTCGGATCGAGGGATTGTAGGGCTGTGCGGGACGTGATTGCAGAGACGGGTGTGCCCGAAGATCCTGAGCTGACCGGCGTTCAGGCGCGGGTGTTTCCGCGCCCTTGGGTTTTGGCGCATGATTTGTTGTCGGGTGCCGACGCTGTGTGGAGGTGTAGCCGGGAGCCGGGCGTTGCGGAGTACAATGTGACGCCGACTACCACTCTCCACGGTTCGCGACGCCGGACGCACCAGAAGTCGCACGAATCGCGAAGCCGCCGAGGAGCCAATGCAGTTCCACGTCTTGTGCCGGCCTGATTACGTCGCAGGGATTCACCGGTGACATGACCGGAGACAGCCCGGCCGGCAGTTCCGGCATCAATTTCCAACCAGACGACCGGATTCCGGCGGCGCTCGCCCTCGGCCTAGGCGTGCAGCTCACCGCCCTCGTCATTGCCATCCCGATATTGATCCCGACGATCATCATGCGGGCGGGCGGGGCGAGCGAATCCTACCTCACATGGGCGGTATTCGCGTCGGTGGCGGTGTGCGGAGCGGGAACGGCCCTGCAAGCGGTTCGTTACGGTCGGATTGGATCCGGCCATATCATCGTGATGAGCAGTTCCGCCGCCTTCATCGGGCTGTGCGTGGAGGCGATCCAAAGAGGTGGACCTGCGCTGCTGGCGACTCTCGTAGTCATTTCCGCGCTCCTGCAGTTCGTCCTGTCGGCGCGCATCGCGCTGTTCCGCCGAGTTCTGACCGCAACGGTTTCGGGAACGGTTCTGATGCTGATGCCGGTCACTGCCATGCCGGTGGTATTCGGAATGCTGTCCAAGGTGCCCAACGCGAGCCCGGTGCATGTGGCACCGATTTGCGCCATCGCCACGGTGGTGGTGATGGTGTGCATCGCGCTGAAGGCTACCGGAGTCCTGCGGCTTTGGGCGCCCGTGATCGGGGTCATCGCGGGCTCGGTCTTGGCTGCACTTTTCGGCCTGTACGACACGGAACGCGTCGTCAACGCCGCGTGGATTGGAATTCCCAGCATCGAGTGGCCGGGTCTCGACCTCGAATTCGGACCGGCATTCTGGTCATTGCTGCCGGCATTCCTGCTGGTTACGCTGATCGTTACCCTTCGCTCGATCAGCAGTTGCATCGCCATCCAAAGCGTATCGTGGAAACAGCGCCGGGCGGTGGATTTCCGGGCGGTGCAAGGCGGAGTGAATGTCGACGGAGTGAGTAACCTTCTGTGCGGTCTCGCCGGAAGCGTGCCGAACAGTGCCCTCTCGGCGAGTGCGTCGCTCGCAGAAATCACGGGAGTAGCGGCTCGCAGCGTGGGAGTCGCCACCGGGGCACTGTTCATTCTCTTGGCGCTGGTTCCCAAGGCGCTCGCAGTTGTCCTGGCGATACCCGGACCCGTCGTCGCGGGATATCTCGCTGTGTTGATGGCGATGCTGTTCCTGGTCGGCATCAAGGTGCTACTCCAGGAGGGGCTCGACTACCGCAAGGGGCTCATCATGGGCGTCGCCTTCTGGATTGGGGTCGGGTTTCAGAACGGCATGGTGTTTCCCGAACTGGTGTCGCAATTCGCAGGTGGTCTGCTCTCCAACGGGATGACCGCGGGCGGGCTGGCTGCGATCTTCATGACCCTGTTCCTGGAAATGACCGCAGCGCGCCGAAGCAGGATGGAAGCAGAACCCGAACTCGCCGCCCTGTCCGCAATCCAGGACTTCCTCCGTTCCTTCGCGTCGCGACAGGGCTGGGACAGCGTGATGGCGGCCCGCCTCGGCGCGGTGGGAGAAGAGGCTTTGCTTAGCCTCCTAAAGCCCGAAAATTTGGAAGAACCCCGCGAAAAGCGCCGACTGCGCCTTGTCGCCTATCGAGGAAACGGCGGCGCGGTGCTGGAATTCTCGGTCGCCCCGAGGGGAGAGAACATCCAGGACCGCCTTGCACTGCTTGGCGACCAGGGCGACGAAGCGCCGGTCGAACGCAGGGTATCATTGCGGTTGCTGAGGCACCTGTCGTCCTCGGTGCGCCACCAGCAATATCACGACGTGGATATCGTTACCGTCCATGTCAAACTTCCTGCGTCAACGGGAAGCGTGTAACGCGGACGCAGCGCCATGGGCCCCGGAACCGAAGATCCTGGAGGCCATTGCGTCAGGGCAACTGATTGCAATCCCGCGTCAACAGCGTCAGGACTACGCAGGAGCGCGGCGGTGCAGGTATGTACCACGAGTTCCCTCGGAAGCTTGTCCTCACAGTCCACGGGCGGGGGTTCTGGGCACATGGTTCGCGGGGGGAATGCGCATCGCTGCGCAACTCCCTGTTGCACCACGCGTTCTCGTTTCGGTGAAAGCGGACCCGAGGGACGAATGCGCTGGCGTCCCGATCCACCGGTTTCCGTAGGCAAGAGACGGGGACATGCCGTTCATGGCATGCGTTCCCCATTTCGGCGAGGACAGGCCGACAAGCTGCGTCGCGGTGGCAGAACTGGCGCGCGATCTGAAGCGCGTGCGGCACCGCGACAGGCGCTGCTCGCTGAGTCATGGGATGGCGACGGATCGCGAAGACCATGCGTCGATGCGCGAGAACAGGGTGACGCTGGTCTGGTCCCCGCGCCCCAAGTGTTGCGCGGTACGGCGCGAAGATCGATCTCGAGTGTGCGCTGTTTCACGGCTTGCAGTTCGCATTGTGGACGGACCGGCCACCCAGCGGATCGTTCGACATGCGCGAAACGGATGGTGAAGAGCGCAGAGATCGCGCTGTCGAACGAGTGATCATGCCGGACGCGTCGACATCTCTGCCAAGAGTATTCGGACGGTAGGGAGATCTGGCGTGTTCCCGCCTTCTCGCAAGAACAATCCCAATAGACAGCATTCGCCAAGATGCAGACGCGCGAACGGCCAAACCGGGGTAGTGTCGTCCGGCCCACAAACCGGGCCCGATCCAACTACTGCCAAGTGCTCGGGGATGCAAGTGAAAGAATGGGGAAAGGACCAGCACATCCAGACTCTCTGCAAATGGCGCAAGTCCTCAGGCTTCGTCGCGGCAACGTTCTGCACCCGGTTCGAGAGAAAGATCTTCCGAACGCCTTCAGCACAGGAACAATCTCACCGAACCGGCCCGCCGACACCAACGTAGGGTCATCAATTTTCCAGATCTCTGTCCCCAAATCGTGATGGACTACCGGCAGGGATCGACTTGAATGCCCGGTCGTGTGACGCGATCTTTCCAGTTAGGATTGAAGCACGGGAGGCGCACCATGATGAGGCTTTTGTTCGTAACGGTCTTGGCACTGGGACTCGCGACCCCGATGGTTGGCACTCTGGCCCATCACGGCTGGTCGTGGACAACCGGCGGAAATATCGACTTGACTGGCATCATCAAGACTGTCCGCTTGGGGAATCCCCACGGAATCCTGAAGATCGACGTCGAGGGAGAGGAGTGGACGGCCGAGGTAGGTCAACCCTGGCGCAACGAACGCGCCGGCCTCGAAGACGGCGATCTGGCCGTCGGAGTCGAGATCCGGCTGATCGGCGAACCGGCCGCCGATCTCTCGGAGAAACTGATCAAGGTGGAACGGCTGTCCCTGGGAGGACGGGAGTACGTCCTTTACCCCGACCGCGATTGAGATCTTGGAGGCCCTGTTCGCAGCGCTCGAGGGGACGTCCCTGGCGCAAACTCTGCGGAGTTCCCGGTGGGGCTATGCCGGCGTCAACGCCGCACACATCTTCGCCGTCGCCTTGCTGGTCGGGTCTGTCGTGCCGCTCAATCTGCGGCTTCTTGGCGTTTGGAACGGCATCTCTCGCGAAGCAGTGATGCGAGTGCTCGCACCCGTTGCGGCAAGCGGGCTGGCCCTCGCCCTGATCACGGGACCGCTGCTGTTCTCGATCCGGGCACGGGAGTACAGCGCCGTCGGATTCCTGCAACTCAAGCTGACCTTCATCGCACTCGGGGTCCTGTCTACGCTCGCGGTGTGTCGGACCCACGGGTTCCTGCTCAAGGACGCCCCACGCACCCGCCTGGCCGGACACGCCATCCTCTCGATGGTTTGTTGGCTGGGAGCGCTCGTTTGCGGGCGATTGATCGCGTTCGCGGGGGATTGAAGTCAATTCCATCCAGTCAAGTTGATCGTCCCCTTGCCACACCCGTCTGCCACTCGATGGATGGTCGTATCCAGCCAACTGCGCCACCGCCGGATTCGGATTGCCTCGATGTTTCTCGATGCGCCGCTTCGGCGCCCATGAATGTCCCAGTTGATCGCCCGGAAGAATCCGGACCGTTCGTTGAACACATCTGCACGCATTGATGCGCTTGACCTCTGACCAGGCCGCCATCAACGGGTCGTGGAATCACGATTGATGCTCGAGGTCCGCAATTCATCGTCGCATTGTGCCGGTTGTAGTCTCAGTTCTGAAGAGACCTGCATTTTGTCTGATCACCGTACCAGTACTCTTCAGGTTGCAGCCCCGTATGGCCAAAGCAGGTTCATGTAGGTCAATGCATTGTGAGAACGACGAAACGTCAATCCGACCTCGTTCCGGTGCAAGGGATTGCGCCTGTGCCCCGGCAAATCATCTCCCGGAGCGGATCGCGCCATTCCGACCAGGCGCGACCGGGGACCCGGAACACGACGACGGTTATAGTGCCCGGCGCCAAGTCCAGGCAGCAAGCGCAAGGAAGACGCAATGAGCGACCTTACCCTCGTCATCGGAAACAAGAACTACTCCTCCTGGTCACTGCGTCCATGGCTTGCCCTTCGCCAAGCGGGAATTCCGTTCACCGAATCGCTCATCCCCCTGTTCGACGAAAACTGGAAGGACGCGATCGCCGCCATCTCGCCGTCTCGCTGCGTGCCGGTTCTGCTTCATGGAGAACAAACCGTCTGGGAGACTCTTGCGATCATCGAATACGTCCACGAGATCTATCCGGAGGCAGGTCTCTGGCCAGCGGACCGCGATACCCGTGCGGTTGCCCGAGCCGTGGCCTGCGAGATGCATGCGGGATTTGGAGCGATTCGTTCACAAATGCCAATGAATCTGCGCCGGAATGACCTGAATGGCAAGGGACGTGGACCTGGTGTCGATGCCGATATCGACCGCATATGCGAAATCTGGCGAGACTGCCGCTCGCGCTTCGGTGATGGCGGTGAATTCCTCTTCGGTGCGTTCACCGCTGCGGACGCGATGTACGCTCCGTTAGCTACCCGCTTCGACACGTATGGAGTGGATCTCGACGACATCTGTGCGGCGTACCGCGACGCACTGTTCCGCTTGCCGGCCTTCCTCGAATGGCGCGAGGCCGCCCTGCAGGAGCCGTGGATCGTCTCCGAGGATGAAATCGACTGAACACAGGTTCGCATACAACGGACGCCCATCCGCGGTAGCGCTCGTGCGGGCGGGCAGGTACATCTTTGCCCTTTATCCCGAATCGCGCCGGTCGATGGCCGAGAATCCCGCTCCAAGGCCTCGTTTGCGGCTTTGGCACGCGACGTTTCCCTTACAGCATCCCCGAGGGCGAACGGCACGAAACCAGGGTCTGCTCGGCGCGCATCTCGCGAGGTTCCGTGCACGCCAAGTCTCGGTGGCCACAGAGACAACACTTGAGGATACAACCCCAACTGCCTGACGGACGCGTTCCAGATGCGTAGTGCCCCGGATGTGGGGTCGCAAGCCTTGGCAGATCTACGGAAGGATCGCGTTGAAGATGCAGGATCGAGCTCTTTGCCATGAGTGTCGAAAGGACCAGGAACTCGATCCCTGCAAGTCAGCCTGAGCGACCGTTCCGTTCCCCTCTCGTCGGAAGCGATCGCGTCGCCGGCATTCGTCGGCAGGGAACACTCCAACCGACCGGTGCGCCTCGGGCCTGGTCGGCCAGACGAACACATCCCTTCCAGCGGGCTTGTGTTCGTCGATTGGGATAATGTGACGAGGTCGCAGGACGAGAAGCGACTTCCAGCGTGAAACCGGCCGAACAAACGGAACGATCTTCTGCGAGAACCACCCGGCATGACAGATTTACGTGACATGCGGCTTCTCGAGGCTCTCGGGCGCCACCAGCACTTTGCCCGTGCAGCCGAGCAGTGCGGCATTTCTCAGCCCGCCTTCTCGACCCGGATCCGCAACCTGGAACTACAGCTCGGAACCCCAATCGTTCGGCGCGGCAACCGGTTCATGGGCTTCACGCCCGAAGGCGAAATCGCTCTCCGCTGGGCGCGTCGCATGGTGGCCGATGCGGAACGATTGCGCCTGGAGATTTCGCAAGCAAAGGGAACCCTTTCCGGCCGCATCGCCATTGGTGCAGTTCCGACGGCGCTGCCCTGGGCCGGCCACATTGCAGCCCGGTTGATGGGCGTGCATCGCGATCTCCAGATCGAGGTTCGATCCATGTCGGCCTCGCAAATCCACCAGGAACTCAACAATTTCACCATCACAGCCGGAGTTACGTATCTCGACAGTGCCCGGCCCGCCGCGACACGTGCCGTAAGCCTCTACGAAGAGCGTTATGTACTGTTGGCGCCGCATTCCCTGGCACCAAGACTGTCCGGCACCGCAACCTGGAAGGAGGCAGCCCTGCTTCCACTATGTCTCCTGTCACGTGACATGCGCAACCGACAGCGGCTCGACGAGATCTTCACGGCGGCAACAGGTGGCTCTCCACTTCCCAGGCTCGAGACAAACGCGCTAACCGTGGCTCTGGCACAGGTTGCAAATGGATCGGTCGCGACTGTCGCTCCGGAAATTCTCGCCGAGACACTCCCCGTGCCGGGAGCCAGCTGTCTGCCCTTGACCGAACCGGTGGCGCAAACACCGGTGGGCATCGTTTTCCACCATTCCAACCCTGCGTCACCCGTGCTGGAAACACTGCTGAGGATTGCCAGAGAGATCGTGCGATAGGCTGGGACGAAGGTGCGTTCGGCAGAACGGTATTGCATCCGTGTGGATTTAGTGGTTCCATTGCCTCACGGCAATAGAGGATCGCCCATGTCAGAGAAGCCATCTGCCCACAATTCGAACGGTGCCGGAGTCTGGAAGTCAGGCCGAGGACGCGGACGCCGCACTCCCAAGGGCAGGCAGTACGAAGACAGTGCGCTCCAGGACGTCCGGGATTTGCTTGGCGACCGGCGGCGAGACCGTGATCTCCTGATTGAGCACCTCCACCTCATACAGGACCGTTACGGTCATCTGTCTGCAGCGCATCTTCGCGCACTGGCCGAGGAAATGCGTCTTGCGCAGGCAGAGGTATACGAAGTCGCGACATTTTACGCGCATTTCGACGTGGTGAAGGAAGGCGAAGCCCCGCCGCCGCCCGTCACCATACGGGTCTGCGACTCCCTGTCCTGCGAACTGGCCGGCGCCCAGGACCTGATGGCGGAACTCCGGAACCGACATCCGTCCACCCATGTGCGCATAGTCCGCGCACCCTGCATGGGACGCTGCGACACCGCTCCGGCAATCGAGGTCGGCCACAACCATGTCGACCACGCGACGCCGGACGCAGCAGCAGCGGTGATTGCCGCCCAGGAATTTCATCCCCGCATTCCCGCATACCCGGGACTAGACGCGTATCGTACCTCGGGCGGGTACGAATTCCTCAGCCGATGCCGTACCGGTGAATTTGCACCGGATACCGTGCAGGAAACGGTTCTTGCCTCCGGGCTTCGCGGCCTCGGCGGTGCAGGTTTCCCGTCTGGACGCAAGTGGTCCTTCGTCCGTGCGGAAGACGGTCCCCGCTATCTCGCCGTGAACGGCGACGAAGGTGAACCCGGTACGTTCAAGGACCGTTATTACCTCGAACGCGACCCACACCTGTTTCTCGAGGGAACTCTCATTGCGGCGTGGGCGGTCGAAGCGGAACGCGCTTACCTTTACATCCGGGACGAGTACCCGGCTTCGCTTGAGATCCTGCGACGGGAGATCGCCGCCCTCGAGGCAGCCGGGATCGCAACTCCCGGGTACCTGGAACTACGGCGAGGTGCCGGCGCATACATTTGTGGCGAAGAATCGGCGATGATCGAATCCATCGAAGGAAAGCGAGGACTACCACGTCATCGTCCACCCTATGTCGCACAGGTGGGGGTATTCGGCCGACCGACGCTCGTGCACAATGTGGAGACCCTGTACTGGGTCGCGCGGGTATGTCGGGAGGGCCCGGAAATCCTCAGCGGTGTTGAGCACAATGGCCGCACGGGATTACGGTCCTACTCGGTCTCGGGACGAGTGGAGAATCCGGGCGTGTACCTGCTGCCGGCGGGTTCCACCATCCGGGACGTCATCCGGGCGGCAGGAGGCATGCCGGAAGGCCACCGATTCAAGGCCTACCAGCCCGGTGGACCATCATCAGGCATCCTTCCTGCTTCCATGGATGACATCCCGCTCGACTTCGACACGCTCCAACCGCACGACACGTTCATTGGCTCGGCTGCCATCGTCGTCCTGTCGGACCATGACCGTGCCCGCGATGCAGCGCTCAACATGCTCAGATTCTTCGAGGATGAGAGTTGCGGCCAATGCACGCCCTGCCGCGTCGGTTGCGAGAAGGCCGTCAAACTCATGCAGGCGGACCGGTGGGATGCAAACCTGCTCGAGGATCTGTGTGAGGTCATGGCCGACGCTTCGATCTGTGGCCTCGGTCAGGCGGCCCCAAACCCGATATTACTGACGATGAAGCACTTTCCAGAGGAAATCTGAACCATGGCCACGCAATCGAATGGTGCATCGCAGCCGATCAACTTCACGCTGGACGGAAAGGAAGTCGCCGCGCTGCCAGGACAGACGATCTGGGACGTGGCCAATGGAGAGGGCTTCCGCATTCCTCATCTTTGCCACACCGACCAGCCTGGTTACAGGCCGGATGGCAACTGTCGTGCCTGCATGGTCGAGATCGAGAATGAGCGCACTTTGGCCGCATCCTGCATCCGCACTCCGACACCGGGCATGATCGTTTACACCCGTTCCGAGCGCGCGATGAAGGCGCGCCGGTCGGTGATCGAACTCCTCGTCGCCGACCAGCCAGAGCGCGCGCATGCCCGGGACAGGTCCTCGCACTTCTGGCGCATGGCCGAAACCCAGGACGTTCTGCAAAGCCGCTATCCCGCAGTCGAGGGCGAACGGATTCCGCTACTGGACAGCAGCCACGTCGCCATGCGAGTCAACCTGGATTCCTGCATTCATTGCGGGCTCTGCGTGCGAGCCTGTCGTGAGGTGCAGGTCAACGATGTCATCGGCATGGCGGTACGCGGTAGGGATTCCCGCATCGTTTTCGACTTCGATGACCCGATGGGCGGGTCCACCTGCGTCGCCTGCGGCGAGTGCGTGCAGGCCTGCCCGACCGGCGCGCTCATGCCTGCAAGTGAAATGAGCGTGAAGGAGACTGGCGACAGCGCGGACTTCGATCGGGAAGTCAGCTCGGTTTGCCCCTATTGCGGTGTTGGCTGCCAGATCTCCTACAAGATCAAGGACGACCGCATCCGCAGGGTCGATGGCGCCAACGGCCCTGCCAATGACGGGCGTCTCTGCGTCAAGGGCCGATTCGGCTTTGACTATGCAGGCCATCCGCACCGGCTCACGGTGCCCCTGCTCCGGCGGAACGATGCTCCACCGAAGGGGCTGAACGTCGATCCCTCCAATCCCTGGACCCATTTTCGGCAGGCGACCTGGGAGGAAGCCCTTGACGGTGCCGCGGGAGGACTCGCCGCACTCCGAACCAGGAATGGTGGGAAGTCCGTGGCGGGCTTTGGCTCGGCCAAGTGTTCCAACGAGGAGGCCTACCTGTTTCAAAAATTGATCCGCCAGGGATTTGGACACAACAATGTCGACCATTGTACGCGACTGTGTCACGCATCCTCCGTCGCTGCCCTGATGGAGAATGTTGGGTCCGGAGCCGTGACCGCGACGTTCAACGAAATCCAGAATGCCGACTGCGCAATCGTCATCGGCGCAAACCCGGTCGAGAACCATCCGGTTGCCGCGACCTACTTCAAGCAGTTCGCAAAGCGGGGCGGAACGCTGATCGTCATGGACCCGCGTGGCGTAGGGCTAAGCCGCTTCGCCACCCACCGGCTCAAGTTCCGTGCCGGCAAGGACGTTGCCCTCCTGAACTCCATACTGCATGTGATCTTTGAAGAAGGTCTCCAGGACCGTCAGTACATTGCCGGCTTCACAGAGAATATCGAGGCAGTGCGCGCCACGGTCGCCCGCTACCGACCCGAGGACATGGAGGACGAGACCGGAATCGACGCGATCACAGTTCGCGAAGTCGCAAGATCCTTCGCCAGAGCGAAATCTGCCATGATCTTCTGGGGTATGGGGATCAGTCAGCACATTCACGGAACCGACAATGCGCGCTGCCTCATCAATCTCGCTCTTGCCTGCGGCCATGTCGGTCGGCCGGGGACGGGGTTGCACCCGCTTCGGGGACAGAACAACGTACAGGGGGCTTCGGATGCCGGCCTCATTCCGATGGTGCTCCCGGACTACCAGAGCGTTGCGCTTCCTGGTCCACAGCGACTGTTCGGCGATCTGTGGGATGTGGAAATCGACCCGCAGCCCGGCCTCACCGTGGTCGAGATCATGGATGCGGTGCACGCTGGCGACATCCGTGGCATGTACGTGCTGGGTGAGAATCCTGCGATGTCGGATCCCGACGTGTCGCATGCACGGGAAGCTCTGGCAAAACTGGAACATCTCGTCGTACAGGACATATTCCTGACCGAGACAGCCGGATACGCCGATGTTGTCCTTCCCGCAAGCGCATGGCCGGAGAAGAACGGCACCGTCACCAACACCAATCGTCAGGTCCAGATGGGCCGCAAGGCGTTGAACGCACCGGGCGAGGCCCGGGAAGACTGGCAAATTGTAGTGGATATCGCCCAGCGCCTGGGGCTTCCCTGGAACTACACGCACCCATCGGAAGTCTTTGCCGAGATGAAGCGCGGCATGCCGTCGCTCGACAACATCACCTGGGAACGACTGGAGAGGGAAAACGCGGTTACCTATCCTTCCCTCTCCCCGGAGGATCCCGGTCAGCCGGTTGTCTTCGGAGACGGATTCCCCCGACCGGATGGACGGGCACGGTTCGCGCCAGCAGAATCAACGCCGCCGGCAGAACTGCCCGATGATTCGTATCCGCTCATCCTGACCACGGGAAGACAACTCGAGCATTGGCATACCGGGTCCATGACCCGTCGCACCAAGGTGCTCGATGCTGTCGAACCGGAAGCAAACGCGTCGATTCACCCCTCGACCATGCGGCGACTGGGTGTGGCGCCGGGTGACCTGATCGGAATCGAGACACGGCGCGGACGTATCGAACTGATGGCCCGAGCAGACCGCGCGATTGCGGAAGACATGGTCTTCGTACCGTTCGCCTTCGTGGAGGCCGCTGCCAACATGCTCACGAATCCGCAACTGGATCCCTACGGCAAAATTCCGGAGTTCAAATTCGCGGCCTGCCGGGTGGAACCGGCGGTCTCTCAAGGATAGGAGCGACCGGCGGAAGACTGCGTTCCGGCCGAACAGGATCATCCCCCCTTCTGCGACCGCGCAGGAGGCTCCCGGGCGGAACGCACCCTGCCCTGCGGCCAACACTCGAATGCCCGCGCAAGCTTCGAACCGGAGGCATACGCCATGCACGAACCAGCAATGCACCTCCACATGGTCGTCATCGGCGGCGGTCAGGCGGGCTTGTCGATTTGCGAATCACTCCGCAAGGAGGGCCATTCGGGTCGGATCACACTCGTCTGTGGCGAACCGCACCTCCCCTACCAGCGCCCACCTCTTTCCAAGGCCTATCTCGCTGGTGACTCCCACACGGACAGGCTGTTCCTGAAACCCGGTGCGTTCTACGAGGAACAGGAGATCAAACTCCATGTCGGAACGTGCTGCGAATCGATCGACAGGGAATCGCGGACCATCCTGCTCCAGAACGGAACCACGATCAGTTACGACCGACTGGCACTCGCAACCGGGTGCCGTCCCAGGCGTCTTCCCTCGACATCCGGCCGCGCCGCGCAGGCGGCAAGCCTCCTTCGCGGAATCGAGGACTCCGATGCGATTGCGGGCCAGCTTGACTCAGCGCGAAATTGTCTGGTTGTCGGCGGCGGCTATATCGGACTGGAAATTGCGGCCACCGCGCGCAAGCGGGGAGTCGAAGTCACCGTGATCGAAGCCGCACCGCGCCTCCTCGGTCGCGTCGCAGGACCGGAAACCGCTGCTCGGATCCATGACCTCCATACCGGAGAAGGTGTCAGGATCCGGACCAATGCGGCCTTGGCAGCCCTCGAAGCATCATCCGGCGGTTGCGTTCGCGCTACGTTGGCGGATGGCACATCCGTCGAGGCCGACTTCGCGGTCGCGGGCATCGGCGCCGTTCCGGAGACCCGCCTCGCAGAGAGAACCGGCCTCGCAATTGAAAACGGAATCCGGGTTGACGAGTTCTGCCGCACGTCGGACCCCCGGATATTCGCTGCGGGAGACTGCACCTCCTTCCCCTTCCGCGATGGCCGCATTCGCCTGGAATCGGTGCAGAACGCCATTGATCAGGGCAAGTGCGCCGCCGCAAACATGCTCGGGGCTGACGAACCGTACTTGCCGACACCCTGGTTCTGGTCCGACCAGTACGACTCGCATTTGCAGATCGCCGGCATCTCTTCCGGGGCAGATGCGACCGTGATCCGGCCGGGAAACCGAACCGGTGCGGTCTCGATCTGGTATTTCGCCGGCACCACGTTTCTTGCTGTCGACGCAATCAACGATCCGAGACCGTACATGATCGCGAAGCGATTGCTCGAGAGCGGCAAGGATCCCGACCCGGCGCAGGTTGCCGATCCGGGCACGAATCTCAAGTCACTGCTTCGCTGAGACGCTTCCACATACGACGATTCAGTCCTTCCCGATGGCACCACACCCATCGGGCCACGCCCAATGTCTCAATGAAGCTTTCTTGCGACGGTGACACCGTCGCCGACCGGGAGCATGCAGGACTCGACGCGCGTGTCGCTTCTCCGTCTGGCATTGAACTCCCGCAATGCCAGGGTCTCCTCTGAACCGCCGCCCTCGTCGGCTACAGCCCCACCCCACAGGACATTGTCGATCAGCACCAGTCCACCCGGCCGCAGGAGTTCGAGGCAACGCTCGTAGTACAGTTCATAATTTGTCTTGTCGGCATCGATGAAGGCAAAGTCGAAAGTACCCGTGCGGCCTTCCCGAACGAGCGTGTCGAGGGTTTCCGCCGCCGGAGCGATCGCAAGTCGTATTCGCGAATCCACACCTGCCTCGCTCCAGTAGCGCCGAGCGATGGTTGTCCACTCTTCGTCCACATCGCACGCAACCAGTTCTCCGTCCTCCGGCAGTGCGAGCGCTACGCAGAGCGCGCTGTAGCCAGTGAAGACTCCGATTTCGATCGCTCGCCGCGCACCGATCAGGCCAACCAGCATGTGCATGAGTTGCCCCTGTACCGGAGAAATCTGCATGCCTCCATGTTCGAGCACTGCGGTTTCCTCCCGCAAGCGCCGATGCAGGTCGGATTCGCGGGCGGATGCCCAATGGAGATAGTCATCGATCTTGTCGGTCATACGGATCGTGCGGTTGGACATGGCGTAGTCTCCTTGCGTCTGGCGTTGAACAATGACTCGCGCACACTGCCACTGGTCGACCGCGGGGTACGGACCACGCCACTGTACTCGGACACCGAATCCACG
>CAZPXZ010000079.1:0-219 GCA_964590405.1 uncultured Rhodobacterales bacterium | reverse complement strand
CTGTGCGCAGTTGAATTCGCCTGTGGTTCCCAAGAATTCTTCACTTCCGTTGTCAAGGCAATTCACACGGAGGCACCGTGCCACCGGCCAACACCGGTGCAGAAGAGCACCCCTGCCTCGCGTCTGCACGAACCGCAACAATTTGATTTTCGTTATGTTTTATGTCATTTTTGAAACAATATCAGCGTGACAGAGAATGTGATCATTTTGACGGAGCAA
>CAZPXZ010000078.1:5094-16933 GCA_964590405.1 uncultured Rhodobacterales bacterium | reverse complement strand
AGCAACCGGCCGAAGTCCATCACGGTATTCTGGTCGCAGAGCCCCATCACCGCCTGCATGTCATGCTCGACCAACAGCACGGTGAGGCCGCGTTCCCGCAGTTGAGATACCAATTTCATCATCTGCCGGGTCTCTTCGGGATTCATCCCGGCAAACGGCTCATCCAGAAGCAGCATCTCCGGGCCGGCAGCGAGTGCCACCGCCATGCCAAGAGCCCGCTGCTGTCCATACGGCAGTTCCGATGCAAGGGAATTGCGCTGCGCCTCGAGGCCGAAGAATGCGAGCAATTCGTTGACCCGATCACTTGCGCGCGTACCGGATACACGTCGACGGAAAACCGCCGCAAACGGGTTCGGCCTGACCTCCAGGTGACAACCGACCTCGATGTTCTCCCAAACCCGCATCTCGAGGAAGAGTGTCGCATGCTGAAACGTGCGCACGAGACCCTTGGCTGCAATTCGATGCATGGAAAGACCGGCGAGGTCCTCCCCGCAGTACCGAATTGTGCCGCCATCCGGCGCATAGAATCCACTGATTGTATTAAACGTTGTCGTCTTTCCGGCACCGTTCGGGCCGATCAACCCGCGAATCTCTCCAGGCTGAACCACGAGATCGAGCCCGTCTACGGCGGTAACGCCTCCGAACCGCTTGACGAGTCCCGCCACTTCCAGGATGGGCGCACCATTGGAACCTTCAGCTGACATCGGCACCGGCCCTCCTTGCCCAACGATTGCGGACTCTTTGCACGAGGCTTTCCAGTCCCTTGGGAAGAAACAGCACGAACGCGATCAGGATGGCGCCGTAGATCAGCGGCCGGGCCTGCTCGAACCCCATTTCCCTGAGGACGACCTCGTTCAGGATCGTGAGGAGCACCACTCCCAGCACGGGTCCGTAGATCGTCGTCGTTCCACCGACGATGGCCCATGTCAGTACATAGACCATCTGCTCGACATCGAACAGGTTGGGATTGATGGTCCCGACGTAGTGCGCAAAGAGAGCACCGGCCAGGCCGGCAAAGAAGGAGGCGATCACCAGCGCCATCGTCCGGAACTTCCGCGTGTCGACGCCGACGGAGGCTGCGAGACTGTCCCGCCAGTGGACCGCATGGAAGGTGAGCCCTAGCGGCGAGCGTTCCAGTCGCCACATCACCCAGAGCGAAATCGCAACCACGACCATGCAGAAATAGTAGTAGGTGACCGGTTCAAAGAAGTCGACCCGCACTCCCCAGATCTCGAATCCCGGCATCTCGGGAATCCGCTTCAAGCCCTTGGGTCCGCCGAACGGCTCACGGAACCGCTTCCACAAGAGCCGGATCACTTCTCCGGCGGCGAAGGATCCGATCAGGAAGTAGAAGCCCTTCATCCGGAAGAGAGGGAAGCTCAGCAGCCAGGCAACAGCAGCTGCGGTGAGGGAACCCAGCGCGATCGAAGCCGGTACGGGCAACCCGAATCTCTTGCTCAGGATTGCACTTGCATACGCACCGACACCCACCATCACGACATGCCCGAGGGACCATTCCCCCGTCAGGGTCAGGAATCGGTAGCTGGCGACAACGAGGACGTTGATCACCAGGAATACGAGGATCTCCTTTTGCGAATAGCTGAGTGCGTAGGGAATCACCGCAAAGGCAACGGCGGTGACCAGGACGACGGCGGCCGCCAGCCAGGGACCGTCACGCACGCTCGCGGCTCCCGAAGATCCCCGTGGGACGAACGATCAGCACACCGAGCATGATCAGAAGCCCCGCGATGTCTGCGATGACGCCGTCTATAAATGTTGTGACAAAGGTGTGCACGGTAGCGTATGCCACGGCAGCGAGGACGGCGCCTTCCAGGCTTCCCACGCCCCCGACAATGATCACGATGAAGGCTGCGACGATTACCGAGTGCCCCATGAACGGGTACGTGCGGACGAGTGGGCCGGTCAACGCTCCTGCGACTCCCGCGAGCGCGGTTCCGATAGCCATGGCTACCGCCGAAGCCCTCGCAATCGGAATTCCCTGCAGAGCCGCAGCCTCCGGATCCTGCGCGCTCGCGCGCAGCGCCCACCCCCAGCGGGTGCGGTGCAGGAACAGCCACAAGGCACCGAGAAACCCGATGGCCGCGATGATCACGAAGAGACGATGGAGCGGTAGAACAATTCCGTTGCCAAGACTGAGCACCGATTGTGTCGGCGGCGGAATGTGTTCCATCCTCACACCAAATCCGAGCACGGCGGCCGACTGCAGGATGAGGAGCAACCCGATCGATACAACGAGCCCACCCAGTGGATTGTCCCGCATGTTCCGGAACAGGCCGCGTTCGCATAACACTCCGATCAATCCCGCAAACACGAGGCCTGCAGCCACGGCGAGGAGATACGCGAACCCGGAATCCGCGTAGAGGGCGACCACGCAGTACGCCCCGAGCATGTAGAACTCGCCATGCGCAAAGTTGATGATGCCCATGACGCCGAAAATGAGCACCAGTCCGACTGCGACCAGTGCAAGGTAGCTTGCCGCATAGGCTGCATTCAGAAGTGTCTGGAAGATCAGGTCCAAGACGTATCGCTCCTGAATGCCACGATAGCTACATAGGTTCTCCCCGGCGCCGTAACGCCGGGGAGAGTTGATAGTCGGAATTCAACCGATGCCGGACAGCCTCAGCGCTGATGGAACATCTGGCCGTAGGCCTCCATGTGCTTCACAAGGAGGTCACCGTGCTTGTCCCACCAATCCGGAATGTTGCCGAATTCCTTGATCACGGCTTTCCCGTTTTCGATCACCACAACCGGCCAGTCGCCGACGAGGGCATTGTCGATGCCGAAGAGTTCCGTCCCCCACCATCGCGCTTCACCGAAGGCGTGGAGACCTGTGCCTCCTTCCTTCATGGCGGAAAGCACCGCGTCGGGCTCGGCCGAACCAGCCTTCGAGGCGGCAGCTGCCCACAGATCCATGATCGACGCGTATTCCCAGGAAACCGCTCCCCACTCGCCCGGATGTCGCTTGTTGTACTCCGCGAAGAAGGCTGCCGGATCACGGAAATTGACGCCTTCCGAATCCAGTGCCGGATCGTCGAAATCCGGGAACTGGAAGACCAGCCCCTCGACGAAATCCGTTGATGTGCGTTCGATGATCTTGTCATAGAAATCAGCCGTGCAAGAGATGATCTTCCCCTCATATCCCTGCTGGAACAACTGCTCGCATATGGGATGCACGTAATCGGTGTAAGCAGTGTCGAGACAGACAATATCCGGCTTTGCCGACAGCATCCTGGTTACAACCGGTGCAAAATCGGTCGTATCCAGGCTGAAGAGCAACGGGTCGTCCAGAGGCTCGATCCCGGCTGCTTCGAAGGCCGCCAGGTACGTGGCCACGGATGGAATACCAAGAGCGTCGTCCTGTGCACAGATTACGTAGTTCTTGAGTTCCGGGTGATTCCGGGCCAGCCAGTCGACACCTGTTACATTGTAGATCGGATGTACTTCGGCCGGTGCGAGCAGCGTCGTGGTTTCTGGCGTCAGGTCTGACGGCAACAGCGTCGAAAACAGCATTCCGCTACGCTCTGCCACCGGCTGCGCACCCGGCCACGTGTCACCGCCGAGCATCATGATGAACTTGACGCCCTCCTCGTGAATGAGCTGGGTCGCTCCGGCGCGCGCCTTTGACGGGTCGTATTCATTGTCGTATCCGACGAACTCGACGTCATAGTTCTCGCCGCCGATTTCAATCCCTCCGGCCGCATTGACCCAGTCCGCCCAGATCTGGCAGCCGTCCAGACCAGGCTTTCCCCACGCAGCAACCGGTCCCGTCAGGGGAGCGAGGAACCCGATCTTGACAACTGGATTGGCTGAGAATGCCCTCTTCGGGAGCAGACTTGCGGCGGCAAGAGCGCCGGAAGCTCCCAAGACGGTTCGGCGGCTGAAGCCGCGCGAAAGTAGAGACCGCATTTCGAATTCCTCCTGTTCTTCTGCAAACTACCTTGGTGGCGCTCCCCGCCCTGAACAAACTATATGTATACACCAATACTGTACCACTGCGGGACAGCAACCCTCCATCGGAATCTTACGGCAAACAGCAGTACTGTTCAAGTGCATCTCCCAAAAACCCGGCGATCGGTCCAATTACCGACTGCGCCTTGGCTGGAACATTTGCGCAAACGTGAAGCAAGGTGTAACATTGTGCAACGTACTAGCATGCGCCAATTCTGAACCACTTTGGCCGCAACTTTGGACAGGACTGCCCTAGGACGGAGGAGAAACGAAAATGAGCAAGCGAGTAGCCATCATCGGGACGGGCCCCTGTGGACTCGGTCAACTCAGCGCGTTTGCGGCCGCTGCGAAGGGCGGCCGTGAAGTGCCGGAGATCGTTGCCTACGAACGGCAATCGGACTGGGGCGGACTGTGGAACTACACCTGGCGGACCGGCACGGGCCAGTACGGTGAACCCGTCCACAGCAGCATGTATCGCTACCTTTGGTCAAACGGGCCCAAGGAGTGCCTCGAATTCGCCGATTACTCATTCGAAGAGCACGTCGGCAAGCCCATTCCCTCATTTCCTCCGCGGGAAGTACTGGCCAATTACATCCGCACGCGCGCCGAGAAGACCGGCATGCGCGATTGTGTACGATTCGATACCGAGGTCCGCCGCGTCGGCTGGAACGAGACAACTCAGAGCTTTTTTGTGGCCGCTGACCACCTTCCAACAGGTGCGTCCAGTCTGGAGCGATTTGACCACGTCATCGTGGCAACTGGCCATTTCTCCGTTCCGAATGTTCCGGAATTTGACGGAATCGACCAGTTTCCCGGCAGGGTCCTGCACGCACACGACTTCCGCGATGCCGCGGAGTTCTCGGGTCAGGATGTATTGATCGTGGGCGCCAGTTACTCCGCCGAGGATATTGGGCTGCAATGCCACAAGTACGGTGCCAGATCAGTTACCATGTCGTACCGAACCGCAGCGATGGGATTCAAGTGGCCGGATTCCATGGAGGAACGGCCCCTGCTTCTCGGCTTCGAGGGTGGCACGGCCAAGTTCAGCGATGGATCATCGAAGGATGTCGATGCCCTGATCCTGTGCACAGGGTATCTGCACCACTTCCCGTTCCTTCCCGACTCCCTTCGACTGGAGACCGGCAACCGACTCTACCCCTCCGGCCTCTACAAGGGCGTCGTATTCGAGTCGACTCCAGCGCTGTACTATCTCGGAATGCAGGATCAGTACTACACTTTCACCATGTTCGACGCGCAAGCCTGGTACGTGCGCGACATCATCATGGGACGAATTTCAGTCCCTTCTCCCGAAGCAATGGCAAGCGACATCGCTTCCTGGACAGATCGGGAAGGCAAGCTCGAGGATCCGTTCCAGGAGATCGACTTCCAGGCGGACTACATGCGCGACCTCCTGAAGGATGTCGATTATCCGTCCTTCGACTTCGATCTCACCGTCGAGGAGTTCAAGGAGTGGGAACATCACAAGGAAGAGAACATACTGACATACCGCGACAGAGCCTTCCGCTCGCCATGCACCGGCAACATGGCACCGCTTCACAGCGAGCCCTGGCTGCAGGCCATGGATGATTCTCTTGAGAACTACATCGCCTAGACAACTGGATTGATGACAGTCATCAACACGGGAAATGCGCACCGGACAAAATTGGGAATTGACGCACCGGGCCGGTAGCGTCATTCTGCCTGGCCTGCCGCTTCTTGCGGTCGGCGTGGAACGTCACCCCGTGCCCGGCGGCGGTTCCCGCACAGTCCCAATTGCGGCTGGCGACGAAATCGCCATCGAGGACCGAGAAGGCCTCCAGCGCTGTGAAATCGCGTTCTTCGACGGTTCCGGCCGTTCCGCGCTCTCGGCACTGGGCCTGCCGCCTTCAGGCCAGGCAACCCACATCGCGACCCTGCTTCATAGTGACACGCCGTCCGCGAGGAGCGTACGGCACCAGTTGCAGCAAAGGGGCTGCGACCTCGGAACCGCGGAGGGCGCAAGGTTATTCGGAGATGGATCCAGGGCAGGAGACAACTGGCGGGGTACGGCCAGTGGAAACGGTACTCTGGTCGTCTCGGCACCGGCGGAACCGATGGCTCCCGACACAGGAAATCCCCCGTCCGAAATCGTCCTCTACGTCCGGCGAGCTTCCCCGGCCAACCGAACGCGGCTCCCGCCACCGCCACCGCTTGCCGAACCTGTCCAAGACTTCAATCTCGAACCAGGAAGTGCCCGGGCATACGAGGTACAGAAGGGACAGTTCATTCAAATCCTCGATGTCCAGGGACGGGAGTGTTCAGATTTTCAGGCCTGGGACATCCGGGCAGTGGACCGCGGCGTGGTCCACGACATCGATCCCACGACCACCCGGTCACTCACTGGAGTCGCGTATCCGGGTCCGGGCATTTTCTCGAAGTACTTCTCCGTCGAGCACGCGCCCCTGATGGAGATTGTACAGGACACCGTTGGTAGGCATGACGCCTTCAACCTCGCCTGCACTGCCCGCTATTACGAGGATCTCGGCTATCCGGGGCATCTGAACTGCTCGGACAACCTGAACCGGGAGGCGGACCAGTATGGAACCGGCCGCCGCGCGGGCTGGCCCGCGATCAATTTTTTCTACAACACAATGCTCGATTCGCAAAACGGAATCGGCCTGGATGAACCCTGGAGCAGACCCGGGGACTATGTACTTCTCCGCGCGCTTACGGACCTCGTCTGCTTTTCGACCGCCTGCCCGTGCGACGTCGACGCCGCCAATGCCTGGGATCCAACCGACATTCAGGTACGCGTCTATGACGCTGCGGAGCGGTTTTCTCGGGCCGTCGCATTGCGTCCCACGCCCAAATCGGAGCCGGTGATGACCAAGGAAACCGCGTTTCATGACCGCATCTCAACCCGAACCCGAAACTTCACGGAGTATTCGGGTTACTGGATCGCCTCGGACTTTACCGGACTAGGCGCCCTCGACGAGTACTGGGGGGTGCGTACCCGGGTAGGCCTCATGGACCTTTCGCCGCTCCGAAAATTCGAGATCCTGGGGCCCGACGCGGAACAACTGCTGCAGCTTTGCTTGACACGAAATATACGGCAGTTGGCGACCGGCAAGGTTGTCTACAGTGCCATGTGCTATGAGCATGGCGGCATCATCGACGACGGAACGTTGTATCGGCTTGGCCAGGACAATTTCCGCTGGATCGGAGGAAGCGAAGCTTCTGGTCTCTGGCTGCGGGAGCAGGCCGAGGCAAGAGGATTGCACGTCTGGGTGAAGTCTTCCACGGACCAGCTTCACAATCTGGCCCTCCAGGGGCCGCTGAGCCGCAAGATCCTCACCGACGTGGTCTGGACGCCCCCTGTCCGGCCTTCGATCAGCGAACTCGAATGGTTCGGGTTTACCGTGGGGCGAATCGGCGGCTACCACGGAATTCCGGTCGTCGTGTCGCGCACCGGATATTCGGGCGAACTCGGTTTCGAAGTCTTCTGCCATCCCAAGGACGGCAGCGAGGTCTATGATGCAATCTTCACCTCGGGTGAACCGTCGGGGCTGGTCCCATTCGGCCTCGAGGCGCTCGACATTCTCCGCATCGAGGCTGGACTGGTGTTCGCGGGTCAGGAGTTTGATGACCAGACGGACCCGTTCGAGGCAGGCATCGGCTTTACCGTCGCACTCAAGGGAACGAATGAGACCTTCATCGGCCGTGAGGCCCTGGAGCGACGGAAGGCCAGCCCGCAGCGAAAACTCGTGGGACTGGACCTGGAAGGCAATGTGACTCCGGGTACCGGAGACAGTATCCATGTCGGGCGCGCCCGGGTTGGTCAGGTCACATCGGCCACGCGATCGCCTTCTCTCGCAAGGACCATCGCTCTTGCGCATGTCGATGTTTGCCACGCGGACACCGGTTCCCGGCTTGAGGTTGGACAACTCGACGGATTGCAGAAACGGATTCCAGCGACGGTAGTCCGCTTCCCCCATTACGACCCTGACAAGACACGCGTGCGCGGCTGACTTCGGCGGCACCGCCCTGTCAGGGGGTAGCGCTCTTCGCGCGTTTCCACTACAGCATTGACCCAGCAGTAGACGGCGCTGCCACCCCGTGGCACGCCTGGCCAACGCATCACGCCTGCCGGGAATCGCGAAGTGCCTGTCGCCATACGGGCACACCGAATGATCCCGCACATGGCAAGGGCCAGGTTCCGACGGAGAGAGGAGGTTCGATTGCCCGCCATGGCGATTGCGAGAGATACTTCCATACGGGGCGCGCCGCTGAGCAGGGCCGAATTCATACCCTTGACCGCCCTCCTCCTGTCCACTGTGGCCTTGGCAACCGACATCATTCTTCCGTCTCTCCCGACGATTCGGGATGAATTCGCCCTGCGAGATCCCAATCATGTTCAATTCGTGATCGGTTCGCTATTCGTCGGGCTTGGATTCGGCCAAATTGCTGCGGGACCGTTGTCTGACCGTTTCGGCCGGAGGCCGATCATCCTCGCCGGACTGGGCTGTTACCTGCTGGGCAGTATTGCGTCAGCCCTGTCAAACAGTTTCGAGATGCTCCTGCTCGGCCGGTTGCTCCAGGGGCTGGGTGTAGCCGGACCCCGCGTGGTCACCGTTGCGCTCATCCGAGACCTGTATTCCGGGGTCCAGATGGCCCGCATCATGTCTTTCGTTCTCGCGACCTTCATCCTGGTCCCCGCAATCGCCCCGGCCATCGGGCAAGTCATTGACTGGGCAGCAGGTTGGCGCGCCGTCTTTGCCACGATGCTTGCGACCGGAGTGGTTTCCATCCTCTGGCTGGGGCTGCGCCAACCCGAGACTCTGGTCCCCGAACGACGCAGGCCCTGCTCTCCCCGCGCCATCGCCTCCGGGCTTCGCGAAGTACTCACGGTTCGTTCGTCAATGGGTTACACTCTCGCCCTCGGTTTTTCGTTCTCGCCCTTCATTGCCTATCTGAGCGTCGCGCAGGCCGTGTTCCAGGATACCTACGATACCGGCGAGTTGTTTCCACTCTATTTCGGTACACTTGCGCTCAGCTTCGGTGTTGTATCGCTACTCAACACGCGGCTCATCGCCTGGCGTGGAATTGTGGGGATTTCCGCCCGTGCATCCGTGTTCATCAGTGCCTCGTCTGCAGCGGCCTGGATTGCCTCGTCCGCCTACGGAGGCATTCCCCCCTTGTGGCTCTTCCTGTGCGGAATGACAGCCGTGTTCGTGGGCGTCGGCGCGCTCTGGGGCAACCTCAATGCACTTGCCATGGAACCGCTCGGCCATCTCGCCGGAATCGGTGCCGCGGCGGTCTCCTTTCTCTCTAGCACGATTTCGGTATTCGCCGGATCAATGGTAGGCCAGGCCTTCAGCGGAAAGCCGGACATTCTCTTTCTTGCGTTCGCAATATTCGGCATCATGACCTGGGGTGCGATGTGGTTTGCCCGAAGAAGCAAGGAGAAACCAGGATGACGCTCGATCCAATGCGTTCAGATGGCGTCGCTCCGCGCAACGGGTCAGCCGCCGTAGTGTTGGAGAGTCCGGCGGAGATTCCGGGCACGGGAGTTGTCATCGGCATCGATCCAGGTGCCCGTAGCGTCGGTGTTGCTATATCTGATCCGGAACGAAGAGTTGCGTCCCCAATCGGGAGAATTCGCCGCCGAACCTCTCGGGAGCTTGCGGACGAACTGCGCCCTATCATCGTGTCGCGACAGGCCACCGCCATTGTCGTGGGGCTTCCCCGGCTCCTCTCCGGCAAGGAGGGCGCAAGTGCCCAGTCCGCACGAGCAGTAGCGCGAAACCTGGCACGGGAATTGCAGCTTCCCGTCGCCCTCTGGGACGAGCGACTCTCGACCGCGGCTGCAGAAAAGGCCCTTCTCGAAGACGATATCGGAAGGCGCCGTCGGCGTGAACTGGTCGACGGTGTCGCCGCCGCATTCATTTTGCAGGGCGCCCTGGATCGAATGTCCAGGCCCGACGGCAAGTGTCGGTCATGACCCCTCCTGCCCGCAGCGCCGTCTGGAAGCGCGACGAACCCGATTCACCCTGCCTGAGCATCTGTGTACAGCACCCGCAGGCAGGCATCTGCATCGGGTGCTTTCGAACCGCGTGGGAGGTGGCAAATTGGGCACGCCTTTCACCGGAGGAGCGCCAGCGCATTCGGGTTGAACTCCCCTCCCGCGAACCACTTCTCCAGTCGGTGGGCTCCCGCCCTTCCCGGAGGCGGAGGCGGTTGCGGCCACAGCCCGAATCTCCGGGGCCTGTGCGGTCAAGCTGAGGGTCCGGCCACAGAAAACGCCGGTCGCTGCGTCCCAGTTCTCCCGGGGTCGAGGGCAAGATCTCCAGCCGGACGCCTCTCCCTTGGTCATCGCCGGCGTTCCGCTTCTCCGTAGTCCCGTTTCCCGGCACAGGCACACCCGCCAGTCCTCTCACCCGGCAACTGCCCTGGAACGGCGGGACAAATCTGAGTGGAAAGGCGGGTCGCGACACCGCGCCAACTTGTGTCACTTGAGCGTGACCGGACACGCAGGCAGCGACATTCCATGCGACTGCAAAATTTGACGCTGCCTTCGAGCGTAGCAGTTGGCGACCATCGCAAATACAAACCCCGTACACCCGCCACCCACATGTGGACGGTGGGATGCTCGCAAAGCCGTCCAAAACACAGGGAATCCAAATCATGAGACCATCATTTCTTGCCGCGGCACTTGTCGCCAGCACCGTTTCTGCGACCCCGGTTTCGGCAGAGACCTTTTCCATCGTCGCACTTGGCGATGTGCCGTATGGAGCGCCGACGGAAGTGTATCCACCCTTCGAGGCGTTGATTGCAAGGATCAACTCCTTGACCCCCGATCTCGTGATCCATGTCGGCGACACAAAATCAGGAGGCACGGAATGCAGCGACCAGATGCTGCAAGAACAGTTGAACTACCTGAACACCTTTTCTGCCCCAACCCTTTACACACCGGGTGACAATGAGTGGACCGACTGCCATCGCAAGAATGCGGGCGGCTACGACCCCATCGAACGTCTCGACCATATCCGCACGACCTACTTTGCCGATCCGCATTCGAGCTTTGGCACGGTACCGGTTGCAGTTGACTCGATGGCCGATCGCGGATACCCGGAAAATGCCAGGTTTCTTCACAAGGGTGTGATGTTCGCAACCGCCCATGTTGTCGGCTCAAACAACAATTTCGAGCCGCGAGAAATCTCGGCGATCGAGGAGTTCATGGCGCGTGACTCCGCAAACCGGGAGTGGTTGACCGAGACATTCGAAGCCGCACGCGAATTCGGTTCGAAGGCCTTGGTGCTCGCGATCCACGCCGACATGTTTGAAGCGGATTTCGGTCCGTCCTGGGCTCCGGAGTCGTGGCTTCGACATTCCGGCTTTGCCAGCTTTGGTCAACTGCTGATAGCAGAGGCCGCTGCTTTCGAGCAACCGGTTCTCCTGATCTATGGCGACAGTCACGTCTTCCGCCAGTCGCGCCCCTTCCCCATTGGCGCACCGAACCTCATGGCTCTGGAGGTGCCGGGATCGAAGCAGATGCACGCAGTGGAAGTGTCTGTAGATCCGGACAGCCCCGGCGCATTCGCCGTAACCCTGGTTTGGAATCCAGCACTCGCGACAAGTTGACCAGGCACCCGGCCGTGGCGCTGCGCGTCCGGATAGCGCGTAGCGCCACGGCCGGTTCCGAAAGCCCACTTTCAGTCACAACTTGCGATTCGAAGCTCTCGCCTCAGGAATCGGATAACCACCGTATCGGAAGTCGTTCTCCCGTCATTTCCGGACGAAAGTACACAACGACGCGCGGGTCCGTGTCGAGATTGGCATTCCAGGGACCAATGCCGTGGAGTGCAAGACGATGAACGACATAAGATTCGCC
>CAZPXZ010000078.1:0-5084 GCA_964590405.1 uncultured Rhodobacterales bacterium | reverse complement strand
ATACCCGGGCGCAGGACCTGAAACACTCCTCGCGTGCATTTGCGTAGGCCGAGGTGCTATCCACTTTGCACCAACGCTCTGGAGCTACCCCGGCGAAGTGTGCCCGGAACACGGAGCGAAACACTTCATGGCTTCCTTCCCACACGGAGAGTGGTGAGGCCGCAGACATCGTCGTCGTTAGCGGTATTCCCAATATGAAACCATGGAGTTCCGACAATCGGCGCTTTCGGCCAGGCATCGTTCGCTCGAATCCGTCTACATGCGCCGCATGCCGTCGCAGCCTGTAACGAAAGGCGGAATCACTCTCCTCGTTGCCCTTTCTGGGATAGCCCGGATACACGATTGAAACCTGGCCCCGATCCAACGCAAACGGACCCGCATACTCGCGAAGGAACTGCAGCGCAACTCCGTCCAGCGGTTCCACACCGGCACTCGTAACCGACCCGTCAGCGGAATTCTCCAATGCGTTCACGCCGACAAACCACGTGCCGTCGCAGCGCAACCAACGAGCTCGCAATCCCGGGTCCTGGGCACAAGCGGTCGCCATGTCCAGAACGGAGGAAGCCCAAGCAATCACCGGTGGGTCAGGCGGAAACTTGACCCATCCCCTATGAAGGAAGTCCGCAAGATTGTTCGAGTCACCTGCAGATCCAGGAGCCACTCCGCCAATGCTCATGCTCCGCCTTCCGCCAGGAACTCCCCGCGAACTGGCATCCAGGCATCTGCAACCGCCGGAAAGGCCATCATCTCCCGGTCGAACGACGCGTCAACCCGGATACCCTCGGCAGCAACCCTCTCGCGAGTTTCCTGGCGCCGTCTCCCAGGCAGCCTCGCGCTTCCGGAAGCCTCGATCCGGTTCGCGAGTTCTGCGGCACGTGCCAAGGCCTGACCCCCAAATGCGGCCGGGTCAAACGCCAGGACAAGTTGCCCGGTGCCAGGAGGGTCCCCCTCCGATTTGAAGAACGATCCCGCCTCCCAACCGAATCTTGCCCCGGCAAGACCGGCCGCAAGCATCTCCACGACCAGGGCCAGCGCTGCTCCCTTCGCGTCCCCGATGGGTAGCATCGATCCTTCCAATGCACGCGCCGGGTCAGTTGTTGGTTGACCACTGCGGTCCAGGGCCCATCCTTCCGGAATCGGCTTTCCCTGCTGTCGGGCAACCATCACCTTGCCGCGGGCACCCTTGGACAGCGAAAGGTCCACGACGATTGGCGGCTGGCCTTCCACGGGCATGGCAAAGGCGATCGGGTTTGTTCCAAAGGCCGGTTCGCTGTCTCCCCATGGTGCTATCGCCGCAGGCGTATTCGCGAAGGCCAAGCTACCGCAACCCGTTTCGGCCAACCGCTCCACGACAAGACCCAGAGCACCGGCATGATGGGACCGACGGATGCAGGCCCCGGCCAACCCGACCTTTCGAGCATGAGCCGGTAGCACGTCCACAGCGACGTCGAGGGCCGGATAGGCGAAGCCGTCCGCGGCATCGATTTGCACGACTGCGGAATGGGTTTGTTCCAGTCGGGGCCTAGCACGCCCGTCCACCTTCCCGGATGCCGCCTGGGCAGCATAGGTTGGCAACCGGCGCAGCCCGTGCCCAGCCTGCCCGATCAACTCGGCGCCAACCAGCGCTGATGCGACCGCTTGCGCATTGTCCGCATGGGTATCACAGGAAACCAGGACCCGAACAACGAGATCCCTTACGACCAGGGGCGGCAGCTTGGGCATCGCCTGGCTTGCAGCAGAAGATGGAACGAAATCCCGGCGGCCTCGACTTCAGGCGCTCCGGTAGAGCTTGGTCATCACGAATTCACGGTGCCCGAGCACCTCCGCCGCGGTCAGCCGACCATTCGCTGTCCGTATGATCATGTCGATGAGAGAGTCGCCCGCCTCACCGATGGTCATCTCGCGCCGCAAGATGCCGGAAACATCGAGATCAATGTGTTCGCTCATCGTCCGGATCGTCCGCGGATTGCCCGAGATCTTGATGACAGGAACAATCGGGTTGCCGACGACGTTTCCCTGACCGGTGGGAAAGGTGTGCAGCACGTATCCTGCCGCTGCCATCAGGGTCACGCATTCTGCCGCCGCGGACGACGTGTCCATGAAGTACAGTCCGGGCCCGCGGTTTGGCGCTTCTGCTGGACCGAGGGCATCGATGTAACGCGACTCGCGCCCGATCTTCTCCAGATTGCCCAACGCCTTTTCCTCGATGGTAGTCAGCCCACCCAGGATGTTTCCCTTGGTCGGCTGGCTGTCGGAAAGGTCCGAGGTCTTGTGCTGCTCGATCACCTCGTCCTGATAGGCCTGCCAGATCGCCATGAATTTCTCCGCCGCGTGTTCCGTGGCGGCGCGGTCCCGGCAAAGGTGCTCCGCACCGGTGATCTCGGATGTCTCCCCGAAGCAACCGTGGATGCCCTCCGGCAGAAGCTTGTCATACATGTTCCCGACTGTCGGGCAGGAGGCGAGCCCGGTGGTCGTGTCCGACTCGCCACATTTCGTCGAAATCCACAGATCGGAGAGCGGGCACTCCTCGCGCTGCTGGGCAGATGCCTCGTGGAGGAAATCCTTTGCCGCTCGTGCCGCATCCGCGATTGTGGCGATATCGCCGTGCTGTTCGATGGAGAACCCCACCGCCGGTTTCCCGGTCTTCCGGATCCCTTCGACAACCACGTCGGTCCATTCTGGCTCTATGCCGATCACCACTGCCGCCGCGACATTCGGGTTGGCTCCAGTGCCGATCATGGTCCGAAAGTGCAGGTCGAGGTCGGCTCCGAATTGCAGCCGGCCATAGGCGTGGGGCAACGCCAGTGTACCCGATATGATCCGCGCGACGCCTTCCGCCGCCGCGTTCGAAATGTCGTCAACGGGCAGGACAACTACGTGATTGCGCACGCCTACCCTGCCGTCTGCGCGCCGCCAGGCATGAATGGTCTCTCGTTTCGTCATGTTCGTCCCTCACCAGCGCTTTGTCTTGAGATTCTGGACATGTACATGCCCGCCCTTCAGAACCCCACCAACCATGCGCCCGATATCCTGCCCGTACTTCATCGCGGTATCGCCGTCCGCGAGGTCGCAGAGTGCGATCTTGTGCCCAATGGGAACATCATCCAGTGCCGCAATCCGGAACTCCGAATTGTCTTCTGTAACTACTGCCAGAAGTTCCTCGCCGGCTGCTACGCCTTCCACGACAACTACGCCGACATTGTCCTTCCGGTCATGGACCAGAAGCTGCGGTATCGCCACGATCTTCTCCCTCGCTCATCCGTCGCCTGCCTCTCTGTCCGTGTCGTGGCCACCGCCAAATGCACCGACAGCCAAGTGTGTCCGCCTATCTCCGAGACACACACGAGCCCCGCAGCGCAACACGCCCGTTTCAGACTGTGCGCGTTGACGCGGACTGACTTCGACAGGAGGCAGGTTGTATGTACGGACTGCAGGCGTCCCTGTCCACTCTTTGGCTGGCAGGTCTGCCAGGCACCCGGCCCTGCGCGACGGAAAGACCTCGCTATGCACGTACATCCCAGCAGCAGTGGACCGGCACGGCTACCATTACATCCAACACGGAGTGAATGCCGCCGCGCACAGCAAGTTTGACGAGCGGCCGCGAGATATTATTCTTTCCTACGCCGCCTGAAGTGGCATGGTATCCTCCGAGACTGACCGACCGGAGGACCGCTCTTCGCTTGGGAGACCGTATGGAAGCCGTCATGGCAGAATCCGCTGCAGAGCTCGGCCGACGTATAGCCAATGGCTTGGACCCGGTAGAAGTCACCGAGGCGGCGCTCGAGAAAATTGCATTGGACAGGAGTTCCGCATTCATTTGCGCTCTCCCGGACCGAGCCCTGCGGGAAGCGCAAGCAAGCCACAGGCGCCAAAGAGCCGGAGAGCGCGCTGGTCCGCTTGACGGCGTCCCGATTGCCTGGAAGGACCTCATCGACCTGAAGGGAACAGTTACCACATGTGCCTCCCGAACACGCGACGAGAATCCTGCTGCCAAGGCCGACGCTGTCATGGCGAGCCATGCAAGTGGCGCAGGTCTGATCAGTATCGGCAAGACCAACCTTACGGAGTTCGCGTTTTCCGGAATCGGGCTCAATCCACACTGGGGTACGCCGAGAAATCCGTTCGGCAATGATTGTCCCAGGGCTCCCGGTGGCTCCTCGTCAGGCTCGGCCGTGGCCGTAGCACGGGGCCTCACTGCCACCGCGATCGGCACCGATACAGGTGGTTCCGTACGCATTCCTGCCTGCTTCAACGGGCTCGCAGGCTTCAAGCCATCCGAGGGCCGGATCAGTCTGAAGGGAGTAGCACCCCTCGCCCCGACCTTTGACACCGCCGGTCCGCTCTGCCGCACGGTCGAAGACTGTATTTTCGTCGACGCGGCCTTGCGTGGTGCGCATCCGCCCCGCCTGGATCCGGCCTCTCTTGCCAACACGACCTTTCTTGTCCCGGAGAACACTCCCTCAAGTCATCGGGAGGACGCCGTGTCCGAAAATCTGGAGTTGGTTCTTCGAGCATTGAGGAATGCCGGAGCCGTAGTACAGCGCGGAAAGGCGCAGTTCTTCGATGCCTACGCCAAGACCTTTTCAGACCACTCGCAACTTACTGCCCTCGAGGCCTACTCGACATGGTGCCACATCCTGCGCGGGCCACTGGCTGCACGCATGGACTCGCGGGTTCGGGACCGAATGCAGACCGGTACAGGCCTGTTGCCCCGGCTTGCGATGATCTGGGAATGCCGGAAACGCGAAATCAACGCGTTCCGGAACGAACTGGACGGCCGAATCCTTCTTACACCAACCGTCAACCATGTCGCGCCAGCCATTGGCCCGCTGGACGAAGATCCCGAAATGCATCGTGAGATCAACCTCCGTACCCTGCGGTTGACCATGCCGGGGAACTGGTGGCGATGCTGCGGACTGTCGCTGCCGAGCGGTACGGATGGCAACGGCCTGCCGACCGGTGTCCTGCTTACACTCCCCTGGAGCGAAGATGATCGCATCCTTGCCATTGGTTTGGCGGTCGAGCGTGCAATTCGTACAGGAACTGGAAGCGAGCAACCGGAGTTGGCGCCATGAGGTCGATGC
>CAZPXZ010000077.1:12242-17109 GCA_964590405.1 uncultured Rhodobacterales bacterium | reverse complement strand
GAACTTGACCGGATAAAATGTCATATCAGTTCTGGGAGTGGGAATCGAGGCTAGCAAAGGGTTAACCGGGCCCTACCTCTCTACATGATTGCGGATAAGGGGATGCTGAATGTACCAACAGGGCGGAACCATCAAGCAGGCCTTGGACAAGATCGTTTCGAACAAATATGTGCTGCCAGCGATTCAGCGGGAGTTCGTGTGGAGCCCGGATCAGATTTGCAGGCTGTTTGACAGCCTGATGCAGGGATACCCGTTCGGAGAGTTCCTGTTCTGGCGTATCGAACCGGAGCATTCGGCGGATTACCGCTATTACGGATTTGTTCGCGACTATCATCAGCGGGACAATCCGCATTGTCCCGACCTCGGCCAGTTGCCGAACCGGAATATCACCGCGGTGCTCGATGGGCAACAACGGCTGACCGCTTTCAATATTGGGTTGCGCGGATCGATGGCTGTCAAGCTTCCATACAAGTGGTGGAGCAGCGAGGACGCGTTCCCTCAGCAGTTTTTGGCACTGGACCTGCTGGCGCCCGATGAACGGGACGAAGAGGGCAGCCGGTTCACCTTCAAATTCGTCGAAGAGGCCCAGCTGGGGCGACATGGAGACCGGCTTTGGTTCAGGGTGTCGGACATCGTCGGCATGAACTCCGGACCAGACATGCACGACTGGCTCCTGGCGAGGGGCCTCGAGAGGGAGGACCAGAGTCGGGCCTATCGCACGCTGGACCGCCTGTACCAAGTCGTCCATACGAAACCGACCGTAGCGTATTACGAAGAGTTCAATCAGGACATCGAGCATGTGCTCAGCATATTCATCCGACGCAACAGCGGCGGCACGACGCTGTCCTATTCCGATCTCTTGTTGAGTATCGCGACCTCGCAATGGAAGACGCTAGATGCCCGCAAGGAAGTCCACCGGCTGGTCGACGATCTCAACCAGATTGAACCGGGACTCGGGCTCACGAAGGACTTTGTGCTGAAGGCGGGGCTGATGCTGACGGACATCGCCAGTGTGGGATTTCAGGTTCGTAATTTTACGCAAGCGAATATGGAGATCCTAGAAGAGAACTGGCAGAAGATCCGCGACGCCTTGATCGAAACGGTCCAGATTGTCACCGGTTTCGGATTCAATGCCAACAACATTCGCGCGGCGAGTGCACTCCTACCGATTGCCTACTACGTCTATCGAATCGGTGCACCGACGAACTTCGATACCCACAGCAGCTACGAGAACGACCGGAAGTCGATCCGCGACTGGCTGACGCGATCCATCCTGAAGGCGTCCGGGATTTGGGGGAGCGGTCTGGACACTTTCCTGACGGCCCTCCGTGAAGTAATCCAAGACGCAGGCGACCTGGGATTCCCGGCGACTGAAATGGGGCGGGTGATGGCGCAGCGCGGCAAGAGTCTGGAATTCTCGGCGGAGGAGATCGAGGATCTGGCCGATATGGGAATTGGGGATCGGCGGACATTCGGTCTGCTGGCGCTGCTATCGCCGTTTATCGACCTTCAGCGCCATCAATTCCACATCGACCACATCTTCCCGAGGAGCCGCTTCACCCGAAAGCGCCTTCTCGACGCCGGTATAGCTGCCGAGGAAGTAGACGTGTTCGTGGATTGCGCCGACCGCATCGCAAACCTTCAGCTGCTTGATGGGACGAGCAACATCGAAAAGCAGGCGACGCTTCCGGCGGAATGGATCGTTGCCAAGTATCCGAACCAGGAAGCCCGGAGGCACTATTGTGAAAGGTACCTTCTTGACCACGTTCCGGGTGATATGGCCGGGTTCCTTGAATTCTACGAGGCCAGGCGAGGGCGATTGCAGGTTCGGATTTCCGAGCTTGTGAATTCGGCTTGACCAATCCGTTATCCGTGAGCGCCTTTCTCTACCACAAGGGCTAACGGCCGGTCTGGCGCCTGCCGCCCCAAACACACGAGACGGGCCAGCTCGCCCGAGACGACGAACTGGGTGCCCGGTCGCCTGCCCGGTCCGCTGTTGCCGTCTCGATCGAGAATGCATGGCGGACCGGGAGAGATGCGTACGTTGGCGGTGAGGTAGTCGTACGAGCACACCGTGCTTGCCCGTGGATCAGGGGGAGATTGCCGTCAGCCGTGAACGCAGCTGGTTGAGTTCCCGGCGTGGCAGCGATTCGGCAACCGCAACGATCAGGTCGAGGATGGGAGAACCGGAGGCATCGCGGTGATCCTCGACGAGTTCACGGTAGTCCTCGTCGAAGACGTTGATCCGCATCTTGCTGCTGGGAACCT
This sequence comes from uncultured Rhodobacterales bacterium, assembly GCA_964590405.1. Classification (GTDB taxonomy): domain Bacteria; phylum Pseudomonadota; class Alphaproteobacteria; order Rhodobacterales; family CAZPXZ01; genus CAZPXZ01. The sequence goes on along the minus strand of CAZPXZ010000077.1, from coordinate 14,841 downwards.
TGTCGTGCTGGGCGAGGAACGCCGACAGAAGGGCAGCGAGGCGTTCGTGGAGTTCGCTCAAGGGGTCGAGTTCCCGGAACCACTGACGAAGCTGGGCTTCGGTACGCCTCCCGTCGAGGCTCCTTCGGGACAGTTCGATGTACTCCGGCGCGGTCAGGCGTTCGTAGCCGACGAATTTCGACGGACCGAACCGCCACCGGCCTTTCACATCGCGGCAGGCATACCATGCGCGGGCGTAGGAGAGCCGACCAACGAGCCGCGGGCTGCCGCGAACTTCCTTCTCGAAACCAATTATGGCATTGCGGACCATGCGGGGTGAAGTGGCCAAGGATGACATCAATTTTGCTCCTTTAGTCGGGTGAAAGATTTGCAGCCTACACGTCCAGCGCCATCTTATTCAAGCAGAAAACAAACAAAGCACCCAAAGCAATGGAACACATGCCTCCTGCCGGACCGGTGACCGGATGTGCAGTACTTGTGGGGTTGCCACGGGTGGGTGCCGGTTTTCAATAGGTGGGACGGAGGTTCGAATGGCGGCTGGGTCAGCTCCATGCAAGCGGCCTTGCCGATGGGCAAGACGGACGAAGTCGCGACACGAACCCATCGCGGCAACCGGAGATTCCGAGCATCGTAGATGCGTGGGTGGAAATGCATCCTTATACCAGATCAAGAGACGAAATACTCATGCGGGTCCAACGAGATACGGTGTGTGGCTGTGTCTTTCCTCTACATTGGGTTTGAATCCAAAAGGAACCCCATATCTGAGGAGGCGAGACGATGCGCTCGATACCGATTACGAACCGCTACCACACACAGCACAAGAGTGGGCGCGACGGGCTCGGAATTGCAAGGACCTTCGCTGGGCTGGACGCGGCGAATTCGGGTGGTTGCGATGGTGTTGCGCGGTGCACGACGCTGTGTTGCGGCCGAGGCGCATGGTCTGGATGTGCAGACACTGCAGGATTGGACTGAACTGTAGAACCGGGATGGCCTGGAGGGGCTGCGCATGCCACCGAGTGGTGGCCGACCATGCTGTCTTGACGAGTCGCAACTGGAGACGCTGTGTGAGTGGGTGGAAGCCGGCCCGGAGCCGGAGGGGGACGCGCCGTCCCGCCTTCGCCTGCACGACATCGCGGAACAGATCTCGGATGCCTTCGGCTTGCGCTACCCGCTGGAAGGTGTGCGCCAGTTGCTGCTCTGGCTGGGCTTCCAGCACATGTCGCCGCGTCCCCAGCATCCGAAGGCGGATCTCAAGGCACAGGAGGATTTCCGCAACAACTTCAGCGAGTTGGCGCAGGACACCGCTGGCGAGGCGACGGGCCCGATCAAGGTCAGGGCCCAGGATGAAAGCAGAGTCGGGCAGCAAGGAATGATGTCCAGGATCTGGGTTCGAAAGGGTACCCGGCCTCGGATCCCGCGCGATCACCGCTTCGACTATTGCTACTTCTTCTCCGCGGCTTGCCCGGACCGCAAGCTGGCCGTGGGGCATATCTGCGAGCGGGCAAGCACCATCGAAATGAACCAGCATCTGCAGGACATCAGCGACCAGGTCGCGCCCGACAGCCACGCGGTTGTCGTCCTGGATGGCATGAGATGGCCAAGTCCAGGGACTTGGCGATCCCCGGCAACCTATCGCTGCTCTTTCTTCCCGCCTACAGCCCGCCTACAGCCCGGAAATGAACCCGATGGAAAACAATTTCGAATTCGTGAAATCCAGCCAACTGGCCAACCGCGTCTTCAAGACTGTCGAGGATGTCGAGATGGCGGTCCGAAAGGCTTGGCTCGACTACATCGGAAACCCTGAGAGGATCTACTCCATCGCCAACCGGGAGTCGGCAATCCTGCCAGCCGAATCCAATTCAACATCGGCGATTTGATAGATGATCTGGCATTACATGACCAGCGATCAGAGCCGGCTCTTGATGTCGTCAACTGGTCGTGATTGCAGGTCGATGATCAACGCTCGTGCCTCGTTCATGGAGTACTGGTTGAGGTCTTGCGGGCAGTTGAAGCCATGCCGCTGACACAGGTTCTGGATATGCGTCACTTGGCGGCAAGTAATCGTGCCGGATGTATTTCTGTACTTCTCGTGGCTCTTTCGGTGGGCGGACCTGCCCCACCGGTACCCTATCCACAAGAAGAACGGCAAGGCCAGCAGGATCGTGGCAGTGGCGGCGACGATATCCAGCATGCGTTCTTGCATTCAAGATCATCCTTGAGGTCGCCATCATATTCGTTCCGGCGGCAATTCGCTACAGGAAATACCTGATCCCGTCCGAACCCTGCATCATCAATATCTGCGTCGTGTCCGGGTTCACACAAGCGGTACCGCGATCTGGTACGCGGAATCACCGTCCGCGAACACTGCGCTTGCGCAAGGCACCTTCTGCCAATCATCCGTCGGGAAAGGACCGCTCCGGCGCTGGATACCTTCAATCATGGGGACGAGGCGGCAAGTGCCTGGCAATTCTCACTGCCTTTGAAGTGAACCTTGATTCGCATTGTGAGCCGGTTTTGCTTGCAAAATTGCGTGCACAATGTCGCGCCCTGTCGTTTCGCGTGGAGCGGTCCATCGAGACCTGCAAATGTGGCTGGGGTT
>CAZPXZ010000077.1:0-12232 GCA_964590405.1 uncultured Rhodobacterales bacterium | reverse complement strand
GTTGAAGGACACTTGGTATCGGGCCGGAGTTGCAGCCGGGTTCAGGACGAGTCGTTGAATTTGAACTCAGGCGCAAGGCTTGGATCGGCAATGGGCAGGTATTGGGTTTCCCGGTCCGGGATGCGCGAAGCCAGCAAGTCTGGAATTCGTTTCGGACCCCATCCCGGAAGTATTTCAGTCTTTCGGCCTTCTTCCGGGCTGAGTCGAACAGCGCACGACATCGCTGTTCCGCCAGGTCGATGAGAAGGGCGAGCATCATCAGTTGAGACAGGACGTCCGACAGGTTGCAGCTGCCATGGTCAAGATTGTGACCGGACTCGTCGCCATGCATTTCCAATGGATTGAAGGTCTCGCTTTTCATACGCCATCGGACCCGCCCGGCGCGCAGGATACGCATCGCCGTGTCCCGGTTCTCCGGCTGGTCTGCGACCCAGGTGAACCGCTACCGCCGGCCCTTTGGACCGGTCTCCCGGTAGTTGAGGACGTTGATCTTCAGATCCGGATGGGACATGTTCTGCGCCACCCCGTTCCGGTAGCGGGACTCGTGGCGCACACCGTCCCGGTTCTTCACCCCTACGTTCCGCGCCCTCAGGCTGCTCTCCAGATCCTCGAGCAGGGCTGCGCGATCTCCCCGCTTCGCACCAAGGATGAAGCGCTTCCCGTGCTCCTGCATCTGACTGATATTCGGTCCGTTCGACGCAAGCCCATCTTCCGGAACGATCAACGGAAGACGCGAGGTTTCCGGCGAACATCTGCGATCAGGCGCCAGGCCGCCGCGCGCTCGCAGTCGTTCCTGTTCGGCGCGTCCGAATTCCGGATCGGCTCCGGTGCCAGCGGGAGTACTTCCCGGGACTCCGGATGCACCAACACCACCGACAGCAACGAACATTGATAGTCCGTGGTCCCGACTCGACGATGCCTCTCGCAGCAGTTCGTGCCGTGCGCAGTGGTCGACGAAGACGTGTCGGGGACGTCGATCGAGAGCAGATCGCGCCCCTCCCAAAAACGCATGCTTTCTCCCGCGCCGTGCCCCTCGGCAGGTGGCGAAAGACATGCTTGAAGGCCTCTGGCGCAATACCCCGGGATCCAGCCGTTCCAGTAACTTGCATAGTTTCGATAACGACGGGACCTCGTTGATTCCGGACAGGTCTCGAGGATTCAACCGGATCGGTTCCGCACCCCGCATTCTACGGTCAAACTGAAGTAACGAGGGAATCTTCAGCGCAGTTTGCGCAAAGCCCGACATCAGGCAGTCCGCCAGGCTGTACTTCTGCCCGTTCGCGTCATCCGAAATCGCCTCGAGACACTTCCGGAATTCCTTCAGGAGGCCCGGCTTGCTCGAACGCTCGCGAAAGGAAGGCTTCTTGCCCGCCACGGATCCTGCCTCGTCAATGTTCCCTCAAGCCCTTCCCGCAACGATGGCCGGACGGCAATAATGCGCCCAACCGGGCGCCCGGAGCAAGGTTTCGCTCCGGAACCCTCCTGCCCCGACGACGGCTCTCCATGAACCACCCCTGCCGACTGTCAAAGAGAACCGACGGTCTACGGAATCCTCTCTGCCGCAATCCTCGATACTTCAGCTGCCATCTTGCATCCGTTGAGGAAATCGCCGGCTCCGAGGCCACGTACATGCTTTGTGTCATGTCCCACGATCGCAGAAATGCGCCTTGAGAATGTAACCCTTGGAGGCTGGATAGACGGAAACGCACTTGACCCTGAATTTGGGCCGATCTCAATTCACACATTCCAAATGGGCGGAGATTTCATTCCCGAGGTCATCGTTCCATCACATGGCAAGGTTGAAGTGTTCCTTCACTTCCAAGAGTATGATGTACTGCATGGCGAGTTGAACGGGTTTCGACGCCACAGGAACATCGGCGGAAGGAAACAAGAGCAATTCCGATTGCGGAAACTGGACAACTTGCTCAATGTACGCACGCCACCTGCTGGACTTGGTCGTCAGGGAAAGTCGCCAAACTGTGCGATTGAACTGCAGCGATGAGGGTTAACTGCGCGCAAAGATGGGTCGGGGTTGGGGAATTGATCGGCAAGTTCTTCCGGATAGTCCTCTCAGGAATATGCCGTTTCACCGGCTCCGACTGGCTGGTCAGCCGTGTTGCGCCGCGATGCTCTTTGCGCCTGCAACGAGTTGCGCCTCAAACCCATCGTAATTCCGGGGATAATTCCCGTTTCGTTCATCCGGATACGCGCAGCGGGGCGCCGGAAGTGGAGGGCGGTTTCATTGGCTCCTTCCCGCGGGCGTGCGGATGCCGGGAGACACGCAGTTGACCATGGAACTTGTCATCCGGGGCATCGAGAAGCTCGACGATCGGACCAGCCTGTTCTCGATGGGGTTCCCGGAACGTGGAGTTCTGCCGTCCTTCACGCCCGGAGCCCATTTGGACATCGAACTCGGAGCATCCGGGAGCCGATCCTATTCCCTGATCGATTACACGGGTGAGACCGCCGATCCCGATACCTACCTGGTGGCCGTGCAGCGCGAGGACGAAGGGGACGGGGGATCCATCGCGATGCATGCCCTGTCCGTCGGCGACAGGCTGGTGTGCAGCGGTCCGAGTAACGACTTCCCGCTGCACGATGGAAGTGCACCCGCGCTGCTGCTCGCGGGCGGCATCGGCATCACCCCCATGCTTTCCTTCGCGGCGGCGCTTCGGTGTCGCGGAGTCCCGTTCCAACTGCACTACTGCACCCGTTCCAGGCCGCTCGCCACATTCGCCCCGCAGCTTGCGCGGGAATTCGGCAAGGCGGTGGAACTGTGGTTTGACGATACCCGCCCGCCGGACCTGGAGGCGCTGGTGAAGGCCGCGGGACAGGCCGCGCATGTCTATTGTTGCGGTCCCGCGGGCATGATCGATGCCGTCAGGACCTTGGTGGGCAACGCCGGAATTCCGCCTGAACGGTTTCATTTCGAGCTGTTCACGACCCCGGTGGCGGAGGCGGGAGACCAGCCATTCGAGGTCGAGATTTCAAGCACCGGCCGGGTGTTCGAGATCCCCGTGGGAAGGAGCATCATCGACGTCCTGGAAGCGAACGGGCTCGACGTGATGCAGGATTGCCGCCGGGGCGATTGCGGAATTTGCCAGACGGAAGTGATCTCCGGCGTCCCGGACCATCGCGACGTCGTGCTCTCGGAGTCGGAGCGAAAAAGCGGCAAGGTCATGCAGATCTGTGTCAGCCGGGCCAGGTCGTCGCGTCTCGTGCTGGACCTGTAGGCTCTCCCGAACGTTTCCCGGGCTTCTGCGGTCCGCGCATCGTGCACCGGGAAGACCGCCGCCGGCGGAATCCCTGCCCTGGAGGTCCGCGCTGGCCTCCGTCCCGATACCGTTTGTGCTCGGACAGTACGCATGCATTTGCAGGGGCTGGATGCCGGCCGGTGGAAAGGATCCATCTCATCCCGCAGGTACTGCGCAACGGGGCCCCCGGAGGCGTTTCCGGCCGCAAGACCAGTGGACAGGTCCCCGACGTTCGGCGGGCTCGGATTGCGCGAAGCACCCGGCCCGTACCATAATCATGCACAAGAATGTGTGGCCAGGGTGACGTCATGAAGAAGTACTCCGGGAATCCCGCCGCGGTGGCGGCTCTGGTGCAGTCGCACCGCGTGCATCGGGACACGTATATCGACCAGGAGATCTACGAGCTGGAGATGAAGCATCTCTATGCCAATGCGTGGGTCTTTGTCGGCCATGACAGCCAGGTGCCGAACCCGGGCGACTATTTCACCACCCAGGTCGGGAGTCAGCCGGTGATCATGGTTCGCCACTCCGACCGGCAGGTCTACGTGCTCTACAACCGCTGCCCCCACAAGGGCACGAAGATTGCCATCGACCGGACCGGCAACGCGGGCAAGTTCTTTCGCTGCCCCTATCACGCGTGGAGCTTCAAGACCAACGGGTGCCTTCTCGCGATCCCGCTGCGCAAGGGATATGCCAATACCGGTCTTGACGAACTGGAAGCTGCCAAGGGAATGAAACCGGTGGGAGCGATCCGCAATTACCGCGGGTTTGTGTTCGTCCGCCTCGCCGCGCATGGGATCGGCTTCGACGAGTTCTTCGGCGACAGCCTCAGTTCCCTCGACAACATGGTCGATCGCTCTCCTGAGGGGCGCCTCGAGGTTGCGGGACCGCCGCTGCGCTACATGCATCGCTGCAACTGGAAGATGCTGGTCGAGAACCAGACCGATACCTGCCACCCCATGGTCGCGCATGAAAGCAGTGCGGGCATGGCCATCAAGCTGTTCGAGGAGAGCGAATGGCCGGAAGGCAAGCCCAAGCCCATGGCAATGCAGATCATTGCGCCCTTCATGTCTCCGTACGAGTTCTTCGAGGACATGGGCATCCGGACCTGGCCCAACGGACACGGCCATACCGGCGTTCACCACTCGATCCATTCCGACTATTCCGCGATTCCGGGTTACTGGGACGCGATGGTCGAGGCCTATGGCGAGGAGAAGGCCAAGGCGATTCTCGGCGAGAACCGACACAACACCGTCTACTTCCCCAACATCATGATCAAGGGCCCGATACAGCAGTTGCGCAATTTCATTCCGCTTGGCCCGGACAGGACTGTCGTCGAGAGTTACATCTATCGCCTGGTGGGTGCCCCGGACCTGTTGTTGTCCCGCACCGCCATGTACAACCGGATGATCAATGCGCCGACCTCCATTGTCGGACATGACGATCTCGAGATGTACGAACGGGCCCAGGAAGGGTTGCAGGCGGATGGACTGGAGTGGGTCAACCTGCAGCGGCTGCATCCCGGCCAGGAGGATTTCGACCAGGAGGAGGTCGTCAACGGCACGTCCGAGCGGCAAATGCGCAACCAGTTCGACGCCTGGACGCGGTTCATGATCATGACGATGGATTCCGTCGGGACGGAGGCTGCCGCATGAGCATCACGCGCGATGACCTGATCGACTTCATCTACGACGAAGTCCGGATGCTGGACGAGGGACGGTACTCCGAGTGGCTCGACCTCTGGCTCGAGGACGGTGTCTACTGGATGCCGCTGGACTACAAGCAGACCGATCCGGACCTGGTTACCTCGCTGCTCTACGAGGACAATTTCATGCTCCGGCTGCGGGTCGAGCGGTTGAACGGAGAACGTACCTTCAGCCAGAAGCCGAAGAGTCGATGCCATCACGTGATCCAGCGGCCCTTCGTCGATGAATTCGATCCCGAGGCAGGACATTTCGTAACCAGCACCGCCATGCATTACGTGGAGACGCGACTCGACGACCAGATCCTGCTTGCGCTCACGGCAACGCATGAGTTGAAGCTCGTGGATGGCAGGCTGCGCATCGCCAACAAGCGGGTAGACCTTCTCAATTGCGACGCAGCCTTCGGGAATATCCAGCTGTTGCCCTGATGCCCCGCGAACCGGACAGCGTGTACGGGGCGTTTCTGGCCTCGTCGGTGCGCTGGCCCGAGCGACCGCTGTTGCACGTTACCGCTTCCACCGCCGCGGCCTATGGCATCTCGCCGGGAGAGATTTCCTACGCGGAAGCCCGCGCGCGATCCGACAGATGGGCGGAACGGCTTTCCGCGGCCGGCTACGGCACCGGCATGCGCCTTGCGCTGCTCCTCGAAAGCCGGCCCGATTTCTTCGTTCTCCTTCTGGCCGCCAATCGGCTTGGCGCCTCAATCCTTCCGATCAACCCGGACCTGCGGTCGGCCGAACTGGAGTACCTGCTCGGGCATGCGGAACCCGCCCTGGCAATTTCCCTGCCATCCCGTATTGCCGCCCTACAGCAAGCCGCCGGCGCCGCAGGTCTGGTGCTCCCGGTCATTGCGGTAGGCGACGACATCCCGCCGCCGCGCCCGGAAGCCGCGGTGGCCCGGCCCACCGGACAGGCACCGGGGCGCGAGGCGGCGCTGCTCTATACCTCCGGAACCACGGGCAGGCCCAAGGGCTGCGTGCTTGCCAACGAGTACTTCCTCGAGGCTGCACGCTGGTATGCCGCGCTGGACGGTCTGGCCTCCCTGTCGGAGGACGGTGACCGCATGATCACGCCGCTTCCGGTGTTTCACATGAATGCTCTCGTCTATTCCTTCATGGCCATGCTCGCGGTCGGCGGCTGCCTGGTCGCGCTGGATCGCTTCCATCCCCGGAGCTGGTGGGACGACGTTGTCGCGAGCGGCGCCACTTGCCTCCACTATCTGGGCGTCATGCCCACCATCCTGATGGATTTGCCCCCGACGGCAGGGGATCGGGCGCACCGGGTTCGGTTCGGGTTCGGAGCGGGCGTCGATCCGGAGATCCACGTTCCCTTCGAGGAGCGGTTCGGGTTTCCGTTGATCGAGGCCTGGGCGATGACGGAGACCGGGGCCGGCGCTGTCACAGTCGCCAACGCCCCGGACCGTCCGGCTGGCCGCAGCTGTATCGGGAAGCCCGGGCCGGGGATGGAACTCCGGGTCGTGGATGAGGCAGGAGACCCGGTTCCGACCGGCAAGGAGGGCGAACTCCTGGTACGAAGGACGGGATCCGACCCGGGATTCGGCTTTTTCTCGGAATACTGGCGGGACCCAGCCGCTACGAAAGAGGCCTGGCGCGGCGGTTGGTTCCACACCGGGGACGTCGTTCGCCGGGACGACAGTGGAGACCTGTACTTTGTCGACCGCAGGAAAAACATCATTCGACGCTCCGGCGAGAACGTGGCCGCCCTGGAGGTGGAATCGGTCCTCCTGCGCCACCCATGCGTGCGCGCCGTCGCCGTGGCGCCGGTGCCGGACCGGCTCCGCGGCGAGGAGGTGTTCGCCTTTCTCCAGGTCGACCATCCGTCTCCGGCGCGGGCCGAGGAGATCGTGTCGTGGGGGCGGGAGCGAATGGCCTACCACAAGGTTCCGGGCTACATCTCCTTCGTGGATGCGCTTCCACTCACGGCTACGCAGAAGATCCGGCGCTCCGAACTGAAGGCGCTTGCCGTTTCACGGATGGACGACTCCTCCACCGTCAATACCTGCCACCTGAAGCGACGGTCGAACGCATGACCCCGACCAGGCAGGACTACGGCGGCATTGCCCTGGTCGCGCCGTTTTCCACGGCCTACCAGCGGTTCTCCATCGAGTCTGCACACTGGTGGATCGCCCGCGCTCTCAAGGGGGCGCTGGATTCCGCCGGGCTGTCGCCCCGGGAGATCGACGGGTTCGGTGTCGCCAGCTTCACGCTGTATCCGGACACCGCCGTCGGCCTCACCCAGCATCTGGGACTCTGTTTGCGGTGGCTGGACCACATTCCGATGGGAGGCGCCTCCGGTATTGCGGCGCTTCGGCGGGCGGCGCGGGCGGTACAGGCGGGGGATGCCAGGATCGTCGCCTGCGTGGCAGGAGATACCAATCACATCGACAGTTTCCGGCGCATGCTGACCACATTCTCGCGCTTTGCCGTCGATGCCTCCTATCCCTATGGACACGGCGGACCGAATGCGAATGTGGCACTGCTGACCGATCGGTACATGCGGGATTACGGGGCGACGCGCGAGGATTTCGGCCGCATCTGCCTCGCGCAGAGGGCGAATGCGCTCAACAATCCAGGCTCGGTGATGAAGGTTCCCCTGAGCATCGAGGAGTATATGAACGCACGGCTCATCTCGGATCCGATTGCCCTCTACGACTGCGTGATGCCCTGCGCGGGCAGCGAGGCATTCCTGGTCATGTCGATGGACGAAGCGGAACGCCGCGGACTTCCCTGCGCGACCGTCAGCAGCGCCATCGAGCGCCACAATGCGCATTCCGGAGACACGGTGCCGCTCCGCGGCGGCTGGACCATGGATAGGGAGGAACTCTACGCTGCGGCCGGGTGCGAGCCGGCGGATATCGATCTTCTGCAGACCTATGACGACTATCCCGTGATCTCGATGATGCAAATGGAAGATCTGGGATTCTGCCCCAAGGGGGAGGGGCCGGCCTTTGTCCGTTCCCGCGATCTGACCATTGCGGGAGATTTTCCGCACAATACCTCCGGAGGGCAGCTCTCGGCGGGCCAGGCGGGAGCGGCCGGGGGCTTCATCGGGCTCGTCGAGGCGATCCGGCAGGTATCCGGCACGGCCGGTCCCACCCAGGTTCGAGACGCCAGTGTTGCGATGGTGTCCGGGTTCGGCATGATCAATTACGATCGCGGAATCTGTACCGGGGCCGCCATCCTTCGGGGAGCGCAGGCATGACGGAACCGCTTCCCTTTCCGCCGAAGAAGAACCCGCAGCTACGCACCGTCAGCCCGACGGGCCCGAACGCGATGCGTTCGAGGGCGGCGCTCGGGTTGAGCGCTGCAGCCGCCGAAGGTCGCTTCGCACTGCAGGCCTGTGCCGGATGCGGTGCCCTGCAGTATCCGCCGCGGGACGCTTGCTGTGCCTGCCTGTCGGTGGACCTGGTCTGGAGGGACGTCCCACCGTACGGCGAGCTTCTCGCCGAGACCACGATCCGGACTTCCACCAACCTGTACTTCCGTGAGCGGGCACCCTGGCGGACCGGCCTCGTGCAGATGGATGCGGGACCGGTTGTCATCTGTCACCTGCACGGTGATGTCGAACCGCGGTCACGGGTTACACTCTGGAACCGGCTCGACCGTTCCGGACAGGGCGTGTTTCTCGCCCTCCCTCTCCACAGGACACCGAACATGGAAGACGATCCGCAACTCCGCGCACTGACCTCCAACCCGAAACACCGCCGCGTGCTGATCACCGATTCACGCAATTCCGATTCCCCGGCCCACGCCCAGGCGTTGGCGGAGGCGCGTGCCGCAATAATCTTTGTCGGCGAGTCGGAGCAATGGCGGCCCAATCCCAACCGTGGCGCTCTCGAGGAGATCGATCCGGTCCGGATCCTCCCCCTGGACGTGACGGACACGGCATCGGTGCAGGAAATGGCCGGGGAGATCGGCGGCAAGACCGACATCCTGGTCAACAACACCCGTTTCATGCGTCCGGGCGGCGCGTTGGCACGCTCGGACACGGCCTTTGCCCGCGAGGAGATGGAGGTCAACTATCTGGGGCTGCTGCGCATGGCACAGGCCTTCGGTCCCGCGATGTGCGCGCGGACCGCCGACGGCGTGAACTCTGCCGCCGCCTGGGTGAACATCCTTCCCGCCTATGCCCTGGTGAATGCGGCCGCGTTCGGATGTTACGCCGCGTCTGCCGCTGCCGCCCACTCGCTGTCGCAATGCCTGCGTTCCGAGTATCGTGCCAGCGGATTGCGCGTTCTCAACGTGTTCACCGGCCCGACCGACGATGACTGGTACCAGCCGGTGCCACCCCCCAAGGTACGACCCACTGCAATTGCGCGCTCTGTCCTGCTCGGATTGCGCGACGGGCTGGAGGATGTCTATTGCGGGGATGTCGCCCGTGACATTGCCGAACGTTTCCGTGCCGGGCAGAAGGTCCTGGAGCGAGAGATGACGGCAGGAGGCGACCCATGAGTGCGCTGTCGGCATTTGCCGCCCGCCTTGCCGCCGGAAACGTCGAGATTGTCGATCTGACCCATACCCTGGAGCCGGACTTTCCGGTCATGGTTTTGCCGCCGGAACTGGGTATGTGCGCCCGCTTCCGGATGGAAGAGGTCAGCGCATACGACCATCGCGGCCCGGCCTGGCGGTGGCATACCCTTACGATGTCCGAGCATACCGGCACCCATTTCGATGCGCCGGCCCACTGGATCACGGGCAAGAACCTGGCCCGCGCGGCGGTGGACGAGATCCCTCCCTCTGACTTTGTCGGTCCGGCAGTGGTCATCGACTGCTCGGAGGGTGCGGCGCGGGACGAGGATTTCGAACTGACCCGGGAAGTCGTCGAGGCTTGGGAGGCTGAGCACGGGCGAATCCCGCCGGATTGCTGGGTACTGATGCGCACCGACTGGTCCAGGCGCACCGGGGCTGCCTACCTGAACCTGCGCGAGGATGGTGCGCATTCTCCGGGTCCGACGCCGGAGGGAATTCGCTTCCTGGTGGAGGAACGCAACATTCGGGGCTTCGGAACCGAGACCGTCGGAACGGATGCCGGGCAGGGAGCCCATTACACACCGCCCTATCCCGCGCACTACACCTTGCACGGAGCGGGCAAATACGGGTTGCAGTGCCTGGCCAACCTCGACCGGTTGCCGACCACCGGGGCCGTGCTGATCGCGGCTCCGCTGAAGATCCGGAACGGCACCGGCAGTCCGCTTCGGGTACTGGCCATGGTGGAGAGGGACTGATGAATCATACGGCGGTAATCACCGGGGGCAGCAAGGGGATCGGGCTGGAACTCGCCGAGCGGTTGCTTGAGAAGGACTACACCGTAATCTCGATCGCCCGCCATGCGCCGCCGGTCAGGCATGCCCGTCTCGTGCCCGTCATCGCGGACCTCCTGGACGATGCCGCCGTGCAGCGGGCCGCTTCCGATATCGCGGCTGAATACGAGGTGTCCCATTTTATCCAGAATGCGGGACTGGTCTGGCCGCAGCTTCTCGAGGACGCCACGCCGTCCGATATCGCGGGTCTGGCACAACTGCACCTGGGATCAGCGCTGACGCTGGTGCAGGCATTCCTGCCTTCCATGAAGGCACGCCGTTTCGGTCGCATCCTGTTCAACAGTTCCCGAGCCGCGCTCGGGGTGCCAACGCGGACGGCCTATTCGGCATCGAAGGCCGGCATGATCGGCATGGCCCGTACCTGGGCACTTGAACTTGCGCCGCACGGTATCACCGTAAATGTGGTCGCACCCGGCCCGGTGCAGACGGACAACTTCTGGTCGATCATTCCCCGGGGCTCCGAGCAGGAGGCTGAACTCGCCGGACGGGTCCCCGTGGGCCGGCTCGGAATGCCCCGCGACATTGCCAACGCATTCCTGTTCTTCTGCGACCCGGAAAGCGGTTTTGTTACGGGGCAGACGCTCTATGTGTGCGGGGGCGCAAGCATAGCTGCGCTGAGTTTGTAAATTCCGAACACCTTTCGGTTGCAGCTCGCTGCCCTGGTGCTCTGGAATTCAGGCTGCATCTTCCACCGCCCAGAGCCTGTTACCTCCGGGGAACAAGAGAAGTCGATGCCGCGCAATCGCGTTGCACGCAGGCTGGTTGTGCCGGTATGTGTCTCGCGTCGGGCCGATCTTCTACAGTGGAAATTTCGAAGTTGAGATTTATCAATAGGTTACGAGAACGCCCCCAGTTTCTGGCACCACAGTTACGTGTCGGGCCTCCGTCCGTCGGTTGGGGGAGAGGGAGTAATCACTTGGTCGCCAGGCTGGCCTCATGCTCGTCTGTGGCGATCCGGCGAATGGTTCGAACCGTCCAGGCAAACGTATTGCCCGTCCGCAAGCCGTAAGGAATCCGCATCCATTCCCGCACTGTTCCGAGGCTGGACATACAGGGTTCCGGCGGTGTTCCGTCGGGCGCGGATCTGCGGTCCGGAGAGCGCTCGGCGCCTCTCCGGGCCGCAATACCTGCAACCGAGTCGCCAACGGGGCGCGGTTTTCACGTGCCGCGAAACGGGGTGCCGCGGCAGCAATGCGTGGCGCGGTCCGGGCAGTTCGACACGCATGTACCGGAATCGGCAGTGTAGTCGGCAGTCCGGCGTCGTTCCCACCCACTTTCACGGACCCGCAAAACCTTGTTCAAGACAGCCATTTCCCACTCGCGCATGCTTCTGTGAACTTGCCGTCCCTGAACGGGCGAGAGTTCATCGACGGGGCGAGAAGGCTGAGGTCGTGGGAAGGGGATCGGCGTCAGACATGATCGAACAGGAGGCAAAGGCAGCGCCGGCTCCCGGAATTGCGGCGATCACCGCACCTTGGTGACAAACCGCATGACGCCCCTCGAGAGCAGCGCGCTCCACGGCATGTGCAAACAATTCGGCGTCGACCCGAACGACCGCTTTGGAACCTCGACGATGGTAACTTGATACAGCCACTCCATCGACTTCCACAAGGAACGTGAAGGTGGCGTCTCGCTCTCACTCCCGGACTTCGACGAGGGGTTCACGGTCAGTGCCGGGGCGTGTCCTCGAATACCGCCTCCAGTGTGGGTGCGTCGAGCACCGCGTCCAGCCACGCGTCGAGTTCGTGCACAGTTGCACTCCGGACCCGCGCCCGAACAGCTGAGGGGACGTTACCGAACTTTCGCTCCAGCAACCGGTGCAGGATCGAAGCCCTTCCCCGAACTTCCCCTTCGGCGCGGCCCCTTGCTTCACCCTTGGCTTCCCCTTCGGCGCGGCCCCTTGCTTCACCCTTGGCTTCCCCTTCGGCGCGGCC
>CAZPXZ010000076.1:0-17194 GCA_964590405.1 uncultured Rhodobacterales bacterium | reverse complement strand
AACAAGCCGGACCATGAATTGGAGGAGGAACTCGACAGCGAGCCAGGTTGGAGACCACTCGGTATGTGCGGCACGATTGTCATGGTGTCCTGCCCGGCAACTCCCGCTCGTGATCTGGTAGCGCACGTGTAGTTTCTCCGGATTTCTCGGCGTCAGGAGTTGGATTGTACCGGGGTTCTTCTGTCTCGTTTTGTCTTCGAGAAGCGCGGGAAACGGGGTATGCAGCTTCCTTTCCCGGCAGGCTGGTCGTGAGAAGGGGGACCGGTTGTTGAGTCGTCGTGTGTGTGCGACAGGCATCCAAGACGGAGTCTCCGGAGTAGGGTAAGGAAGGGGAGGTCCGCCCGTTTTCTTCCCTCCATGTGTCCGGTACGGATGTCTGGACAGGAACTGGATCCGACCGTCCGCTTCCAGCGACGGGTTCACCGATCCCTGTTGTGATCAGGCCTCGGGGTTCTGGTGGTCATCCGCGTTCTGCAATGACGATTCGCTGAGGCTGAGGGGCGATCCGGCGAAGACCCGTCCGATGAACGCGGTTGTGCTGGCTGCCAACGGCCGGGCCGTCACAAAGCTCGTTCTCTCGCGGCCGACGGGAAGGTTCTTCAAGCGGCTGGAGTTCCTGCTGATGGCCCGGGAAACCTGACCAAGACGCGCACATTGATGCGGCAAGCGGGCAGGGAAGGGAACTGTACGAGTCGAAGGAAACGCTCCGCGCCGGACCCGCCAGCAGGGTGCCGGACGACATCGATAGCTTCGAGGCGTACATCCGGCACAAATGTGCTCGCGGGATCGGACATGGCGCCACGCTACCAGATGCGGCTCACGTTGCCGGTCATCGGCTCATCCGGGTGGTCTGGCTGCACCCCGGGACGCCTTTGAACTGGCCACGACATCCGCTGTTCGATGGAACATGGAGATGGTCGTCCGCATTGAACGGCTGGCGGCCCGTCGCAAGTTGCACCAGGTCGCTCTCGTGGCAGCCATGTGGAGACGGACCATTCCTGCCAACTTGCTCCTGCGATAGTCAAGGATTGGCGCAGCAGGCGCTTTGGGAAGGAATTTCTCAATGTGGACAATTTGTGGAATACCCGTGGAAACCTGCCATCCGCGGTCGTCCCAATCGTTCCGAATCTGCGCCATATAGGCTTGTCGGCCGACCTGGATGCCGAAATCACTCGGAACCCGCCCGGAGCAGTGCAGCCGGAGAGCCAATGTGTTCGAGCCGGGCCATGGAAGATCGTCAGAGTCGGAGTCGGTCCAAGCTGCCTTCACACGTTGGCGAGACCTGCCCTCCGATCCGGGTCAACGCTCAAACATGTGGATGCGGAACCGGTTGGGATCTATCTGTCGGTTTGTGTGTTCGGTCTCCAACCGGACGAGTGTCGCCTGGTTCTGGGCATCCCGGATGATCCATCCTTCAAACTCCAGCGGAGGGTCCAGAAAGAGCAGTGTCAGGACCCCAAGAGCTTCCTCGTCCTTGAGCGAAATAGAGAGAAAGTGGCGCGACCGGTCGCCATCGGGTTGGCTTTGCACCTCAACGATATCGTACTCGTCGCTGTCGCTGAGGCCGGTGGACAACAGGGCGGCAAACGGAGTCGAGGAAATGGGATAGCGAACGGCCTTTCCGGTTTCTTCCTCGATCGAGGCGATCCAGGAACCGTCCGAGATCAGTCGGTTCCGGGTTGGCGTCAATTCCGCGAAATGCATCTTGCTCGGAAATTCGAATTCGAAGACGCCCGATGCGCGCCTGCCATCGGTCGAGACCTGGGAATATCGGCCCGACAGAGACCCGATGTCCTCGAGATAGGTGATGATCTCTTGTACCAGTTGACGGTTCCGTTCACTTTCATTGCTCCGGGCATCCGCTTGCTGCGCCGCCGTCGGTTCGGGAAGGGCCAAGGTACAGGCGACGCAGAGCAACACCGCACGGGAGATCTGCACAGCGTCCGCAAATCGAAGCCGACGGGTCACCCGTTGCCTCCGATCAGAATCTGCCGTTTTCCGACATGGTCTGGAGCGCTGACGGCCCCCATGCCTTCCAGTTCCTCCATGATGCTGGCTGCCCGGTTGTAGCCGATACCCAGCTTGCGTTGCAGGTAACTGGTCGAAGCCTTCTGGTCGCGGACAACGATCTCGATTGCCTGCTCGACGAGACTGGCGCCCTCACCCTTCGATTCACCGCCCATACCGGGGATGGCGGCCATCGCCTCTTCGTTCTCGACCGTAACGTCAGGAACGTAGTCTGGCGGGCCAAGTGAATGCAGGTAACCGACAATCTGCTCGATTTCGTCTTCCGACACGAACGGACCGTGGATGCGGGTTACACGGGCGCCGGCCTCCTGGTAGAGCATGTCACCCTGCCCGAGGAGTTTCTCCGCGCCCTGTTCGTTCAGGATTGTGCGGCTGTCGATCTTGGAGGAAAGCCGGAAGCTGATTCGAGTCGGGAAGTTCGCCTTGATCGTTCCCGTGATAACGTCCACCGATGGCCGCTGTGTTGCCATGATGAGATGAATTCCCGATGCCCGGGCCATCTGTGCAAGTCGTTGGACGCAGGCTTCGATCTCCTTTCCGGCAACCATCATCAGATCTGCCATCTCGTCAACCACAACTACGATGCGGGGGAGGTGGTCGATGCCAAGTTCAACCTGCTCTCGAATGGGCTCACCGGTTTCAGGATCAAATCCTCGCTGTACTTCCCGGGTTACCGGCTTCCCTTCCCGAATGGATTTCGCGAGCCGAGCATTGAAATTGGCGATATTGCGCACACCGAGATGGGACATCATGCGGTAGCGCTCCTCCATCTCCCGGACCACCCACTTCAGGGCCAGTACAGCGTTTTGTGGTTCCGTTACGACAGGAGTCAGGAGATGCGGGATGTCGTCGTAAACCGAGAACTCCAGCATCTTTGGGTCAATCAGGATCATCCGGCAGTCCTCCGGCGGCAGCCGGTACAGGAGCGAGAGGATCATTGCATTGATGGCAACCGATTTTCCGGAGCCAGTCGTTCCGGCGACCAGAAGATGAGGCATTTTCTCGAGATCTGCGACGATCGGGTCACCAAGGATGTCCTTCCCGAGGGCGAGCGGGAGGAAGGCCTTGCCTCGCTGGAATTGGCTGGCGCCCAGGAGTTCGCGCAGCAGTACCGCTTCCCGGTAGGGATTGGGGATTTCGATTCCGATCATCTTGCTGCCAGGAACCGTGGCGATCCGGGCGGAAACGACGCCCATTGATCGGGCAATATCGTCTGCGAGGCCCTCCAGCCTGGAGGCCTTGAGACCGGGTGGCGGATCGAGTTCGAACAGGGTAACCGCGGGTCCGGGCCGGGCATTTCGAATTTCACCGCCGATCCGGTAGTCCTGAAGGACAGATTCGAGTGCTGTGGCGACGTCTTCGACGTCCATTTCGCTACGGGCGACCCTTGTACCTCGGCTGGCCGCGAGCAACTCAAGCGCGGGCGGACTGTAGATTTCGCTGGATGCGGGCGGCTGCTCGGCTGGTTTCCGCTTCTGCTTCCGTTGTCTCTGCGGTTGTGTTGGGGGCTCGGGTTCCATCTCCAGGGATTCGGGTTCCACCACCAGGGGCTCGGGTTGCGGGTGCGGTTGCGCTACGCCCGCCCCGTTATGCGGGCGCTGTACCGGGCCGATTATGACCGGCTCGCGCCGTTCAGTAATGGGAACAGCCTCGGAACCCTGTCTTGCCAGGATGCTGGCATCCGTACTCAGGCGAAGCGGTTTGGGCAGTGCGGGCACACGAAGCCGCGTCGGGAGGAACGACGAAATGCGGAGAGACGGCAGGGAGGGGAACCAGGACCGCCGCCTTTTCTCGGAGGGTTCCGCTTGCGCGGCGCTGCGTCGTCTTGGAACCTGGGAAAGCCGTCGGATTCCGGCGGAAGCAGTTGCCAAGAGGAAGCGGGCGCACTCGGTCGAAACAACGAACAGCAATGACACAGGTCCCCAGAATGGAAACACCATGAACCGGAGTCCCCCTCCGCAGCAGAACGCGAAGGAGATGAAAGCGCCGAACGCAAACAGGATCCCGAGAACCCTGCGAGCTACGGCATGGTCGACGTAGTCTTGAGCCATCACCGCCCAACCGCTGATGTTCACCAGAAACCGGTCGCCGATATATCCTCCGAGGCCTGCCTCGACGTGCCAGGCATCCGGCGGAGTAAGCATGGCGAGAATCGGCGTTGCCAGCAGCACAGTTGGCAAGAGGAACAGTGCCAGGAATACGGTGCGTCCTCTCCCGATGTGGAGCAGACGTCGAATGCCCCAGACCATGAGTACGGCGGGGATGAGGAATGCGGCCGCGCCGAAGGTACGCAGCAGGGGATCTGCGACAGCACTGCCCGCATAGCCGAGAAGATTCTCAGGGCTCCTGTCCGTCGCGTGGAGGAAACTCGGGTCGGCGGCGTTGTAGGTCGCGATCGCGACGGAAAGTGCCGAAGAAACCAGTATGCTGGCCAGACCAGCGATTTCAGACATGCGCTGGGCCAGGAGCGCTCGGATCGCCGTACGAATTGGGACTTCCGAACCGATCTGGGTTGCTTGCGAGGCACTCATACTGCTGCTCCTGCGCGGACTTGGCCTCCGGCGAGTGGTGAGGAGCGGCGCCTGCAATTGGGCCGAGGGGCGCAATCACGCACCCGACAGTTCCATACCGGAGACCAGCCTGTTTCGGTTGTTGTTGCTTCTGCTCTTGACCTAGGCTACTCGAATCCCGGCTTCACGTCCAGCCGCATTCCCATTTATCTCTTGGGGTTGCTGTCCCATCGTAGCTAGGCCAGACTCGGACCATGGCAGATTACGGGCAATACGATTGCGATGTTGCGGTTGTGGGTGGAGGCCCTGCCGGACTCGCCCTGTCCCTCGCACTTGCGCAGGAAGGAATGCGCTCCATCGTATTCGATTCCGTCCGGTTGTCGCGTTTTCGTGATCCCGAGTTCGACGGGCGCGCCTACGCCATGTCGCTCGCATCGCGACGGCTTCTGGATCGACTGGGTGTTTGGGAACACGTTGCGCATCACGCCTGTCGAATTGTCGACATTCTGGTAACGGACGGGCGTGTCGGGGAGGGCGCATCTCCGCTCTTTCTCCAGTTTCGGGAGGGAGAGGTGGAGACGGACGGCCTCGGGCACATGATTGAGGACCGTTATCTGCGCAACGCCCTGCTGGACCGGGTAGAGGTAGAGCCGGCAGTGGAACTCCGTGCGCCCTGCAAGGTTCTGGATACGCGGGCCGACGGTGTCGGCGCGGTCGTGGAAACCGGGGACGGCAGGCGGATTCGGGCCCGGCTGATCGCCGCGTGCGATGGTCGTGCGTCTCGCTGCGCCAGGCGTGCCGGAATTCGCAGGACAGAGTGGAAGTACCGGCAGACCGCCATCGTTTGCGCCGTGCGGCACGAGCAGCCGCATGATGGCGTCGCGCACGAGTACTTCCTTCCGGCGGGGCCGTTTGCAATCCTGCCGCTTCCGGGACATTCGTCGTCCATCGTGTGGGTGGAGGATCCTGTGGTCGCGGACTTCCTGCGGGGGGCCGGGGCGGGGCTCTTCGAGAGCGAACTGCGCAAGCGGTTCGGAGGTTTCCTGGGGACAGTTGAAGTTGTCGGCAAACGCTGGTTCTACGGTCTGGAACTCTCTCTGGCGCAGGAATACGTTGCGGAGCGCCTGGTGCTGGTCGGTGATGCGGCGCACCGGATTCATCCCATCGCGGGACAGGGGCTGAATGTGGGTTACCAGGATGTGGCTGCACTCGCGGAGATCCTCTCCGACGCGCGGCGTCGCGGCGAGGATCCCGGCGAGACCGGAGTCCTCAACCGGTATCAGGCAGCGAGGCGGTTCGATTCCACGGCGCTCGCATTGGCGACCGATTCACTGGATCGACTGTTCTCCAACGACCTGCCACTCGTTCGCCTGGCACGGGATGCAGGGATGGCTGCCGTTGGCCGGGTTGGCCCGCTCCGACGTTTCTTCATGGCGCGGGCCGCTGGCCTTGGGCCAAGGATGCCGAGGTCTCTTCGCAGCCCCAAGGCGGGATGAGAGGACATGTAGCCGCCGTGGGCCGTGCCTGCTACCTGGACGGCAACCGGGATTGAATGCCGGAGCCGACTACAGCTTTCGCGCTTCGTCAACCAGCATGATCGGGATTCCATCCCGAATTGGGAATGCAAGCCCGGCGCTCTTCGAGATCAATTCCTGTGCCGCCCTGTCGTATTCCAGCGATCCACGGGTTACCGGGCATACCAGAGCCCGAAGCAGGGCAGGGTCGGGCTCCGGGCGCGGCTCGCGTGTGTGGCCGGACTCGTCGGCTTGGTCCATCCTCGATTACTCCTTTACGAAAACAGCATTCCCGCGAGGCGCCGCCGGCCTTCCCGTGTTGCCGCGTCATTTTCTCCAAACGATTCAAACAGTTCGACAAGCCGAATGCGGGCGAGCCCCTCGCTCCAGTTGCGGTCGCGCCGGAAGAGTTCGAGCAGTTCTTCGACTGCGCCCATCCGGTCTCCCTTTGCCAGGAGTGCCATGGCAAGGTCGTGTCGTGCCTGGTGATCATTCTCGTTCGCGGCAAGCCTGGCCCGGCAGTCCTCGATGCCCCCTGATTCTGCTGCCCGCGCAGCGAGATCCAGCGCGGTGCGCACGGCGGAAATCGCGTTGTCCGTCGCGGCCTCCTCCGGGGCGGAATCCAGAATTTGCTTTGCCCGGTCGGGATCGCCGCTCTGCAGGTAGCAACGAGCAAGTCCCGCAATCGCGCGCGGGTTTGCCGGCTCCTGGCCTAGAACAGCGGCGAAGGCCTGGGCTGCCTGGCTGGGACCTTCCGATCGGAGGGATTCCTCGGCGGAATCCAGCATTGTTTCGACAGCGTCTTTCGCCGGATCCGCGCCCGCGAGCGACTTCACGAACTGCTTTACCTGGGATTCGCTCTGCTGGCCCATGAACCCATCGACAGGCTTGCCCTTGGAAAACGCGAAGACGGCCGGGATCGACTGGATCCTGAGTTGCTGGGCAACCATGGGGTTCTCGTCAATGTTGATCTTCACCAGCCGAACGCGGCCACCTGCGTCTCTGACAGCGTTCTCGAGCACGGGTGTCAACTGCTTGCAGGGGCCGCACCACGGTGCCCAGAAGTCGACGATGACGGGGCATTCCTGGGATGCCTGCAGGACTTCCGACGCAAATGTGGCGTCGCTCCCGTCACGGATGGAGACGTTGGCGTCCTTGGTGGATTCATCTAGCAGCAATTCAGGTCTCCTTGCATTCTGGTTTGTCCTTGAAGTCGACTCGCAGCCCCTCGTGGCCACACGCAGCGAGAAACTGCACAAAATATGTGCACGCCAGGGAAACGGTTGCCTCGTTGTGTAGCGGATGATAGTTGAGTACGGGCATCCGCATCATCTCCGAGTCCAGCACGACGCGGACCCGATGGGGTTTTGCGTCATTGACGAGCGCAAACGGGGTAACTGCACCTGGCCGCACGCCCAGTACCTCCCATAGCAGGTCGGGACGTCCGAAGGATAGCCGCGCAGAGCCAATTGCGGTCTGAAGCCATTTCATGTCCAGTCGGCGGTGCTCAAGGCACACGACCAGGAAGAGTGCACCCTTCCTGTCCTTGAGGAACAGGGACTTGCAGTGTGCGCCGGGAATGCGACCACGCAGATGCCGGCTTTCTTCCACCGTATGGAGTGGAGGATGCTCATGAACCTCGAACGGGATTCCGAGCTTCCGGAACATTGCGTACAGGTCATCCGGGGAAGCGGGCATGGCTCGGTGAATTCGCGTTTGTCGGGATGCAGCCAATCTACCGGCTCAAGCCCGAATACGCGACTCGGCCTCGTCGATTCCGAATGTTGCAGGGCAGGTATCATGCGGAGCGTAGCTGCTGACCCGTTCGGAGGGATATATGAAAGGACTGGTGAGGTTGCGGCGAGCGCTGCTCTCGATGTCCCGCAAGGACGGACTTGCGGACTTTGCTTGCGACCTGAATCAGCGAGGCGTCGAACTCATCTCCACAGGCGGCACGGCATCCGTGCTACGAGGTGCCGGACTGCCGGTGACAGAAGTTTCAGAACTCACAGGGTTTCCGGACCTGTTCGGAGGGCGGGTCAAGACCCTGCATCCCGCCGTTCACGGCCCCATTCTCGCTGATACGAACCTTAAAGCCCACAGGCAGGCGCTGCGCGCGCACGGGTTTGCGGAAATCGATCTGGTTGCAGTCGGACTCTACCCCTTCGAGGAGGCCGTACGGTCTGGTGCCGGGATGACGGAATGCGTCGAGCGGATCGATATCGGAGGTCCCGCCATGATTCGCGCTGCGGCCAAGAATCACGCGCGTGTCGCTGTTCTCACCCAGGCCGGTCAGTATTCGCTGGTCACGGACGAACTCGATGCTTGCGACGGAGCGACCACGCTCGAGTTGCGTCGCAGACTTGCGGCATCGGCGTTCGCCAGAACAGCGGCGTATGACGCTGCGATTGCAGAATGGGCACAGGGAGGCAGGAGTCAGGACTGGCCGGATCGCATGGTTCTCGCAGCCGAAATTGGCTCGGTACTCCGTTACGGCGAGAATCCGCATCAGCAGGCCGCTGTCTATCGCACGGGAGCGCGGCGCGGGGCCGTGCATGCCCGTCTCCTTCAGGGCAAGGCCTGTTCGTACAATAACCTCTTGGATGCCGATACCGCATTTGCGGCGGTGGCGGAGTTTCCGAGCAGGGACGGTGTGGCGTGCGTGATCGTGAAGCACACGAATCCCTGTGGCGTCGCGATTCGCCAATCGGCTGCGGAGGCGTTCGAGGCGGCAAGGCTTGCGGACCCGGAAAGCGCTTTCGGGGGTGTAGTGGCCTTCAATGCACCCGTCGATCCGGATGCGGCAGAACTGTTGGCGAAGCGATTCCTGGAGGTAGTGATCGCTCCTGGAGTTTCGGAAGCGGCGAAGATCCGGCTTGCCGGGCGTTCGACGCTTCGCGTTCTGGAAACCGGTGGCCTTCCGGGCCGGGAAGAGGCCTCAAGGATCATTCGCACCGTGGCGGGCGGCTATCTGGTACAGGAGGCGGATGGTGCGCCCGAGGGGGACATTGCAATGCGGGTTGTTACCCGGCGGGCGCCCGACTTCGCGGAGCAGCAGGCCATGCGGTTTGCATGGCGCGTGGTGAAGCATGTCAAGTCCAATGCGATCGTTCTGGCGTGGAACGGCGCAACACTCGGAGTTGGCGCCGGCCAAATGAGTCGTGTTGATGCGGTTCGGGCAGCCGTCTCCAAGGGCGTGGCAACAGGTCGACTGGACGCGGGCGCAAGTGACCACCCGGCACCGGCAGTGCTTGCATCGGATGCATTCTTCCCGTTTCCGGATGGGGTCGAGGTTGCTGCCGAGGCGGGCGTTTCCGCCATCATCCAGCCGGGGGGCGCCAAGCGCGATTCGGAAGTGGTTGCAGCTGCCGATGCGGCGGGGATTGCGATGGCATTTACCGGCGAGCGGCATTTCCGGCACTGACCCGTTCCGGGATGCGCAGTGTTGTCCGGGACATTTCACAGGCGGAGGAAGTCGACCCGATCGCCATGGCCACTGCCGAGACCTGAGCCGTACCCCGGGGGCGTTGCAGGTTCGGGTTGGTTCGCCCCTGCGCTGCAGGACTACCTCTGAATCGGACGGCATCAGGCTACGGGATCATCGAGTCAAATCACTTCTCCGCCTCCGGATTCCGAGGCGCAACCACCGTTTGTCGAGAGCGGCGAGACAGACTTTGTATCGTCGTGCGTGCGGGGCTTGCCATCGGAACCGAAAGCGTTCTCACACGGAAAACCGCTCCAGGAATTCGCGGTCCGGTTCGACGCCGAGGCCCGGGCCTGCGGGAATCGCCGCCCGTCCACCGGTGCGGGCAACCTGTCCCTGTATGTCCAGCGGCGTTACCAGAAGTTCGTCCCGAAACCTGTTCTCCGTCGTATCGAATTCCAGCATCGGTTCGCGTGGGAAGAGTCCTCCCGGCAGTGGAGGCATGGCCGCGAGAAGTTGGAGATTCGCGGCTACCGCGATGGCGGAGCCCCAGACATGGTTCACGATCGGAGTGAAATGCGCGTGACAGAGCGCGAGAACACGCAGGTATTCACTGATTCCGCCCAGCGCGCATACTTCCGGCTGCGCAATATCCAGGCCGCCACTCTCCAGCAGCGCGCGCCATCCCCAGCGGCTGAATTCTGCCTCGCCGCCCGCAATATTCACCCTCAGTCCAGCACGCAATGATGCGTAGCCATCGGCATCTTCCGGTGCGACAGGTTCCTCGAACCAGAGGGCATTCAACGATTCCAGTGCGCGACCGACATAGAATGCGTCCGCGGTCGTGTAGCAGTGATTGGCGTCGACCATGAAGTCGTAGTCCTCCCCGACGGACCTGCGCACGGCTTCCGCCAGCGCCACATCGTGCCTGGGACCGAGACCAACCTTCATCTTGGCTGCGACAAGACCCGACTCCTTGATTTGCGCAGCCTCTTCGGCAAAGCGGATGGCGAGCGAGGCGGTGTCTTCACGCCGCAGCATCATTCCATAGCCGTATACCGGAACCGAATCGCGGTACATGCCGCCGATCAACTTGTGGATCGGCAGCCCGGCTACCTTTCCGGCAATGTCCCAGAGAGCGATATCCACGCCGGAGAGCGCCTGCAGCGGCATTCCCTTCTGGCCGTGATCCCGGAGCAGGTTGTAAACCTTGTGCCAGATAGGGTCGCGGTCCAGCGGATCGGCGCCCAGAACCATTGGCTGGATGACCTGCTCGACAATGGCTCGGTTTGCAAGCGCGACGTTCCCCGGGCCAAAACACTCGCCCCATCCTGTGATTCCTGCATCAGTTCGGACCTCGACGATGTGGGCGGTGCGCCTGCTGTAGAATTGCTGGGAGTAACCCAGTTCCTCTGCCATGTCGCATTGCAGTACATGGGTTGTAATCCGGGTAATCTTCATTGTTGCGCATCCCACGGGCCGATCGTTCGATGGCGATTCCGGGTCATGTCCTGTCCATCAGTCCTACAGGTTGGTGATGTTGTGCCGGATGCTGTCGCCGATGTAGAGCGCCAGCGCCTGGATGGTAGACGTCGGATTCACCTCGCTGGCGGTAACAAATATGCTGCCATCGACGACGAAGAGGATTCGCACATCGTGGCAGCGCCCGCGGCAACGCCGCGCAATGATCGATGCCGTTTCTTGAACATTTGTTCTTCCTCCTATCGTGTCGTACCAGTGGGTGTTGCGGGCCAAGGAGGCTGTACTTGGCCACGCCTTCAGGATGGACCGCCCCGTGGCGGTCCTCACTCCGTCCCGGTCGAACTGGTAGCGGTTCCGGATCTTGAAACCCCCTTGTCCGCCGAGTCGGCTGTGATTTGTGCGTTCCCGAGATCGCCTTCCGGTTCCGATTTCGGTTCTGGCCTACGTTGCTCCGGAGCGGAATCCTCGCTCAACCGAAGCCGGGCATCGGTCAGCAGCCGTTCCATGCGCGCCTCGGCGTCCGCAGCATTCCTGTCCAGGATCGCTTCGGTTACGGCGCGATGAAACGGAATGGACTCCTCGTTCTCGCGCGGGTCCCTGTTTGTAAGTCGGATCGAGATCAGGAGTGCAGAGAAGACGGCACCTTCCATCGCCAGAAGAAACTCGTTTCCCGCCGCGCGAAGCACGGCGCGATGGAACAGGGCGTCGGCGACGATGAAGTCGTCGATCGATCCCTTTTCCTGTTCCATGCGTGCCTGAGCTCCGGCGATTTGCTGATGTCCTTCCTCGGTGCCGCGTTCGGCCGCCCATCTCGCAGCCTTGGGTTCCATGATTTGTCGCAGGTCCATCAGCTGCTGGAGAAAGCTGTGGTTGATCGGGGCGGACTGGTGCCAGGCCAGTACATCGTCATCCAGCAGTCCCCAACTGGAGCGGGGACGCACGCGCGTGCCGATCCCACGCCGGACTTCAAGCAAACCCTTTCCGACAAGGATCTTGACCGCATCCCGTATCACGGTGCGGCTGACCCTGTACCGTGTGGCGAGGGTTCCCTCGTCCTCCAGCAGGTTTCCCTGTCCGTAGGTTCCGGCCACGACACGCCGGCCCAATTCCTGTGCGATCTGTGTCGCCAGGCTGCGTGTCAACGCCGGCCTTTCCTTGAGGTCGTAAAAGAGAAATTCGTTCATTGCACGTGTTTGATAACATATGATGTTTGCAAAGTCTAGATGTTTGGTCGTGTTTCATCCACCATCCGGCCAGAATTCCGTTTGAGACGCGGGAGACAACCGTCGGTGTGCATCGCCCAGGGATTGGGCGGGACTCTTCGTGATCACCCGATCCGATGTGGCTCGTCCAACGGACATTGACAAGATCGAGCGGTTTGGGTTTCGCCGCATCGGGGGAAGGCGGATGCGTCGCTTTCGTCAAGACTGGCTTGGATCTACTTGACCGGGCTGCCCGGTTCGACTTCGCCGCCGTCCGTATCCGGGACACGAATCCTGACCATGATGGCCACAAAATCTGCGTCCTTCCTATGTCCATGCGATGGGAGATCCACCTGCCAGGCCAGGAGCGGAAGCACGGACGACGGATTCGTTCACTGCGCCCCGGATGACAGAGTTGGAATCCGATCCGTCGGAGGTGCATGCAACTCGCTGCTGGGCACCCCTGCCGCCCGAATATCGGCGATTGCCATGCGGCAATTCCAGAAAGCCACGCACGGACCATCCTGGCATTCGACCCGGGCGGTTGGGGCTGTGAACCGCTGGATCGGGCTGCCCGGACATCAAAGCGAGAGTCGGGGGCCCCGGTTCGGGATTGCTCCGGCGGCACCGAGTTCGATCGACCAGATCCTGTGGTCGAGAGCGATGGATTCGCTCGCCAACGATTTTGGAATCAGGTCTTGTCTTGGCGGGGCCACTGTTGATCCCGATTGCCAGAATGCAGAACCGTGCGAGCAACCACGCATTCGCTTGTGGCATGCAAGACCGGAGCCCTCAAGAACCGCGCGGCCGTCGAGAGCGACACGAGGATTCCTGGCATCGGCTGGAATGCTGCCGTGCGTTCGTACCGTCGCTCATATTGCTCGGCGGGGGACCTGCGGTTCTGAATTCAGCCAGCGCAGCATGGCGTATCCGACAAGTCCGGACAGCAAGGAACCGGATAGCACGCCGAGTCGCACCATGGCCTGGTGCTCGGGGTCCTCGAACGCGAGTGTCCCGATGAACAGGCTCATCGTAAAGCCAATGCCGGCAAGCGCGGCGGCACCATAGACATGTCGCCAGGACACGCCGTCCGGAAGCTGGCACAGACCGAGGCGCACGCTGACCCATGTGAAACCGAATACCCCGATCTGTTTGCCAAGGAAGAGGCCCAGTGCAATGCCGAGGGGCAGCGGTGAAATCAGGTCCGCGAGCGACATTCCTCCCAGTTGTACGCCGGCATTTGCGAACGCGAACACCGGCATGACGAAGAATGCCACGAAACCGTACAGTGCATGTTCAGCGCGTATCAGAGGTGGTGCTTCGGAGGCGTCTTCGGTGCGAAGTGGGATCAGGAAGGCGATGGCGACGCCGGCAAGGGTTGCGTGGACGCCGGATTTCAGCACAGCCACCCACATGACGACCCCCACCACCGCGTAGGGCAGCAACCGTTTGACTCCGGCGAGGTTCATTGCAGCGAGCACGGCAACCGCGACGGCTGCGATTGCCAGGGAGGTGAACGACAGCTTCGCCGTGTAGAAAACCGCGATGATGAGGATTGCTCCCAGGTCGTCGATGATGGCGAGCGCAAGCAGGAAGATCTTCAGGGCTGGCGGTACCCGTGAGCCAAGAAGGGCCAATACGCCGACGGCAAAGGCGATGTCGGTTGCTGCCGGAATTGCCCAGCCGCGGAGATTGACCGGATCGCCGGCGTTCAACGCGATGTAGATCAGTGCGGGTACCAGCATTCCGCCGCAGGCGGCCATGACCGGCAGTACCGCCTGGCGCCACGAGGACAGGTTGCCTTCCATCAACTCCCGCTTGATTTCGAGTCCGACCACGAAGAAGAACACCGCCATGAGTCCGTCGTTGATCCAGAGCAGCATCGGCTTTTCGATCAATAACTCTCCTACCTGGATCGAGATGGGTAGCAGGAGCAGTGCGTCGTAAATGTGGGAGAGGGGGGAATTGTCGAGCGCCAGAGCTGCAGCGGCTGCCAACATCAGGAGGACGCCACTGGCAGCCTCGTGTTTCAACAGCTCCGAAAGCCGGCTTCCCAAGTCAGACATATTCTACTCCGCGTGTCCTGTTTGGATTCCGGCGCAGTGTTCGGCCGATTCCTGTTCTTGCCGCAGCAGTACTCTAGCGTGCGGAACGATTCACTCCGCGCCTACGGTATGCTGGAGACTCCTCTCGGTTTCCCGAGTGCCGATGGAGGATGGCCGGGGCGAGTACCCAGCTCATACTCGCCAGCCATGGGTCTGTTTCAACTTCCACGGTACCCGGGTTCCTGCTCGGTTGAGGGGTTACGCGGAACAGTCTCGCCGAACGGGAACCGGAGAGCGAACCAGGTGCTGTGCCCGCAAGGATGACTTGGTCTATATGGGTCTCACCAGATCCGGAAACAAGATCGTAGTCGGACAACCGTTCAGGAAGAGGCGATGGGATGCATGGATACCTCGGAGTGGAGTGTTGCGGCCATGTGAGTCTCCGTCGCAGTAATCCGGTTCGCGCCATTCCGGATCGCATCGCGCGTCGTTGTCTGGTGAGTTCCCGTCAACCATCTTCAGATGAAAAGGGGACCGAAATGTATGGTGGGAACCCTTGCGACGGGCGCTGCATCTGCAAGGATCTGGACTGGATTTGAGGTCCGTCCTAGGATGCTACGCAAGCAGGGAGTGGCTCGACGACACGCGAGGTTTCGGCCTTCTACGACCGGTACATGTTAGTAGGGACAAACACCGGCGCTTCGGGTAAACCGGTCCCCGCCCCACGTTTCAACGCGGCTGTTCACAGGTCTGCCGGTCGGCGGGACCTGTAACTGTTGCGCCGGTTTCAGCGTTCAGGCGGCCCGGATTCTCTGGGCAGGAAGATTCCCCTCGAGGCCACATGACAATTCTGCTAACGCTCGCTGGCCTTGCACTCCTGTTGGCTGGCGGGGAAGTAGTGGTTCGTGCCGCAGTGCGCCTGGCAGCGCGCATGGGCATCTCACCGCTCGTGATCGGCATCACGATTGTCGGTATCGGAACTGCGCTACCGGAGATGGTGGTCAGCGTCGACGCTGCAATTTCAGGATCGCCCGGTCTCTCACTTGGCAACGTAATTGGCAGCAACGTCGCGAATGCGATGCTGGTGCTCGGCCTCGCCGCCGTGATTTGTCCCGTTGCGGTCGGCGTGCAGGCGATCAGGCGCGATTCTGTGGTCCTGGTGGCTGCGACTGTAGCCTTTTGCGGCGTAGGCCTCGCTGTGGGGCGGATCGACTTTGTGCACGGTGCGCTGATGCTCGCGGGTCTCTGCGGCTATCTGGTCTGGGTTGTGCGTCATGGCATCCGTCTTCCGGATGCCGGGAACTTCCCGTCGTCCGAGATCCCGCCACTGCCCGGCCAACCGAGGCTCATGTTCATTTCTCTTCGGCTTGCGGGCGGGCTGGTGGCCGTACTTGTCGGTGCCGAGTGCCTCGTGACGGGTGCCGTGGATCTTGCGGTTCAACTCGGGGTCAGCGACGAAGTCATCGGCCTGACACTCATTGCCATTGGTACATCGCTTCCGGAAATCGCAACCAGCCTTGCAGCGGCATGGAGGGGGCGGACGGAACTCTGTCTCGGCAACGTGATCGGTAGCAATATCTTCAACATACTCGGCATTGCGGGAGCGACGTCGCTGTTTGCCCCTTTGCCATTCTCCGCGAGGATCGTCGGATTCGACGTCTGGGTCCTGTTGGGTACCACGGTGCTCCTGCTGGTCTTCATGATCGTCATTCGACGTATCAATCGACCTGGAGGCATTCTGCTTGCGTCGATCTACGCTGCCTACATGGTCGCGCAGTTCATGAATGTCGGCGGTTGAACAGAATTCTGCTTGGCTGGACTGGCACAGTAATTCTCCGACGGTTTCCGGAGTTCGAGCGTGGCAACGCCTGAACGTGGTCGCAGAGAAGCCCCGGTTCGAACATTCGACAGAGGACGGAACCGCTTGAGGTGTGGCAGCATTACCGGGACCGGTTCGCCCAGGAGACTTTCGCGGTCTCGGGTTGCGACACGTTGATCGAGTCCTCGGCCTCGTCCACCGGTTCCCGTACTATTCGTTGAGAATCCTCATTGTTGCGTTGGGATACGTGGTTCGAACAAGATCCTTCCATGCCGCAAGGCCAGAGACTCTCGGCGAAATTCCGTTCGTGCAGCATGCCGGGTTCACCCTCCAATCAGGATGACCTGGACAAACGAGACGCCGATGGCGCCGACATGATGACCTGCCGCGGCGCTGGCTGCCGTCAGGTTCGAGAGCGCGGACGACAAAATTGCCACCGCGCTCGCGGTTCTCCAGCTGCAGCACCGTGGCGCCGACCGACGGGTTTCATCAGCGACAGCGCCTTCACGGATCGTGATCGGTTCCTGCGACCTCCTTCCCCATCGATCCATCACCCATCGACTTCAAGCCGGGGCAGCTCCGGTTTCGGGCTCCAGGACCGCTGAACTGTCCTCGGACAGCGATTTCACGAGACCGTACGCCATGAAGATCATGATGACCGAGATAGGCAGTGCCGCCGCGATGGATGCTGTCTGGAGCGCATGCAGGCCACCCGCAAGCAGAAGCACCGCCGCCACGAATCCTTCCCCAAGGCCCCATACGATGCGGAAACGCTGTGGGGGGTCGTCATTGCCCATTGACAGCATGGTCGTGATGACAAGCGTTCCCGAGTCGGATGACGTAATGAACCACGTTGCCAGGAGGATCGTTGCCAGGGCCGACATTACCCAATGCAGGGCGGAAAACTCGGTCAGCCGCTCAATGGTTCCGTAGAGTGCGGCTGGCAGATTCCATGCCCGAACCAGGTCCACGATTCCGGCGGTGCCCACACCGCCTTCTGCGGTGAGCTCCATGTAGATTGCGTTGCCGCCGAACATGCAGAGCCAGAAGAACGCGATCGTCGTCGGCACGAAGAGGACGCCAACCATGAACTCCCGAATGGTGCGTCCGCGGCTGATGCGGGCGATGAACATGCCGACGAAGGGCGCCCAGGAGATCCACCATCCCCAG
>CAZPXZ010000075.1:8319-17310 GCA_964590405.1 uncultured Rhodobacterales bacterium | reverse complement strand
CGGCAAATTCTTGCCCACCGACGCCGGCCGATCACCAAAAAGTGCCAACATGGGTCAAGATTCCTGGATCCAACACGGTAATCTGTCGATACAACATGGCGGGTCGATTCTGTCGAAGGAGCCGCGGGCATCGACGCGTGCGTCCTCCAATACTGCAACCGACTCCCGAGAACAATCGCGTCCGACTATTCGGGAATCGTTGTCGCGGTTTGCGTCATCCACGCGTGCTGAACCTCGGCATGCAGTGATCCCCGTTCGCGCCCGGCGCGAGGCTCTTCGACAGCAAGGCCGAACGCCTCGGCGATGGCGTAGCACAGGACCTGGCCTGCAACCGCCGACGGGAAGACCGTTGCGGTCGAAGGAACCGCCGGATAGGTCAACTTCACCAGATTGCCGCATGGGATGTCGTCATTGCCGATCAGCAGGACATGGTCGCACAAGCGCGTCAGGCCGGGCATCAGTTCCAGCGCCCTGAAGGCGCCGGGGCTGCCGTCGCCGATCACACAGACAAGATCCGTAGGCTCGACCATGAAGTTTGCACCATGTACAAAGTTCTCCGTCTCGAAGGCAAGCGCAACCAACCCCCCGGATTCGTGAAATTTTGCAGCGATGTACTGTGCGGTGTACAGGTTGCTTCCCTGGCCCAGAAAGAACAGTTTGGTCGAGGGATCGAGGGACCGCGCGGAAACGGAAGCAATCTTCTCCGAAGTGGCGAGTGTGCCCTCGATGACATCCGGTAGCCTGTCCAGCGATTCATCAGGCTGACCCCGGCAACGCTCGGCCAAGACCGCAAGTGCGACCAGTGTCGCGACATAATCTGCGGTATGTGGCGTCTTCCGGCTGAGTGGCTGGAAGGGCAGTTCCAGAACTTGTGCACATTCGGCCGCCAATCTGCTCTTCCGATTGCAGGTTATGGCGAGCGTATTCGCTCCCTTGCTTCGTGCCATCCATGCAGCCTGTACCGTGCGCCGCGTGCTGCCCGAGATGGACAGAAGAACAACCAGGTCGCTTTCCCGTACGGTGATATGAAACGCCAGGTCGTGTGCGGTTGCGGGCAGATACTCCATGCCCGCGCTCGCAAAGAATGCGGAACCCGCACCAGCCGCAAAGAAGCCGTCTCCACAACCCGCCGCAACCATACGACTTCCGCGCAGATCAAGCCCTTTTACCGCTTCGCGCAGCAGGGGCAATATCTCCGACACCAACGCAGGTTGACGGCGGATTTCGAGGCGCATCGTTTCACTCATGCGCCTTGCTCCCGACATCCGGTTTCCGTGTGTTGCCGGGCGTAAGTCTGGAGGGCGGATGGCTGCACCAATCCCTGGTCCGTGAGATAGGCTGTAACGAGTGTTGCCGGAACCACTTCAAGTTCAGGCAACTCGGTGGTAACCACCGCGCCCTGGGGAAGATCGATTCCTTCGAGGATCTGATCGAAATTCCTCAGCGGCGGTTCCGCGAGCGCGTGCCCGCCGGAACGGGCATCCAGCTTCAACAGGTCCGCGCAACCAAACACCGGACAACCTCGCCACTGTGCGAGCCGTGCCAATGGTTTGCTGCCGATGGTATTGGTCAAACTGCCGTCAGGTCGCAATCTCTCGGCTCCGAGCAGAACGACCGCGTTGTCCCCAAGAATATACTCAAAGGCCGCATCGACAACGTAATGGACGGGAATCCCGGCTCCCGCAAACTCCTCTAGATAGGGACGTCCACCAGAGATGGCACGACTCTCGGGAACGATTGCCTGTACCGGAGCCGCCTTTGTGGCCAGTTCCGCTATGATCGCTGCGACGGTGCTCGAGTAGTCGAACGCGATCACGGTCCGGCCCGGGCCGATCTCCTCGACCGCAGTCGTGACCAGACGTGTCTGCCGTCGTTCAGCCTCCTCATTCCACTGATCGATCCTTCGAATCAGCTCTGTTCTTCTGTCCTCCGGTGCGTTTCCCTCCAGACCCTGCACGATCAATCGAATCGAATTCGCAATGGTCGGTGCCTGGGATCCCCTTGTCTCCGTGATGAACTCCGCGGCACAGGCCGTCCGCATCCAGCCCTCGGTCGGACTTTCCGAGGAGTCCATCAGGTGAGTCAGAAGATCCATCGTCAGGCGCACATGCCGGCTGGCGCCGAGCACACCTTCGTCCACGATCTGCCACAACAGGTGCATTGTGTGTTTATCCGGAGAGGACAACCCCAGGTCGGAGATGAAGGTGAAGTTCAGGCATTTGAGGCACCTTGCATCGGGGGGTGTGCATCAAGCGCCTGGTGGAGGAGGAACCTGTCGATCTCCGGGTTTGTCGGCAATCCGGTCTGAGCGCCAAACCGCTGGACAACCAGTGCGGCTGCCGCGCTGGCCCTGCGAAGTGCCTCGGCCTCCGGCAAGCCCTCCCCGAGGTGACCGTGAAGGAATGCGGCAACAAGTCCGTCGCCAGCGCCCGTCGTGTCGCAGACCCTGACCCTGTGCCCCGCAACGTTGGTTCCTTTGTTTCCGCGCTCAATCCTGCAGCCGGATGCCCCATCCGTCGTGATCACGCAGGAAACCGCATCAAGAACGGACGGACCCAGCACACTCTCCACGTGCCGACGAGTGCGCCGGTTCAGGAAGAGCCAATCAACACCTGGAAGGATATCGACCAGGCGGACCGGATCGCCGGGGAGGTCGGCCATCTCAAGGTCCAGGGACACCGTCGCCCCTGAAGATCGTGCGCACTGTATGCAGTGGCGCGCGAGATCCTCACTGCCAAGTGTGAGATGCACATGACCGGCACCAACAAATGCGGCGTCCGGCACATCCTCCGGATTCGGCAGGTACGCGTCTGTCTCCATCCGGATGAGAGACTTTTCGCCTTCGGCGTCGACCAGTACCACACACATGAACGTCTTGTCGTCCACGCGCCGAACGAGGTAACCGGTATCGATGCCATGCCGGGCGACTTCCCGTTCCGCCAACGCCCCCTGTTCATCTTCACCAATTGCTGCAACAAGTCGCACTTCCGAACCAAGCCGGCGCAGGCCGACCGCGACATTCGCAGCCATACCCCCGACGCTCTGGCAGATACGGCGGCCGGAGACCTTGTCATCGGCTCCCGGCAAACGTTTCACGGACACAAACAGGTCGACATCGATATCGCCGACGCACAGGAACGGACCGCTCATCGAACGCGCAATCGCTTCAGCGAACCAAGGTTGTCGACCACGACGCTCCCGATCAGCAATGCACCGATCACCCCCAATTGCCAAGCCTGGGAAATGTTCGCCAGTTGCAGCCCGATTTGCAGTGTTGTCACGATCATGATGGAGACGACCGTTCCCGACACGCGGCCTAGCCCACCGAAAATGTGTGTCCCCCCGAGAACGGCGATCGTAACCGAAAGCAATTCCATGCCACGGCCCGCGTCCGGACGCGCAGCCTGGAACCACGACAGCATGATGAGTGCGCCGATGGCCGCGAGAACGCCGTTGAGAACATAGAGACCGAACCGGATGCGCTTGACCTTTACTCCCAGGAGGTAAGCCGCGCGCTCATCATTGCCCGCAGCGTAGATGTGACTGCCAATTGTCGTGTGCGCCAGGAGAATATGCAGCATGATTGCAATGGGAACGAACAGGAGCCAGAAATGGTTCGGGATCGACAACACCTGACCCTGACCGAGCCACGCGAAGGAATCCGGGATACCCCCGATCGGCGTTCCTCCGGTCAGCGCCAAGGCCAATCCGCCAAAGCCGAACATGGTCGCCAGGGAGGCCATCAGGGACGGCACGCCCAGAATGGTGATCAGGGCCCCGTTCACCGAGCCGAGGAGCGCGCCGAACAGGATGCCGAGGACACAGGCGAGATAGATATTTACACCAAGGGTGAACAGCCAGGCGATCGCCAGTCCGGACAATGACAGCATCGCCCCGACAGACAGGTCGATGCCGGGTCCCCCGGCCAGCATGACGAGCGTCTGTCCCAGGCCGAGCAGACCGATAATGGACACGAACTGCAACAGAAACGGCAGGGTGCTCGCCTGGAGGAAGTGGGGCGTAACTACACTGCAGACGACGAAGGACACCGCCCACAGACCCAGCAGGAACACCAGCCGTCGACGAATGGGATCCGATGGCGCTCGTTCCTTCATGTCGGCCGCCCCGTACGCCGGGTCTCCAGGGCATCGAGCACCAAGACGATAATGAGCAGTCCACCGATCACTACCGTCTCCCAGAGGGACGAAACTCCAATGAGAACCAGACCGTTCTGCACCATCTTGATGAAGATAACGCCCATCAGCGCGCCCATAAGGCTGCCGACACCGCCGCGAATGTCCGCGCCACCGAGAATGGTCGCGGCAATTGCCTCGAGCGCAATGTTGGTGCCGATGTTGACTTCGACATTGCGAAGACGGGCTACGTACAACACGGCAGCGATTCCGGCCAGCAGCCCGATCAGGGCGTAGGTCTGGATCTTGACCCGGTCGACATTGATTCCGGCCAGCCGGGCGGACGCCTCATCGCATCCGACGGCGCACAGGTGTCGCCCCCAGGCTCGCCTCCGCAGGAGAATCCAGCAGAATCCATAGACACTGCCAATGATGAAGACTCCAGCCGGAACACCGAGCAGTTCGCCACGAATCAGGAAAGACAGCGTGTTGGGCAAGCCATGAATCCAGGTACCGCCAATCACGAGAAACAGGACCGCGATGAATACGTACATGCTTCCCAGTGTCGCGATGATGGGGGGAACGCGCGCCTTGGCGACGATGACACCGTTCAGGGTTCCGAGAATTGTGGCGACTCCAACACCAATCGGAACAACCACCTCATCCGGCAGTCCAGCCTTGTAGGCTCGTCCTATGAAGATTGCGGATACTCCGAGAATTCCACCGACACTGACATCGATCCCGCCCATGATGATGACCAGGGTCATACCCGCGCAGATTACGGCGAGATCCACGGAGTTTCGCAATACGGTGACGAGGTTGCGCTCGGTCAGGAAAAACTCGGATTGCACCGCGAACAAGGTGCCGACGGCGAGTATCGCCACCAACAGGACGAACTCGCGCGGAACCGCCCTTGACGGACCGGCAAACAGACTGTCGAGAATGCTCATTGAAGCCGCTGGCTGCTTCTCTGGGCGCAAGAACGATTTCCGGGGGCGCAGACCGCCGGGCCCGCGCCCCCGTTGCTGGCTTTAGAAATCGAAGTTGTCAACATTCTCCTTCGTGAACACGGCTGGTGGTCCGAGAAGAATGATGTCATTCTCCGGCAAATGGGTAACCGGCGACGGCAGCCCGGGCACTTCTATGGAACCGGAGATTTCGCCTCCCTTGAGGAGATGATCGGCAACCCAGACAGTCAGGAATCCCAGGTCCGCCGGATTCCACAGTACGGAATAGGGCATCGCGCCACTGTGAATGTAATCGCGCGCGGTGTTCGGCGAGCAATATCCGGCACTGAGCACATGTCCGATCGCATCCGCTGCTTCAACCGCCTGCGCAATGCCGGGACACGTGGTTGACGCCATGCCGAGGACGGCTTTCAGATCCGGATTCCGCGTCATCGCGTCCGTGGCGAACTGGTAGGCACGAGCGGCCGTGCCATCCGTGTGGTCAACAGAGACAATTTCGATACCCGGATAGGTGGTCTCCGCCCGTTCCTTGATCGCCGCGATCCAGTTCTGCATGCTCTGGATCGTTGGCGCATCGGACACGATGGCAATCTTGCCGGTATCGCCAACGCGCGCCACCGCCTCGTCGAGCAACGTGTAGCCGAGATCCCGGTCAAGCGCCTGAGCCACAAAGTACTGTCGGTCACTGTTCGGCGCGTCCGCATCCGAAGTCAGGACCACGATCCCGGCTTCCCGCGCCTTGGTAATTGCCGGCTTCAGGCTTTCCTCGTCCAGCGGCGAGATCGCGATCACGTCAAACCCCTGGTTGACGAAGCTCTCGAAAATTCGCAACTGGTCAGCGGCATTGGTGCTGGTAGGACCCTCCTGCACGTAGGTTACGCCCAGTTCCGCCGCAGCCCGATCAGCACCCTGGCGCATCGCAACATAGTATGGAATGCCCGCAATCTGGGGAATGAATGCGACCTGCGGCTGATCCTGGGCACTCGCCGCCATCGACAGGCCCGCGGCCAGCGCCAGGCTGCCGATCGTTGTCTTGAACAGGTTCATTTCTACGTCTCCTCCCTTTCTACTGCTGGAATACCGTGATACTCGGTTCTACACCGCACCACGATCCTCAAGGGGCTTCTCCTGGCCGTCTTCCACCATGGAAGCCCAAGTGATCAGCCCGATGATCTCTTCAGGGGTAGTCTGTCGCGTCTCTCTCATTCCCGCCCGACGGCCGTGCCGCAGAACCGTGATGCGGTCCGACACTGCAAACACGTCCTGAAGGTTGTGGGATATCAGGATGACGGACTTGCCCTGCTCTCGAAGTCGCCGGATGAACTGCAGCACCTTGCGAACCTCGGCAACCGCTAGCGCCGCTGTCGGTTCGTCCATCACGATGAGATCGGCATCGATGTTCAGCGCCCTGGAGATGGCAATTCCCTGGCGCTGCCCACCGGAAAGGAATTCGACCCAGACATCGAGGCTTGGAACCTGGACATCGAGTCGTTTCAGCAACTGCCTGGTACGTTCGCGCATCGTACGACGATCCAGAAATCTCACTCCCAGTATCGGGCGCGTCAATTCGCGACCGAGAAAAATGTTGTCCGGTATGGTCATTTTGCCGGTCAGGGCGAGTTCCTGATAGATCGTGGCAATTCCCCGCTCCCAGGCATCCTGCGGGCTCTTGAACGCTACGGACTCGTCATCCAGCACGATAGTCCCTTCATCGGCTTCGTAGGCGCCGGAGAGAATCTTGATCAGCGTGGATTTCCCGGCCCCGTTGTCACCGACCAGCGCCATGACTTCGCCGGGATTGACTTCGAAGTCGACTCCGTCCAGCGCAACGATCCCGCCGAACTTCTTGACAATCCCCGACATACGCAGCGTCGGCAAGCGTCAGGCCCCTGGAGTCCGAATACCGTTCGGAACGGGCTGGAAAACACGATGATGTCCGGCGAGATTTGCGAATGCGATGCTGGAGCGCCTGGCACACCTGCACGCCACGGCAATTCTGCTGTCGACCCGAGAATGATCGAGAATCGAAACGTATCCGCGATGCAGCCCGGCGGAAACGCAATGGTCGTTGCCAGGCCACCTGCCCGTCCCGCGGTATTGTTTGCATGAGCCCTGTTGAATCGCGGAATTCCCTTCAGCGCCAGCCTCCCGCACGAGGCCAACGTTCATCGGATGTCCTTCGCTACCATGCGTGGGTTCGAACGATCTCTTTCGACAACGCAATCGGATCCGGTTGCGTGGCATTTCAGTGCCTGGATCTGAACCGGCAGGCCTATCCGCCCCGGTGCCGATCGTAACTCCGATCATTCTCGGATAGCGCGGAAGGGTCTGTCGCTCCGCGTTCGCTCGCACCAAAATTCCATTCATATTCACAAACCGTCGTCTTTCCGGGGCATTGTCGCTACCGACATGGATAGCGTCAAGCGGGCGGAGCAGACCGCGAGAAGTACGGTTAGAGCGGGAACTGTCGATCCTCGGACTTGCGACGATCCACCTGGGCAGCATTCGCCCGTCCGTATGACCGGGCCGAATCCCGCAGCTGCGAACCGGCATCCGGGTCCGGGGGCACGGTTCCCCGGATCGGATCGTTCGGGACAAGCGAAAGGCCGGCTTGGCGCTGCCCGTCCCTTCCCATGTGACACTGCGGCTGTTCCTTCCTATGATCGGATCGTTCATGATCCGTCGGATTCTCGGCTATGCAGCACAACACTTGGCACAGCGTACGAAGAAGTTCGAAAGACCCCCTGGACCGTTCCAGGCACGGTGACCACCTGCAGGCAACTCGCATTGTCGCCCGGTCCTGCGGCTGCAACCACACGGAACCGGACTCCATCCCGTTGGTCTTCCGTTCGGCAACCTGCGCGGAGACCCGCCACCACACGTCACCCGTGCCGGCACGAGTGAGACGTGGCAGGACTTCCGGTCCGCCTCGGATCCACATGATGCCATGCATCCGGAGCGCAAATCCGTCTGGGTGCAGCGAGCGCCATCTGCAGCCATACATGACAGTCGCCGGAACCTCGGGACACAAACCGAATGCAACATCCGACCTGCCCGCGACCAGGCCTGCGGGTGGGGAGTGTCTTCGATTCCTGCCGGTCCTGAGCGGCGTTGGCTCGCGCGCGGATTCCCCGACAACAATTCTGCGATCGAGGGTCCAGATATCAGGGCCCGGCGCATCGGGATCGAATTCCTGATATGGACGTTCGAGAACTTTCGGCAAATTTGCGGGAAATCCGGGCGGCCATTGCCAGGATCCCGCGAGTCGAATTGGCCTGCTTGCCGACACCGCTTCAGGAGGCCAGGCGATTGTCGGAAATACTCGGAGGACCGCGCATCTTCGTGAAGCGCGACGACCTTACAGGAGTGGCATTCGGTGGCAACAAGACACGCAACCTGGAGTTTCGACTGGCTGCAGCGAACGCCTCCGGGGCAGACACCATCGTCATGGAACTCGACCAGCAATCGAACTCCGCCCGCCAGACTACCGGCTGCTGCAATCGGCTCGGCATGGACACGATCCTGATCCTGGAGGGCGCCGAACCGGAAGAGGTCCAGGGTAATCTGCTCGTGGATCACCTGCTCGGCGCCGAAGTCCACTTTGCAAGGACGCGTGCCGATCAGGCACGCATGAGCCGCGAAGCGGTAGCGGACGCACGGGCAGCCGGCCGATCGCCGTGCCTGCTGAACGATATTCCGATGTTCGACGAGGGCTCCGCCATCGCCTACCTGGAGAGCACCTGCGAAGTCATCGAGGCGCTGGCGACTCAGGGCCTGGCACCCGATTGCTTCTACATGTCCTCGTCCGGCAAGGGTCAGGCGGGACAGGTCCTGGCGCAGAAACTGCTTGGCGGCTTTCGCGTTTGCGGCATCACGGCGACGGACGAGTT
>CAZPXZ010000075.1:0-8240 GCA_964590405.1 uncultured Rhodobacterales bacterium | reverse complement strand
CATCCCGCCGCGCGCCGCCGCAATCGCAAATCGTGCGGCCCGGACCCTGGATCTCGACATGGATGTCTTTCCGGAAGACATCATCAACGACGATGCGTATGTGGGCTCCGGATACGGAATTCCAAGCGACGCGGGCAACGAGGCCGTCCGCCTGTTCGCCCGAACGGAAGGCATCGTGCTTGATCCTGTGTACACTGGAAAGGCAGCGGCGGGGTTGATCGACCACATCCGCCGCGGCGATTTCGAGCGCGGGGAGATCGTGGTCTTCGTCCATACGGGAGGGACGCCCGCAATCTTCACGCACAACCAGCTCTGGCTCGATCAGCATGCCAGCAACAACAAGGGAGTACGAACATGAAACCCGTCATCCACCGAATACACCGTCTGCTACTTGCCGGCACAGTGGGCCTGGTTGCGGCGACGACCAGCGCGTCGGCCGGACCGGACGACAATACGCTGGTCTACGGCCACAGCGTGGCGATCACCGACATCGGGCCGGCGTTCAACGCT
This sequence comes from uncultured Rhodobacterales bacterium, assembly GCA_964590405.1. Classification (GTDB taxonomy): domain Bacteria; phylum Pseudomonadota; class Alphaproteobacteria; order Rhodobacterales; family CAZPXZ01; genus CAZPXZ01. Next base: position 7,730 of record CAZPXZ010000075.1, on the reverse strand, counting down.
TTCCTGCAGTATCCGGCGGGCTACGAGGCCGGGTTCGTGATCTTCGATCGCCTGGTCACCTTTGACGACCAGTTGAAGTTCCATCCGCAACTCGCCGAGAGCTGGACCATTGCCGACGACCAGAAATCCGTCACCTTCACGCTCAGGGCCGGTGCCACGTTTCACGACGGGACGCCGATCAATGCCGAAGCGATCAAATTCAACGTCGAACGGATGATGGATCCGGAGATCAATACGACCAACCGTCCGCTCTGGGATCCGATCGCAGGTGCCGACGTCGTGGATGACCTCACCGTACGGCTCCGGACCCACGAACCCTTTGCGCTCCTGCTCAACACACTGGCGCATGGTTCCGGCGCAATCCTCAGCCCAACGGCGATCATGGAGAACGGACAGGAGAGCGAGACGCAGAGCCCGGTCGGCTCCGGCCCCTACAAGGTCGAGTCGTTCAACCCCGGCCTTGAACTGGTGCTGGTGCCCCACGAAGGCTACTGGGCCGGAACGCCTTCGCTCGACAAGATCATCTTCCGGTATGTGCCGGAAGCCGCAACTCGTGTCTCGGCACTGCAGAGCGGCGAGGTCGACGTCATCGATAACGTGCCCACGCATCTCATCGCGCAGATCGAGGCCACCGACGGACTGCAGCTCCTGACTGCTCCTTCGCTTCGTCCCATGGGTCTCGCCATGCTGACCACACTTCCGCCACTCGACAATGTCGAGGTTCGCCAGGCGCTCAACCACGCGATCCCGGTGGATGCCATCGCCGAGAAGCTCTTCCTTGGCCAGGCAATGGCCTCCAACTCGCCACTCGCGTTCAATACCGTGGGGCATCATGGCAACGATCCCTACGCGTATGATCCCGACAAGGCACGCGAAATGCTCGCCGCCGCCGGGCTGACGGACAGTGATGGAAATGGCATCGTGGAGCATGACGGAGAGGATCTTTCCTTCACGCTCCTGGTTCCCGAGGGCGTGTTCGCGAACGATGTGCTGGTAGCGGAGACTGCCGCGGCGGCACTTCAGGAAGTGGGTGTCGGCATCGAGATCAGAAAGATCGAGCGGAGTTCCTTCTGGGATACGCTGCGGCTGCCGGTTGCGGATACGGGATGGCAGATCGGAATGTTCGGTTTCAACCCGTCCAACGCATCGGGGCTGTACCACCTGGATTCGATGTACACCTCCAATCCGGACAACGCGGATCGGCCTGCCGTCTGGAACATCACGCGTTTCACCAACGCGGAAGTGGACGCCTTGCTGGCCGAGGCAACTGTGACCGTCGACGGGGAGGCACGCGCGGCCATCCTTGCTCAGGCGCAGGACATCATCTGGCGCGAAGCACCGTATGTCTGGCTGCATGTCAACAACATCATCTCCGCGTCACGGGCAGATCTCGGCGGCGTGGAAGTGTGGCCGGTGATCTTCACCATCGTTCGCGGGGGGAGCTACTAACGGCATACCGCACGGCCGGGTCTCCGTAAGGGCCAGGCCGTGCCCGCCTCAACCGTATCGGGTCCGATACTCCGGTTTCTGGGACTACGGATTCTACGTGCGGTGGCGATCGCTTTCGCGGTCGCCACCATCCTTTTCTTCCTCTTCAGCCTTGTCCCGGGAGACCAGGCTGCATATCTGGCTGGACCAGGATCGACGCAGGCGGAAATTGACCGGCTGCGCGAGTCTCTCGGGCTGAACGACCCGCTACTGGTCCAGTATTTCCGGCACATGACCGGTTTGCTCCAGGGAGATTTCGGGACCTCGGAGACCTTCAAGTCGGGCCCGCTTCCCTTCATCCTCGAGCGCATCCCGGCAACCCTGGCCCTGACGGCTTCGGCTATCGGCCTGACCATCCTGATCGGCATCCCGGCCGGACTGATCTCGGCGCTGTTCCACACCCGCGTCCCGGACCTTGCGATCTCGATATCCGTAGTCGCTCTGCTGGCAGTTCCGAATTTCTGGCTGGGGCTGCTGCTGCTTTCCTTCTTCTCGGTACAACTGGGATGGCTCCCGAGCTTCGGCTTCTCCGGGCCCGCATCGCTGATCCTCCCATCCCTTGACGAACTCGGCAAGGACTACGTGCGCACGGCACGGTCGAAGGGACTCGGCAGGATAGAAATCCTGCTCGGACATGTCCTGCGGAACGTCATGATTCCGACCATCACGGTGATCGGCCTGCAAACCGGTTACCTGCTTGGCGGATCTGTGGTGATCGAACGGCTCTTCGCCTGGCCGGGAATTGGCGACCTCATGATCAATGCCATCGGACAGAGGGACTATGCCGTTGCGCAGGCCGTAACCATCATGTTCGTGATCGCGTTCCTGATCATCAACCTGATTGTCGAACTGCTCTATGTGCTCATCAATCCGCGGATGAGGGCAGCATGAGCACGATGAGGCCGGCAACCACGTCGGCGTGGGCCCGCAGCGCGTTTGCAGCGCGTTGGCTGCGACAGAACATCTACCTCGCATCCGGCTCCTTCCTGCTCGGGTGTTTCCTGATCGCAGCGCTCTTTGGAGAGCAGATTGCTCCCTACGGTGCGGACAAGCAGAACCTGCTGAAGGCCCTCGAGGGACCCAGTGCCGCACACTGGCTCGGAACCGATCCGCTCGGCCGCGATCTCCTGAGCCGGGTCGTGATCGGAACCCGTCACACCCTTTCGGTCGCACTGATCTCCGTCGGGCTGTCCTGCTCCTTCGGAGTCCTGCTCGGACTGATTTCCGGATTCGTGCGAGGTCCGGTGGCAGTGGCGGTTGACGCGGTGGTGGATGTCGCCCTCACCATTCCGAACATGGTTCTTGCCATTGCAATCGCAGCCGTAATGGGTGCAGGTCTGACCGGGCTCATCCTGGCCATAAGCATCTCCTTCACACCTCCGATCGCGCGCATTGTCCGTGGTCGGGTAATGGAGATCCGGGAAGAGGACTTCATTGCCGCTGCACGCACAATCGGAGTCCGTCGCTGGCGCATTCTCCTGCGGCACGTCCTGCCGAATGCGGCCACGGTCATTGTCATCGAAGCGAGCCTGCAGGCCGGACAAGCGGTCTTGACGGCGACCGCGTTGGGATTCCTGGGACTAGGCGTGCAACCGCCTACTCCGGAATGGGGAACGCTACTCGGCTCCGGACGGGAATACCTGCATGCGGCTCCCTTCATGGTTGTCGCGCCGGGCCTTGCGATCTCGCTGATGGTGCTTGGATTCAACCTGATGGGCGACGGACTTCGCGACTGGCTCGACCCGCGGGTCGGAAACTGAAGGAGACTCTCGGAAATGCGTATCGTCGACTGCCATGGGCACATCTTCCCGCCACTCGCGGAGCCGTGCGGATTTGCAAGCAGCGAGGAGCACCGCCTCTACCTCCAGTGGGGAATGCACACCCATCGAGCCCAGCCGGTGGTACGGACCCGTGACGGCGTGACCGTCTCCGAACGGCACCTCTGGAACCCGGACGATCCCTCGGAAACCGGCTGCGTCAGGGGCCTGGACTTTCGGGCGAACGGGAACGGCCGCCTGGCATGGACCCTGGACGGCGAGGACTACCACGTTCAGTTCCTGAGTCCCGGAACACGGCATTGCGACAGTCACGCTGAAACAATCGTCGCACAGATGGACTATGTCGGCGTCGAGGCAATGGTTCTGCAGAATGACCATCTGTACGGGAATTCGGCCGGCATCTTCAAGGCAGCGATGGCGCGCTACCCGAACCGGTTCATCGGCCTTGCTCAGGTCGAGGAGGGGTTTGCCTTTCAGGACCGCGAAATCGAACGGCTGGAAAGCCAGATCACGCTAGCCGGCATGTCGGGACTGTACTTCACGCTCAACGGGTTCATGCGCTCCGCCTGGAAAGAGACTTACGCCGCACCGTCCTTCGGCGACTTCTGGAAAACGGTAGACCGTCTCGAAATTCCCGTCTTCTGGGTGTTTCCCGCCGAAACCCCATGGGGGGATTTCCTGCAGGAGATGGACCGGTTCGCGGGCTGGCTCGAGCGCTTCCCCCGCATCCACTGCGTCATGGTCCATGGCTGGCCGACTGCGGCCTTCGATGATGGTTCCGGACAAATCCGCTGGCCCGCCGTCGTTGCGCGAATCCAGGAGGAGTTCCCGGTGTTCAACGAGATTCTCTATCCGATTTCCTGGGGACGGGATCATGCCTATCCCTATGAGTCCGCAATCGGCCATGTCCGCCAGTTTCACGACCGGTTCGGCGCCGACCGCATGATCTGGGGCTCGGACATGCCGAACGTGGAGCGCTATTGCACGTATCGACAGAGCCTCGACTACGTCCTGCTGAACAGTGGTTTCCTCTCCGATGGCGAACGCTCGGCTGTCTTTGGTGGCAACTGCCTCTCCCTTTTCCGGCCTGACCAGGGTTCATGACCCAGGCGGTCGAACACCCAGCGACGAGCCCGGGTACTGCGGGTTCAGGGCCGCCCCTTCTGCGGGTGCGAGACCTTTCGGTGCGCTTCGAGATGCTTCGGCGCACCGTTTTCGCGGTGAACGACGTATCGTTCGACGTTCGCGAAGGAGAGACCTTTGCCATCGTTGGCGAGTCGGGCAGTGGCAAGACCGTCACCGCACTATCCCTCCTCAAGCTTCTCCCCATGCCGCCCGCCAAGATCACCGGCGGAACCGTCCACTTCGACGATCTCGACCTCATGCAGCTACCGGAGGCCCGGCTAAGAGAACTGCGCGGGCCGGCTGTGAGTTACGTGTTTCAGGAGCCAATGACCTCGCTCAATCCGTCCATGAAGATCGGATGGCAGATCGCCGAGGCTCATGCCCGGCATTTCGGGGTGGACCGGACGCGTGCGTTGTCGCACGCCCGCGACCTCCTGGAGCAGGTTCAACTCCCGGATGCGGACGAACGGCTGGATGCCTATCCGCACCAACTCTCCGGTGGCATGCGGCAGCGAGTCATGATCGCGATCGCACTCGCCTGCTCGCCGCGGCTTCTGGTCGCAGATGAACCAACGACAGCACTCGACGTGACCATCCAGGCCCAGATCCTCGACCTTCTCTCCGACCTGCAGGGGAAGACCGGGGCGGGCATGATCCTGATTACGCACGACCTTGCCGTCGTCGCCGAATACGCGGACAGGATGATGGTCATGTATGCCGGACGAAAGGTGGAAGAGGGCCCGGTCGACGAGATCCTGGCCAATCCCAGGCATCCGTATACCCTCGGCCTCATCCGCGCTGTCCCCAGGCTAGGATCAAGCCTCGAGGAAGGAACTGCGCGTCTGCTCTCGGAAATCCCCGGCGTGGTACCGCTTCTTGACCGGCCCATGGACGGCTGTCCGTTTGCGCCCCGGTGCAACTACGCGATTGACCGCTGCAAAGGCCAGGCACCGCCATTCGATGAGATCGAGAACGGACACGGCGCTGCCTGTTTTCAGAGCGCCTCGGTCGGGGCGGACGCATGAACATGGAAGAACGCGGTCCCGAATCTCTCCTTGAGGTCGAGAACCTGACCAAGCACTTCCACGTACACCGCGGCGCTTTTGGTTCGGTACAGGGTGTCGTGCAGGCGGTCGACAACGTTTCCTTTCGAATCCATCGCGGTGAAGCGCTCGGTCTGGTCGGAGAGAGCGGCTGTGGCAAGTCCACGATCGCAAAGCTGATCACCTGTCTTCACCGACCCACTTCCGGACGAATCCGTCTCGGGGATCTGGCCATTTCGGAAATGTCCGAAGAGGCGTTGCGCCCCATCCGCAGCCGGGTGCAGATGGTGTTTCAGGACCCCTACTCGTCACTCAATCCGCGCATGACCGCCGGCGAGATCGTCGGGGAACCGCTTCGGGAGCACGCGACGAGATCTGCAGCTGACCGCCGGGAACGGGTGGCCGCCCTCTTTCGCCAAGTCGGGCTTCGCCCCGAACTCGCGGCAAACTACCCGGACGCATTTTCCGGAGGACAGCGGCAGAGAATCGGGATTGCGCGCGCACTCGCGCTGGAGCCGGAACTCATCGTCGCGGATGAGCCGGTTTCCGCGCTGGATGTCTCGGTGCAAGCGCAGGTTATCAACCTGATGGCCCGGCTTCGCACGGAAACCGGAGTTGCCTATCTGTTCGTCTCGCATGACCTCGCCGTGGTCGAACACATCAGTGACCGGGTTGCGGTCATGTACCTGGGCCAACTCGTCGAGATCGCTCCCAAGCGACAGCTCTTCTCCGCACCGCGACATCCCTACACGGAAATGCTGATGCAGTCGGTTCCCTCCTTGAACCGCCGCCGGAAACCGCGGCGGCTGGTGGTCGGCGAGGTGCCGAGTCCGCTCAACCCCCCGTCCGGCTGCCGGTATCGCACCCGGTGCCCCATCGCCGAGCCCCGATGCAGCAACACGGCGCCAAGCCTGCAACGCATAGGACAGGAACATCTAGCCGCCTGCCACGTTCGGGCAACAGCCGAAGCGGATTGATTTCGGTTTCCCCGACGAAGAAACGGACTCCGGGGAGGGACTGGTGGCGCCGAGCGCTTGCGGCCGAGTGGGCGTAACGCTCCCGTTCCGGCACTGGCCGACTCGCAAGAGGAGATTCCTTCGCGAACTCTCCCGGATTCGAAGGTCCATCCGCCTGTCCAGGCAATTCGCGCCAAGTTCACTCCGCCTCCAAACACCAAACGTTTCTGAATCAAATCGGCGCCCGGGTCACCATGCTCAGGAGCCGGCCGACGCTGCATTACGAACGAAGACCACGCAAATCGAATCCGCCATCATTCGTCGCCGAACCGCCGGCCCGATTCTGCCTCCATGTTCGGCGTTGTCGAAACAGGAGTGATTCCCGAGTCAACTGGAACGAATTCGCCAGACCACGAAATGGTCGCGCATCGCCCCTCTCGGGGCGCCAGTGCAATGGGAACCCAAAGACACAATCTCAGGGGAGCCTCGATTATCGGCACGGAGTTCCTCAGGACAACTCGCTGTTTCCGATCCGGGGCTGCTCCGTGAACGTGGTCCTCGATCCTCACCTTTCGCACGCGAAACCATCGCGGTTGTGGCCCAATGGATGTGGTACGCACCGAGAAAGTTGTTCTCTGCGACTTGCACTTTTCACCGCAGGCAATCCAATGCGCTTTCAGCGCAGCAATTCGCCTGCAGGGCAACAAACGTCATGAGCGTTCGGCTGGCGTATGAGGAACGCCCATCGGTTGTCGATTGCGCGCGAACACTACCTCTTTTGCCGGACTTCGAAACCGTGTTTCCTCCTGAACAACCGGCGATCGAACAATTACTGCACGAGGATCCACTGCTGTTGGACCTCATCCAGTCTCGTCCGGTTCGCCGGCTCAAGCGGATCGGCTTTCTCGGTGCTATCGAACGAGTTCATTGCCGACACTGGCACAGCCGATACGATCACAGCCTAGGCCTGGCGGGATTGGCACTTCTCTATGCCTCGTACAGAGACTTGTCCAGGCGTGAAGCTCGCCTCCTCTCGATTGCCGGACTTCTGCACGACGTTGGTCACGGCCCGTTGTCGCATACGCTGGAACCGATCTTCCGGGAACAATTCGGAATTTCGCACCACGATGTCGGCGCCAAGATCATTCGCGGCGAATTGCCGATCGGCAGTGACATTCCGAAGATGCTGGCACGCCGAGGAGTTGATGCTGACGAAGTCAACGCGATGATCGACGGCAGCCATCACGCCCCGCACGCCTTCCTGTTTTCTGGGCCAATTAACCTTGACATGATCGAAGGAATTGCGAGATGTCATGTGCTTTACGGAAGAGGAAGGAAAA
>CAZPXZ010000074.1:8084-17658 GCA_964590405.1 uncultured Rhodobacterales bacterium | reverse complement strand
GGTCGAGCATCATGGAAATGGCGAAGATCGGTCCCGGCATTGCGGGCGGTAACAACCGCCAGACGCTGACCGATGTCGATGCGGAGGGTCGTGCTATCTTCCGTCGCTGGTGCGACGAGGCAGGCCTGGTATCCGGCGTGGACCGGATGGGGACCATGTTCGCGCGGCGCGAGGGAACCGAGCCCGACCTGCCGCCCGTCTATGCCGGCAGCCACCTGGATACGCAGCCGACCGGCGGCAAGTATGACGGCGTTCTGGGCGTGTTGGGGGCGCTGGAACTGGTCCGGACCCTGAACGACCTGAACGTGAAGACGCGGCATCCGATCGTGATCGTGAACTGGACCAACGAAGAGGGCACGCGGTTTGCGCCGCCCATGTTGTCTTCCGGGGTCTTCGCCGGCGTGCACACACTCGAATGGGCCTATGATCGCCAGGATTCCGACGGCATGCGTTTCGGCGACGAGCTGGAGCGCATTGGCTGGGTTGGCGACGAGGAGGTCGGAGCGCGATCGATACGTGCGTTCTACGAACTCCACATCGAACAGGGGCCCATCCTGGAGGCAGAAGGCAAGAGCATCGGTGTCGTGTGTCATGGACAGGGAATGAACTGGCTGCAGGTGACACTGACGGGCAGGGAGAGTCACACCGGGTCCACGCCAATGCCCATGCGACGCAACGCGGGTCTTGGCATGGCAAGGATCACCGAGCTCGTGCACGAGATCGCCATGAGCCGTCAGCCCAACGCGGTTGGCGCCATCGGACATGTCGAGGTCTACCCCAACAGCCGCAACATCATTCCGGGGCGAACCGTGTTCACGATCGATTTCCGTGCACCGAGCCTGGAAACACAGACCTACATGGACGGGAGGCTCCGGGAAGAGGCTCCGAAGATTGCTGCCGATCTGGGTCTCGAAATCGAAATCGAACAGGTCGGGCACTTCGATCCCGTCGAATTCCATCCCGAATGCGTGAATGCGGTTCGAAAAGCGGCCGAACGCCTCGGCTATTCCCATCGCGACCTTGTCTCCGGAGCCGGCCATGACGCCTGCTGGATCAACCGCGTGGCGCCGACGGCCATGATCATGTGTCCCTGCGTGGACGGTCTCTCCCACAATGAAGCGGAGGAAATCTCGCAGGAATGGGCAGAAGCGGGCACCAACGTGCTCCTGCACGCCGTACTGGAAACTGCAGAAATCGTGTCCTGACTTGGGCGGGACTGTCGACATCGAAATGCACCGGAAGGAGGAAGCACCATGAGCAAGGTGATCAAGGGCGGAACTGTCGTAACGGCGGACCGCACCTGGAAGGCGGATGTCCTGATCGAGGGCGAGAAGATCCAGCGAATCGGGGAGAACCTGTCGGGAGACCAGGTGATCGACGCCGACGGCGCCTACGTCATCCCGGGCGGTATCGATCCGCATACACACATGGAAATGCCTTTCATGGGCACTCGCGCGGCGGAGACCTTCGAATCGGGTACGTGGTCCGCGGCCGTGGGCGGCACCACGATGCTGGTCGACTTCTGCCTGCCGGGCGAGGACGGCTCGATCGTGAACGCCATCAACGAATGGCACCGCCGGTCGGAGCCGCAGATCTGCTCGGATATCGGCTACCACATGGCCATTACGGGCTGGAGTGAGCAGATTTTCGACGAAATGGCCGAGGCCGTGAAGATGGGGGTCAATTCCTTCAAGCACTTCATGGCCTACAAGGGCGCCCTCATGGTTGAGGACGACGAGATGTATGCCTCCTTCCGGCGCTGCGCAGCACTGGGAGCTCTGCCGATGGTGCACGCGGAAAACGGCGACATCGTCGCCGAATTGCAGGAGAGGTATCTCGCGGAGGGCATCACCGGACCGGAGGGACACGCCTATTCGCGACCGCCGGAAGTCGAGGGCGAAGCCACCAACCGGGCGATCATGATCGCGGATGCGGCTGATGTTCCGCTCTACGTCGTGCATGTCTCCTGCGAACAGGCGCATGAGGCGATCCGCCGGGCACGGCAGAAGGGGATGCGAGTCTATGGCGAACCGCTGACCCAATTCCTCACACTCGACGAGAGCGAGTATTTCGACAAGGATTGGGACCATGCTGCACGACGGGTCATGTCGCCGCCCTTCCGCTCCAAGGACCATCAGGACAGTCTCTGGGCCGGGCTGCAGGCCGGATCCCTGCAGGTCGTGGCAACGGACCATTGCGGGTTCACGACCGAGCAGAAGCGGCGGGGCCGTGACAACTTCACCTTGATTCCGAACGGAACCGGCGGTCTCGAGGACCGTCTCGCGGTACTGTGGACGCATGGCGTCGAGACCGGGCGCCTCACTCTGAACGAGTTTGTCGCGGTTACCTCGACAAACATTGCGAAGATCCTGAACGTCTATCCGCAGAAGGGTGCATTGGTCGAGGGTGCGGACGCAGACATTACGGTCTGGGATCCGACGATCTCGAAGACCATCCGGGCCGATGCCCACAGGTCTGTTCTCGACTACAACGTGTTCGAGGGCTTCGAGGTCACGGCGCAGGCGCGGCATACCGTTTCCCGCGGCGAAGTGATCTGGACCTGGGGCAAGAACAGCCAGCCGCAACCCGGTCGCGGCCGGTTCGTTCCCCGCAAGCCATTTCCGCCCGTGCACGCTGCGCTCTCGAAGTGGAAGGAACTGAACAGTCCCCGCAAGATCGAGCGTGATCCGCTGAACATACCGGCCGGCATCTGATCGACCGGTCCATGCGCCGCGGCAGCAACAATGCAGTTGCCGCGGCGAATGGCCGGTTCGGAACAGGGAGAGTTGTAGGAGCCTGACATGGAAGGCGGATTTGACGGGCTCCTGCGTCTGCAGAGTGCTGTCGGGCTGGTGGCGTTCGCCGGCATTGCCTGGGCCCTGAGCGAGGACCGCCGGGACGTCGGATGGCGGCTTCCCGTGGTCGGCATCCTGCTGCAGATCGTGGTTGCGGGGATTGTCCTCCATCTTCCGTTCATCCGGTACGCATTTGCTGCCGTGAATGACGTGGTTGCCGGTTTGCAGGCCGCAACCGAGTCGGGAACATCCCTCGTGTTCGGATATCTCGGCGGGGGACCACTGCCGTTCGAGGAGACATCGCCCGGGGCGAGTTTTGTACTGGCGTTCCGGGCATTGCCGCTGATCATCCTGGTGAGTGCACTATCGGCACTCCTGCTGTATTGGCGCATCCTGCCCGTCATCGTGCGCGGCTTTGCCCTCGTGCTGGAGCGCTCGCTGAAGATCGGCGGGGCGGTCAGCTTCGCGACAGCGGCAAACATCTTTGTCGGGATGGTCGAGGCGCCGTTGGCGGTGCGGCCCTATCTTGCCAAGCTGACCCGAAGTGAAATGTTCGTCGTGATGACCTGCGGGATGGCCACGATCGCCGGAACGGTCTTCGCGCTCTACGCGTTCCTGCTGCAGGACGTCATCCCCGACGCCGCAGGCCATTTGCTGACCGCGTCAATCATTTCGGCGCCGGCCGCTGTCGTGATCGCGCGGCTCATGATTCCGGAGACCGGGGAACCGACGGATGCGGAATCCTATGACGTGTCCGACGCCCGGGGATCCATGGACGCAATTGTTCGCGGCACGGGAAGCGGCCTGCACCTGTTCCTGAACGTGCTCGCGCTGCTCCTGGTAATGGTGGCGCTCGTGTACATCGTGAACGCGTTTCTCGGGTTCCTGCCGGATGTTGCTGGGGCGCCGCTTACGCTTGAGCGCTGCCTGGGATGGGTCATGGCACCGCTGGCGTGGCTGGCGGGGGTTCCCTGGAACGAAGCCGGGACCGCAGGATCACTGATGGGTGTCAAGACCTTCCTGACGGAATTCGTTGCCTATCTCCAGCTGGCAGGTCTTCCGGAGGATGCGCTGAGCGATCGTTCCCGCCTGATCATGGCGTATGCGCTCTGCGGTTTCGCGAATTTCGCCAGTCTCGGCATCATGGTCGGCGGACTGGCTGCTGCGGTTCCGGAACGGCGGGTGGAGATCGCCGGGCTCGGATTGAAGAGCATTGTCTCCGGTACCCTGGCAACTCTGTCCACCGGTGCTGCCGTCGGGCTGGTCGGGTAGGCCACGGGGCGCAAGGAACGCCAGTCCAAAGCACGACCGCTCAGTTTTCGCGTTGGCCGTTCCAACGCGTTCGACCGACCGGCGACCCGGATATGCAGCAATCCCGGAAGAAGGTCTGGTCTCCGATACACGGACTTGACTTCCGGGCAAATCGGTCCGGGCCGGACAGGACCCGCGAATGGATCGGTTCAGCATTCAGGTTCGGGCCCATTGCTGTCCCTCGGCCGAACTCGAACATTGACCGGGCATTTCATGGTTCAATCTTGGAATTTGGCGAAACGGTCGTTAGAACCTGGAAATTGTGGTGACCGCTCATGTTGGCACGGCGAGCAGGTTCCTGTGAGTGCTGCCCACTCCCGGGACAGATGCAGTTCGGAGCACGGGCATGCAGGAAGGCGGACAAGAATCGACGGGTTCTGCCTGAATGGCTGGGCCTGCCGGAAGTGTCTGGACCGAGCGCGAGATCGCGCTGATCGTTTCGGACTACCTGGACATGCTGCAGGAGGAGATCGCCGGAAACGCGGTCGTCAAGGTTGAGCGCAACCGCTCCCTGCAGGCGCTCACCGGTCGATCCAAGGGCTCGATCGAATACAAACACCAGAACGTCAGTGCCGTGATGACGTTGCTGGGCCTGCCGTTCATTCGAGGCTACAAGCCTGCCCGGAACTACTAGCGCGCTCTCGTCGAGGCGGTCGAAGAGGCGGTTGCCGAACGGGGGCTGCAGGAGCACATTGCCGGCGTCGTTCCGGTGGCGCAGCCACCACCGGCGGGGATTGAGTATGAGTCGCCGCCCGGCCCGCGTGATTTGCCCGAGGTTCCCGACCCGGAGGTTCTTGAAATCCTGCGCAAATGGGATCCGGCCGCGAGGGATGCGCGGGCACGGGCACTGGGCGAGGCGGGAGAGAGATACCTCTTCGAGTCCGAACGGAACCGGCTGGCTGCAGAAGGACAGGAAAAGCTCGCCGAGCGGGTCCGCTGGGTCTCGAAGGACGATGGCGACGGAGCGGGCTACGACATTCTCTCCTACGAATCGAGCGGGGCAGCGCTCCTGCTCGAGGTCAAGACCACCAATGGTCCGCCGATGACACCGTTCTGGATTTCCCGGAACGAGCTTCGTGTCTCAGAGGAACGCCAGAATCAGTACCGCCTGGTGCGGCTGCACAGCTTTTCGCAGCAGCCGGGCGCCTTTCTCCTGAGGCCGCCGCTTTCGGATCATGTACGGCTTGAGGCAACCCAGTACAGGGCTCTGTTCTGAAGTTTGCGACCCCTTGGCCGGAGCGCGGATGCGCCGCCCGTCAGGGAGAGTATTGGTAGCGCTCTAGAACGGCCCGATTGATCCGAATGCCGAGACCCGGTGTATCGGGCACGGGCACGGTACCACCGGAATGCTCGATCGGGGTTTCCAGAATGGCCTGGCGGAACGGGTTGCAGGTCTGGTCGAACTCAAGAAGAGGTGCGCGGGGGCTGTGGCGTGGCGGTTGCGGTGGCAGAACCGCGAGCATGTGGAGTGCCGCAGCAATGGCGATCCCGGTTCCCCAGACATGCGGAACAACGCGTATGCCGGCGGTTTCCGCCAGGGAAACGATCTTGCGCATTTCCGTGATTCCGCCACACCCGCACACGTCGGGCTGCAGTATGTCGACGGCTTCCGCTTCAATCGCGTTGGCAAAGGTGCGCCGGCCATGCCAGGTCTCGCCGCCAGCGACCGGAAGGGATTGCCGCCGTCGGACTTCGCGGTATCCACGGAGATCCTCCGGCACCACGGGTTCCTCGAACCAGTCGACATCGCAGGATGCAACGCGAGTTCCGAGTTCCACCGCTTCCAGAACGTCAAAACCGTGATTCGCGTCGATCATCAGGGCGACATCCGGTCCGATGGCGTCGCGAACCCGCCGGATGACCTCCGCGTCTTCAGCAACGTCGAAGCCGATCTTGATCTTCACGGCGGGGAACCCGTCGCTGGCATAGCGGGCAGATTCTGCAGGTAGCTCAACCAGGCGATCCCCTCCGACTCTCCGGAAGCCGCCCGTCGCGTAGGCCGGCACGCTTGCGCGATGTGCACCACCGAGGAGAAGATGGATGGGTGCACCAAAATGCTGGCCGGCGATGTCCCAAAGCGCGATATCGATTCCGCTCAGTGCGGTCATCGTGATTCCACGCTGGCCCTGGTCGCGGAACTGGTCGTACAATGTCAGCCAGATCGGTTCGATGTGGAGCGGATCGGCTCCTGCCAGCAGTCGACCCATGGCTTCGACCGTTGCCACGTTCGGGCCCGTGGGTCCGAGACACTCGCCCCAACCGGTGGTTCCATCCTCGCAGACGACCTCCACAAGGCAGGCCTGCCGGTCGCGGAAGGTAGAGAAGGCACTCTGGAAGGGTTGGTCCAGCTCGTGGCGCAACCAGTGGGCGCGGACCTCGCGGATTCGCATATGGTGAACTCCCTGCCCTGTCGTAGACGTCTCGTGGTCTCGTGGATACGGACAAACATTGTCGCACATCCCTTCTTCTCCTGTGAACTGCGACTCCGAGATTCGGCTCACGAAGATTCCGTCTGCAGGGAAGGGACTTCCATTCCCGTAGTCATTGCAGGGTCGGCTGTAGTCCTGTCCAAGGGGCTCGTCTCACGCGTGGTGCGGATGGCCCTAATCCTTGGTCGGATGCACTCCCACGCCGTACCGCAAAGGATGTTCTCACTATGCCGGGCGGCATCGAGCAGACCGGGTCGACCCAATCTACCTTGGCGCTGTAATCCATCAGCTTCATGCCCTGGCATATGGTCACCAACTCCACGGACTACTTCAGCTACTCCCGAGAGTCGTTGTGCCGCGGATCCGAATCCAGAAAGGTGATTGTGAAGCGGAAGCAATCGGTGGCTCTATTGGCGCTTCACCTGTGCCGTCTCGCCCATTACTCGGTCTGCGGCTAGACAGATCGGTCAGTCTGTTTCAATTTACGATTTCCTTGCAACGGCGGCTCCTGCAACATTCCCGTTGATGGGGTCTGGTTCCCTTCGACAGGCGAGTAGGGTGGGCTATTGAAGGGCATGAACGTCGTCTTTTCGCTTCCGGAATGCCGTTGAGAGCATGCCAGCGGGTTCTTATTCGGTGATTGGAGCCGGTCGATATGTCATCGGCAAGAGGATTCCGAAACGTCCGACTGAGGGAAGCGGTTTCCGAGATTGTGTGGTGCTCCGAAGGTTGAGATCTGCTCTTGCATGTGTTGCCTGATGGTGGGTACCAGAACTCTGAAGAGATGACCAACGGCCACTTTCTGGACCGGAACCCGGACGTTGCAGACGCCGAACCACCATTCCCTGCAGCTACTCCCGTTTACGATGTCCCGAACGGCGAGGATTGGCGCCAATGTTCTCCACATGCGCAAAGGACATACTGTTGTTGAGGGTCAATTCGGCGAAGCAGGTACCGTCCATCAGGTCTTACAAGTTGCGGACCCGCGACCAAGTCGTCGTCCGCAACGGGATCGCAGCCTGGCTGTCATGCAGCGAGGAAGAAGTCAGGATGCCGGACACCGGGATGCTTCTGTCGGCGGGCTCCAGATCCAGTTTGTGGCCGACCCCGAATCTGACACCCCGGAATTTTGTTTGCAGCTCTCGTCCCGTGCATTCGGCAGGTCGTTCAGCATCTCGCACAGAACGATGTCCTGCAGCGTCACCAAACGGTCCGCTTCCCGCGGACGCTCCTGGCCGCTGCAAGGGCGGCCCCGCCTGCGTTTCGTTTTCGCGCCCCTCCGAGACTGTAGAGCCTGTTACTTCCGTGCCTCATTGGGAGTCGAATCCCGCGAGATGTGTCCCACTAGATGCCCTCCCAGGGTGTGACCCACCAGCACCTTGAGAAGCCGTGCCGAAAGAGCATTGACTGCAAACTCCGCTGAGGCCCTCGTGAATGTTGCTTCTCTAGGTACCGTACGCGCCTACGGCCAGCCACAAAGACGCCGCTCACTGTACTTCACAACAAACCCTGCCGTGGCTCACCCCCGGAGTCTTCTCGACCTCGCGCTGCGCCAGCTCCTGGTCCTGACAGGGTCGCGACGACTCCCGTGCGATCTTCATGCTGGCTCTCCACATGGGATACTTTCCTCCGTGATGCTGTTCGATCTCTGAGGGACATCCCAAAGAGAACCGGCGCCCAACAACTCTCCGGCGAAAATATCATTTGCAAACGACGTCCCCGACAACCGGCGGAGGTTCTGCAGCAGATCAAGCCGACCATTGGTTCTGCAGAGTCACCGGACATTCCAGTGCCCTTCCAATGTTCCATTTTTTTTGGATGCGCTCGGGAACAATTCATGCGAAGATCAATCTGAAGCCCGGTCAATAACGCTATTGGTGAGGTCGAAGATGCTCTCCGAGGGGGCTCAGGCGTATTGCCGCTCGACGATGAAAGTTCTCCGGTCTTGGGGGAAGATCATCGAGACTCCCAGTATTCGGGCGCTGGAACAATATAGGGAGGGCACTTGTCCGGACGCTATCGACCGGAGATATCTGCTGGGCAATATGTCGCAGTTGTTGTTGCTGGTAATTTTCCTTAGCAAGAAAGATGCGCTTCCTGTCACTATCCTGAGAAAGCTCTACGTTGAACCTTTCAGCATGGCGACACTCATCAAAATTGCAAAGAATCTGGCCGCATACGAATTGATCGAGTGTTTTCAGGAGTCTTCCAGCAATAATCAGCATTATGTGTCCCCTAGCGACAAGTTAAACCAGGTCTGCGCAGAGTTGGTGATCACGCTCGGTTATGCGGTGGATCCCGAGATCTACTGCCGGGCTGCATTGAAAACCATCTTGGCCTGGCGAAACATCACTCGCGTATCCTATGTCAGAGATATTGAACAGGAAAAGTGGCTTGGTCGGTCAAATACGATTAAGAAGAATCGGTGCCATCTGCTGGACGCCAGGTCTCAGCAGACCTTGGCGCTTCTCGCAACCAGCGGCGAAGGAATCTATTTCACAGCATTCGGGAGAGCCTTTGCCGAGCCCTCCGATACAATCCGGAATTGCACGAAGAGGTTCACTCCACTGGCCAATACACTCTCTGCCTACGGTTTGGTTCGCTCTGCCAAAGTAGCATCCCCTGGGAGCCGACGGGTCTTGTTTGCATCTTCAATGTTACCGCGCGCAATCAATGAACTCACAACCATACTCGATTCCGGATTCGAGACCGACCCAACTTTAGAGGAACTGGGAGTCTACCTATGAGACCCTGCGTAATCGCCAGTATCTTCCTGCTGTCTTTCTCGTTGCCGTTGTCCGCAGCATCGCTCTTGGGCCCGGAAAGAGGTATCTGTCCGTTTCCGTGGGTTCAGCAGTTTACCGGTGGACTGGCTGCCGGGAACGCGGAGATCCTTGTGGATTTGTTCGCCGGGTCGTTTCCACCGAACTACCCTTGCCCGGATCCGTTGCCGGTCGTGCAGCCCTGTCCGTGCCAGGACCCGCGGGTTCAGCAGTTTACCGGTGGACTGGCTGCCGGGAACGCGGAGATCCTTGTGGA
>CAZPXZ010000074.1:0-7984 GCA_964590405.1 uncultured Rhodobacterales bacterium | reverse complement strand
CGTTTCCACCGAACTACCCTTGCCCGGATCCGTTGCCGGTCGTGCAGCCCTGTCCATGGCCAGACCCGCGGATTGCGATGTTTTCAGCCGGAAAGGCCACTGAGTACGGAGACATCCATATGGCTTCTCTCACCAAGTCCCTTTCAGGCGTCCAACCGTACCTGGAGACTGTTCCTGGGTGGTTGGAAATTGGAATCAACGAAGGCAACACTCTTGCCTGGAATGTAATGGACTTCTGGAGCTTGGTTCAAGAGGCGATGGAAGCCGTAGACGAGGATCCAGAGGAATGGGAGAGTTTCCCGCTGGAGTGGCAGAGTTTCTCGCCAGATTGACCTCGCCTTTGGCTGGAAATGGAGTAGGAAATGAGGACACTTGTAGCGCTGACCGTCATGCTGTTTACCACGAATGCAATGGCAACCGCCGTAGAAACGAGCACTATCTCCGTTCCATGCCAATGGGTTGTCGACGTTTCTACAACCATTTATCACGGTATTCCGGAATCAGCCGAGAGCTTCATCAGTTCCGAGCCGTATTGTGATCCGTACAAAACAGACAATGTCGATGCTGAGCTTGCCTGTTTGAAGGCCATGATTGAGGATATTCTCCGGCACATTCGTTCCGGCCAAGACATCGGCCGCCAGTTTGGCGGTTTCGACATTCACGTATGGCCCTTCACATCTGATGGGGATCTCCCTTCTCCGTGCAACGGACAAACAACACCCTTGTCGGTGATCGCCGTGCCCTGATTATCCCACTGCGCTTCATCAACTCCACGGTTGTTTTCCGAGGACCAATGCCGGATTCAAAATGATCAGCGGGCCAGAGACAGGGCGGTAGAATTTCGTGCAGTATTTCTGTCGACCGGGGCCTGTTTCCCTTCTTAGAGGCGAGTCGGTGGGGGTCTCGCAGGGAAATTGTGTCCCCTGTCCGGTTCGGAGCGCCTTCTGGACGCGCTGGATGTGGTAACGCAGGAGTCCTATGGCGGCGCCATAGGGCGCTCCGTACGGAAGAGTATGGAACTGCCGGCTTGCTGATATTGATATTTCGGTGAGCGTTGGGATGACGACCAATTCGATGCTCTTCACACCCCGGACATCCGCCAGGCGGCAACCGTGGAACGCCGGTTTTCCCTCTTGCAGGGACAGCGGTTCATTCCGTCCAGGGTGCAGTATGAATTGCTCGAGTTGCGGGTATCCCTTTGAAGCGGTCTTCGAAGCGGTCTTCCGATTTGAGGCACTCGATCACCTCATGGTTCAACAACTCGATATCCAGATCTAAGGCAGACTTTCGTATCTCGGACGACCGCAGGAAAACCCACGCTCTCAGGAGATCACTGAAGCATGTTGGTTTCTTGGTGCCGACGGAACTCCGGTGCCGAGTGCGCGAACCACGGATTCGAGGAACCTCGTGGGTTTTCTGCGACCAGGACACACGTATAGAGAAGGAAATCTTCCAGAACCACGGTGTGATTGGCTTCTGGTAGCCTCAACACCATTGTTTGTCTTGCTGGCCAACGGCCCGAAGTAGATCAGTTGGCGGACATTGCACGAGCATTGTTGGCAAGCGCAGGTGGAATGGCTCTGCATTTTGCGCTTGACATCACGAGGCTTGATTTGGCAGCTGCCGGTGACCGCCCTTGCTTCCAGGTTTCCCTCAAGGGAATCGCGCAATGCCATCTCGGGGTATATCCAGAAGGTTTCTGGTGAAGAACCGGGACCCGGTACAGGACCTGCACCTGGCCGGGTGAGCATCCCCGGGGCTCGCGCCATCGATTGAACCTCCTGTAGCTGACTGATCAGGAGGGAACGATCAAGTGGAGAGATTCCCGGTATGTTGATGCCGTGATCCGGGGTGGAGTTATCATCGATTGAGCCGCCTCGGGAATGCACAACCTACCCACTGCTGGAAGGGGGCCATGGCAGAACCTGAGGAGCGCGCGGGAGGTGCCTCCGCGAATATGCGGACCGGCGCCCAGGTACTTGTGGAATGTCTTCGCCTGAACGGTGTCAACCGGGCCTACGGGGTTCCGGGCGAAAGCTACCTCGACCTTCTTGATGCCTTGATCGACTCCGGCATCGATTACATCACTTGCCGACAGGAGGGCGGTGCTGCAATGGCCGCCGCGGCGCACGGGCAACTCACGGGCGAGCCTGGAATCTGCATGGTGACGCGGGGTCCCGGCGCGACGAACGCGTCGGCCGGGCTGCATATTGCCCGCCAGGGCGGCTTGCCGATGCTGCTTCTGATCGGACAGGTGCCACGCGACGAGCGTGGCAGGGGAGTCTTCCAGGAAATCGACTACCGCCGCATGCTTTCGGAAGTGACCAAGTGGACGGAGGAAATCGACGACGCCAGCCGGATTCCGGAGTTCGTGGCACGCGCGTTCACCGTGGCGCGTTCCGGGTTTCCCGGGCCCGTCGCGTTGGCGCTGCCGGAAGACATGCTGGCAGATCCTGTAACCTGCGAGCCGCTTCGGGCGGCGCGACCGGCACCGATCAGACCGTCCGTAGACGAAATTCAGGCTGTGCGCGACCTGTTCGCGAAAGCCTCGCGCCCGATGATCGTCGTCGGGGGCATCGGCTGGGATCAGGCGGCTTCCGAAGCCCTCGGCCGTTTCGCCGAGGGGGTCCAGGCTCCGGTCGCATTCTCCTTCCGCGCGCAGGACATCCTGGACAACAACCATCCCTGTGCGATCGGACCGATCGGAATTGGCGGCAACAGGGAGTTGGGCAGGACGATTCTGGAGTCCGACCTGATTCTCGCCCTTGGGGCGCGCCTGGGCAGCGGCACCTCGGTGGTGGAGGAATCGCTCCTGGCCCGGCCAACGGGTCGGACGATCGTTCATGTGCATCCCGATCAGGACGAACTCGGCAGGGTTGTGGTTCCGGATGTTGCCATTTGCGCGAACGCGGCTGAGTTTGCGCGGGCCCTTCGACAAGTCGAAACCTGCGAATCTCCGGATCGCTCCCAGTGGCGAACGCAGTGTCGCGCCGACTTCGAATCGTTCTCGACGCCGAGACCGGAATCCTGCGGCTATATCGGTCGGGTGGCGCAGGCGCTTCGCGAAGCGTTGCCGTCGGATGCGATCGCGACCAATTGTTCAGGTAACTTTCCGGCATGGTTGCATCGGTATTACCGCTATCGCGGACCGGGAACAGGTATTGCGCCGGTCGCCGGGGCAATGGGTTATGGGCTGCCGGCCGCGCTGGCAGCGGCGCTGGAGCAGCCGGAGAGAACGGTGGTCGCCTGGCTCGGCGATGGTTCTCTGATGATGACGGGACAGGAAATGGCGACTGCCGTGCAGTATCGCGCCCGTTTCACGGTGATCGTGGGCGACAACGGTTCGCTGGCCACCATCCGCATGCACCAGGAGCGGCGGTTTCCGGGACGTGTGTTCGCAACCGGAATCCACGAACCGGACTTCGTGGCCTGGGCGCGGAGCTTCGGTGCATTTGCGGAACGAGCCGACGATCTGGATGAATTCCGGTCTGCACTTCGTCGAAGTCTCGATCACGACGGTCCGTCCCTGATACACTTGCCCATCGACCCGCGTGTTCTCACCCCGGAAATGATTCTCGAGGCGTGATCGCGGCGCCGCAGCATGGCCCGCTTCCATGGACGACAGCGCATTCTCACTTCTCATCGCCCTGGCGGTTGACGCCTGGGTTGGTGACCCCAACCGGCTCTGGAGGTGGCTCGGTCATCCCGTCGAATGGTTCGGGCGGCTGATCGAAGCGCTGGAGGAGCGGTTCAACTTCGGTGATCCGGAGCGCCGCCGCCGGGCCGGTGTTCTCTCCGTCATGCTGATCATCTCTGCCTCCGCGACCATTGGACTCATTCTCTCGTCGCTGATTCAGGTCCTGCCTGCCTCGCCCATCATCGAAGGCCTGCTGGTGTCGATCTTCATCGCACAGCGGAGTCTCGCCGACCATGTGAAAGCAGTTGCCGTCGGATTGTCCGGGAGCCTAGAAGTTGGCCGGGATGCTGTACGGCACCTCGTGGGTCGGGACCTGGAAAATCTTGACGCCTCGGGTGTTGCGCGCGGGGCGATCGAATCGCTGGCGGAGAACTTCTCTGACGCGGTGGTGGCTCCTGTGCTGGCCTATCTTCTGTTTGGCCTGCCGGGCCTCCTGGCCTACAAGGCGATCAACACGGCTGACAGCATGCTGGGGCACCGCACCGAGCGCTACGCCTCCTTCGGCTGGGCTTCCGCGAAACTGGATGATCTGGTGAACTGGGTTCCGGCGCGAATGTCCGCGGTTCTGATTGCAATTGCAGCGTTGGCAACTCACCGCAAGCCTTTCGCAATCCTGTCCGTGGTCCGGCGGGATGCGCCAAGGCATCGCTCGCCGAATGCCGGTTGGCCCGAGGCTGCGATGGCCGCGGTGCTCGGTATCGCGATCGCCGGTCCACGAAGCTACGGCGGCAAGGAGGTGGACGACGGATGGATGAACGAGGGGGGACGCAGAGTGCTCACCTTCGACGATATTCACGCGGCTCTCGCACTCTACTGGCGCGCCTGCGCTTTGCTGGGTGGACTCGTGGCCTTGGTCTGGGTCCTGGGCGGATGACGGCAGAATCCGCGGGCAGGTATTGCGCAGTATGATTCTCGGCGGATCTGGAAGACCGGCCATTCGGTCGTAGTGACGATTGAGGATCTCTCGGCGGGGAGGGAATGTTGGCATCGGTACTGTTTTCGCTTTCGGGACGACTCGCGCTGGTTACCGGTGCCAGCCGGGGCATTGGCCGCGCCATCGCGGAAGGTATGGCGGATGCGGGAGCGAACGTGGTGATCGTTGCGCGGAGTGCCGACGCACTGGAAGAGGTGGCGGGCAGTATCCGCAAGAAGGGGCGTCGGGCCGAGTCAATGGTCGCGGACGTCTCGGATCCGGCGTCGCTCGCCGAAATGGATGCCGACCTTCATGCGCGAGGTCTCTTGCCGGACATCCTTGTCAACAATGCAGGCGTCGAGGAGGTTTGCCCTTCGACGGACGTCGACGAGGCGCTTTGGGACAGGATCCTGAACACCAATCTCAAGGGTGCGTTCTTCATGTCCAAGCGTTTTGCACGCCGTCTGCAGGAAGCCGACCGTCCGGGATGCGTCCTGAATGTATGTTCTCTGACGTCCCTGGTGGGGGTTCCCACTGCCGTACCCTATACGAGTTCCAAGAGTGGCCTGTTGGGCATGACGCGTGCACTCAGTGCGGAATGGGCCACCGCGGGGGTGCGGGTCAACGCGATCGGGCCCGGCTATTTTCGTACGGAGCTGACCGAGGTGTTCTATCGTGATGCGGCATGGCGGGAGTCGATGCTGGCACGGATTCCGCTGGGGCGCTTTGGAAGTCTTGAGGACCTGATCGGTGCATCGGTATTCCTGTGCAGCGATGCCGCCACCTATGTGACCGGGCAGATGCTGATGGTGGACGGGGGCTACAGCGCTTCGATCTGAGGTCGGGTCCGATGGTTTCGGGAGCGCGATCGCGCGTTCCTGTATCCAAGTGGCTAGGATAGAAACCCTGAAAATTGTCCCGAGGCCGGCAGGGGGAGAGCATGCGCGACGGCGACACCATGGTCGAGGTTCGGGAGATTTCCCGGCAGTTCGATGCAGTGGTCGCGGTCGATCGCGTTTCCATGCGGGTGCGCCGCGGCGATTTCCTTACCATCCTGGGACCGAGCGGCTGCGGCAAGACCACGCTGCTCCGGATGATCGCCGGGTTCCTGGATCCTTCCGCCGGCGAGGTTCTGATCGATGGCCAGCCGATGAACGATGTGCCCGCCTACCGGCGTTCCATCGGGATGGTCTTCCAGCGCCTTGCGCTGTTTCCGCACATGACCGCTGCCGAAAACGTGGCATATCCGCTCCGAATGCGGGGCTTCGATCGCCAGGAAATCCCGGAGCGCGTGTCGCGGTATCTTCGCTTGACCCGAATGGACGGGATGGAACACCGGCGCCCGCATGAGTTGTCGGGAGGGCAGCAGCAACGGGTGGCGATCGCCAGGGCGCTATCCTTCGGTCCGGACCTGCTGCTTCTGGATGAGCCGCTTTCTGCGCTGGATCGCAAGCTTCGTGAGGAGATGCAACTGGAGTTCCGCCGCATCCAGCAGGAACTCGGGGTGACCACCATCAACGTTACCCATGACCAGCGGGAGGCCCTCGTGATGTCGGACCAGATCGTCGTCATGGAGGGTGGAAGGATTCAACAGAACGATGATCCGGAGCAGGTCTATCGTGTGCCGTCGAACCGGTTTGTTGCCGGATTCCTCGGCATGACGTCCATCTTCCCGGGCGTGATCGACTCGGTTGACGAAGTGGGTCCGGTGGTGCGCTCCGGCAGTACCGCGTTCCGGGGCCGTGCCGGCTTCGACTTCCGTCCGGGAGCCTCGGTAGAATGTGCCATTCGGGCCGAGCAGGTCCGGATCCTGGCGGACGGGGATTCGCGTTGCGACATCACACTGGACGCGATCGTTCGTCAACGTGTCTTCGAGGGAGACCGAAATCTCTACGAGCTGCAGGCCCCTGCGCTCGGTGAGGCAAGGCTCTATGCGTTCGATTACGATGCGCATCGCCATCGGCGCCACGAGCCGCAGGAGAAGGTGCAGGTCGGCTGGAATGCCGACGACCTTCTGCTCTTCCCGGTCGATCGGGCCGGGGTATCACCGCAGTCCCAAGATCAGAAAAGGGAGAATTGAAATGGACAACTACAAGCTGGGCGGGGTAAGCCGTCGCCGGTTCCTGCAGGGATCGGCTGCGGGTGCCGGTGTCCTCATGGCACCGAACCTTGCACTAGGACAGGACAAGCCCGACGAGATCATCGTGCGGGCGTGGGGCGGTGCCTGGGGCGAGTCGCTCCAGTCCGGCGTTGCCGACGGCTTTACCGCGGAGACCGGGATCAATGTCCGGCTCGACTTCACCGAGGACAACGAGATCAAGCCCAAGATCTGGGCGGCGGTTGACCAGGGGCGCGTGCCTCCCATTCACGTCAACTGGGACACGACCACCAACGCCACCATCTCGGCACGGCGCGAGGTTACCGTGGACCTCAGCGATCTGCCGAATCTCGAGGGCCTCCTGCCGGCGGCAAAGCCCACAGGTCTTGACGGGTACCCGCTCGTGAACACCTATTCCTATGTATACGTGTGCGCATACCGACCGGAGGCGTTTCCGGAAGGCCCGCCGGAAAGCTGGCGAGTCATGCTGGATCCGAAATTCAAGGGCCGTTGTGCGCTCTACGACGACGGAATCGGCTTCAATCCGATCGCGGTCATCGCCGGCGGCGGAACCATCGACGACATCCCGGACAACATGGAGCCGGGATACCAGTTCTACCGTGAACTGAAGGAGAACGAGCCCCTTCTCGGCGAGGATCCGGACTTCACGGCATGGTTCCAGAACGGCGAGATCGACGTCGCCTGCACCATCTCGGTCAACGCCCGGGCGGCGCGCCAGAGTGGAATCGCGGTCGAATGGACCGTCCCGAAGGAAGGCTGCAAGGTCGACACCGACGGTCTCTGGATTCCGAAGGGGCTCCCGGAAAACGAGGAATACTGGGCCAAGCAGTTCGTCAATCATGCCCTTTCGGGTGATGCCCAGGCGAAGTGGTGCTCGGCGCTCGGCCTGCCGCCGGTCTACCCGGGCCTGGAGCCGCCGGCCGACCTCGTTGGTGACCCGGCCTATCCCACCACGACCGAGGATTTTGCGAAGCTGGTTTCGATTCCGTCTCCGGTCCTCGTGGACAACCAGCCCATCTGGTTTGCCAAGTTCAGCGAGATCTTCCAGAGCTGACCCATCGACATGCGCATCGCGGCGGTTTTGCCGCGATGCGCCCCCGCCTCCGGATCCCGCATGGCCGATTTTCCGAAAGCGCCTGCCGCACGGACCCGTGCCCTGCCGCGAACGCGCGCCGCCACCGGCTGGCTCTTCCTGGCCCCGTCACTGTTGCTGGTCGGCATCCTGGCCATCGGACTCGGCTACATCATCGAATAC
>CAZPXZ010000073.1:15064-17920 GCA_964590405.1 uncultured Rhodobacterales bacterium | reverse complement strand
CATGTCGAAACGAATCAGCGGAACGCCCATGATGTCGGCCAGCGCCCTCGCCGCTTCGGTCTTTCCAACTCCCGTCGGTCCGGTAAACAGGTAGCAACCGACCGGTTTCTCGATTTCCCTCAACCCGGCCCTTGACAGTATGACGGCGGAAGTGAGTGCCTGTATTGCCGGATCCTGGCCAAATACGCGTTCCTTCAGCCGGCCATCCAAACCCTGGAGAGCCGTCGCGTCCTCATGGCTTACGCTCTGACGTGGAACAGCAGCAATGCGCGAAACAACTTCCTCCACGTCACGCCGTGAAACGCGCTGTCGTTTGCGTCCGCCCTTTCGCAACCGGATCGCCGCCGCCGCTTCATCGATCACATCGATCGCCTTGTCGGGCAGGCTCCGGTCATGGATGTAGCGAGCGGAAAGATCCACTGCTGCTGCCAAGCTGTCGCGCGAAAACCGCACACCATGGAATTCCTCGAATCCTGGCCGTATGCCTTCCAGAATGCGGACAGCCTCGTCACGGCTCGGTTCCTCCACATCCACCTTCTGAAACCGACGGACCAGCGCCCGATCCTTCTCGAAGTGCTGGCGAAAATCGTTGTAGGTTGTGGAGCCCATGCAGCGCAGTTTGCCAGACTGCAGGGCAGGCTTGAGCATATTGGAAGCGTCCATACCGCCGCCCGCCGTCGCGCCGGCCCCGATGATGGTGTGAATCTCGTCTACAAACAGGATTGCGTTTCCGGCTGTCTCCAGTTCATTGACCACGTCCTTGATTCGCTCCTCGAAGTCGCCCCGGTAACGTGTGCCAGCAAGAATGGATGCCATATCAATGGCGTAAACTACAAACTCAGAAATGGCATCTGGAACCCGGCCCTCCACGATCATCCGCGCCAGGCCTTCGGCGATAGCCGTCTTCCCAACGCCCGGGTCGCCCACGAGAATAGGGTTGTTCTTGCGGCGTCGGCAGAGCACATGGATACAACGATCCACTTCCACTTCACGACCGATGAGCGGGTCAATGCCGCCTTCCTGCGCCCGCTTGTTGAGATTGTCGCAATACTGCTCGACGGCGCTGGGACCCTCTGATCCCTTGTTCTCTTCCTCGTCTGCCGGGCGACCAGACCGTGCTGCACCCTCCCTGGTTCCAGCCTTGCGGATGGTCACGCGAGCAGATGGAACCGATGATCGTACGTCCCTGCCGTGGGAGAGGTAGTCAATGACATCAATCCGGCGGACATCATTCTGCTCCAACACCCCGTAGGCATAACTGTTTGGCTCTGCGAAAATCGCAACAAGAACGTTTTCGGGCTTGATGGTAGGCTTGCTTGCGTTCCGCACATGAAGCCGCGCTCGTTGCAGTACGCGGTTGAATCCGACTGAGGGATAGATTTCGAGTTCGCTGTCCGACTGGGGCCGCTCCGGCATGTTCGGAAAGTCCTGCTCCAGTTCGCGCGAAATCTTCTCGACATTTCCGCCAACGGCCTCAATGATCGTGATGATCTCCGGATCCTTCAGCAGGGCCCATAACAGGAATTCAACGCTCGCGTATTCTGCGCCCCGCCAGCTTGCATTCCGGAGCGCTTCACGAATCGCTCTCTTCAATTGATCCGAAAGCATGGTCATGCTTCAACTCCTGCCAACAGCGGTCACTCCGGCTCCAGCAGGCACCGCAGAGGATGTTCATAGCGTCTGGCAACTGCCATCACAGTCGTCGCCTTGGTCTCCGCGACGTCATAAGAGAATACGCCGACCACTGCCTTGCCCTGTCGATGCACCTTCAGCATAACCGACACCGCCTTGGTCTCCGACATCCCGAAATACTCCATCAGGACCTGAACGACAAACTCCATCGGCGTATAATCATCGTTCAGCATCACGACCCGATACATCTGTGGCTTGGCCACATCGGCTTTCGGTTTCCGCTCGACATCGCTTTCCGGCCGTGCCGTGACCACTTCCGTATCGTCGGCCCCGGGCCGCGCAGCCAGCACCATGGCCCCCAATTGCCCCAGACCGTGTCCGTCCAGACCATCCTCAAAATCCATCGCCTGGTCTCCGGCCAAAGTAAATGTCACCGAGCCCTGATAGTATATACCGGCACGGCAAACACGGGAACGGGAATAGCGATTCCGGAGCCAGAAAGGGAAACCTCATGTCAGACCATCCCGATTCCAGGCTAGCCAAGCTTCTCGATGAAACCGTAAGCGGAATTCACCACAAATTGGGCCACCAATCTGCCCAGCCCGCGGCCGAACTGACCAGGCGACTGTTTGCCAAGACTTTACCGGAAGATCTCGAGAACGAAACTGTCGACAACCTGATCGGCCTCTCTGCCGCATGCTGGAGTTTCCTTCGTAGCCGCGAGCCTGAAGAGGTCTTGGTTCGAGCGTACAACCCGGATGTGGAGGAAGATGGTTGGCATAGTCCACATACCGTAGTGGAAGCGCTGAACACGGACAGCCCTTTCCTCCTTGACTCAACCCTCGCGGCGCTGAACCAGCTCGATCTGACGATCCACCTCGTCCTGCACCCTGTGGTCCAGGTAGAACGCAATTCGGCCGGACGTATCACCAACGTTTCGAACAGTGAGTTGGGACGCCCGGAATCATCCGCTGAGTCATTCATCCATGTACAGGTCACGCGGCAACTGGAAGCGGAGACCCTCCGCGAAATCGAAACGGCACTACGTCGTGTTTATGCGGATGTACGATCCGCTGTCGAGGACTGGCAACCAATGCGCAACCGCATTGATGCATTGGTCGGAGACTTACGGGCTACCGGGGTTCAGGGGATTCCGGACGCCGACCGCAAGGAGGGAATTGAATTCCTGGAGTGGCTGCGAGACGACCAGTTCACCTTCCTCGG
>CAZPXZ010000073.1:0-15038 GCA_964590405.1 uncultured Rhodobacterales bacterium | reverse complement strand
CTACGTCCAACTTGAACAGGACAGCGGTCTCGGGGTCCTTCGCCATGTAACAGAGGAATCCAGGCAACGGCATTCGCAACCGATCCCGGAGGAATATCTCGCATACCTGAACCGTCCCGAACTCTTCATGATCACCAAGGCCAATGAGCGTTCTCGCGTGCACCGACCAGTTTACATGGATTACATCGGTGTGCGCCGCTTTGGCGCGGACGGTACCGTGATTGGCGAGAGCCGGTTCATCGGGCTGCTGACATCGGCTGCCTACAGTACACGGGCGACACGGATACCTCTCCTTCGCCGCAAGGTGGCAACCGTCCTGGAGAACAGTGGACTCTCGCCGGCAGGACACGACACCAAGGCGTTGACCAACGTTCTCGAAACGTTTCCGCGAGACGAGCTCTTTCAGATTCCTCCGGACGAACTTCTGCAGACCGCACGGGGAATCATTCGACTGGAGCACCGCCAGCGAATCCGGCTGTTCCTCCGCCGGGACAGCTACGGGGGGTTCTTCTCCGCGCTGGTCTTCACGCCCAGGGACATTTATTCCACGAACTTGCGTCAGCGCATGGAACACATTCTCCTGGAGCGACTCGGTGGCCACTCTCTGGAGGTCGCCACGCAGTTTTCTGAAGCGCCCATGGTACGGGCACATTTCATAATCCGGGCAAGCGACGCCATCCAGCGAGACCACGACGTCGCCAGCATCGAGCGCGATCTCGCAGATGCGGCGCGCACATGGGAAGATGAGCTACTGGAACGACTCGTTGAACGATTTGGCGAAGCCCAGGGAGCGAGATTTCATCGTCGCTTCGCGCAGTCCATGCCACCGGGCTACAAGTCCGCGAACTCTCCCAGGATCGCGGTCGCGGATATCCAGCATATCAGTTCGCTTGCGAATTCCGGCGATATTGCGCTGAACCTGTACCGACGCGTAGGCGCCGAACCTGGCGAGTTCAGTTTCAAGGTCTATCACCGGGGAGACGCCATTCCCCTGAGTCAGGTCCTGCCCGTTCTCGAGAACATGGGCCTGGTCGTAGTCCAGGAGCACCCTTACCGTCTATCCTCTGGCGACAATTCCGACACGATTTCCGTCCACGATTTTCAGATGATCGCTCGAACCGAACGCGACATCGAGATCTCCGAAATGCGGGAGCGCTTCGAATCCCTCTTCGACCGTGTCTGGTCCGGAGAATTCGAGAACGACCGGTACAACGGCCTGGTGCTGCACGGCCTCGATGGCCGCGAAATTTCGCTTCTGAGGGCATATGCCAAGTACCTGAGGCAGATCAAGGCACCATTCAGCCTCAGCTACATGCAGCAGACGCTCTCCAACAACCCCGAATTGACACGGCTATTGGTCCAGCAGTTCCACGCATTGCACGATCCGGACGCCACGGGAAATCCCAACGCCCGTTCTGCCGCAATCCGCCACCGCATCGAAGCAGAGCTTGAATCCGTAGAATCGGCAGACGAGGACCGCATCCTCCGGCGATTTGTCAACTTGATCGATGCAACGCTTCGAACAAATTTCTATCAGGGGGAGGAGGACGGACGGCCAAAGCCGTCAATCTCTCTCAAGTTCGATTCTGCTGCCGTTGCCGAACTCCCCAATCCACGGCCATGGCGGGAGATCTTCGTGTACAGCCCGCGTTTCGAAGCTGTGCATCTGCGGGGCGGACGCGTAGCCCGCGGTGGAATTCGCTGGTCGGATCGAAAGGAGGACTTCCGAACCGAGATTCTGGGCCTGGTCAAGGCTCAGATGGTGAAGAATTCTGTCATCGTCCCGGTTGGCGCAAAGGGCGGTTTTGTACTGAAGCGGCCGCCCGCCGATCCGGCCCAGTTCCGTGAGGAGGGTGTAGCCTGCTACCAACTCTTCATATCCGCATTGCTCGATATCACGGACAATCTCGTGGGAGGTGAGATTTGCACGCGCGACCGGGTGCTGCGTCATGACGGCGACGATCCGTATCTCGTTGTCGCTGCGGATAAGGGAACAGCGCTGTTCTCCGACATTGCGAACGAAATCGCTGAAAATTACGGACACTGGCTCGGCGATGCCTTCGCTAGCGGCGGATCCGTCGGCTACGACCACAAGGCCATGGGCATCACCGCACGCGGTGCCTGGGAAGCCATCAAGCGCCACTTCCGCGAATTGGGCAAGGACATCCAGTCAGAGCCGTTCACAGTCGTCGGAATTGGCGACATGGGAGGCGACGTCTTCGGAAACGGCATGCTGCTCTCGAAGCAGATCCGCCTGGTCGGCGCATTCAATCACTTGCATATCTTCGTGGACCCGGACCCGGATCCCGCCACGTCCTACCTGGAGCGCTCCCGCCTCTTCAAACTCCCACGTTCGACTTGGGATGACTACGACAAATCACTGATCTCGCCTGGAGGCGGAGTCTTCAGCCGTACCGCGAAATCCATTCCGCTCACGCCGGAAATGCGTGATCGGCTCGGGGTCGCCGGTGAGCAGATCCGCCCAAATGACCTGATCCGCGCGTTGCTCCTGGCGGAAGTTGACATGGTGTGGAACGGAGGCATTGGAACCTACGTCAAGGCGCGGACGGAATCCCATGCCGATGTCGACGACAGAGCCAACGATCCGTTCCGGGTAAACGGCGAGGAACTGCGCTGTAAGGTGATCGGAGAAGGGGGAAATCTCGGCTGCACGCAAGCGGCACGAATCGAATTTGCGCAGAACGGAGGCCGGGTCAACACGGACGCGATCGACAATTCCGCCGGTGTCGATTGCTCAGACCACGAAGTCAACATCAAGATTCTTCTGAATGGAATCGTTGGCGCCGGAGACATGACCAGAAAGCAGCGGGACGAACGCCTTGACCAGATGACGGATGAGGTCGCGCGCATGGTGCTCCGAAACAATTATGTTCAGACCCAGTGCCTGACGACGGTCGATTCGATCAGCAGCGGAATGTTCGGTGAACAGATTCGGTTCCTGCGTGCGCTCGAGAGCCGCAAGTTGCTGGACCGGGGAGTTGAAGGTCTACCTGACGACGAGGAACTGATGGCGCGCCGGAGTGCGGGTCGAACATTTACCCGCCCGGAGCTTTCGATACTTCTCGCGTATGCCAAGCTGAACCTCTATGACCAGTTGCTGAACTCCGACCTTCCGGACGACCCATATCTGAATCAGGACTTACGTGACTATTTCCCGAAGGCACTCCGAGAGGAGTTCCCAAAAGAGATCGAACGACACCAACTGCGCCGGGAAATTATCGCAACGGTTACTGCGAACGACATCATAGATCGCGCCGGGATCACCTTCGTACACCGCCACACGGAACACAGCGGAATTCTACCGGAAGCTGTAGTCCGCGCGTACATCCAGGCGCGCGAGGTTTTTGCACTGCACGAGATCTGGGCCGCAATCGAAGCTACTGACAACCAACTCCCGAGCGCGCAACAGGCGCAATTGCACGCTCGCGTTCTGTTCTTCGCAAATCAGGCGACTGCCTGGTTCCTTCGCCACACTTCTCCAGGGCTTTCGGTCGCGGAACTCATTCGTAGTTTCCGGCCCAGCATCGAATCACTTACGGTAGAACTCGAGTCGGTGCTTGATGCCGATGCCCTTGCCCAGATGAAGTTCGAGAACGAGAGACTTGCAGAACTGGGCGTGCCCGCCGATCTCTCGGCCGCGATTGCGCGCCTTGGCCCCCTAGCGGCGGCATGCGACGTAGTGCAGGAAGCACAACAGGCAGAACTCAACACGAAGATTGTGGCTTCCGTTTTCTTCGAGACCGGACGTCGATTTGCCTGCGCCTGGATCCGAAATCAGGCCGCCAACCTGCCCCAGGTGGAACACTGGGATATGCTGGCCGCGGAGGCCATCGCGGAGGACAGCTATGCGCATCAGCGAGCGCTGACCGCCCGGGTACTGAAACTGGCCACCGAGACTCCGGGTGTTCAGGCGATTGATGCGTGGGAGAACGAGAATTCCGATTCCCTGGCCCGATTCCGGGTCGTTCTAGGCGAGTTGAAGAGTTCGTCCTCTCTCAATCTTTCGATGCTGAACGTTGTCAACCGATCCCTCCGCGTCCTGGCGGAATCGACGTAGCATCACGACCTGCCGACAATGAACAAGAAATCCATCAGACCTGATTTCGACTGGTCCGACCCATTCCTTCTTGAAGATCAGTTGGAGGAAGAGGAGCGCCTGATCCGCGACGCGGCGCGGAATTTCGCAGCCCAGACCCTGGCCTCCCGTGCAGTCGAGGACTACCGGAATGAGGGTGCGGACCGCTCCGTCCTCCAGGCCATGGGCGAGGCCGGGCTTCTCGGCTGCAATCTGTCCGGCTATGGGTGCGCCGGAGCGTCGTCGGTCGCGTACGGGCTTGTTGCAAGGGAGATCGAGTCAATCGACAGTGGGTACAGGTCCATGCTCAGCGTGCAGTCCTCCCTCGTCATGTGGCCGATCCTGACATATGGCACGGACGAGCAGAAGCAGCGCTATCTGCCCGGTCTGACGCGTGGTGAACTCGTCGGCAGCTTCGGTCTCACTGAGGCGGAGTTCGGCTCGGACGCGGGTGGTTTGCGGACTCTGGCAAGACCAACCACGGATGGTTGGCGGCTCAGCGGTGGCAAGATGTGGATTACCAATGCCCCGATATCCGATCTCTGCGTGATTTGGGCCAAGGATCCCGACGACCGAATTCGCGGTTTCCTCGTGGACGCAAAGTGTGAGGGTGTGCAGACACCACGCATCCGGGGGAAGATGAGTCTCCGGACCTCTCCTACGGGTGAAATCGTCCTTGATGACGTGTTCGTTCCGGAGGAGAACGTCTTTCCCGAAATTCGCGGATTGCGGGGCCCATTTGGTTGTCTCAATAACGCGCGCTACGGCATCGCCTGGGGCGCGTTGGGCGCCGCGGAATCCTGCTGGCGCACGGCACGCGAATACGTTCTGGAGCGACGCCAATTCGGTCGGCCACTTGCAGCAAACCAATTGATCCAGAAGAAACTCGCAGACATGCAGACGGAGATCACCCTTGGTCTACAGGCCGCACTTCGGGTTGGCCGACTGAAGGATGCGGGACGCGCAGCGCCGGAGATGATCTCACTCGTAAAGCGGAACTCCTGCGGAAAGGCGCTGGCGATCGCCCGCACCGCACGTGACATGTTAGGGGCCAATGGCATCTCGGATGCCTGGCCGGTCATGCGCCACATGTCCAACCTCGAGGGTGTCAACACGTATGAGGGAACACACGATATCCACGCATTGATTCTCGGCCGTGCACAAACCGGACTGCAAGCCTTCACCGGGTGAACCCCGGCGGTCCACACCGCATCCTATCTTGTCGGCTCCCCTCCTGCGGGAGGCAGCCGAGACGGCTGTCGATATCGATTGATGCACGGGGATATTCCGGCTAGTTTGCCATGACAGAAGGGAAGCGGAACCGGGATTGAGTTTCCCGGGTGTGTTTGTCGTTGGAGTACCCAGACAACGCGCAAGTCACTTGCGCGCGTCCAAAGGGATCCGGACTGCTGCGCAATGTTTGCCTGGCACGCCCAGAACCGCCGGATGGCAGATGTTTTCGGGACCCGCGTACCGTGCACGCAAGCCGATCGCAGCACAGGCGACTCGGCACCACAGGAGGAAACATGGAAGCGAGATATAACGTCCTTTGCCTGGGCGCATCCTACGGCTCTTTGCTTGCCGCCAAGCTTGCGCTTGGTGGACACAACGCCACTCTGGTATGCCTTCCTGCAGAGGTGGAGTTGATCAACGCCGAAGGCGCCATCGTACGCATCCCTGTACGAGGCCGGAGCGACCTGGTCGAGATTAGATCCACCGAATTGCCGGGTTCGGTCACGGCATGCGGACCACGGGAGGTGGAACCCGAGCGGTTCGACCTCGGCGTTCTGGCAATGCAGGAACCCCAGTACCGGCAGGCAGACGTCAAGTCACTGGTGCATCGCATCGCCCGAGCGGGTCTTCCTTGCATGTCCATCATGAACATGCCTCCCCTGCCCTATCTGAAGCGTATTCCGGAACTGGATATCGAACTGTGCCGCAAGAGCTACACGGACACCGAAGTCTGGGACGGATTCGATCCCGCGCTCATGACACTCTGCAGTCCCGATCCACAAGCATTCCGGCCCCCTGAGGAGCCCTTGAACGTACTACAGGTTCGCCTGCCGACGAATTTCAAATCCGCACGTTTCGTGTCCAGCGAACATACGGACCTGTTGCGCAAGCTCGAGTCGGACATACAGGCCGCCCGTTGGCGCGTGGACAGCGAGGATGTTGAATTGCCGGTAAAGCTCCGTGTCCATGAGTCGATTTTTGTGCCCATGGCAAAATGGTGCATGCTTCTTGCGGGGAACTACCGGTGCGTGTTACCCGACCGCGTCCAGCCCATCCGGGACGCGGTTCGCGGCAACCTGGAAGACAGCCGTGCAGTGTATGACTGGGTGGCACAACTCTGCGTGTCGTTGGGAGCCAGCCAAGCTGACATGGTACCGTTTACCAAGTATGCGGAGGCTGCAAAGTCGCTGATCACACCTTCTTCGGCCGCCCGGGCACTGGCCGCAGGCGCACCCCGCATCGAGCGGGTCGACAAGCTGGTGCAATCGATCGCCCGATCACGGGGACAGTCCCTTGATGCCGTGGACCGGATCGTGGACACCGTTGACACCTGGCTGGACCGAAATCGTCAACAGGAGACTGCGCCGACGTAGGGGAAATCGGGAATCCTGACGGCTGACCCCTTCTCATGACGACTGTTCCGGTATACGGATTCTTCCCTGAGGACACGTCAGCCGGAGCTGTCGCCCGGGCAACATCGCCGTCTTCCGCGTGAACATCTGCGGCAAGTCCTTTGGCCGAGGTCGGTAGCCGGCATGCAAATGGATGTTGTTATGAAATCAGGTATCGAATTCTCCGCGACGGAGAAAGGACCGACCTCCGGGCAATCCGGCAACTCCGGCGGAAACAGAGCCCGGCGGCATCGAAGATCAGTCTGGGGCTGGATGTTCTTCGATTGGGCCAACCAGCCGTATCACACGCTCATCCTCACCTTCATCTTTGCCCCCTATTTTGCCACGAGGGTCGCAGAAGATCCTGTGGCAGGTCAAGCTTCGTGGGGATATGCGGTCGCCGCAGGCTCGATCATCGTCGCTCTACTCGCACCGATTCTAGGCGCTGTCGCTGATGCAGGCGGGGCCCGCCGCCCGTGGATTGTTGGATTCTCCGTCGTTTATGTGCTGGGTGTCGCGGGCCTCTGGATGGCCGCCCCGGATGCCGGCAATGTCACACTTGTCCTGGGATTCCTCATCTTGGCCCTGATTGGAGCGGAATTCACGACCGTGTTCACGAATGCGCTTCTACCCGAACTCGGTACCAAGTCGGAAATCGGCCGAATATCCGGGTCCGGCTGGGCGATGGGGTATTTCGGTGGGCTCTGCAGCCTCGCGATCGTGCTCTGCTTCCTCGCTCCAGCCCCAGGCTCAGAAAGAACTCTTATCGGCCTTGAACCGGTGCTCGGCCTCGATGCAGCGCAAGGCGAAGGCGCTCGCGCGACCGGCCCCATGTCCGCGATCTGGTATGCAGTATTCATGGTGCCATTCTTCTTATGGGCCCCTGATTCACCCCGGCGACCTACTGCTTCCAAGGCAGTTCGGACGGGACTGCAACATCTGGGAAGGACCCTTCGCAAATTGCCATCCCGGCGGAGCCTCTTCGCATATCTCCTATCCTCGATGTTCTATCGGGACGCACTGAGCGGTCTCTACGTCTTTGGCGGGATCTATGCAGCCGGGGTTCTCGGCTGGGAGACGTTCCAGCTTGGAATCTTCGGCATTATCGGAGCCCTTGCCGGCGCGGTCGGTGCCTGGGCGGGCGGCTTTGTTGACCAGCGTCGGGGTCCAAAGCCAGTAATCGTATTGACCACTGTAGTGCTGATTGTCGTTTCGGCGGCGATCATTTCAACAGGTCCCGGAGAGGTGTTCTTCTTCCGGGTCGGCTCCCCGGAATCTCCTTCCCTCTTGCCGGACATCATGTTCTTTGCCTGTGGTTCGTTGATCGGAGCGGCGGGCGGTTCGCTCCAGGCGTCTTCGCGCAGCATGTTGGTCCGACAGGCCGAGAGTGGAGGAGCCGCAGAGGCATTTGGCATCTATGCTCTCGCGGGCAAGGCAACGGCATTCATCGCACCTTTCCTGATCGCACTCACGACGAACCTGACGGACAGCCAGCGGACTGGAGTAACCCCGATCCTTCTCCTGTTCGTGATCGGGCTCGGGCTGATGGCGTTCGTAGATGCTGACGGAAACCGGGAATCGCAAGAAGGGACAGTCCAGCGCTAGTTCTGTCCTGCATTTGTCTGACCGTCTCGAAGTGCGGATGGCAACCGGCGTGCACCGGACCACGTCCTTGTCGCCGCGTACCGCCGGCCTGCGGGCAGATGGCAACCAGCCCACTTCACCTGTAGATCCGCTTGAGAGAGATCACTCGCACACGATGCCATCTCCGTCTGCGTCGTGCATAAAGGGATACGCAGGATGTGCACGCGCAACAGGCGCAATTCCATGTCGACGCGCCTCCTTGCAGGTAATTCTGCCGTTTCCATTGTCGTCATACCGTGCAAGCACTCCAGCGCCGGAAGCACCATCCTCCGCGGAAGTGGAGGCGGAATGACATACAAGTGGCTTCATTTCCGTGCTGTCGCACTCCATGAGAATTCGCTCAAGTGATTCTGCCTCCTGCCGATCAATTGTCAGGCTGTACGCCCGCCGAACCTCCACGATCCGGGCTGCAAACCAGCAGCGGTTCCGGTCGGGGATCCATTCCGAGGCATCCTTGCCCTTCTTCTGACCCCGGTTGATCTCCACGGAGGCAAGAGTCAGGTTTCTGAGGTCTGATGCGAAACGCATCCGGGTGTCCCTGTCCTGTGCGCAGAGACCGGAGTCATGTGCTTCGCTGGTTGCAACAATGTGCTCGATATCGGTCTCGCGCATCGATTCGAAGCATGTCCCGGAATACGGGCCATAGATGCCACCGATCCGGCGTACGATTTCACGCTCGATAGATGCTGGATACCGATAGTCGCCAGCACGGTCGTACTCCGAGCAACGGTGTTCGGGAGCTACTTCAAGCCCGCGCCAAGTCTCACCTTGCGCCAAACCGGGCAATGCGACTGCGATGACGAGAAGGGCAATCGCGATTTCGTGCACTCCGACCGCAACGCTCTCCCATGCGTTTCGGAGCGAATCTGCCCTGCGACAGTCATTTCCTGCTCTTGACAATTCTCCAGACCTCCATGCTTTCGATTGATTTCAAGCGTCGTTATCGGTCGGCATCTCCGTCTTTGTCGACCGCAGCACACCAGGGCGCAGCGTAGCCGGATGCTGCGAGAGGTTCACGGCCCGGAATGAGCGCAATCGCTTGATGTACGGGCCTCAAAGCAAAGTGCCGGCGCTGCAGAGCGAGGGATCGGAGGCGCATTGGCGGTTCGACCGCGGTTCCTGCCACGCCCCTTTGACCAGAGACCCGGAAACTCCCCGAGACGGCAGGTGGGATTCGGTTGGCACGCTTCCACTGCCGGTTGCCGACGCTCGATTCCCGCACTATTGTATTTGCCCAGCGCGGCAATGCGCCAAGATCCGACAATTACTGAGCTTCTGGAGGGGAAGTCCATGTCCCGCCGATGTGAATTGACCGGCAAGGGCGTGCTGACCGGAAACAATGTCAGCCACTCCCAGGTAAAGACCCGCCGCCGGTTCCTGCCGAACCTGCACACGGCATCCTTGCACAGCGATGTGCTCGGCCGATCGATCCGCATGCGCGTATCTAGCCGCGCACTGCGCTCTGTCGACCACCGAGGAGGCCTCGACAACTACCTCCTCAAGGCCAAGGACAGAGAGTTGTCCGCACGGGCGCTGCAGACCAAGAAGGACATCCTTGCCGCCAAGGCGGCAGATGCCCAACCGGACGAGCAGAACCCGGCCGAGTCCGCTGCGGAGACGTAAGCCAGGTCGAGACCCCATCGCGCCCCTCCATTCGTTGCGGCGACCGTGAAATCTATTCGCGCCATATGCGTGACGGTTCTTCTCGCCACCCTCTGCGACCCGGCTGAATCGCAGACACTGTCGGTCAATGACGCCTATGCCTGGGTCTCTCCAGGCGGACGGTCGGCTGCTGCCTACTTTCGGCTGGAGAACCAGGGCAGTACTGGCCAGATGGTAACGGAAGCGCACTCCGACATCGCCACAAGTACCATGCTCCACGGCCACGTCATCGACGAATCCGGCACGGCAAGAATGGTCGGGTTCGATGAAGGGATCGCGATATCGGCGGGCACCACCGTGGTCTTCGAGCCAGGCGGCCTGCATGTAATGTTCATGGGTCTTTTGGAACACCCGCGAACAGGCGATTCAATCGCGTTCACGCTATCCTTGGCAAACGGCACGACAATCGATGTGCGTGCGACCGTGCGGATGAGGGGAGAGCGGCCTCAGGCAAACTGATGCCAACAAGGTGTCACGCTGGGCTCCCTATCCGGCGATGGCCTCCTGACGCATTCGGTAGCAGTTGACCCGCCACGTCCACACTTCGACAACCTCGGATCGGGCCGCTGCTGCGACCTCCGGCGCCCGCTATGCCGTGATTTCCCTATTCGCCGGATCGTAGACGCATTCCGAGAGTACCCTCGCCTTTCGCATTTCGCCCAGCACCATCACCTGCAATTCGGTTCCGAGCTCTGCGCAGTCCGGAGGCACATAGGCAAAGAACAGGCTTCGTCCCGTTGAGTGCCCGAATCCGCCCGACGTCGTGACACCGACGCCCTCGCCCTCCCGGAACACTGTCTCACCACCGATAACGTCCGCATTTGCGGAATCCACAAGTTCAAGATACGCGAGATGCTGGGTAATCCCACGTGCTTGCTGTTCTCTCAAAGCCTGCTCGCCTGTGAAACCCTCACCCTGAACAAATCGCATGAGACCGGCTTCCAGCGGCGTTATTTCATTCGTGAGTTCAACGCCGATCCCCTTGTACCCCTTCTCGAGACGAAGGCTGTCCACCGCATAGGCCCCGAAATCTGCCATGCCATGTGCCTCGCCAACCTCGCGAATGGCGCCGTAGAGAGCCGGAAGCCGCTCCATTGGCACATGCAACTCCCAGCCAAGCGCACCGACGTAGTTCAATCGCAATGCGCGCAGCCTGGTTCCGGCCAACTCAAGCTCGCGCACGGTCAACCATGGGAAGGATTCGTTGCCAAGATCGGTGTTCGTAAGAGAAGACAGAACCGCGCGAGATCGGGGCCCTGCAACAACGAGGACTCCCGTGTCGTCAGAACGGTTCGTGATCTGCGCTTGGCCGTTTTCCCAGGAAGCGGCACGAAATGCATCGAGATCCCGTCCTTCCCAGGCAGATCCGCTGACAATGTAGAACAGGTCATCCGGGCAAGCCGCCAAGGTCGATTCGCCCTGGATCCGCCCTTGGAATGAAAGCCTGTGCGCCAAGGTCACACGGCCCGGGGCCGGTGGTCGATTGGCGTACAATCGTCTGAGTAACCCAGCCGCACCGGAACCACGAATTTCGAATTTGGCGAAACTGGAAAAGTCCATGATGCCCACGCGATGGCGCACTGCATCGCACTCGGCCGCGACAACGTCGTGCACGTTGGAACGGCGATGGCTGTACTTCTCCTCCCTTCCGTCGACAGAAAACCACTTTGGTCGCTCCCAACCATATGCCTCCGTGTGCACTCCTCCGCGCCCGGTCAGAGTGCCATGCAGCGACGACACCCGGGCAGGCCTGCCAGCCGGCAGTTCCTCGCCGGGTGGAGACACCGCGTACATATGTCCGTAGTCCTGGATCGACTTGGACCGTGTGTACTCCGCAGTCGTCCATTCGCCGAAACGACGCGGGTCCACGGGAGTCATGTTGATCTCGGAGTCACCGTGCACTATCCACTGCGCCAGGTACTTGCCCGAACCCGCTCCCTGAGCGATCCCGATCGAAGAACCTGTACACAACCAAAAATTGTCAAGACCGGGAGCGGGTCCCAGCAACGGATTGGCGTCGGGAGTATGACTGATCGCACCGTGGACCGCACGCTTGATACCAACGGTCGAAAACAGCGGAATTCGCTTCAATCCAAGCCCGAGCCACGGCCCGATGCGGTCATAGTCCGGCTCGAAAAGTTCGTTTTCCGCGTCCCAATGTGGATCGCCTCCGTTCCATGCCTCCGTCGCACCTTCCAATTCGTAGACGCCGATCATGCCGGCTTTCTGTTCCTGTCGAAGATAGTTGGAAGCGTTGGGGTCACGCACAACTGGCAACTCGCCATCCCTCGCCACGAGTTCCGGAATTGGCTCCGTGACGATGTAGTGGTGGAGCATGTTCGCGATCGGCACCGTACCACCAACCATGGCCTGAATTCGGCGGGCGTAACAGCCGGCGGCGTTTACGACATGTTCTGCCCGGACCTCACCACGGTCAGTAGTAACAGTCCACTCCCCATTGGATTCGCGCTTGATGCCGGTAACGCACGTCCGGCGCCGGATGGTCGCCCCCATCTGCCGCGCCCCCGCGGCCATTGCATTGGCAACACCGGCCGGATCTACATGCCCGTCCCCCGGCGTGATCGCCACTGCCCTCACGCCATCCAGGGAAAGGAAAGGATGAATCTCCCGTACTTCGTCGGGAGAAAGGAAATTCACTTCGAACCCAATGCGGTTGGCAGTGCTGGCGACATACCTGTACCAATCCTCGAAATCCTGATCTGGTGCAAGTCGAATGCTGCCGCACCCATGCCAGCTGACATACTGCCCCGTCAATTCCTCAAGGCGGGAATAAAATTTGACGCCATACGCATGCAGCTGGGCAATCGCATACCCACCGATGAAATATGTACAGAGGCCCGCCGCATGCCAAGTGGAACCTGACGTAAGTTCAGCCTTCTCGAGCAGAACGATATCTGACCATCCCTCCTCTGCCAGATGGTACGCCAGTCCGGTGCCCATCGCGCCACCGCCAATGATCGCTACTCGTGCATGCTCCACCATCGCAACACCCTCCTGCAGCGCTGACTTCAATAGCGCTACTTTTAGCGATTAACAGCAGATGGATCGACCCTCACAAACCCAAGGTACATCACATGGATTCCTGCGGCGTGCAATGGATGCCGCCTGGCGGTCCGCGAAATGGTATCCTGCGCGTGGGAAACGTTAACCGTTCGTTTGCGGTTCGAATAATTGCGTACACGAACGCCGATTGGCCATGCCCAACCGTCGCGGCCGCACGAGATCGAGAATCGCCGATCCAGTGCGTCTACCAATCCAGCCGGGAGATTCCGACATGAACGGTTCGGTCTGACGAATTTCGGTCAGCAGCAGCCCATGATACCCGACGGCATCCAAATGCTGATCCCGATGCGAAATCAGGCAACGCACTCGTACCTCCCAGGCTTGGGAGGTACGGGCTGAATCAGCGATGCAGGACGGTTTTACGGAGGCGATGCCCGTCGCCCCGGTGCGGCCCGAAAGACTAGATCTCGCCTTCTCGCTGGGCACGCTTGCGAGCCAACTTGCGAGATCTCCTAATTCCCTCCGCCCGTTCGCGTGCTCGTCGCTCGGACGGCTTTTCATACGCTTGGCGGAGTTTCATTTCACGAAACAATCCCTCGCGCTGCATCTTTTTCTTGAGCGCGCGCAACGCTTGGTCCACGTTGTTTTCTCGAACGACAACCTGCACCTTGCTTCACCTCACTTTCAGCTTGGGGACATTGGCCCCGTATTTGTCGCAAATTCTAAGCGATTCGGTTCAAGCTGTCGAGTTGCTACCTGGAGTCGCAAACGAGCGGGGATTGCACACCCGTTCAACCGAACCCAACCCATGCCCTACGAAACGGCCCAGGAGAATGAAACATGGCAGCTTGCGAACCATGGCATTCTCCGTAGGACAAGACGGCGGGCGAAACCTGGATGCCGCCGGTCAAGCGCAAGACGGAGTTGTTATCCACCAAGATACCGTCCGCCCGCTGTGTGTTCATTCGTTCGCTTCAGCGTCCGCAGCAGCGCTTGTACTTCTTTCCTGAACCACAGGGACAGGGATCATTTCTGCCAACCTTGCGGCCGCCAATGCTCCTGACGGGTATCGTCGCCTGCTCAGGCCCGGGCCGCGGCGCAGCAGTTGCCATCGCCTGATCCGGACTCGAAGCACGCCCGGCGGACGCAGCTCCGCCCATGGCCAGGGCCATTGCCGGCGATGCAGACGGCGCCGGTGCCGGTACGCCCGCGTCGGCCCGCCTGGATTCCAGCGACTGTTCGACAGGTGCAGGCGGCTGGCGCATGATCCGAATGCGCATCAACTCGCGAATGAGCCGCACCCGAAATCTGTCCTGAAGGTCCTCGAACATCGAGAATGCCTCAGCCTTGTACTCAATCAACGGATTGCGTTGCGCATACCCACGAAAACCGATGATCGACCGCAGATGGTCAAGCGATTCGAGGTGCTCCCGCCAAAGCGAATCGAGAACTCGCAGCGAAAATGCACGCTCGACCTGATCGAGCACTTCCCGACCGAATTCGGCGTCACGCGCGGCGGCAATCATGTCGCCCTCACCCAGGAGCCGTTCCCGGATCGAATCCCGGCCGAGTCCGTCATCCTCGATCCAATTGGCCAAGCCGAAGTTTCGGCCAAACACATCCTGGAGTTGCTCCTCGCAGGCCTGCGTGGTCCAGTTCTCCGCGTACCCCCGGTCAGGCATATGCTCATCGACCAGATCCTCGATCAGGTCCTGCCGAATGTCACGGATGAAACCGCCAATGTCCTCGGATTCAAGGATTTCGCGACGCTGTTCAAACAGGATCTTCCGCTGATCGTTGACGACATCGTCATACTTCAGGAGATTCTTGCGAATATCGAAGTTTCTAGCCTCGACTTTGCTTTGCGCCTTCTCGATCGCCTTGTTCACCCAGGGATGAACAATTGCTTCGTCTTCCTCAAGGCCGAGTTTCCGCAGCATGCCATCCATCCGATCCCCGCCAAAGATGCGCAGTAGATCATCCTCCAG
>CAZPXZ010000072.1:0-18179 GCA_964590405.1 uncultured Rhodobacterales bacterium | reverse complement strand
GCGATTGCGTCGCCAAAATTCTCGATCAGCGAATCTCCAACCATGCCGTCCGCGAGAACGAACATGTCGAACGCGCCGAGATCCAGCGAAGACTGGATGATGCCCTTTCCGCCCTGGTCGATATAGCCGAAGACCGCAAGATGTTCGGCACCGGACGCCGACAAGGCGCCAACCTCCGCGGAATAGTCGGCCTTTCCATCCTCATGGGACGCCGAAAGTGAGACCGTACCACCGAGGGCCTCAAAGGCCGATTGGAAGGAATCGGAGAGACCCTTGCCGTAGTCATTGTTGGTGTACGAGATGGCAATCGTGGAAATTCCGCGACCCATCACCACATCGGCGAGCACCTCTCCCTGTCGCGCGTCGGACGGGGCGGTACGGAAGAAGAGCCCATTGTCGTCGATCGTCGAGAGTGCCGGGGAAGTCGCGGATGGTGATACCATCACGACGCCATTCGGTACCGCGACCTGGTTGGCCACTGCCGTGGTTACGCCGGAGCAGTCGGCGCCCATGATGGCTGCCACGCCGTCGGTGTTGACGAGTTGCTCTGCAGCAGCCGTTGCGGCAGCCGCGTCAATGCACGTCGAGTCCGCGCGAATGGCCTCAATTGTCGCTCCTCCGAGGAAATTCCCGGAATCCGATGCCTCGGTGATCGCCAGTTCCGCTGCATCTGCCATGGGCGGCGTCAGGGATTCAATGGGGCCGGTGTACCCAAGCAGAACACCGATCTTCATCGTATCCGCGAGAGCGGGTTGCGCACCGAGGAATGCGGCAGCAACGAACAGGAGTGCTTTTCTCATTTTGATTTACCTCTTGCCAACGGGATTCGGGTGACATTCCGGCTTGAACCGGCCACCTGTAAGGGAAGCGAAACGGTGTCTCGAAGCGTCGGCCAGACACTTCAATATCTGCTCCCTTCATTGGATGGCCATTTCCCAGGAGAATACGCCATCGCAGCGCAGCCCGCCCCGTACGAGTGCCTTCAACCGGCTGTCGAGAACCGGCGCTTGAGGGCCGCAGGCTCCTAACCGCCGACGATTTCGCCGCATGATCGCAGAAATTGGTTCAAACGGCAAGTTTCCGGTTGGGGGAGGCA
The DNA here is from genome assembly GCA_964590405.1 of uncultured Rhodobacterales bacterium. GTDB lineage: Bacteria > Pseudomonadota > Alphaproteobacteria > Rhodobacterales > CAZPXZ01 > CAZPXZ01. The sequence goes on along the minus strand of CAZPXZ010000072.1, from coordinate 17,083 downwards.
CAAGTTTGCTATCGCTTCGCGACCAAACTGATCCTGACACGTATGGAAAGTCGGGGCGAGCCTTCGTCAAATATCGCTGAATTTGATTGCACTCGGTTCCATTGATTGCGCGAACCGGGTCGTGGGAGTTGCAAAATTGGTACCTTGGTATGGTATTGTGCCAATATCGGATATAGGCTGGATCAACAAATGGCTCGTTGTCGCGTATATTTCTGAACCGAGAATGTAGTGCCAGCATTTTATGATCCGTTTGGCGACTGCGGTTCGACCGGCGACCCTGTTGCCAAGGAAAGCGGCGGCAGCGAATGCTCGTCAGGGCCACTCAGGCCTGGTCCGACAGAGGCACCCGCATGGCCCATCTCCTGGTGCGCAGCATTCGCGTTGATGGCGGTGTCCGCCAGGAAACACTCTCGCGTGCCGGCACCGGCTGGGGTGCCCCGCAAGAAGTGTGGCTCCGATCGACCACCGTCGGACGAAGTTCTGCTCGGTCCGCAGTCGCTCTCCGTCGACACCGGTTGAGGTGGAGCGGCAAGTCCGGTACCTGGTGCAAGAGTTGCGGACGAAGAGGAACGGTTTCGGGGCAAGCCCGATTTGGCGTCGGCTCGGCTGAATCTCGATAGCATGGAGCCCCAGGATTCGATTACGGTGCGTGTGGATAGGATCCGCCTCCAACCGCTTGACAACCTGTGCTTCGGAGTGGTTCCGAAGAATTGCTGGCGGAATCCAGGCAATTGCCGAATCCCAGTGGTGCCGGTCGCTTTGCGGATGGTCCGTTCCTCCGGCGGACTGGCGCCCGGCCGCGAGTTGCGGGCGGACAATGCTCTACCGGGATTTCTTGAACTGCGCGGCAATCTCGGCACGCCGTCCGAAAGCACGCTGGATCTGGCCCGCCGCCAGCTCTGGAAGAACCCGGAACTGCCGCACCAAAGTTTGCGGCAGAAGAAGGCGGAACGTGCGGGATTTCGGATACCGTCCGGTTGTGGGACCGGACTGCCGTTCATGCTTGTGACGCCGGGAACGAGAAGCTTTGCCGTTGGGGCTGCTCAAGGCGGCAATTCTTCGGCTGCTTGCCGGACACGACGGTCATGATGGTCGTCGATGCAGGTTTTCCGCGCGCAACCGTCATTGCGGGAGAAAGCGGTTGGATCCCGTTGCCGTTTGCAGTTGCCACGACTGGAAGCCCGGAAGTGCGGGACTGCTTCCAGTCTCCCGCAGGCTTGGGTCCGGAATGCGTCCCTCACAGGTGAATCGCCGCTGACCGGCGACTAGACTCGCCGGCAGGGTCCTGCTGCTCTAAAGGGCCACTGTTCCGGGGATGCCGTGCTTCACCTGATCAAGCTATGTGTGGGCGTGCAATCGCCATCGGACCTGCTTCGCTGGCAGCGTCAGCGAGCCGCATCGCGTAGTGCCGAGGGTCTCGATCCAAGGCCGCGCCACCGGACGCGCAACATGCCCAGAAGGAGAGGAGAGATTCTGGATGGCGGCTCCCTGTACTGGGTGATCCGCCACGAAATTCGTCTTCGGCAACGAATCGTGGCGATCGAAGTCGATGAACGGGAGGACGGTCGCCGCTGCGCCGTCATGGTGCTGGATTTCAAGCTCGTTCCCACCGAGCCGGTGCCTCGACGTCCCTTTCAGGGTTGGCGATATCTGGATCCGGAGGATGCGCCGCGCGACCTTCCCTGGGACCTGGCAGATGACGGGGTTGCACCGGAGCTTCGTCAGGCGCTTGAGCAGTTTGGGTTACGCCGCCGGGCCGGCGGAGGGGCGATTCCATGAGCGGCGGCGTCTTGGTCAACCGCCGTCTCTGGCGTCGGCGTCGCTCACGATTGTTGCGAGGCGGTCGTCACCCACTGCATGACGACCTGGTGGATTCTCTGGTGGATCGGTTGGGCGGAATCCGGAGGAGCTTCCCGTCCGCATTGGTTCTGGGCGCGAGCCCGACCGTCGTTGAGCGTCTTGCCGGGTGGCATGGCGGGAAGACGGGCGCCGGAAATCCGCTTTTCCTTGCCGACGGAAGTGTCGAATTGGCGACCGCTTGCAGCCGTCTCGCTCCGGCGGTTGTGATGGATGAGGACGCGCTTCCCTTTGCGCCGGGATGGGCAGACCTGGTGGTGAGTGCGCTTACATTGCACTGGGTCAATGACCTGGTGGGGTCCCTGGTACAGATTCGGCTATGCTTGAAACCCGACGGGCTGTTCCTTGGTGCCCTGTTCGGTGGTGCCACCTTGCATGAACTCCGCGAGTGTCTCGCTGATGCGGAAATCGAGTGTACCGGCGGGCTGGGACTGCGCATCGCACCCATGGCTGGAATCCGCGATCTCGGCGAAGTGTTGCAGAGGGCGGGGTTTGCGCTGCCCGTCGTCGATTCGGAAATTCGGGTGCTGGAATACCGGGATGTCATTGATTTGATGCGTGATTTGCGCTGCATGGGCGAGACCAATGCACTGGGCAGCCGGGGAGGGCCTCTGCGTCGCGATGTGCTTGCACGGACGCAGGCGCTCTACCAGCAGCGATATCCGGCCAGGGATGGCGGCATCCTGGCCACGTTCGATGTCCTGCATCTTTGCGGTTGGTCTCCACATGCGAGTCAGCAGAAGCCCTTGCGGCCGGGTTCCGCAACCACGCGCCTTGCGGATTCGCTTGGTACCAGAGAGATTTCGACCGGCGAGCGCGCAGGGCCGTTTCGCGGCCCGGCGGCGGACGCGGAAGATCGGGGAGAGAGGTGTCGGTGAGGTACGCAATGCAGGAGTTACGGTCAGGCCTTCCAGCCGGGCATCCGCCCATCCCGCCGGCACGGACGGCGGTTCTGCTGCTCAATCTCGGCACCCCTGACGGCACCGGCTATTGGCCGATGCGGCGCTACCTGAAGGAATTCCTGTGGGACCGGCGGGTTATCGAGCCTCCTCCGCCCCGATGGGTCTGGTGGTGCATTCTCAATCTCATCATTCTCTCGAAACGACCCTTTTCGTCCGGGGCAAATTACCGGTCCATCTGGAATGAGGACGGAGATGAATCGCCGCTTCTGACGGTCACTCGCGCGCAGACCGAGGCATTGCGGAGTGAACTTGCGAAACGAGGGCGCCCGGATGTGGACGTGGACTTTGCAATGCGTTACGGCAACCCGTCGGTTGAGGCCCGGATCCGGCTCTTGAAGGAGAGGGGATGCGAGCGGCTGGTCTGCTTCTCGCTCTATCCTCAATACGCGGCGCCGACCACAGCTACGGCCCATGACCAGGTGTTCCGCGCACTCATGCAACTTCGATGGCAGCCAGCACTTCGCACCGTTCCACACTACTGCGATCATCCCGGGTTCATCGGCGCCCTTGCGGATTCGGTACGGGCGCATCTGGAGGTGCGGGAGACCCGCCCGGACACCATCATCGCGTCCTATCACGGGCTACCGAAGCGCTATCTTGACGCGGGCGACCCGTATCACTGTTACTGCCAGAAGACCACCCGACTGCTCGTGGAGCGGATGCGACCGGACGCGCCGCCCGTGGAAACCACATTTCAGTCCCGCTTCGGTTCCGAGGAATGGTTGCAGCCCTATACCTCGGAAAGGGTGGCGGAACTTGCCGCAGACGGAAAACGGGACATTGCCGTGCTTGCTCCCGGATTCTCGGCCGACTGCGTGGAAACGCTCGAGGAAATCAACGGCGAGATTCGGGAGGCGTTCGAGGGTGCCGGCGGCAGGCGCTTTACCTACATTCCCTGCCTGAACGACGCACCATCACATATTGCAGCGCTCGCTGACATCGTCGAGGAGAATCTCGGCGGCTGGTGATTGATGGGCGGGCCGTCGGCACTCCCGGCAACACACCTCGGAGTATGTAGAACTGCCAGGTCCAATGGCCGTAATTTCTCCCAGGCTCGAGGTCCGCCTCGCATCCGGTGGCTGCCTTGGCGATCAGGCTGCTGCCCAGTTGCATGTTCTGGTGCTTGAGCGGGGTGTTGTGCAAGAAGCGGGCAATTTCCGGGAAACGGAATATGCTGGATACGTGCTCCAAGTCTGTTCGCTGCACGATCAGGTGGGTGCGCATGCGGTGAAGAGGCGGATGGATGAAGGCGGGGCCTGTTCGCCATTTCGGGAATGCAGGGCGAGGTGACCCGGCCGGCAGCGAATGCACGACATGTCGCAGGATCTGGCTTCCGCGCCACCGCCAACAGGGAGCGTTAGATGGGTATGCCGCGGAAGCGGCTGCAACGATCTTTGGGGACCGGAAGCAGGACATCCTGGGCGGGGCGGCCTTCCTGAGTGCGAAACAAGAATTTCATTCGCGCTGTGCCTTGAATCCTCATAATCGCCGTGGCCGATACTGAATCGAAGATCAGGATCGGCAGCGGAACGGTGTACCGAAGGAACGGCCTTCCTCTCGAAATTTGATCGTGCACAGTTCGGATTGAATTGCGCGCTGCCGGTGTGTTCGGCCGGGGCAACTTGTGCTGTGTAGTCGAGACGGCGATCTCGCATCGTGCCTTGCGAACACTTCGAGCAAACAGTAAAACCGGGCGCTCCATCAGTACGGGACATGAGTTGTGCCAGTATCCATGCTTCCTCCTCGTGCGGAGCGCGCAAGGGTGCAGCTGGAGCGGCGCGTTGGCGGTTGTCGGCAAGGCGAGCCCGGCGGGCATGAGACGGAGCGATCCCGAATGCGAGGCAGCCGTTTGCTCATCCTGGCGTTTGCGCTTCCGGTGCTGCTTTTTTCTGTAACCGCGCTCTCGGCGCGAGAATATCTGCTCGTTCAGTCCGGTACCACGCTTCGGGATTCCGGTTTCTTCGATGCGGTTCTTCCCGCTTTCACCGAGGCAACGGGAATCGAATTGCGCGTTGTTGCGGTCGGTACTGGACAGGCAATCCGCAATGCGCAGCGTGGTGACGGAGATCTGTTGTTTACCCACTCGACGGTCGATGAACTGCGCTTCGTTGCCGATGGGTTCGGGATTGCGCGCCGCGATGTGATGTTCAATCACTTCGTACTGGTTGGCCCGGCAGCGGACCCAGCCGGGGTCGGTGGCTCTGGTGATGTGATCGCAAGTCTGGGCCGGATCGCGGAGTTCGAATCTCCGTTTGTCTCCCGCGGGGATGACAGCGGTACCCACAAGGCGGAACTCCGGTACTGGGCAGCAGCCGATATCGATGTCGGTGCGGAGCCTCCCGGCTGGTATCGCTCGTTGGGATCCGGGATGGGAGCGACGCTGAACACCGGCATTGCGATGGGTGCTTATCTCTTGACGGACGAGGCAACGTGGAGGGCTTTCCGGAACAAGCGCGGACACCGGGTGCTGGTCAAGGGGGACCCGCGGTTGCGCAACCAGTACGGAGTGGTACTCGTCAGGCCGCCTGACGGCGCGTTCTTGAAACTGGCCGCGGCCGAATCGTTCTTCGACTGGATCGTTTCCGATGTGGGGCAGGTGGCGATCGCTTGCTTCCTGATCGCTGGCGAGCAAGCCTATGTTCCGAACGCCGATGGTGTGACGCGGGAGTGCGGCCGGTAGCCAGCCATCCGCCGACGTCTATACTGGGACTCCTGTGAACCGGGTCGGGGTAGCTCTCAGCGTTTCCGCTTCGGTTTCCGACGCAATCGGTTCTGGTAGTCGTTCTCGCGCCAATTTGCACGGAACAGCCACTGCTCCTCCGGCTGCCGTTCGGCAAGAGACGCCGCAATCTCCACTTCGTCGAAGCCACTGCGCCGGGCCATGGCGTACTGATCCGCAACAATGTGGCCCGAGGCGCGAAGGCGGCCTCGGTAGCCGAGCAGGCGCAGATGGCGGGCGAGAGAGAAGCCGCGACCATCCATATGCGTCGGAAACGCGACTCGGATCAACGCGATTCGGGAAAGGGCCGGCAGGAGTTCATCTGCTTGTGCACTGTTGGCGACATTGATCGCGGCGCCATCTGGCAGGTCATCGAGCGTTTGGACGCCGTTCCAGTGTACGTACCCTGCGGTCCAGTCGTCCTGGCGGAAGCCGGCATCCTGGACCAGTACAGTGAGGTCATCCGGTCTTTCGCGCGTGTCCGCGGCATTCGCTTCGAACGCTGCCGGAATCGTCGTCCGAGTACTAGCGGGCCGTGATGGGTCAGGCTCAGGCATGTTCGCCTCTGTCAGCTGCAGCGGAATCGGTATAGAGCGCGGTCTTGAAGGGTCCCATGCCGATTCGCCGGTAGGTGGCGAGGAAGGATTCGTCATTATCTGCACGAAGTTGCAGGTAGGTATCGAGCACGCGCTCCACGGCAGAAACGACGGCATCGGCCGGAAAGCCGGGTCCGGTTCGTTCTCCGAGCGCGGCGTTCTCGGTTCCATCGCCACCGAGAGTGATCTGGTAGTTCTCCACACCGGCCCGATCCAATCCGAGGATCCCGATATGGCCTACATGATGGTGCCCACAGGCATTGATGCATCCTGAGATCTTGATCTTGAGGTTGCCGATCAACCGTTCGCCTCCGCGCGACTTCATCCGGTTCGCCAATTCCTGGGCAATCGGGATGGAGCGTGCGGTGGCCAGCGTGCAGTAGTCCATCCCCGGGCAGGCGATGATATCGGACGCCAGCCCGACATTGGCGGTTGCAAGTTCGGCGTGCCGCAGCGCGGTATGGATATCGGGTATGTACCGCTTGTGCACATGCGGCAAGATGCAATTCTGCTCATGGCTGATCCGGATTTCGTCATGCCCGAAGCGTTGCGCGAGGTCGGCGATGACTAGCATCTGTTCCGTGGTCGCATCGCCCGGAGTGGCACCGTGCGCCTTGAGGGAAATGGTGACGATCGCGTAATCAGGATTTCGGTGCGGATGCAGGTTGGTATCGGCGAAGGCCCGAAAAACCGGATTGCTCTTCCTCGCTGCTTCGAAGGGCCCGGTGGAGGCCTGGATGTAATCAGGCTCCAGGAACATGGAGCGGATCTCGGCTAGGAGTTCCTGGTCGGCGCCCTGGAATGCGTTTCGCTGGATCAGAAACCGTTCCTCGACACGGTTGCGAAACTCTTCGATACCGTGCTCGCGAACGGTGATCTTGATACGCGCCTTGTACTTGTTGTCTCGACGGCCGAGGGTGTTGTAGACCTGAAGGATCGATTCGACATAGGGGAGCAGGTCCGCTTCCGGCAGGAATTCGCGGATTACCGAGCCAATTACCGGCGTACGGCCGAGTCCTCCGCCGACACAAACCTCGTAGCCGATCTCGCCAGCCTTGTCGCGGACCATCCGGAGACCGATGTCATGGGCGCGTGTAACCGCCCGGTCGACCGGAGAGCCGCTGACGGCAACCTTGAATTTCCTTGGCAGGAACGCGAATTCGGGGTGGTCCGTCGACCATTGTCGGAGCAATTCCGCGGTTGGGCGGGGATCGCGGATCTCGTCGGCGGCCGCGCCCGCGAAATGGTCCGCGGTGACATTTCGGATGCAGTTTCCGGATGTTTGGATGGCATGCATCTCCACATCCGCGAGAGCGTCCAGGATGTCCGGCACGTCCTTCAGCCTGGGCCAGTTGAACTGGATGTTCTGCCGTGTGGTGAAGTGTCCGTACCCCTTGTCCCAGCGTTCCGCGATATGGGCCAGCTGCCGCATCTGGCGACTGTTGAGCGTGCCGTAGGGGATGGCAACCCGCAGCATGTAAGCGTGCAATTGCAGGTAAAGGCCGTTCATCAGCCGGAGGGGCTTGAATTCATCCTCGGTCAACGAACCGTTGATCCGCCGGACGACCTGCTGGCGAAATTGGGCGACCCGGTTCCTGACGAATTCCCGGTCGAAAGCACTGTAATGGTACATCTGTCAGCTTCCAGCCTGTTTGCCGTGGCGGTAGTTGGAGGGGCCAGAGGCCCGAAACGCTTCCCGGAAATGCCCCGGCTGCGGACCCTGTTCTCCGCCGTCAGCTGCCTCAGCGAGATAGGGGCCGATCACCGTTCTTTCCTGCGACTCCGCCGTAGCAAGCGACCGGCTGGCCTCTGCTTCGTCTGTGAAGAGGCGAGCGGCAGTCATGTAACGCGTCCAGGTGCCGTCAGGAGCCAGGTAGACCACGTCCCCCTCCAGCAGATCGTTTGCGGTCAGCACGCAGGGCGGGAACGCTCGGGCCATCAGACTGCCTGCTCCCGGATCTCGGCGGCCATTTCAACCGTCCTCATGGCTTCGCGAGGCAACATGCCAAGCATCAGTACGACAGGACCCTGAAACCTTGTCTCGTCCAGCGTTTCGGGAAGTCCGAGCAGGGTGGTGGCGGCGATCTGCTTGTTGGCGCGAGTGGCATTCTCCACGACCGTAACGGGTGTAGCGGGTGCTGCGCCCCGCATCAGGAGGCGTCCCCGCAGGAAGGCTGCCGCACGCTTGCCCATGTAGATTGCAGCTACTGCACCCGGTTTGGCGAGGGCGATCCAGTCGTGTTCGGCAAGACCGTCGACATCGCGACCCGCAATAAGCCGAAGCTCGGAATTTCGACCGCGGCGGGTCAGAGATGCGCCGAGGTCAGCTGCCGCGCCGGCTGCAGCTGTGATTCCGGGAACAACCTCCCAGGCAATACCGGCTCCCTCGAGAGCCTCAATTTCTTCGTCCAGCCTGCCAAAGACCGCCGGGTCCCCGGATTTGAGGCGCACGACATGCTGTCCCTCGCGGGCGTGCCGAATCATCAATGCATTGATGTCTGCCTGATGCCAGGAAGGGCCGAACGCCTTCTTTCCGGCACAGATGATTTCTGCTTCCCGTCTCGCGAGTTCCAGGACTTCAGACGCGACGAGTCGGTCGTGCACAACGATGTCCGCGTCATGGAGCCGGTTCCGGGCCCGTAGGGTCAGCAGTTCCGGGTCACCCGGACCGGCGCCCACCAGGGAGATCCAACCGGTAGGACGGACGGAGGCCGCATCGTCGAGAAGAGCGGACAGCGACTTTCGGGCGCCTGACTCGCCGTCTCTGCAAAAGGAGCGGGGGCCGTGCTGGAGAAAGAAATCCGACCAGAGAGCGCGCCTTACTCGGCCATGGGGAAGTCGCTTTGCTTTGGGGCGGAAGGCCTGCCCGATCTGAGCCAGAGCACCGAGCGAGTTCGGCAACTGTGCCTCCAGTGCCGCCTTGAGACTTCGGGCCAGCACAGGAGCCGTTCCCTCCGTAGAAATGGCGACCGAAACCGGATCGCGGTCCACGATGGCGGGTGTGATGAAATCGCTGTCGTCGAGATTGTCCACGATGTTGACCGGAATTCCACGATCATGCGCAAGCCTCGCAGCCCGCTGGTCTTCCGCGGCATTTCCGCTGGCGCAGTACAGAAGCGTCGCCTCTTCGAGGTCGTTGTCCAGGATCGGGCGCGCTTCGTGACGAAGGGCGCCGGACCGTTGCCATGACAGGATGTCCGGGTCCGGGTCCGATCCGAACACCGCGAGCCGTGCCTCGGTCTTCAGGAGCAGGCGCAGTTTCGCCACGGCAGTCTTTCCCGCTCCGGAAATGACGACACGCCGGCCTGTGAGGCGAAGATAGATCGGAAAGTGTTTCACGACGGGCACCTGTCACGACGATCTTGGTTTGTCGAGAATAGTACATATTTTCTATATCCTGCGCAATAGTCTTGCAATGACCACAAAAATATTCTAATATTTCGACAATGGAAAAATTTTGTCCAATATGGTGCGGAGGTTGGAATGACAGTGCAACTTGACGGAGTCGATCGGAAAATTCTTGCCGCCATGCAGGAGGACGCGTCCCGGTCGCTGGACGAAATCGCGGCGAAAGCTGGTGCGTCCAGGACGCCGGTCTGGCACCGAATCAGGAAACTCAAGGCCGCCGGGATCATTCGTCAGCACACGGTTCTGCTCGACGCCGACAGGCTCGGCCTTGAGGCGTGCTTCTTTGTCCTGATTCGCACATCCGAGCACCAGAAGGACTGGCAGGACCGGTTCCTCGAGACGCTCAGGGGACGTCCCGAAGTACTCGAGGCCCACCGCCTTGCTGGCGATATCGACTACATCCTGAAGGTGCGGGTCCGAAACGCCAGGGCGTATGACGAGTTCTACCAGGCGCTGATTTCGCAGGTAAAGATCTTCAATATCACTGCGCTTCTCTCCATGGAAGAGATCAAGTCGACTACCGAGTTACCGCTGTGAGCGCAGGAGACCCGGGCTGGAGAGCTCCTGACCGCTTGGCATTGCGCGGGCAACGTGGCGATGTTGAGGACTCTCGTCCTGACCGGAAGCACCGCGGTGTATTGGTGGAACTCCCTTCGCTCCTGCCTGCGACTGGGGCCCACAGGGACGTACGGAGTTGCCCGACCAACGATGCAGCTCACCTCGGCGACGGAATCGGAGTCCAGAGAGACGGCGTCATGTAGCTCAGCGAGGCCTGAGGCCTTGAAGGCTCACATGTGCCGGCCGGTTCGGACGAGCATCCCCGGGCCCCTGCGGAGTGCTAACGGGTTGTGAAACCGGATGATTCCAGCCGGTTTCGGATGCGGTCTATCTCCTCGGGCGTCAGGCGATCCACCCGCCCGTTCATGACGGAAAGGTAATGGAATTCGCGATCGATGCAGCCCGAAGGGCAATCGCCATGGGCATCCTCGACGATGACCATCCAATGGTCCTGCCAACGAAATGCATGGATGTCGGGACCGTCGCCAAGCGCGGAATTGGGCTCTGCCCAGGCAATGCCCTTCAGTTGCATGAATTCGGCGGCCGCCTCCTCGACATCCAGCCTGTCGTCAAAGCAGAGCAGGGCGGACTGGAAGGTCGGATAGGGTGTGAAGCCGGCCAGTCCCAGCCGTGCGTTCAGTGTATTGAACCCCGGGTAGGCGTCACGCAGGACGCCGCCTCCGTCAGGTCCAGCGACTGCTCCGTCGATCAGCATCCAGAGGTCCGGTTGGAAGTGGATGAGCAACTGCCCCGGCGCATGGCGTGGATGAACGCGAACATCCACAGCGTCCGGGAGCGCATCGCGGACTAGATGCAAGACCGCCGTGAGTTCCTGAGCGAGCATGGTGCGTTCGCGGTGGTCAGCCAGAAGAACCCCGCGGGGCTCTTCCAGAATGCGTTGCGCCAGCAGGGTTGCGTCGTCCAGGGCAGGGCGCTCCTCGCAGGCACCTGCCAGCAAGATGCCAGGCCCAAGGTCTTGGCGCTGCGGTTCGACAGCGGGCTGTCCCTGTTCGGCTAACGCCGTTCCTGGTTGGTAACCAACGCAGACCGCGAGGAACAGTATCCCGGACAAGGCAGGACGAACCACCGGCGATTTGCGGTTTGTGGGTTCCATGTGCGATCCGGTCCTACACGGCAGCACTCTGCTCACGGATCCGGTTGTTCAGGATTTCGTCATTCTCGGAGTAGTCGACCGGGCAGTCGATGAGGTGAACGCCGGGCGAGGAGAGGCAGTCCGACAGTAGTGGCGCCAGACTTTCGCTGTTTTCCACCCGGTGGCCATGTGCGCCGTAGCTCTCGGCATAGGCAACGAAGTCCGGATTGCCGTATTCCAGACCCCAGTCCCCGAAACCCATGTTCGCCTGCTTCCAGCGGATCATGCCGTACGCATGGTCGTTCAGGACCAGACAGCAGAGGTTCATGCCGAGCCGCACGGCGGTTTCGAGTTCCTGGGAATTCATCATGAAGCCGCCGTCACCGCAAATCGCCATGACCTTGCGCTCGGGATGAACCAGATGTGCGGCCATCGCTGACGGCAATCCGGCGCCCATGGTGGCAAGGGCATTGTCCAGGAGAACGGTGTTTGGGCCGTAGGCGGGATAGTTGCGCGCGAACCAGATCTTGTAGACGCCATTGTCGAGGCAGATGATCCCGTCATCCGGCATCGCATTGCGTATTTCGCGGACCAGCCGCTGGGGGTAGATCGGAAAGCGGGGATCGTCGGATCCTTCGGCGATGTTGGCGTCATGATGCGCCTTGATTTCCATCATGCGGCGGAAATCCCAGTTCGCATCCTTGCGCTCGGCGAGACCCTGGTTGATCCGCCAGACAGCGTTGGCAATGTCGCCGACAACTTCGAGCTGCGGGAAATACACCGGATCGACTTCTGCGCTCCGGAAGCTGACATGGATCACCTCCGCTTCGTGGGAGACACCGACCGGATCGTCTCCTGCAGAGTCGTCCGTCTGTTCCTCCTCACCATGCCGGAGCATGAAGAACGGCGGTTTCTCCATGACATCATGGCCAATGTTAATGACGAGATCCGCCGATTCGATGGCCTTGTGCACGAAGTCGCCGGCAGAGAGTGCGGCGCAGCCCATGAACAGGGGATGGCGCTCGTCGATCACGCCCTTACCCAACTGCGTGGTTGCGAAGGGAATGCCGAACCTGTTCACGGTTTCCGTCAGCATGCGGCTGGTCAGCTTTCGATTGCCGCCCGCACCGATCACGATCATGGGAGAGAGGGCCGACGCGATTCGGTCGACTGCGGCCCGAATGGACTTGTCCTCCGGGATCGGGCGTCGTGCATAGGAGGGTGCGAAGGGCAGTTCCCGCGTGGGTTCGCTGGCTATGTCCTCCGGAAGTTCCAGGTGAACGGCGCCGGGCTTCTCCTCCTCGGCCTGACGGATGGCCTCTCGCAGGCGGCTTGGCATATTGTCGGCAGAGACGATCTGGTGGGAGTATTTGGTGATTGGCCGCATCATCTCGACCACGTCGAGGATCTGGAAGCGTCCCTGTTTCGAGCGCTTCACGGGCTTCTGGCCGGTAATCATCATCATCGGCATGCCGCCCAGTGTGGCGTAGGCGGCAGCGGTCGTGAAATTGGTGGCGCCGGGCCCGAGAGTTGACAGGCATACCCCGGCCTTGCCGGTGAATCGCCCGTAGGTGGCTGCCAAGAATCCCGCCGCCTGTTCGTGGCGGGTCAGGATGAGGCGAATCTTGTCAGAGCGCGAGAGCGAGTCGAGAAAGTCCAGATTTTCTTCACCCGGAATGCCGAACACCATCGTTACCCCTTCTGACTCGAGTGCCTTTACCAGGAGGTCGGATGCCTTGCTCATTTCGGTGCTCCCTGGAATGCTTGTGGCCGGTGGACCGGTGTGCGGCCGGCTCTGAGATGCGGGCAGCCAGCCTGCCGGGCGGGCCTGTCCATCATCCCCTCTCTGCTTCGGCCGTCAAGTTTGCATGCAGGCGTCATCTTGGCTGTTGCATTGAAGAATTTCCCGTGAGCGCGGCAGGAAATTCCGAGCGTAAGGAACAAGAAAGAAACCGTTCCGCAGGATGATTCTCCTGGACCTCAGTACTCTGGAACTCCCAGCGACCTCCGGACAACAGCCACAATGGAACTCTTCCAGGGCAGATTAGAACTGCCAACGTACTGTCGCCGTTTCTCCCAGTCTGCCCGGGCGAATCCCCATGCTCTACCAGTGCATCCCGTCAGGAACACAGGACCGTGGGCGCAAGGGATGAAGATTCCATTTGGCATCTCCAACACACTTGTCCGGGACGGGCGGCATGGCCGCGTGATCTTCGGGGACATGCTTGCGTGGACGATTTGCAGAATCGGCTGGTCGATGGATGGGACGGGACTTGTCCGACCCTGGCTCCGGGTAGTGACCGTGCGTCCCGGGTTTCCAGACGGGATCTGCATGGATGACGGGGGCTACCCATGGGACACACGCTATGCAGGGGGCTTCCCCTTGCGACGCGCACCGGCTGGCAACCTGGATCGGAAAGTGGTTCTTCCGCAAACCAACATCAGCGGATGTACTCTTGGTGGTACGGTTTGCGCAACGCCTTTCGTCACGACCGTGAGCAACGACTTGGACCTGTCCGTATTGTCGCATCCGAATGAAGGAATGTTCCGGTTCTGTCTTTGGGCGTTGCAGGACAACCGGACTTGCACATGGGGATGTGAATGGCATGACGGACAGAATCATCAAGTGGGATCGTGGCGAGGCCGAGATTCAATTGTTGGGCGGCATGCTTGGTCCCGTACGGTTTCGTCTGGAGAATGATCGCGTCGTCCAGCCACTGGCGATTGCGCCCTGGGGTGACGATAGGGGTGCCGAGCACGAGAACCTGCCGGGATTGTTGAAGCGGCTGCGAGGCGAATGGCCTTGCGTCCCCTTTGGGGAGCCCGATGTCCCGGCGGGTCTTCCAGAGGCTTGGCGCCCAGCTGCGACCAACCCCGTCGGTTCGGATTTTCATGGTTACGGCGCAAACCATCCGTGGGTTGTCGAGGAACAGGAAGAGCACGCCATCACCATCGTTTCGGACTATCCGGAGGATCACCCCGTCCGCAGACTCAGGCGCCGGATCGCGGGACTGCGTCGCGAGTCCCGGTTGGCGATCTCGTTGACGATCGAGGTGCGGCGCGAAATCGAGGCTCCCATTGCCCTGCACCCGGTGTTTCGACTTCCGGCCAACCCGGAACGTGCGCGGCTGGACCTCGGAAGATTCGACATGGGGCGGGTCTTTCCGCTGCCGGTCGAACCCGGACGGTCGCGCCTGGTTCCGGATGCGGTCTTTGAGACGATCCGCAAGGTGCCCGCCGAAGCCGGTACGGTTGGCCTTGACCGGTTGCCGCTGGCCTTTGACACCGAGGAACTGGTCCAGATCTGCGGGGCGTCGGGGCGTGCGACGCTGACGAACGAGGAGGAAGGGTACCAAGTGCAGCTCGACTTCGATCCCGAGGTCTTCTCGTCGATCCTGCTGTGGGTATCGAACCGCGGTCGGAGGTCATATCCCTGGAACGGACGCTTCGTCGCGCTTGGTATCGAGCCGGTGCGCGCCGCATTTGATCTCGGACCAGATGTTGGCTGTGATCCCCGGAATCCGATCGCCAGAGCCGGCTATGCGACGGCCCTTCTGCTCAAACCGGATGCGCCGTTCATGACCCGCTACAGCATCGGCGTGGCAGGCATCGGCGGTTCGTAATGCGTGGGCTTGCTGCCGTCATCCCGGGTACGGTTACCTCCGGTAGATGGGCGGGCGGCTGCGATGCGGTCTGAAACCCTGCGACCAAGGATTGTCGAACAGATTCGACGTCCTGGAAATCTTGAATGTCCTTGCGTGTCATCCAGTGACGGTGACGGTTACCGGATTTGGGATCATGTGCGGCCTGCCGGTGGCTGTCCATGTCTGGAGAGGAGCCCTTCGCAGCGATATCTGTCCTTGTCATCCCGGTTCCGGACGGGCGCGAGCCGGTCTCGGACCGATCAGCCAAACGCCGAGTGCGGGCAGCAGGACAAGGGCGCCCAGCATGTTCACCAGGAACATGAAGGTGAGGACGGCGCCCATGTCAGCCTGTAACTTGAGCGGCGCGACAATCCAGGTTGCAACGCCGGCGGCAAGCGTGAGGCCAGTGACCATGACGGCGCTACCTGCGGTTTCGAGGGTTCTGCCATAGGCGGTTTCGAAGTCCATGCCTTCGGCGAGGTACAGGCGGAGCCGGCCGTAGACGTAGATGCCGTAATCCACGCCGATGCCGATCCCGAGCGCGACAACGGGCAGCGTGGAGACTTTCAGGCCAATCTCCAGGAAGGCCATGAGCGCATAGGCGAGGAGCGAAACACCGGCAAGTGGAAGAACGATGCACGCGGTTGCCGCGAACGACCGAAAGAAGACGAGGCAAAGCAGGATGACAGCGCCGTAGACGTAGCCCAGGATCGGGAACTGGGCGGCCGACACTTCTTCGTTGGTTGCCGCCATGACGCCGACATTGCCACCTGCGAGACGAAAGGCCAATTCCGGATCAGGGTGCTCAGCTGCGAAGGTCGTTGCGGCGTCAACCACACGTTCGATCGTGTCGGAGAGGTGGTTCTCCGTGTAGACCTGCACCGGCATCACGCTGCAGTCGGAATTGAGAAGTCCACTCTGGGTGGGAACGAAGGCGCCCGCCTGCGCCAGCACGTAGGAATCCCGCGGGATGGTCCACCATTTCAGGTCGCCTTCCTTCAGTCCGGAGGCGACGTTCCGGACGGCGCCCGACATGGCGGCGACGGACTGGACGCCCTCGACGTTGTACATATGCCATTCGAAGCGGTCGAGAAGGTCCATCAGGCGATACTCGATACACCCGTCCGGACGGGATTCGGCGAACACCGTGAACACGTCCACGCCGATTTCGAACCTTTGCACGATGGCAGCCACATCGCGGTTGTAGGTGGATTCGGGACGCAATTCCGGGGCGCCGTGATGAAGATCGCCAATTCGCACCGACAGGGCGTAGGGGATACTCAGGGCCACGACGGTTGCCGACCCGACAATGATGGCGATAGAGGGTCCCCGTCGGGTCACACGGGTGAGCACTCTCCAGAGAACGTACAGTCGGCGATCGCGAGTCTGTGCACCATCTCGATCGCTCTCGCCAGTTCTGGCATAAGAAAGAAGTACCGGCAGCAATGCGAGATTGGTCAGAATGATCGCGGCCACGCCCAGTGAAGCGGAAAGTGCGATTTCCTGGATCACCGGTACTTCAATGAGTGAAATGGTGATGAAACCAGCGGTGTCCGAAGCCAGGGCCACCACTCCGGGCAGGAGGATTCGGCGGAAACTGGTGCGGGCTGCATCGAGGGGAGGGGTCCCACGGAAGGACTCTGCCTGCGTGGCTCCGACCATCTGGACGCCATGGCTTACACCGATGGCGAAGACCAGGAAGGGAACCAGGATCGACATCGGGTCGATTCCGTATCCAAGGGTGACGATGGCGCCGAGTTGCCAGACCATCGCGGCCGTGGCACAGGCGATCGGCATCAGAGTGAACCGAATGGAACGCGTGTGGAGGAACAGGAAGAATGCGGTGAGGAGAATCGTCAGACCGAAGAACATGGCGACCTGGCTGGCACCGGAAGCGATTTCTCCAACCAGTTGTGCGAAGCCGATGATATGGAGTTCAACCGGACTGCCTGGCCCGCCGACTTCCGCACGGATCTCCTCAAGTGCTTGGTATACTTTCTGGTAATCGAGCCTTTCGCCGGTGTTTGGATTGAATTCCTGGAGTTGCGCGCTGACCAGTGCCCCGGAGAAATCATCGGCGACGAGACGACCGACGATTCCGGCCTTGAGGATGTTCTCTCGAACCGCCGCGAATCCTGCTTCCGTTGGCTGGAAATCCGCGGGCAGCACGTTGCCCGCATTGATACCGTCCTCAACCGTCTCGAGATAGCGAACATTCGGGGTGAACAGCGAATACACCTGCGTGC
>CAZPXZ010000071.1:0-18748 GCA_964590405.1 uncultured Rhodobacterales bacterium | reverse complement strand
CTCGAGAAGCTCGTCTGACCGGAAACCGGAACGACCGGGCACCGAGCACGCCCGATAATGCGAAGCCGTAGCGGACACTCGGTCCAGCGAAGGGAAACCCGCCCTTCCGCCGGAGACTGCATGATCGCCAGTCCGGCGTATTGCCGAACGGCGATGCGAGTCCGGCTCCGGGCCTCTGTGGAACCGCATGTCATGTACACATTCTCCGGGCCGATGCCCGGAACGGAATTGCAGGGAAAGGGCCACCGATGAGACCCAGTCCGTTTCAGGACACGTTGTGGGTCGGGCGCACCGAACCGGGACCCGATTACCCTGCTCCGACGGAGTGCGCGGAAACGGATGTCGCAATCGTCGGAGCGGGTATTCTCGGGCTTTCGATCGCGTTGCATCTCGCTGAACAAGGGACTCGGGTCATCGTGCTGGAGGCACATGAGCCAGGGTTCGGAGCGTCCGGCCGCAGCAGCGGATTCATCGTGCCCAGCTTCGTCACCCCGCTCGGACCGGATCGTGTCCAGGAATTGCTCGGACACGACAAGGCGGAGAAGCTGTGCAGGATCGTGGGCAATTCCGGTGACCTGGTCTTCGACCTGATCCGTGCACACGAGATCCATTGCGAAGGGGAACAGACAGGCTGGCTGCAACCGGTGCACGGCAGCTCGGGCATCAGCTTCCTGAAACAGCGACAATCCGAATGGGCATCGCGGGGCAAGTCCCTTGAACTGATCGACCGGAGCGGACTCGAATTGTTGACCGGCATGCGCTCGTATCACGCTGCCTTGCTTGACCGCACCGGCGGGCAAATCAATCCTCTCGGCTTCGTACGTGGTCTGGCAAGGGCAGTTCTCGCCGCCGGCGCGACCATCTGGACCGGAACCCGGGTCCTGAGAGTTCGTCGGGATGCCTCGCGCTGGGAACTGTCCTGTCGCGACAGCCGAATCTCGGCGGAATGCGTCATCCTTGCCACCAATGCACTGGATTCCACACTGGCGGCCCGTTCTGCACGCAGTCTATTGCCCATCGTCTTCCACCAGATTGCAACCACTCCTCTCGACGCAGGCAACCGCGAACGGATTCTTCCGGGAAAGCAGAGTCTCACGGACACCCGCCGTAACATGTTCGCCGTTCGCTGGACAGTGGACGGACGCCTGATCACCGGCGGACTCCCTCTTCCTGCTACGTCTCCCCAACGCATGCAGGCCTCGCTCCGGCAAAGGTTGCTTTCCATGGTTCCGATTTCCGGTCCGTGCGAAATCGACCATGGCTGGAGCGGCGTGATCGCAATTTCACGGCTGCTGCTTCCACAGGTCACTGAAATTGCAACCGGCTTCTACGCGGCGGTCGGCTGCTGCGGCCGGGGAATCGCGGTTTCGACTGCGCTCGGCCGGGACGTTGCGACCTTCGTGCAAACCGGGGACCCAGACATGCTCAGCGTTCCGGTCAGACCACCCGCACCTCTGCCGGGACGTGCACTGCTGCGGCACCTCCCAGCCCTGCTGCTGCCCTTGTTCCGGCTCCGCGACCGACTGGACGGGAACTGAAAAATGCTTCAGACAGGCTCTTCTGCGCGCATCGAACCGTGGAAATGGGTGACCCCAAATCCCTTGTTTCCAGGCAGATCAACCGTGCCGCAGCAGACCAGGCTCCCGACGGATTCCCGGTTCCATGGATCCGGCAGACGGTGTGACTTCACGACCATTCTCCCGCACGCAAGCCGGTTCATCGAGATGAAACCGTTGCTCGCTGCAGGTCACCACCCAGTAACAACCATCTCTTGCCAGCACCAGTGGCACACCGCCCAGCGATACCCAGGGCGGCACTCCGAAGCGGCCGGAGGACGCATCTGTCCGCCTGTGGCTGCAGCGCCGTTTGCTACGAAACCGTTGCCTCGATCAGTCGCTTGACCTCAAGAATCTCGCCTTCGTGACCGCTCTTGAGGCTCGCCCATCGCTGATCGTCCATGGATGATTGTCGCCAGGCGATCAGGGAGACCACGCAGGATCGAGGATCGTCTCCCAGTACCTCTCCCGAGACCACGCGAACCATGATCCTGGCAACCAGGGAGTCCCGTCCGGATCCGAGGTGAAACAGGATCGTGGAACGGTCGTCATCCGCATCGATGCGGGCCCAGATCGGCTTCCCCGTCCCCGGGAACCTGCCTTCGACGACTCCATCGGCATGAATCCGTACGCGACCCATCCCCACGGCCCAGAGGGCAAGGTTCTCTGGTGCCCGAAGGTAGGCCATCGCGTCGCTCGCGGGACACGAGACGCGGGCAGAGCAGATGTGGGCCAATCCGTCGTCCATGACTACCGGCCCGCTGCTGCGACGACAACGAGGATTTCGGCCGGCCCTTCGCCAGCCGCCACATAGGCATGGGCCATGTTGCTGTCAAAATACATGCTGTCGCCCTGTAACAGACGCGTCGGCGCATACAATTCGGTGTGAACCTCTACCTCGCCGTCGAGAACATACAGAAACTCCTCCCCCTCATGCGCGCGCAGCCCGCCTGCGTCCAGGAGCGACCGCGCTGAGACACGGTTCAGGCTCGGCACCATGATCTTCGCCGCAAGCTCCGCACAGAGGAGTTCGAGGTCGTACCGCCGGGTCGACTCCCTTTCCCCCTCGCCGCGCCGGGTTACAGTCCGCTTCCCTTTCGAAAACTCTCTGGCGTCGGGGCGAAAGAACGAAACGAGATCCACCTCCAGCACCCGCGCCAGGATATAGAGATTGTGCGCGTTGAGCGGCGAAATGCCATTCTCTGCGCGAGAAAGCGTGGCCTCCGAAATCGATGTCATCGCACTCAGGCGAGCGAGGGTCAGGCCCTTTGCCCGCCGGAATTGCGCCAGCCGTTCGCCGATGCGAAGCTCCCTGGCTTCCTCGACGAGTTCCGCGGAGCGATCCACTGTATCCGGCACTGCGGGTATCCCTAGAATCCGAGCAGCCGAGGCAGCCAGAGACTCAACTGCGGGACGTATGTGACCAGGACCAGCGCGACGAGGCTGACCGCCAGAAACGGCCAGGTCTCCCGGAGTAGCGCCACAAGTCCGCACCCCGCGATACGTTCCGCCGCAAAGAGGCACACGCCCAATGGCGGGGTCAACAATCCGATGTTCAGATTCAGGATGGCGACCGCTCCGAAGTGGACAGGATCCACGCCAGCCGCGATGGCCGCCGTGGCGAGTATCGGAACGAAGAGGATGATTGCCGCAACCGGATCGATGAACATCCCCAGGACGAGCATGACCAGGTTCAGGACCAGCAGGAGAACGACGGGCGGCAGTTCGAGGTTGCGAACCGTGCTGTCGACCAGCGACGGGATGTTCTCCATCCCCATCACCCACGTGAAGATTGCGCCGGCGCCGACAATGATCAGGAGCTGGGAGGAAAACACAGCCGATCGGTCAAGCACCGACAGGAACTGACGGAGATCCAGGCTGCGGTAGAGAAACACGGCAATCAGCAGCGCATAGAAGGCCGCGAGTCCGCCCGCTTCCGTGGGCGTCATGATGCCACCTAGGATGCCGGCAAGGATGATCGCCGGGATCATGAGTGGCGGAAGCGCCTGGCGTGCAGACCGGGTCACAGCGGGCAGGGAACGGTCGGTCGCGATGGGCACATAGCCCCGCTTGCGTGCCTGGTACCAGACCAGTGCCATCTGGCAGAAGCCGATCAGCAGTCCGGGCACGATGCAGGCGGCGAAGAGTGCACCAATGGAAACGCCCGTCATCGACCCATAAATGACGACAATCAGCGAGGGCGGCACCATGGGACCGATAATGGATGAGGATGCCGTAACGGCGGCCGCATAGGCGGCGGAATAGCCGTTCCGGCTCATGGACGGGATGAAGACCCTGCCCAGGGCCGCAATATCACCGAGGGCAACGCCGGTAATGCCCGAGAAGAGGATCGATGCACCGATATTGACCTGGGCCAGTCCCCCCGGCATCCAGCCGAAAACAACATTGGCGAACGAGATCAGCCGGTCGGTGATGCGGCTCTCGTTGATGAGTTCCCCGGCAAGGATGAAGAGCGGAATGGCCATCAACACGAACACGTTGATGCCCTGGAACATCCGTTCCGGCAAGACCGGAAGGAAGGCCGTCTGGCCGCTGGCGACAAGCCAGGCGATCGACGACACGATCATCGTCCAGGCAACGGGAAGCCCGGCGAACAGCAGGACCAGGAACGTGGCCAGAAAGATGCCGAGAGAAAGGGTCACTCTGGCCGATTCCATGGTCGGCCGGACCAGGATTGCCGGAGCCGGACGATCAGGAACAGTAGCCCGAGAGCGAAGGCCACCGGCAGGGCGGAGTAGGGAACCTGCAAGGAGACCTGCAGCCCGTCGCTGGTCTGCCCCCGAGCGAAATCGACGGTTCGGATGGAAGCGAACGCAAGAATGGACAGTAGAGCAACGGTGAGGAGATCCAGCAACCGCATCCAGCACCAGCGCGCGACGGGACGCAATTGGTCCGGCAGGAAGGTCACCCGGATGTGGCCGTCGATCCGGATGGAGATCGCGGCGCCTGCGAGCACCGACCACACGTGGGCGTAGCGTGCGACTTCCTCGGTGAAGAACGGTGTGATACCGAAACCGTAGCGCATCGCCACCTGCGCAACGATCAGCGCGAACAGCAACAGGAGTGCCGCCGCGCTGATCGCCCGCAGTGCGCGTTCCAGCCAGCCGGTCATGTCGAGACGTCCGGCTGACCGTTGCACGCTAATTCGAGAGCCGTTCGACTTCTGCCACGACCTCGTCAACGAGTTCCGGCGTATCGACATTCTCCTTCAGCCACTCGATGGCCGCGGGACGGACACGCCTGGCAAATTCGGCCTTCATCTCCTTGGTAAAGGGAATGACCGTCACGCCGTGGTCCTTCGCCATCTGGATGTTTGCGGCTTCAGCTGCCCGCGACTCCTGGCGATTGTAGGCGACGGCCTTCTTCCCGGCCTCCAGAACGACAGCCTGCAGTTCCTCCGAGAGACTGCTGAACCAGGCATCGTTGATCCCGAGCGGACCGAACGCGTAGATGTGGCCGTCCAGCATGAGGTAATCCTGAACCTCGTGGAGCTTGATCAGGTTGAACACCCAGACAGCATTGTCCTGCCCGTCGACCACCCCGGTCTTGAGCGACGTGTAGAGTTCCGGAAACGCGATCGGGGTCGCGGAACCGCCCAGGGTCAGGACCGGGATGCCGAAGATAGGCGCCATCACCCGCATCTTGAGACCCTTCATGTCGTCAGGCGTGCGAATGGCCCGGTTCGCACTGTAGTGCTTGAAGCCGCCGGATTCCCACCAACCCAACACGCGGATTCCCGTCTTCTCGCGAATGTCCTCGGCCATCTGCGTACCGATTGGCCCGTCGAGGAGCTTCCAGGCGGTCTCCTCGTCCGGGAAGAGATACGGCATGGACAGGATCTGGATGTCCTTGTAGATCGAGGCGTAGTTGCCGTCGGACGCATCAGACATCTGGATGATGCCGTTCCGGACCTGGTTCAGGCGTTCGTTGGGATTGCCGAGGGCGCCACCGTACACGATCTCCATGGTAATCTCGCCGTCCGAGTTCTTCTCCACTTCTGCCTTGAAGAGTTCGAACATGCCATTGACTGGCTCAGCACCCGGAAAGCCCTCCTTGAGCATGAGTCCGGCCTTGATGTCCTGGGCCGATGCTGGAGCGGACAGCCCTGCCGCCAGCAGTACGGCCGCAGCCATCGCTGTTGATTTCTTCCACTTGTGCGTCATCGTTCTCCTCCTTTGACGTTGTGCTTGCTGGGACCGAGGTTGCTCGCCGGTATGTCGGTGCCGGCACACGGAGATCCGGCATGGATGCCGAAATCCCGAAGCGCTCCCTCTCGAGTGATGTAGCCCGCCTGGAGATCCGCGTGAACGCGCGCCGGGTCACGCCGGCGTGGATCGCCGAGACCGCCGCCTCCTGGCAGTTCCACGACGAGTCGATCTCCCGCAGGGATCGTGTGAACTCCCTTGTCAGGAAGGTCCGGTCCCGACTTGAGCCGGGCGCAGCCGTTCCGGCCTGGCAGACCGCCGTCTCGTCCGCGCGGTGGATTCTGCAAGCGGTCGAAGGTGGCGGCGGAGACGGTGAATGGATGCTCCTCCGTACTGCCGATCTCGATGACCTGGCCGAGCCCGCCCCGGAAGGCTCCCGGCCCGCCTGAATCGGGCAGGAATTCCTTCCGCCAGAATACAAGTGGCGACTCGGACTCCGTGACCTCGACCGGAATGGCACCGACCCCGCTCGGAAACGCGGTAACGGAAAGGCCGTCCTTGCCGGGACGGGCACCGATGCCCCCCATCCCGACATTCATCACGTTGAACCGCGTGCGGCCGTTGGCCGCGACGGACGCGGACCCTGGGCCCGCATCCGCAAGGGGCAGCACCCAGATACTGCCCGCGCTCTCCGCCGGGATCTCGCCCGGAAGCGCCTGTGCGAGGCATCCGAACGCCACGTCCGGCAACATTTGCCCGATCACGTGGCGGGCCGTCACCGGGCTCGGGTGCAGAGGGTGCACGGCGGATCCCGGCTCGGCAACGGTACGAAAGACGCTGAGCGAGCCGTGGTTGTTCGGCACCGACGGCGCCACGATGCATTTGAGGCCGAAACAGGTATACGCTTCGGTATAGCAAAGGGGCGAGTTGACCCCGTAGGCGGATGCCGGCGACGTGCCCGCATAGTCGATGACGATCTCTCCATCGCTGACCCGCATTTCGGCACGGATGTGGACGGGCTCCCCGTAACCGTCGAGTTCCATCTCCGTGCAGTAGCGGCCGAGCGGGACCCGGCGCATGGCCTTGCGCATTGCCGCCTCCGAGGTCTCGAAGACATACGCGGCCAGCGGTTCGATGTTCTCAAGTCCGAACTCATCCATCATTTCCCGGAGACGTTCCGCCCCGGTGTCGTTGCAGGTCACGAGTGACAGGATATCGCCTCTCACCTCGACCGGGTTGCGGGAATTGGCGAGCACGATCGAAAGGAGATCGGCGTTGAGCACCCCCCGGTCACGCAACCTCATATGCGGAATGAGCACCCCTTCCTCGTAGATCGACTTCGCCTCGGCTGTAAATCCGCGCCCACCGACGTCTACGACATGGCAGGTAGAAACGAAGAGCGCAACGGGAGCATCGCCCAGAAAGGCAGGTGAAACCACGATGAAGTCGAAGAGGTGGCCGGTGCCGAGCCACGGATCGTTGGTCACAAAGACATCTCCGGGCCGCATTTCCCTGACCGGAAAATGGCCGAGAAAGTGCTCGACGGCGCGGGCCATCGTGTTCACGTGACCGGGTGTGCCGGTCACTGCTTGCGCGATCATCCGCCCCTGGAGATCACAGATGCCGGCCGAGAGATCGCCCGCCTCGCGAACCACTGAACCAAACGCCGTCCGGAGGATCGTCTGTGCCTGTTCCTCAACCACCGCGATCAACCGGTTCCACATCACTTGCCGTTGGATCGCGTCCATCGGCGTTTTCGACATGGAGGTCATGCTGCGGCCCCTATCATGTTCTCCATGACGATGTAGCGGGCAGAGTTGAGTGCTGCGCGGAATCCGGCTGGAACGAATGTCGAGGTCTCGTCCTCGTCGATGATTGCGGGACCGGTGATCCCGGTTCCGGGTTCGAGGTCGGAGCGGAAGAAGACGTCACAATCCAACGCCTTCCCGAGCGCGGCATCATGGATTTCCCGGCTTCCCCGGGCGCGGGCGGGTGGCGAATCCCCGACTTCGGGCATGGTTGCCGACACGGCAGACGGCGCTTCCGTGGAGACAGTTACCGACCAGGAGACACTTTCGATGCCGAGTCCGTCGATGGTGAGACCATAGACAGCCCGGTAGTGCTCCTCGAAGCGATCCTTCAGTACCTGCCCCTGCCCCGGGGTGAGGGGTCCATCGTCGATTCCGACGGGTAGACAGTACCCCTGCCCTGCATAGCGGAGTTCGACGATCCGCGAAGCAAGAAGCGAGGCGCCGGGTGGTTCACCTTTACGTACAGCGCCTTCCGCCTCGCCCTGCATGTCATCGAGCATGGCATTGACGGCGTCTGCGTCAAACTCCCGGAAATCAACCGGCAGGGTGCGAACCACTTCGTAGGCGATCGGCGCAAGAAGGAAACCGATGGCGGACCCCACCCCTGCACCCGTGGGAATCACAACACGCCGGATGCCGAGCTTTTGCGCAAGCCGACCTGCGTGGAGCGGGGCACCGCCCCCGAAAGCGACCATGGTGTGTCGTGCGATGACCCGGCCCCGCTCCACCGCGTGAACACGGGCAGCATTGGCCATGTTCTCGTCGACCATCTCGACCACACCCACCGCCGGCCAGCGACCCTCCAGCGCCAGCGGCGCGCCCACATCGCGCTGAAGGGCGATCGACGCATGCTCCGGGTCGAGACTGATCCGTCCACCAGCGAACCGGCCGGGGTCCAGCCTGCCGAGGACCAGGTTGGCATCGGTGACTGTCGCCCGTTCGCCTCCCCGCCCGTAACATGCGGGACCCGGCTCCGATCCCGCGCTCCGGGGCCCGATCCGTAGTCGACTCATCTCGTCAACCGTTGCGATAGACCCACCACCCGCACCGATCTCCACCATTTCGATCACCGGGACGCGGACCGGCAGACCGCTTCCCTTCAAGTTCCGGTAACGCCGGGCCACCTCGAACGCACGGGAACGATCCGGGGTCCCGTCGCCGATGAGACAGATCTTTGCGGTGGTCCCGCCCATATCCAGCGAGAGCGCTTCACCAAGGCCGCACTCTCGTGCCACATGGGCGGCCAGGATCGCGCCCCCCGCGGGCCCGGACTCGACGAGACGGATGGGAAACCGGGTGGCGTTCTCGATGGTCGTAACACCGCCACCGGACATCATCAGGTAGAACGGACAAGTCATGCCGCGCGCACGCAATCCTTCTTGAAGGCGAAGGAGATATCCCGACATGAGCGGCCGGACATACGCATTGGCACAGGTGGTCGAAAAGCGCTCGTATTCGCGAATTTCGGGACACACCTCGCTCGAGAGGCAGATGGTTGTGGTGGGGAGTTCGGCCGACAGGATCTCGCGGATGGCCTGCTCATGCCCGGGATGGGCATAGGCGTGGAGAAGTCCGACGGCCACCGCCTCGATTCCGGCCGCCCGCCATTCCGCGGCAATTCCCCGCACCCCGGCGACATCCAGTGGAACCATCACCTGCCCGCCAGCCGACACACGCTCGTCGACCTCCCTCCGGAGGGGACGTGGCACGAGCGGGTCCGGCTTGTCCATGAAGATGTCGTACTGCTCGAAACGCTTCTCGAATCCCATCTCCAGAACGTCACGAAACCCCCGCGTGGTCAGGAATGCGGTCCTGGCCCCTTTCCGCTCGATCAGAGCGTTTGTCGCAAGGGTGGTGCCGTGGACAAAGACCGCAACCTCCCCGGGGGCCACGGCCGTCTGCTTCAGCACCAGATCCACCGCCTCGAAGACTCCCGCTTCCGGCGCACGCGGCATCGTCAGCACCTTGGCCGTATGACGCCCGGTAGGAGTGTCGAGAACGATGTCCGTAAAGGTGCCGCCGATATCTGCGGCGAGCCGGTACGAGCTGCCCACGACCCTCAGCCCTCCTGGCGAGGAGTGCGGCACCCCACCGTCTTGCGCAGAGAGGCCCGAAAGATCACGCCGCGTTCCGTGCTCCAACCGGAAACGCCCGGGTACGGGTCGAACGCCTCTTGGGTGCCGCCACCAATGGGGAAGAGATCGGGTTGACACATGTTCAACCTCATGATCGGAAGTTACGGTCGGAATGGACGCGGGTGTCGGTTACCAAGAGATGCATGTTCCTTGCCAGGTGCCCTGAAGGTCCAACGCATAGCCATTCTATTCTTGCAAGAATATTCCAGATATGCAATAACCGGCACTCAACTTCTCAAAGCAGCGAATGCGAAGATCCACCCCAAAGTGCTCACCCTGAAATCCTGCATCGCACTCGATCGCAGCGACCCGCTCGCCGGCTTCGCCGACCGCTTCGCACGTCCAGCGAACGGCAGCCTTCATTTTGACGCGAATTCCATGGGCGCGATGCCGGTGGACGTTCCGGAGCGCGTTCAGCGACTTCTGACGGCGTGCTGGCGCGACCAGAGCCGCCGCGCCTGGACCAGCGAGGGCTGGGTCGAGAAGCCGAGGGAACTCGGGGCCGACATCGCCCATATGGTGGGGGCGCGTCCTGGCGATGTCGTTGTCTGCGACAACACCACGATCAATCTGTTCAAGATCATCAGCTTCGCCTGGCGGCTCCGCGGCAGTGGTCATGTCATCCTGACCGAAGCGCATAATTTTCCAACCGACCTGCATGTCGCGCAGGGCTTCGTGCGACTCCTCGGCGAACTCGGTGTGAACGCAACCCTTCGGAAGGCCCAAAGCCGGGAGCAGCTCCTGAACATGCTGGACCGCGATGTCGCCCTCCTCTACCTGACACAAACCGACTACCGGTCAAGCGAACGGTGGGACATGGCAGCGATGAACGAGCATGCCCGATCGGTGGACGCGCTGACGATCTGGGACCTTTCCCACTCCGCCGGCGCCCTGAACGTCGACCTCACGGCGACCGGGACGGACTTCGCCGTCGGCTGCGGTTACAAGTACATCTGCGGAGGCCCGGGCGGCCCGAGCCTGCTCTACGTCAACCCCCTGCACCAGGCCGGAACCTGGCCGACGATCGCCGGCTGGATGGGACACGCGAAATGGGACGGGTTTCTCTACGAGTACGAACCCGATCCGGGGGTCGCCCGGCACCTGACCGGAACGCCGCCCGTCATCGCCAACGAGATATTCCGCGCTGCCGCCGAGATCTGGCGCGAAGTGAAGCGCGAAGAGATGGCGCAAAAGCATGAATCCCTCACCGAGACCCTCATCGCACTCCTGAAACAGGAGTGCGGTTCTCTCGGCGTGGAAATAAACTCTCCGGAAAAATATGGAAAGCGCGGCGGCCACGTCTCCTTCCGCCACCCGGGCGCCGGGCCCGTAACCGAAGCACTGGTTGACAAGGGACTCCTTTCTTCGTTTCGGAGTCCGAACTCCATCCGTCTCGGCATGAGTCCGCTCTACCATCGCCACGAGGACGCGTGGCAGGCGGTACAGTTGGTCAAGGATGTACTGGAGCGCGAGGCGTGGCGTGACCCGAAATACGCCAAGGTCTCGATCTGACGCCAGAGTTGCAAGAGGACGCCATGAACGGGAACACCGAAACTCCCCGTATCGCGCGGGATCGGGCGTACTACACGGAACTTGAAGAGGGACGCGTGTATTTCTGGTGCCGCTGCGGGAGAAGCCGTACGCAGCCCTATTGCGACGGACGGCACCAGGGAACCGAGTTCAGGCCCGTTCGCTACAAGGCGACTGCCAAGGGCGAAGAGGTCCTCTTCTGCGGATGCAAGCACACGAACACGCCTCCGTTCTGCGACGGGTCGCACAACAATGTCTGCGAGCCCGCGGCTTGGGACGATCCCCTGAGCGAGGAAAATCGCGCCGTCCCGGAAGTGGCTTTCGGCGCAGACGGACGAGCCGTGCTGAACGGCGGTTGCTATGTCTTCTCCGTTGAGCGGGCTGAGAAGGTGTCAGAGGGAGCGCTCCGCTACTGTTCCGTCATGGGCGCCACGTTGGGCGCCATCTACCAGTCGCAGTACTATTTCGAGACCGAACCCGGAGCAACGCCCGTCATCACCTTCGGCGAACGCGATGTAGTGCTGTTCATGGCCGAGGGTGACGCGGATGTCACCATCTCGGGTCGGACATTCGCGGCGGAGACCCATTCCGGCGTTTACATCACTCCAGGGGAGGCATTTCAGGTTGCCGGAAGGAATGGCGGCAGGGTCAGATACCTGGCATCCGCATGCCCACGATCCGACGCACCCGAATGGCTGGCCCGAATGCCGGACAATTTCAATGCAGCCCATCCCGAACGCGTCGTTCGCCTGGACGCCTCGAAACGGCAGGGCATGGGAGATCGCTATTTCCAGATGCTGGTGGACGAGTCGGTAGGCTCCGAAGTCGTTGCACAGTTCATCGGCCACATCCCGCGGTCCAAGGCGGAACCGCACCGGCATCTCTACGAGGAAGCGCTCATCATCGTCACTGGTACGGGGTGCATGTGGACAGAGAATCTCAAGGCGCCGGTTGCCGCCGGCGACGTCATATTCCTGCCACGCAAACAAGTGCATTCGCTCGAGGCGACCAGTGCCGAAGGCATGTTGGTGGTCGGCACCATCTATCCGGGCAACAACCCCGCGATCAACTACTGATTGCGAGATTGCCGGAACGGCAATTGCGGATTCACTGGAGTGGATTTTTCGGCTTTTCGTTAGCGGACCGGGAGTTTCGTTGGCTCACCGAATCCACACGATGGATCCTGTTGCAGCGCATCCGCTTGACCTTCGCAAGACCAGATGGTGCGATTGTGCCACGCAGCGAGGCCGTCGTCCGCTACAGGAACTGCGAGCAGCACCGGACAGAACTTCCGGCCCCGCGCTCGCTCGAAGGCATGAAGGGATGGCCCCGTGTTTTCGGTACCGAGCCGATCCGACGCGCTCGTCCCCAAAAACCGCCGGCTGACAGTTGCTCCGGTCTTGACGTCAGAGTCCACCAGGCGGGTCCGGCCCTTCCGATGGTGAGGACCCCCTGGACCATCCGAGGCGACAGGAATGGCCGAAATCATGTTTCCGGAGCCGTTCAGCCACGCTTGCAGGCGGGATCTCAGATCCGCTGTCCCGGCGGCGCATCGACATCCGCAATGCGTCCATGCCGCAGGAACCTATTCGCGCCAGCGACTCTTCAGATCATCCGGAATTTCATCGCCCCGGTCTTCCATGGCGAACAGGATGAAGTCCATTGGCGGCGGATACACACCGGCCTGCGAGAGCATGTTGTGGACCTGGCCGCGATGGTGAACCTGGTGTTGGTAGAGATTGCTCAGGCAGGTGCCGAGCGTTTCATTGACGTGCACCGGGTCGTCGTCAAGACTCGTAAAGGGCCACCTGGCGTCCAACTGTTCCTGGGTCAGCGTCTGGGTGAATTCGATATACCATTCGTCCAGTTCCCGCTGTGCCTCGATGAGTTCGTCGATGCCGGGAAACAATTGCTTGATGGGCCACTCAAGGCTGATTGGCTGCTTCAGGAGTCGGTCCCTGTACAGGCGGTCCGCGGCATGGATATGTTCCAGCGTGAGATAGATGGATGACTGGAAGGCGGAACGGTCCTCCATGAGCGCCCGAATGGTCATTCGGGCACAGGTCTTGTGCATTCGGCGATTTGCCCAGGCGTTATAGCGAGCCAGTGTCGGGAAGGATGCAAACATGGAAGACTCCACTTTCCTGTTAACGGTTGAATAGTGCATCCGGCAGCCACAGTGCAATCTGTGGGAACGCCGTGATGATGACCCCGGCCAGACAAAGCAGCAGGAAGAAGGGAAATGCCGCTCTTGCGATGAAACCCATCGAGCGCCCGGTCATCACTTGCAGGACGAAGAGATTGAATCCGATCGGCGGGGTTACGAGACCGAGCTCGATCATGATCACGATGAAGACCCCGAACCAGACCGGATCAAACCCTGCGGCGACAACGAGCGGCAGCGTGATCGGAAGTGTCATGACCATGATCGACAGCCCGTCCAGGAACAGGCCGAGGATGATGTAGAAGACCGCGACCAGCAGGATCAGGGCGTATTTGGACAGACCAAGGCTCACGATGAACTTGGCGATCTCCTGGGGAACGTGCAGATAGGCCATCGCCGAAGACATGAAATTGGCAGCGACCAGAATGCTGATCCCCATGGTCGTGATCTTGATCGTTCCCGCGACGGAATCCACGAACATCCGCCAGGTCAATTGCCCGGTCAGCAGCACGATAAGAAATGCGCCGAGGAATCCGACCGCCGCTGCCTCGGACGGCGTGGCAATCCCGCTGTAGAGACTACCAAGCACCACGAAGACTAGAATTGTCACCGGGAAGAGATCCAGGATACCTCGCAGGCGGTCGGCCATGGTGTACGTATCGGCTTCCCGGGGAGCAAGAGCGGGATTCATGCTCGCACGCAACCCGATATAGGAGGAATAGAGAAAGGCGATCACCAGCCCGGGAAAGACACCGGCTGCGAAAAGGCGCGCGATGGAGGTCTCGGAAAGCACGCCGTAAATGATGAAGGAGATGGAGGGGGGGATCATGAGGCCGAGGCTTCCTGCGCCCGCGAGGGAGCCGATCGCCAGACCCTGATCGTACTTTCGTTCGGCAAGCGCAGTGGTCGTGATCTTGCCGACCGTCGCCGTGGTTGCGGTCGTCGATCCGCTCACCGCGGCGAATACGGTGCACCCACCGATATTCGTATGGAGCAACCCCCCCGGAATGCGCGCAACCCACGGCGCGAGCCCACGAAAGAGACGCTCCGACATGTCGCTGCGATACATCAACTCGCCCATCATGACAAAGATGGGGACCGCGGACAATTCCCATGTGCTCGCGGAGCGCCACATGGTTCCCCGCATGATCGCGCCGATGCGGTCGATGTCGAAACCCAGGAGAAAGTGAAGTGCCGTCAGGCCGACCAGGCCCACGGCGGCAAACACCCAGACGCCGAGCGTAAGGTAAACGGCAAGCAGCGCGAGCGTCAGAAAAGCGACTTCAAGCGGCCCCAATTCCAGCACTTCCGTCGGCACCCGCCAGGCTAGAAATCGCTCTTGGATTCACTGGCGAACGAGACATCGCCGATGAGCACCCGCAAGAGATATGTCGTCAACTGGAGTATGAACACCACCATGCCGGCCAGCATGATCGAAGGCGGAAGCCACAGCGGAGTCTCCGACATCGTCTCGCTGACGTATCCGCGCATGAAATCGCGAACGGAATTCACGTAGAAGTACCAGGCAGCGATACAAGTGAAGACCAACGCCCCAACGATGCAGATCACTTCGACGACACGCCTCGTCGGCGTGTCTCCGAGTTTGACCAGGAGGAGATTCATGCGGATCAGCGCCCCCTCGTTCAGCGCATAACCCAGTCCGAGAAACGACATCGCCGCAATTCCGTAACCGATCATCTCCTCGAGAACGTAGGTCGTGCTCAGAAAGAAGGACCGCAACACAATTTCCGCAAGCACATGAAAGATCATCGCCATCAGGACCAGTCCGGCGCCAACCGCGCTGATGACGGAGAGGAATCGGGCTACACGGTCGACCGCAAGGACGAGTCGTTTCGCCATCGGCAAATTCCCCTGAAATCGCGGGGAGGCCGAAACCTCCCCGATGCGAGCACCCGGCTACATGCCGGCAGCCAGCGTCGCTTCAAAGGATGCCATGATTTCGTCGGCAGCGCCTTTCGGCATCGTGTCACGCCATTCGTTGAAGATGACGGATGAAGCTTCCCGCAAGGCATCCAGGAAGCCCTCCTGCAGCCCGTCTTCGGTGATGACGGTCACACCTCCCTCCTGCATCATGACATAGGCGTTGTCCACGCGCTCCTTGATCGCTTCCCACGCCTCGTCTTCTGTCTCCCTGGCAACGCGGAGAAAGGTCTCCTGCAGTTCCGGCGAGAGACTGTCAAAGATGTCCCGGTTCATGTGAAACATGGAAGTCCCGGCAACGTAGTTGATCGCCGTGAAATGGTCCATGTGCTCGTGGAACTTGGAGAGAAAGCCCCCTTCCCCGTTGGTCAGAACCGCGTTGATGGTACCGGTTGTCAGGCCGGGGATGATGTCGGCCCAGCTCAACTGCACGGCATTCGCACCCGCGGCATTCAGGGAAACCGTACCTGTCTTGTCATAGGTGCGAATCTTGATCTGCGCGAGCTCGTCCAGGTTGGTGACCGGCTGCTGGGCCCAGATTCCGACCGGTGGAAACGGCACGGCCAGCACCAGAATCTGGTTGCCCTTCTCGAAGGCGGCCGCATACCAGGGCCGCGCCGCTTCGTAGAGCGCCCGTGACTCATCGATATTGCGTGCGAGGAACGGCATGGAGACCAGCAGGAAGATTGGATCGATGCCCGAGAAGACACCGGTATAGGTGCTGGCGATCTGCGCGGCGCCATCTTCGATGACCTTCCAGTGGTCCTTCGACTTGTACCCAAGCGCGCCGCCATAATGGTTCGTGATGTCGATCGCGCCATCGGTTGCTTCACGCAACTTGTTGGCGAAGATCTCGTCATAGTAGTGTCCGGCAGCCTTGGCATACTCGTTTGGCATGTCCCACCGATGCGTCTGTGCGGAAGCCGGTGCGAGCGCGACAACCATCGCTGCGGCCGCCGCTGCTATCGTCGCTGATACTCGATTCATGGGGAAATTCTCCTTCTTGGAGAGGACTGGTATCCGCCCTCGATACTCGACCGAAGGTCTCGCGAACTGGATTGTCTGCGGCAAGCAAGGCCACCAGGCCTCGGAATTCGCTGTCGGGTTCCGCACCCAGCCGCGTGTTCTTCAGGTACTTTTTTTGTCGCCTGATCAAGGCGTCACGATCAATGTATGTATCGGCCCTGCCGGGAATTGCGTGCAAGCGACGGTACTTTGAGCGGAATGGACACGATGCATCCCGGCCCCTTGTCGCCGCTGGGATCTGGGGCAGAGCGCTCGATCGGAGAGCGAAGCGGCAATGCCCGTTCTCCAAGAGACACCAAGGCGGATCCGGGATGACTGTCGAAGGTGATGTCGTGTTCAACCAACTCCCTGCGATATATGGAGAAATCTATTCGCCAAACCTCATGCCGCTGTGTTTCCACGAGGAGGAGCCGAAGCCAGGAAACGTCTCAACACATTGCCGGTGACACGCGACACGTTGTTGTCGAAACCGTCATGGCACAGCGAGGTCAGCCAGGTGATCGAACCCACGGAAAAGACCGCGCCATCGTTCGGGGTCTCGAAGTACACCATGTCGGCCCGGACATGAACATGCTGCAAACCGTCCGTGGCCCGGGTTGCAATGGGATACTCCTCGCAACTCAGGATTCCGTCGATCCCCACATTTTCCGACGAGGCAAGCACCACGCTGTTGGGCGGCGATCCGAGCTCGGGGTCCCAGCGATCGATTTCGAGACCGGCGGCCCCCCCACCACGCCGGCCGAAGTCACCGATGACCTCGTCCGGCCCGATGCCGTCAAAGATGAAGGCGTATTCCGGGACTTGGCTGATTTCCGACCGCCGGTAATAGGTCGATCGGGCAAACATGGTTGAGGAGTATCCGACCCCGACAAGGCTCTGCGGTGCCCGCCCCCCGGTACGCCACAGGCCTCCGGGTTCGCCGGAGAAGAGCATGTGGCCTTCCCCGGGTTCCGCCTCCCAGGCGCGAACGCCGGTCGCGTCCTTGCGACACTCCAGAATGCCGGGATAGTTATCATGGAAGGCCACGCGCCAGTAGAAGCCGTTTCCGCCGAGGTAGAGGTGCCGACCACCATTCTGCTGGTAGGCATCGAAGGCATCCCACATCCGGGTCGAAGTGTATTCCGGATGGGAAAGCGTGATGATCGCGCGATATCCCGCAAGCGCATCAAGGCCCCGTGCATGAATGTCCTCGTCCGTCACGATGTCGTAGGGCTGACCCACGTGTTCGAGCCACGCCAGCAAATGCGTGTCGCTGATGTAGTTGAAGGTGTAGGGTCCCGGCCGCATGGTCAGCATCGGACGCAACCGGCTGCTGTAGCAGACACCGCTACCATCCATATGATGATCATAGGTCGAGTGGCCGAGTTCGCGATGCTCATGAAGGTAGCGTTCAAGGGGGCTCAGTTGATTGACGGATTCCGACATCACTTCTGAACCGGCCATGTCCACCTTCACATGCGTGTTCGCATAGGCGAGATAGGTTGCCGTGCAGGCAATAACCGCGAGATCTGCGGTTCGCTCCCCTGCTCTCGGCCGCACGAAAAACGGAATGAAGTCGCTGTCTCCTTCCTCGGATTCCAGGATCGCAGCGTAGTAGCCGCTCTGGGCATCGTCCGGAACAGTCCAGCTGAAGTCGGTCTCCCATCCGCAATCGTAGATATCGTCCGCATGGAAATGTATGGCGCCGTACTGCTCCGGGCCACTGCGCCAATCCATTGTCGAGGAGTCCCAATTGTGTCCCTTCATGGCACGCGTCGGCAGGTTGACCGTCCGGCCATGCACGCCGCGGCCGGAAATGTCCTCGATCCGGTCCGAGCACATCTGGCGCGTAAAGTCCCAGGAAGCCCGGATCCGTTCGCGGTCGACATTGTCACCTTCGGAGCGGAGAAACGCGCTGGCCTCATCCAGGTTGACAACACCTTCGAAGAGGGTGGGACGCTCGATCTTGCCTTCGAAGAACCGGTCGGCACCGGCGCCACCGTCGCAGGCGGATGCGGCAATGAGGAACGGTGCTCCGGAACCGGGCTCCGCCCTGCCGGGATCCAGTTCGTCGGATGCCATCGAGACGGCTGGCATACCCGGCACTTCACGCAATGCGCGCTGGCCGATTTCTGCCGCACCCCGATCCAGATCGATGGATGCCTGAACCAGATACCACCGGCGATAGGTCATCGGCGCGTCGCTAACCCCGAACCGGACGCCACCGACCTGAAGCGCCAGTTGGCCCGCCTCATCCAATTCCAGCCGCCAGCCTCGTCCGGCGGAACTATCCCAATGACTGATGATTGTCTGTGGCCCGCGTCCGGGCAGCGTTGGCCAGATCAGGGCGGCAACCGAGAACCGCCGCATGCCCGATAGTTTGTCGGGATCGTCGATCCGGATACGGGAACCGGGGTAAAGGGGCTGAAACCGGCCGGGT
>CAZPXZ010000070.1:0-19534 GCA_964590405.1 uncultured Rhodobacterales bacterium | reverse complement strand
AATAGTAATCAGTTACCGAACCAGCCGAGTCAAAAAAGGGCCAACTTGGGCCAGGGACTCCTCCATCGCTGAGAACGCAAGCTGGATTGCTCGAATTTCGACCTCGCCGGCGCGCTCTGCGGCCAGGCGGGCCGCCTCGGGTTCCAGCAGGCGTCGATACTCGTAGAGTTCGAACAGAATGTCGTCCACATCGAAGACCTCGGCGGTCCATGCGATGACCATCGGATCCAGGTCGTTCCAGTCCTCCCGGGGACGCACATGTGTTCCGCTCCGTTGCCTGGAGGAAATGAAGCCCTTGGCTGAAAGGATCCGAAAGGCCTCGCGCAACGTCGATCGCCCGATGCCGATCTCCGACAGGATCTCCCTTTCGGGCGGAAGCGGGAATCCCGGCAGCAGGTCACCGCGCAGGATCTTCTGACCGAGATGCTTCGCCGCGCGTTGGGCCCGGCCTCTGCCCGTCTCCGGATAACTCGCATTGGACGTCATTTGACCGCCCCGACCGTGAGACCCCGGATCAGACTGCGCTGAAACACGGTAATGAACAGAACGACAGGCACGATCATGATGACAGCCGACGCAGAAAGCTGCCCCCAGGCGATCGATTGAAAGCCGACAAACCCATAGATTCCGACGGGCACGGTTCGAACGGCTTCATCGGCGAGCACGAGCGCAAAGAGAAACTCGTTCCACGAGAAGAGAAAGGACAGGATTCCGACGGCGCCGATACCCGGTAGCGCCAGTGGCAGGGCAACATGCCGGAACGCCTGAAAATAGGTCGCACCGTCCATGAACGCGGCCTCTTCCATTTCGAAGGGGAGGTCTTCGAAGAATCCACGCAGCAGCCAAACGACGATGGAGAGGTTGACCGCAACATGTGCGAGGATGAGCCCGAGATGGGTGTCGTTCAAACCGAGCGTTACATACATCACGAAAAACGGGATGAGCACGGCGACCGGCGGCGCCATTCGCGTGGTCAGGATCCAGAACGCAAAGTCGGAGGCACCACGGAACTTGTACCGGGCTATGACATATGCCGATGGTACGCCAATCGCCAGGGCGAGAAAGGTCGAGCCCACGGCGACAATGGTGCTGTTCCAGAAGTAGCTGAGCGTGGCAGGATCCGCGATGACCCTGGCGTAGTTCTCGAACTGGTATTCGAAGAAGAACACGCTCGGTCGTCGCGAAAGCACCTCGCGGTCCTGTTTCAGGGAGGTGGCGACCAGCCAGTAGACCGGGAACAGGCACCACGCCGCAAAGACCGCCAAGCCGACGCGTCGCAGGATGCGCGAAGTCGCGGATACTACGCGGTGTCGACGAACCCGAGCGTTGATTTCGAGCGCACTCGCGATCATGCGCGGGCCAGTCTCGGCTGAAGAAGCTTGAGGCGACGCAGGAAAACCTGGCTCGCCAGAATTGCCACGGCCAGCATCACGATCGCGATCGCGGCCGCGTACCCCATGGAGAGAAATTCGATTCCGTGCTTGTAGGTCAGCAGATTGAGCGTGCGGGTCAGGGTGCCGGGTCCACCCCCGGTCAGGACGAAGATGATATCGAAGGTCTTGAAGGCATCGATCGAGCGAAACACCAGTGCAAATGCCAGATACGGCATCAGCATCGGCAGGACATGATGGCGCAGCGTCTGCCAGAAGGTTGCGCCGTCCATCTGCGCTGCTTCAAGCTGCTCGTCGTCCATTGCGGCCAAGCCGCCGACGGCGATCAGCATGACGAACGGTGCCCACTGCCAGGTGTCCACGACCAGCAGGGACAGGAGCGCTGTTGCCGGCGACCCCAGCCAGTCCTGCGGCGGCAGTCCGACTGTCTTGAACAGGTGGTTGATCACTCCCAGCGAGGGGTTGAACATCATGCGAAAGGTGAACGTGGCAGCTACGGGCGTGATCGCCATGGGCAATAGGTAGATCACTCGCAGCCAGGCGACCCGGCGTGTTTCGTAATGGAGCAGGAGCGCCACGGAAGTGCCCAGAACCATCTGGACCGCAACCGCAACTGTCGTGAAAACCGCCGTTATCCGGAACGATCGCCAGAATTCCTCCGAAGCGAGCAAGTCTCGATAATTCCCGAAGCCGATCCAGGCAAGTTCGTCCGGACGTATCAGCGAGTAGTTGGTAAAGCTCATCACCAGGGCGGTGAGGAACGGAAACAGAGTGACGCCGAGCAGCAGAATGGCGGTCGGCGCCAGCATCAGGACGATGAATGTTTTTCGCGACAGACCGCGTCGCATGTTCAGGGGTCGTGCCGAGAAGTGGGCTTCCCGAACGCCCCGGAACTTGCGGTCATACGCAAGCTCCGGGGCGTTCGGGCGTCCGGGAGAGTTACTGTCCCAGCGCGCGCCGCGCCTTGTCCGCGGCAGCCATGAGCGCGGATTCAGCGTCGCTCGCTTCGGTGATGGCCTCGTTGACCGCAATGGCGAAGGAGTCAAGCACTTCCCCGGCCTGCGGATGGAACCAAGTGGCCTTCATGATGTCGCCATCCGTGTTGGCAAGGTTTGCGAGTGCTGCATCAGCCGCCTCTGACCCAAACGCCTGCTTGAAAGCGTCGGACGACCACGCCGAGGTCCTCGGTGTGGCCAGACCGGCCGCGGCGCCCAGAATGTTGGTCGGCTTGGACGTCGCCCACATCAGGAACAGCCAGGCTGCGGTCTTGTTCTCGGAGAACCGGTTAATTCCGGTGAGCCAGTGCCACATGTTGGGCTTTGAATCCCCTGTCGGCGACTTCGGAAACGCCGCAAAGGTCGCGACATCCGAAACCATGCTCTTCTCGGGATTCGAGATATCGGTCGCAAAGTTGGAGCTGTCGCAGCCAAACGCCGTTGCACCCTGCAGGAAGTCGTTCAGGGCTTCGAGCCAATGATAGTTGGACACGCCCAGCGGCCCACCTTCGCGCAACGTGCGAGCATACATGTCGACACCGGCGACGGCTTCGGGAGAGTCCATGGCAACGGCACCGTCAAGACCGAGAATGCCGCCACCGTACGAGAACACGTACCCACCAGCTGGCCATGCAACCGCGTCGCCAGTTGCCTTGCCTCGCATTGCGACGCCGGACACGTCATCACCGTTGATGGCCGCGGCCGTCGCTCTCAATTCCTCGAACGTCACCGGGATCCCTGCACCGTTCGCCTCGAGTATCGAACTGTTCACGAACAGCGTCTGTGCTTCGGCAGTAATGGTGCGCGTATAGGAAACCCCATCGCTCCAGACCGAAAAGGACCTCGCTCCAGGGAAGTTATCCTCGTCGTCCCACCAGCCTGCGTCATGCATCGAGGCATCGCCAAGGTACGGGTCGAGCGGCTCCAGCCATCCGCCGGAAATTGCCTGTCCCTGGGCCCAAACCATGTAGACATCGGGAAGCGCGTTCTGCGCCGCCAGCTTGACCGGCATCTCAGTGATGAACTCGGTGTTGGACTGCTCGATCACCTCCACTTCAACACCCGTCAACTCCTCGAAGATCGGTACGAGCGGCCGGATGGTCTCCATCCAGGGATGGGTAAGGCCGGCAAGCTGAATCTTGCTTCCCGCGGCCTGGCGCCAATCGATGCTCGCGCTCAGATACTGATCCTTGACGTCGTCGAACATCGCCGCGAGCGCAGCCGGGGTACGACCCAGTGCGGCGACCCCCGTAATGCATGCGGCGGCCTTGAGCAAGAGGCGCCGGTCAATCTTGCGAGAAAATTGATATGGTCCTGGTGCAAACCGGTTCATCGAAGTCCTCCCTTCCACTTTGCCACCACGGCTCCCATTGCGGTTTGCGAAGGCGACGGGGTCGGCGGGTGGCGCATCTGACAAATGAACTGAAACGGAGATTATCAGACTTTTTGGCGCAGATCAATGAATTACAGTGGTAATTCAGTTGAGTTTGAGAAAAAGTCTGATTATAGCGAGTTCAGGGAATTGCTCGCAGCCGCAATCCCTGCCTGGGAGGTCTGAATGGCGGGAATAGTTCTGGAACAGGTGACCAAGGACTTTGGCCCGGTACGAGTCCTGAACGCACTGGACCTGCGTGTCGTATCCGGAGAATTTCTCGTCCTCCTGGGACCCTCGGGCTGCGGCAAGACGACCACTATGCGGATCATTGCCGGACTGGAACCGGCGACCGAAGGAAATGTCCTCGTCAACGGCGTCAACGTCAACAGCCTGCCGGCAAGAGAGCGTGACATGGCCATGGTGTTCCAGAACTATGGACTGTATCCGCACATGACGGTCGCCGAGAACATCGGGTATCCGTTGCGGCTCAGGGGTGTGCCCCGCGCCGAACGGGAACGGCTGGTGCATCAGACCGCAAAGCAGGTCCAGTTGGCGGATTTCCTGGATCGTAAACCGCGTGAACTCTCGGGCGGCCAGAGGCAGCGCGTGGCGTTTGCACGTGCATTCGTGCGGCGTCCGAACGCATTCCTGATGGACGAACCCCTGTCAAACCTCGATGCCAAACTTCGCGTGAGAATGCGCGCCGAGCTCAAGCGGCTCCACCATGAAATCGGTATCACCACCATCTACGTAACGCACGACCAGATCGAAGCGATCACGCTGGCGACCAGGGTGGCGATCATGAACGAGGGCAGCATTGTGCAATTGGGCAGTCCCGAGGAGATCTACAATGATCCGGCAACCGCCTTCGTCGCGGAATTCGTCGGCACGCCGGAAATCAACCTTGTTCAGGGCAGCGTCCGTGCAGGAGTATTCGAAAGTAGTGGGCTGCGGGTGGAAGATTGCAGGCTGCCCGATACGGAACAGGTGAAACTGGGTATCCGTCCGCACCTTCTGGAAGTTTGCGAGGAAGGTGAAGGAAACTCCTGGGGCGTGGTCTACTCTGCGGAATACGGCGGTGACACCACGTTTCTGACGGTCACCCTTGGGGAGAACATCGTCAGGGTTCTCGCATCAGCGCAACAGTCCTTTGAATTGGACAGCCGGGTGGAACTGAAGGTACGGCCCGACGATTGCATGTTCTTCTCCTCGGACGGTGTGCGGCTCCGACCGGATTCGGGATTGCGGGCGGAACGGTGACCAAAGGCTGGGATTACATCGTCGTCGGCGCTGGTGCCGCAGGATGCGTCATCGCTTCGCGCCTGCTCGAACTCGAGGGTGCTCGTATTCTGCTTCTTGAACAGGGCCGCCGCGACACGAACCCGCTCCTTCGGATGCCTGCTGGCTTCATCAGGATGATCGATGGCCATCGCGACGTGGTGATTCACGAATCCGTTCCCCAAACGGTGCTTGATGGCCGCGTTCAGACGGTGCCGCAGGGGGTGGTGCTCGGCGGCTCGACCAGCGTAAACGCAATGGTATATATGCGCGGCCGCAAGGCAGAGTTCGACCACTGGGCCGAAATGACCGGCGACCCCGGCTGGAACTGGACGTCGATGCTGCAGCATTTCATGCGGCAGGAGGGAAACAGGCGGTTGAACAACGCCTACCACAGCCCCGACGGCCCGCTGAAAGTCAGTGACACGAATTTTGCGTGCGAGATGAGCTACCTGTTCACACATGACTTCAATGTCGGTCGACCGGCCGGGGTGGGTTTCATGCAGTACACCATCGACAATGGCCGCAGGTGCAGTGCAGTCGACGCCCATCTGCGCCCGGCCCTCAAGAATCCCAGGCTTACCGTGATCACCGGTGCCATGGCCACACAAGTCAATATCCAGGGCGGCCGCGCGCATTCCGTGGTCTATCGCCACAAGGGAACCTCGAAGACTGCCCGCGCTGAATGCGAAGTGATCGTGACTGCCGGTGCCTTCATTTCGCCGAAACTGCTGATGCTGTCCGGTATCGGCGATCCGGACGAGTTGTCCGCGGTCGGTATCGAAACACGGGTTCCGCTTCGTGGGGTCGGCAAGAATCTCCAGGACCATCACGAGGTTCCCGTATTCGCAACAACCCACCGGCAACTTGGCTATTTCGGCGAGGATCGAGGCCTAAGGATGCTCCTGAACGGCCTTCAGTACCTGCTTTTCAGAAGCGGCCCCGTTTCCACGATCGGTGTAGAAGCGACAGCCTTCGTCATGCCCGATGAAACCGGAGATCCGGTCATGCAGATGTTCTGCATCCCGTCTGCCTACCTTGATCGCGATATCGTCGACGTCAAGCCTTCACCGGGTGTGACCTTGAATTCGTTGCTCCTCAGGCCGAAGGCACGCGGGTGGGTCAAGTTGCGATCAAGCGATCCGGAAGACCGGCCTCTCATACATCCGAATTTCCTCGGTCATCCGGACGATCTGGCGCTCGAGATCGAGGGTTTGAAGTATGCGAGAGAAATTCTGCGCACTGGAGTGCTGAGAAAGGAGATCGGTCGCGAGATATTGCCCGGGCCCGATTGCACGAGCGACGAGGGACTCGCAGCGCATTGCAAACGAACGGTGAAGACCGGCTACCATCCGGTCGGCACTTGCAGGATAGGCATGGAGACTGACGAAGACGCCGTCTTGACACCGGACCTCCGGGTGAAGGGCGTCGACGGACTTCGTGTTGCAGACGCCTCGATGATGCCCGTCCTGTTGAGCGCCAACACAAACGCCCCGACCCAGGCAATTGCAGATCGTGCGGCCGACCTGATCATCTCACGATGGACCTAGCATCCAAGAGAACGGTTTGCCAGACTGCAGACCGGGTTCCCGCGTCTCGCCATTGAACCCCCGCGACAATGGAACACATGCACGGCGGAAACC
The DNA here is from genome assembly GCA_964590405.1 of uncultured Rhodobacterales bacterium. Classification (GTDB taxonomy): domain Bacteria; phylum Pseudomonadota; class Alphaproteobacteria; order Rhodobacterales; family CAZPXZ01; genus CAZPXZ01. The sequence goes on along the minus strand of CAZPXZ010000070.1, from coordinate 12,852 downwards.
ATTGCTCTCATGGGGCTCGATGCACGTGACTGGTTCCAGCGGATCGCGCGAAGGATCGACACTCCATTTGGCCCGCTTGGGTGTGGAGGAAACTCGTATGCTGTAGACGAGGACTCTTGATCGGTTGATGCGGAAAGCCCTGGAACGATCCTGCGGTTTCGACAGGAAACTCTGAGTGGCCGCGGCGTGTTGCTCTCGGGTCATTTCGAGCGGATGTTCCGGTCGCGTTGCCCCCCCCGGGATCGGATTGCGGGCCCAGCCGGAATGTTACCCCCGGTGATTCTCTCGACGATCAAGGGAGTCGGCGACCACGGAGAGAATCCGAATGGGCATGGGCATCACAAGGGGTATTCTTCGATTCTCCTGGGACGCACGATCGTTCGATCCGTCCAGACAGTCGAGCCGACAACGCTGCGGTCTGTTGCAGAGAACGATCGGCAAGCGACGAAGCCGCTCTCCCTGCGGCGAATTCTGACAGGTTCATTGGAGGCCAGCAAAGTCGGTTTGACTGGATTGATTCACCATACGGTCCAGGTCCCCAACACCTTCGGGCCGACTTCCGCACCACCAAATTCCGTCCAGATCGGAGGAGTGTCGGCCCGACACAAGAAATCCAGCCAGGTGGTTGTCGAGAAATCGGCAGATGTCGAAGGCGCTGCAGAGTCCCGCCGAGAACAGATCGGCGAATCGATCGCCCTGACTGTGGGACCGACTGACCTTCGAACGGTCAACCCTGAAACTGCAGAAGATGGAACTGCAGGTACAGCAACGTGCCCGTAGCGACTAACTGTCTGGCAATAGGAGGTAATCTCGAGGGCAGGATGGCGGAGTGGGAGGGATTCGAACCCTCGGGACGGCTCAGCACCGTCCACTCCCTTAGCAGGGGAGCGCTTTCGACCACTCAGCCACCACTCCGCCAGACAGTTTAGCGGAATCGCCGCCCGATAGGCAATGTGCGTGAGACCGGGACAGTACAAACGACGGAAACCACCTGCTACCGGTACGCGCAGTTCCACCGAACCCTTGCGAACTTGTTCCAGCACCAGTCCGACGCATGAACCAGGATTCGCTAAGCCACTTGACCCCGGTGTCCCGTGACCGGACGGCGCCAGCCGAAGAGTTCACATGGGATTCCGCCAATTCGTTCTTCTTCCTGGTTCCAGTGACTTGTTGGCCCTGATTCCCGGGCCTGTACCTAAAATGACCTTGGCATGGTGTTTTTCGGACCGCAGAACGCTGGCTGTTCTCATTTCATCGTGTTCGCATCGGCACTCCGCTTGCTTACAAATTGTCGTGCGAATGATCTGTTGTCGTAAAGGTCCGGGTCGTTCCACCGCAAGATGGCATGACGATTCTGCGGATTGTCGCATGTGTGTGGCCGCAGTCTGTTCGGCAAGAAATCTCCAGATGGTCGCATCCCGCCTCGTCACTGCTTGCGAGGCCCGATGATCAGAGGGACGATTCCGGGCATGGCCAGAACCGTATTGCCTGTTGCCTGTCTCTCGCCCGTCGTCATGCCGCATGGAATCATTCGGGAAGACCGCAGGCCTTCGTCGTCCCCAACCTGGCCTGCCGGCCCGAACTCCGGGAGAACTCGTGCTGACCGGCGGTATGACGGTTGCCGAAAACCGCGAGCAGCGACGACTGTTGAGCGCGCTCATGAAACTTGATGCGGATTCGCTGGACTTGCATCGCGTTACTTGTCGCTGAGACAGCCAGAAACACACCGCAATGCCTGCTGGCGAACCGATTGTTCGGCTACGTGCAGAAGTGTCCCACCGGGGGGCGACCCTGTAAGAACTGCTGAACGACCAGCAGATCACCGGATATCGTTTCCCAACACGATCAAGCGGACACCGGCCGAGGCGGCGATAACGCCTGGGATGATCGCAGGATGGGCTCCACCTGAGTGCGCTCGACCGAAACCTCGCGACTGACGCCCGATTGGCTAACGCGATGAACCGACGGCCCCATACGTGTCCCGCTAGACCAGCGTTTCAATCGGTCCGTCAACCGCTCCCTGCGTAAACTGCTCCACATAAGGGTTGCCGCTCTCGTGAAGCGACGCCACCGCACCCGCCCACCGGATGCGGCCCCCGTACAGCATCGCAACCCGGTCACCAACAATGGAAACGTTGTGCAGGTCATGCGTAATGGTCAGTGCGGTGGCACCGATTTCGGTAACCAGACGCCGAATCAGCTTGCTCACCACCGTGGCCAGAATGGGATCCAGGCCCGCTGTCGGTTCGTCAAAAAACAGGACTTCGGGCGAGGCGGCAATTGCCCGTGCAAGTGCCACACGTTTCCGCATGCCCCCGGAAAGATCAGAGGGGAGCAGTTCTCCCACTGCCGCGTCCAGGTCGACAAGCCGCAAACACTCTGCTGCCTTTTCCCGAGCCTCGACCGCGCGCATGCCCTCGTGCAGCAACCGGAAGGCCACGTTTCGCCAGACCGGCAGGCTGTCGAAGAGCGCACCGAACTGAAACAGCACACCGGAGCGTTGGCGGAGTGCGGCAACTCCCCGGGAATCGAGCAGACGTCCGTCAACTTCGATGGCACCCGCATCCGGCGTCTCAAGCCCGAGTATGCAACGCAGGCTCACGCTCTTGCCGCAACCGGAGGGGCCGATGACAACCATGGATTCCCCGGGATGGATGTCGAGATCGATCCCACAGAGAACTTCGTTGCTCCCAAATCGCTTCTCGAGACCTCTGAGCCGAATGCGCGGAACACTGTCCGAATGACTGGAGTTGGCGGGTTTCATGATGTGGAAAAGAAAAGTTCGGTCAACAGGTAATTCGCTGTCAGGATCACGATGCTCGCCGAAATCACCGAATTTGTGGTCGCACGCCCGACACCCTGAGCACCGCCATCAGAGTTGAAGCCGTGATAGCAACCCATCAGAGCGATCAGAAATCCGAATACCAGCGCCTTCACAAGACCGGAAAACACATCGTTGAACGTCAGGAAATCCACCGTCGCAGTCAGATACGCCTCCGTGTGAAACCCGAGCCGCTGCACGCCCACGACGGTTCCACCCAAGATCCCGAGTGTATCGGCGACCCCGATGAGAATCGGCATGGAAATCGTCGCCGCGATCAGGCGCGGTGCCACCAGGTAACGGAACGGATTTGTCGAGAGCGTGTCCAGGGCATCGATCTGTTCCGTCACCCGCATCGTTCCGATCTCCGCTGCGATTGCCGCGCCGATGCGACCCGCAACCATCAGGCCTCCGATCACCGGCCCTAGCTCCCGCGTGATCCCCACCGCCACGATCGCGGCGATCGCGCTTTCCGCATTGAGGCGCGACCCGCCGACATAGATCTGCAGAGCAAGCACTGCGCCAGTGAAGAACGCCGTAAGTCCGACGACGGGAAGGGACCTGTATCCGATCACCAGGAATTGCCGTCCGATCTCCCGCCAATACCAGGGCGGCGTAATCGCGCACCAGACACCGCGACCCGCAAAGATCACCACAGCTCCCACAACCTGTAGGGCGCCGAGCGACCGGGCCCCGACTGCACGGACCAGGCCGACGATTCCCGGAATCACTTGCGCGCTCCCGCACCGACATACCGTCGCTCCAGGCGCGTGCCCCGGAGCGACGTCAGGATTTCGTGTCCGATCGTGCCCGCCTCCTCTGCCACCATGTCAATTCCACGATCCGGTCCAATCAACTCAACCATGGAACCGGGCGCGAGATCCGGTATCAGGGTAACGTCAAGGGTCACCAGGTCCATGTTGACCCGACCGGCGAACGGCACAGTTCGTCCCGCGATCCTCGCTGTTCCCTGACCGCCCCTGCCGCCAAGGCATCGAAGCACCCCGTCCGCATATCCGAGCGAAACCGTCGCGATCCGAGAATTCCGCGTGGCTTGCCAGTCGCGCCCATAGCCGACCGTTTCTCCGGCAGCGACATCGCGGATCTGCAGGATGGGAACTTCCAAAGTAACAACGGGCCGCGCATCGCGAAATGGCAGGCCACCATAGAGTCCGATCCCGGGACGAACAAGATCATAATGATACCTGCCACCAAGCAGGATGCCAGCCGTAGCCGCGAGACTGCGGACCGCGTTCGGAAAGAGTGGCTGAAGGAGCACCAGGGCGGCATCAAACCGCTCAGCCTGGCGCAGATTCGCCGGATGCCCGATTTCGTCCGCAGAGCCAAGATGTGACATCAGCAGACGAACATCCAGCGCTTCCGCGACACCGGCGACTCCTGCCAGGTCCTCGACCTCAATCGCCTCCAGGCCGAGCCGGTTCATTCCGCTGTCCACCTGTACGCCACAGGTGAGTCGTCCATGTTCGGCAGCGAAGCGAATCGCGTCTCGGCATTGCCAGCCCGCGGACAGTACGGGACGGACATCATGCTCACGAAGCTCGGCAAACGCGTTGAGATCCGCGCCGTTCATCACGTATACAACCGGGCCTTTTCCCAGGATCCGCCGAAGCCGCAAACCCTCCTCCGGCGTTACCACGAAGAAGGTCCTGGCACCGGCTGCAGCAAACGCGGGTGCCACACGGTCGACCCCGAGCCCGTAGGCATCGGCCTTGACCACCGCCGAGCATTCGGCTCCCGGGGCTCGCCTCGCGAGTTCTCGCCAGTTTGCTACGACGGCATCCAGATCGACGGTCACTAGCGGATGTGCGAACTCCATCAGATGGCGAACTCGCTCCCGACCGTGCCGTCCGCTTCATGGCGATCCAGATCCTCGAACTGCGTGTAGGTCTCGTTGAAGTAAAGCTCGATATCCGCCGTCGCTCCGTTCCGGTGCTTGGCGACCAGGACCTTGGCTAGATTGTGCGCCTGCTCGCGTTTCGCTTGCCACTCGTTCCATTTCTCCTGGTCGGAAATCGAAGGCTTCTCGCGCTCGATATAATACGACTCGCGATGAATCAGGAGCACAATGTCCGCATCCTGTTCAATGGAACCCGACTCACGGAGATCCGAAAGTTGCGGCACCTTCGATGTCCGCGACTCCACCAGTCGTGACAGCTGCGCCAAGGCAACCACCGGGATCTCCAGCTCCTTGGCCAGGCCCTTCAACCGACGCGAAACCTCGGCGACCTGCTGCACGCGCCCTTCCCGGCGCGTAAAGATGCTGGCATCCACCAACTGCAGGTAGTCCACAAAGATCACGTCGACGCCCCTCTGGCGCCGAAGCCGCCGGGCACTTGAGCAGAGTTGGTCGATACTCATCGACCCGGCATCGTTCACATAGAGTGGCAGTTGGCTCAGATCCGCAGAGATTCGTGCGAAGCGATCGAATTGCTCTTCGCTGAGCCGTCCGGCCTGCAGGTCCCGCGTGAGGATCCGGCTCTGCGACGACAGGATGCGGTTGATGAGCTGCAAGCCATCCATTTCCAGAGAAAAATACGCTACACCTCGTGGCCGCTCATTGCTCTTCGAGCTCTCAAGCATGAGTTGCCGGGCCACATTGAATGCCATGTTCACCGCGAGGGCAGACTTTCCCATCGATGTTCGGCCGGCAACGATGATGAGGTCGGTCTCCTTCAACCCACCGATAATCCGATCCAGGTCGAGGAATCCGGTCGGCAGGCCGGTAGCGCCTCCGTGCTGGCGAGCGTGGAAGGCCCGGTTGATGGACTCGACGGCAAATTCGGAGAACGACCGAAAACCGGTGTCGATCCGTCCCTGTTCTCCCAACGCGTAAAGCCGCTGCTCGGCGTCCCGTACCTGGTCCTCCGGACTGCGACCGGATGTTCCGTCCCGAGCCGTGTGCTCGATTTCACCGGCGACCTCGATCAGCATGCGGCGAATTGCCCTGCCGTAGACATCCTCCGCGTAGTCCCGCGCATGCGCGAAGCTGAGAGATGCCTCCATGATGCGCTTCAGGTAGTCGGCCCCCCCCACCTCCTCCATCGCCTTGTCACCTTCGAAGAGTGTCCGAAGGGTGATGGGAGACGCATCCTGCCCGCCCTGAATTCGCTTCACGATGGCCTCGAAGATGCGCCCGTGCAGTGGGTCGTAGAAATGCTCTCGCCCGAAATTCTCCGGAACGCGGTAGATCATCTCGTTGGATATGAGGAGTGCACCCAGTAGCGCTTGCTCTGCCTCGATGTTCCAGAGGCCGCGCAGGTCAGATGATTGACCGGCAGGTGGTTTCGGCGAGGACGTTGATTCGTTCATGGGCGGACCTCCGCCTCAACCTGCCCCCGCCGGGCCGCCACCGGCGGCCCGCCCCGAAATCCTTGCAGCGCTCCGGTCGCGGTACCGGCAAATCGCTGCGAAACGCGGACTTCAGCCCGTTTCTGGCGCCGCCTCTGCTTCTTCCGATTCGCCACCTTCTTCGACCGCGGCCTCCATCACAAGTTCCGCATCCAGGTCCCGATCAGCCTCATCCTCAATTTCGCCGATCGTCTTGCCCTGCGCCTGCAGTTCTGCTTCCGCATCCGAACGGGCCACGTTAACCGTAATGACCGCTTCTACGTCAGGATGCAGGGCGACCCGAACCTCGTGCAGTCCGAGCGTCTTGATCGCACGCTCAAGCACCAACTGGCTGCGCTCGACCCGCACGTCGTAATCGTCCATGCCTTGAACGATGTCGCGGGACGAGACCGAGCCATAGAGATTGCCGGTCTCCGCTGCCTGCCGGATCAGGACCACGGTGACACCGCCAAGCTTCTCCCGGACTGCTTCCGCTTCGGCTTTACGCGACAGGTCGCGCGCTTCTATCTCGGCTCGATCCTGCTCGAAACGCTCCAGGTTCGCCTTGCTGGCACGCAGCGCCTTGCCCTGCGGCAAAAGAAAATTCCGCGCAAAGCCCGGCCGGACGTCAACTACATCCCCCATCTGCCCGAGTCGGGGAATCCGCTCCAGAAGCACGACTTCCATCCTGTCACCTCCCGCAATAAGCAGCCGCACGCACCGCCATCACTTGGTGGCGTATGGCATCAGCGCCAGATAGCGAGCTCGCTTGATGGCCGCGGCGAGCTTCCTCTGCTTGTCCGCCGAAACCGCCGTGATCCGGCTGGGCATGATCTTGCCGCGCTCGGACACGAACCGCTGCAGCAAGCGAACATTCTTGTAGTCAATCGCCGGTGCGTCCTTGGAAGTGAATGGACACGACTTACGCCGGCGCGAAAAGGTTCTCCGATATGCGCTCATCTGTCGCTTCCCTCTTGCCTGGACCCTGCCCTCTCCGGCGCGCCATTTGTGGGCCGCGACCCACCCCGCGGCGGTCCGGTCTCGCTGTCACGCCGACGAGGTCGTCGCGAATCGCGACTTGACTTGGCAAGCATGACGGCCGTCGGACCTTCCTCGTGTTCGTCAACGCGTACTGTCAGGAGGCGGATCACGTCCTCGCTGAGACGCATTTGCCGTTCCATCTCGGCAATGGCTTCCGCAGGTGCATCGATCCGCAGGAAGGAATAATGCGCCTTGCGATTGTTCCGAATCCGGTAGGACAGGCTCCGGAGACCCCAATATTCGGAGTCAACCAACTTTCCCCCATTGTCGGCAAGAACCTCGACGAAGCGATCGGTAAGGGCCGTCGCCTGCTGGCCGGTCAGATTGTGCCGCGCCAGGAAGGTATGCTCATAGAGCGGCATGCGCTGCTCCCCGTTCATAGCTGCGAACGCCCGTCGCGGATCGGGCCCCACCCGGTCGCAGCAAGCGCAATACGAATTTCGGACTTCCGAAAGCCCGCGCAGAGTACCGTCTAGCCAAACGTTGCGCAAGCCGCCCGGCAATACAACCGGATTCGCACGCTGGTTCCCCCGCCGACCAAGAAGGAAACGCTACTGACACGCGCCGCGGTCGCTTGCGAGCACCCGGACTTCGACTGCTGTCCTGTCGGCAGCGGGCCTTGCCACGCCTCGCCCGCGCCATGCATGAAGGTTGACCAAACCTGTCACAGACACCGTCACTGACGTGATTCGGTTTGAACGAAGTCTCCGAACTTCACGTGCCGAGAACTGCGCGCGCTTCCTCCCATCGCCCAGGTTGCCGGCACAAAACCAGATGCGCAGAACTCGCTACCCCCAACGAGACACGGCGCCGGCTCCGAGCGGCGATCCGGCGACATGCTCGACCCGCGTATCCAACGCCTCCCGGCAGCGACCGCCTCCGAGAGCGATCGATCGTCCGAGTCGACTTCCGGGGTAGTTGCATTTCATTCACTGACACAGCGCCTTGCCCTGCCCCTCAACCGGCCGGTGCACCAAACCGAAGCGCACTTGCCCGTATGAATTCCGCTCGGGGAGGATGCTGCAGAACTGATCCCGTCAATAGCCTGCAGATAGCAGAGCATCCGTATCCGCTTCCTCGAGTATGTCACCAGCCCGGACACCGTGCCAGCCTGCCTCACGTTTGCTCCAGTACATCGACTGGATCCGGCTCGTGATGATGCCGGCATGGCCATTGCCAACGGGCTTGCCGTTCATCGAGGTGATTGGCATGACCCCTCCTGCCGTGGTACTGGCGAATACTTCGCTCGCCTCGGCAAGCTCCTCGGGGCGGACCTTGCGCAACTCGAACGGGACCTTCTCTTGCTCGCAGATCTCCAGCACGGCACGCCGCGTGATCCCTTCGAGTACGTTGTAGTCCGGACTGGTTACGATCCCATCCTTGATGATGAAGAAATTGAAACCCGGGCCTTCCGTGACGAAGCCGTCCGGACCAATGAGAATGGCGTCGTCACATTCGTGGTCGTACGCCTCCAGGCGTGCTTGCACGAGGTCGGCCCGGTTGTAGTTCTTGTATCGCTGGTCGATGGCCCTGGATGACACGCGTTCAACACCGCTTACAAACAGGCTCGCGCCGTTGCGGCATTTCTCCTCGCCCCAGATCCACTCATAGGGAATGGCGAAAACCACGACACAGGGCTTCATTGTGCGCCAGTCAAGTACTCTGGATGCGGGGACACCGCGGGTAATCTGCATCTTGACGTAGGCGTTTGAGAGCCCTGACCGGTCGACGCACTCGGCACATATCCGTCGCATTTCCTGAAACGAGTACGGGTTTTGCAGTCGGAATCCCTCGCAGGAACGCTGAAACCGCTCAAGGTGCTCATCCAGCATGAAGAACCACCCGTTCCAGGTGGACGTAACGTCGTAGACGCTGTCGCCCCAGATGAATCCGACATCAAAAATGGACATCTTCGCATCTTTCGGTCGCATGAACTCCCCGTCCATGAAAACGATCCCTTCGGACATCGATACCCCCTGCTCCTGTAGCGCCCAATGCACGCAGTCCGGCCGGTGCAAGGCCCAAGTCACCCGGCTCACCCAATTGCGAAGGCGCCTCCGGGAGCGGTTGCTGCTTCGCGAATACTAGAGGGTTGCGCGTTGCTTCGCCAAGTCTGCCAACAAGATACTCGATTAGCAGGCCGTGATTGCGTGGCCCGCGCATTCCACGACCCGGCAATGGAGTTGCCCGCCAACCGCATGTAGCCCATTTTACCGGACTCAACCCGGAACGCCGACCAAGGCATGTCAGGCCGATCGGTTGTCCGAGCAGTGCGCATCAAGGTCGGCATGCCTCCGGGCACCGGGGGCGCACCTGAAATACAAAGCGGGTTCAACTCCCGAATAGGTGAACCGAGGAGCAACACGCTCGTGGTTGAAACACGTAGCTCGGGACATCACACCACCGGCAACCCGCCGCGCGAGAAGTAAACGGGCAGGGCCGATGCTGACGCACAGAAGAATCCGCGCCAGCCGGGCTACGACATACCGTCAGCGAGCAACACGAGATATCCCGCCGCTGAAAGCAGGGAGGATGCGTGTACCAACGCCACGCGCGCCGGGCAGGCCCGAGCGCGAAAATCCCTGCCGCAACAGGACCACCGGAAGCTGCTGTTTGGCGGAAAGGAGTACAGGGGGCGAGCGCACGAATGAGGTAAATCGTGCTGAAAATGGCGGTATGTACCTTAGCTGCAACAGGCACCTCAACGACCAAGGGCGACATGAAACATGAACATGCGAATCCCGGTATGAACTCTGCAGACTTCCAGGTCCAGATCGATACGGCTCAGGCAGCGGCCCGCATTGGCGGCACGCTGGCGCTGGACATGTTTGCCAGGCGAAGCAGCCTTGATGTCAACCTGAAGGGTCGCCAGGACCGCGCCACGGAAGCAGACCGACGCGTCGAACAGGCGGTCCGCACTGAGATTCGCCAACGCATTCCGCACGCCAGAATCCTGGGCGAGGAGTTCGGCCTGGAACACGACCAGGCCGGGGACGATGACCTCTGGGTTGTCGATCCGATCGACGGTACCGACTGTTTCGTCTTCGGCCTTCCGATGTGGTCCGTCTCCATTGCTTGGATGCGGGGCGGTACAGCACGCACAGGTGTGGTCTACGATCCAATCCACGATGAGATGTTTGTCGCGGCGCATGGGTTCGGTGCGCAATGCAACGGCGAACGAATTGAGGCATCCGGAGCAACAGACCTGGAATCCGGACTGACGGGAATCGGCCATTCAAGCCGGGTTCGGCCCGAACAGACACTGGAAGCCATGCGATACCTGCTGGCAAGGGGTGGCTTGTTCCATCGATGCGGCTCCGGTGCACTATCCCTGGCCTGGGTCGCGGCGGGACGGTTGATCGCCTATTACGAGCCACACATGAACGCCTGGGACTGTCTCGCGGGCCTGCTTCTGGTGCAGGAAGCCGGGGGTTGGCACAGCGAATTCCTGGCTCGGCACGGGCTGTCACATGGAAACCCGGTCTTGGCATCCGGGCCGAACCTGGTCGGCGAGGTTTGCGCGATCGCAGGCCAGCCATGAATCTCCGCTTAGGAGACAGGCTTCAACCCGGAAGAAACTCCTCGACCAGGGCGTACAGATAGCCAACATCGTCGCCGGAAACCGTGTCAACGACTCCATCTGCGATCCAACTGCCCGCCAAAGCGCGCAAATCACGACCATATTGCTCGTAACTCGCGATGACCGCCGGCCGCGGAAGATGGCAGCGTATCGCGACTCCTGCCTTGTGAATCGCTCGGCCATCCTCGGGATGAAACGTATTCGCCTCGACCGATATCGAGTCAAGGCCAGCCTTTGTCACCAGCCCGGCCGGATCGACGTGGCGCGCATGCGTGATTCCTTCGGTTCGTAGTCCCGGAATCGCCGCCTTGGCCTTCAGGAGTTGCTGATGATCGAACGAAATCGCAACCAACCAGTCCATTGCCCGGGTTTCCCGGAGGAGCTCGGCCAGCCTGGCGATGAGTGCGTCCTCATTGCGCGAGTCCTTGATTTCGCAGTGCAAACCGACGCCATGCTCGCATGCGAAATTCAGCACATCTCTCAGGAGAGGAATGCGCTCGCCGGCAAACTCCTCGTCGAACCCCGATCCCGCATCGAGTGCACAGATTTCAGCAGCAGTCATGTCCTCCGCAAAGCCGCGGCCGTTGGTCGTTCGGTCAACCGTCAGGTCATGGAGCACGACGATCTCGCCGTCCCCACTCATGACAACGTCGATTTCCAGGGAAGTACAGCCAAGCTCGACGGCTCGCCGAAACGCTGCCATGGTGTTCTCCGGTCGATCCATGCAGTGGCCCCTGTGGGCACAGACATGAACGCGCCTGGAATTCGAGGCGAGAAGCTCGTACATCTTTCCCTCCGCAGGGTATGGCGGCAAGAAGACCTCGCGGGCCCGATGGTTCAGGCGCTGAAGCGAGCGTCAACCAGGCGAGATCCAGTCTGGCGATCGAAGACAAGGGAATTGGCCTCGGAGAACTCCAGCCTTACCTCGTCGCCGATGCCGTGCCTTGCGATCGATCCAGGCTCGAGCGACCGAATCGTCCCGATGCTCGAATCGACAACGTAGAGAATTTCGCGGCCCATGGGTTCAATCTGCGTGATGCGCCCGGGAAGCCCCTCCGCGCCGAAGTGGAGATGCTCGGGACGAAGGCCAACGGTAACTGCACCTGCAGCCTCGCCACGGATCGTCAGGGTGCTGTCGCGAATGTGAAGTTCGTCGCCTTCCGCATGACCGTCGATCAGGTTGATCGGCGGTGATCCGATAAAGCTGGCAACAAATAGCGATGACGGCCGCAAATACAGGTCATCGGCACTGCCAATCTGCTCGATGCTGCCCGCCCGCATGCAAATGATCCGGTCCGCCATCGTTGTGGCCTCGATCTGGTCATGGGTCACCAGCACCGTTGTCACACCAAGTCGTTCCTGCAAGATCTTGATCTCTGTCCGCATGCTGAGCCGGAGCGATGCATCGAGATTTGACAGCGGTTCATCGAGCAGCAGAAGCGTCGGGTCCTTTACCAGCGCACGCGCCAGCGCGACTCTCTGCTGCTGACCACCGGAAAGCTGGCTTGGACGCCTGTCCAGCAATTCACTGATCTGGACCAACTCGCCAGCCTCGCGAACACGCCGTACCGCCTCGTCCTGGGACACCTTCTTGAACCGGAGCGGAAACAGGATGTTCTCCTTCACCGAGAGATGCGGATACAGGGCATAGGACTGGAACACGATGCCTACATTGCGGTTGCGTGCCTCCACCTCATTGACTCGATTGCCGTCGAACAGGATGTCACCGCCTGTGGGAAGATAGATGCCCGCCAGCATGAAAAGGCTGGTCGACTTACCGCATCCGGATGGGCCGAGCAGCGCGACGAACTCGCCGTCCCGGATCTGCAGGTTCAGGTTCTCGATTACCTGAACCTCTCCGAATGACTTCTCGACGTTGCGAAACTCCACGGTCGCCATGGCCTACCCCTTTACGCCGCTGATTGTCATCTGCATCAGGTACTTCTGGGCAAACGCGTAGAGGAAAAAGCTCGGCAGGATATAGAACAGCGCCACCGCCGATACCAACCCGTAGTCAATGCCGAGATTGTTCTCTTCGATCACGTAGAACGTGTAGAGGCTC
>CAZPXZ010000069.1:6625-19534 GCA_964590405.1 uncultured Rhodobacterales bacterium | reverse complement strand
ACGCCATCTTCTGGGACCATGATCTTGCCGGATTCGGCGTCCGGGTCTACCCCTCGGGCAAGAGGATCTTCGTTGTCCAGACCCGGGCCTTCGGTCGCTCGAAGCGGGTGACGCTTGGCAGATACTCCAGGCTCACACCCGGGCTTGCCTGCGTGGAGGCCGCGACGGTCATCGCCCGAATCAAGATGGGACAGCCGGTGGTTCCGCCGGAGCCGGTGCCCGTTCCGACTGTCGCGGACCCCGCGGAACGCTATCAGCGCGAGTATGTCGAAATGTGCTGCAAGCCGGCGACCGTGTCCCGCTATCGGCTCATGCTTCGCAAGCACATCGTGCCTGGTCCCGGTGACCGCCTCGTCGCGGACGTCGAATACGAGAAAGTGCTCGATTTCCACGATGGGCTGCATCACATGCCCACCGTGGGGAACCGCGCCAACGACATTCTGGTGAAGATGTTCAACTTGGCGGACACGTAGGGCTGGCCGTCCCGCCGGACAACCCGACTCGGGCCATACACTCCGCACGATACCTGCTCGCTGGAAGAGTGGAAGCAGCTATTCCTGCGCGGTACCTTTCGTTCAGACGGAAGACACTGCTGCCACCGGTTTCCTCCGGCACGCGCGAAACACCTACCCCTTGACGGCGCCAGCCGTCATCCCGGCGATGATCTGGCGCGCGGCGAAGAAGGTGAAGAGGAGCGGGGGGATGACGATCAGTGTTCCCATCGCCATGATGCGGCCCCATTCGACGCCGGTGTCGGTGATGAATCCCGCGGCACCGACCGGAAGCGTGCGCGTCTTGCGGCCGGTCAGGAGCAGCGCGAGGATGAACTCGTTCCACGCGATCCGAAAGGTGAAGATCCCGGCAACGGCATAGCCGGAGCGCACGAGAGGCAGCAGGACCCGGAAGAATACCTGGAGCGGCGATGCACCGTCGATGATCGCCGCTTCCTCGAGTTCCACCGGTACCTGTTTGTAGAACCCGAACAGGAGCCAGATGGCGAAGGGAAGATTCAGCGCGGTGTAGAAGAAGGTCAGGACGGCGAGATCGTTGTCGAGGTTCAGCGTCACCACCATCGCGAAGGCCGGCACGGCCAGGACCGCCGGCGGCACCATCCGGACCAGCAGCGTCGTGTTGGCGACGAAGCGGCGTCCCCGGAACTCCGTTCGGGCAAGCGCGTAGGCACAAAGCCCGCCCAGGAACAGGGTGATGGCGGTCGAGAGGGTGCCCACGATGACCGAGTTCCAGAGGTAGCGGTCGAACTTGCCGCGGGTCATGATGTGCTCGTAGTTGTCCAGCGTCGGGACGAAGAAGAACCACAGCGGCTCCTTCGACTGGACGATGACGTCGTCCTTGAACGAGGTCGCGATCATGACCCAGATCGGCGCCAGCGCCATGGCTGAGAGCCCGATCAGTGCCACGTAGTAGCTGAAATTCTGCCAGCGGCGCTGTCGCAGGTACGGGTTCATGATCAGATGTCCGATTTTTCCTTGAACGGGTTGCCAACGACGAGAATGGCAACGCTCAGTCCGAACACCAGCAGGATCAGGAGCACCGAGATCGCGGCCGCGTAGCCGAGTTGCTGGGTATCGAAGGCGCGGTTGTAGATGTGCAGCGACAGCAATTCCGTAGCTCGCCCTGGGCCGCCGCCGGTGAGAATGTACATGACCTCCAGCGCCCGGAAGACATCGATCAGGCGCATTAGCAGCGCGATGACCAGGATCGAGCGGAGCATCGGCAGCTTGACGAACAGGATCTCTTGCCACCAGTTGACGCCATCGATCCGGCTGGCCTCCAGGACCTCCGATGGAAGCGCCTGCAGTCCGGCGATGATGATGATGAAGATGAAGGGCGTCCACTGCCAGATGTCGGTGAACACGATGGCGAAGAACGCGAGTTCGGCATCGCCCAGCCAGACCTGCGGCTCGATGCCGATCATGCCCAGATAGTAGTTGATCCAGCCGATCCGCGCGTCGAACAGGTAGCGCCAGATCAGGCCGACCACGACCGGCGAGACCATGAGCGGCAGGATGAAGATGGTTCGGAACACGGACGCGCCGCGGATGGGCTTCTCCAGCAGCAGCGCCAGGGCCACCCCGACGAACATCTCGATCGTGATGGTCCAGAACCCGAAGCGGAGGGTCACCCAGATCGACTCGAGCACGTCCGGATCCGAAGCCATCCGCAGGTAGTGGCGGACCCCCACATAGGGTGCGTTGGAGATCGGGGTTCCGATCTTCCAGTCATAGAAGCTCAGATAGAGGGCGTCGAAGATCGGGTAGACAAGACCGCCGACGATGACGAGCACCGCCGGCAGGATGAAGAGATAGGGCGTGGCGTAACGGGGATCGAACCTCGGCCGTACGGTCCCACTGCTCTCGGGCACGAGACGTTCAGCCGCTGATCCGGCGTGCACCGATCATGTCTCCACGCCAGGCGGACCCCGGGGTCCGCCTGGCAGGGTTCGCAACAGTTACTGCTGGGCGCGGTAACTCGCCCAGGTGTAATAACCTTCCCGCTCCATGACCGCGCGGGCCTTTTCATTGGCCGCATCCATGATCGGCTGGATCGGGTCATCGGTGGTGATCACCTGCGTGAGCGCCTGGCCGAGCACGTCGATGTTCAGCTCGTTCCACTCCGGGATCAGCGGACGCCAGTCCGGATCCGCACAGGGCAGCTGCTCCAGGACAACCGGATACTCGCCGAAATTGTCGAGATTGTTCTCGATCGTCGACATCCGGACCGGGTCACCTCCGAGCTCCACCATGCGCTGGTCGCCATGCTTTGAGGTGATGTACTGGATGAACAGGAACGCGGCCTCCTGGTTCTGCGAGTTCGCCGGGATGCCGACGGCGAAGCCGCCCGTCTCGGAGCCGCAACGCACACCGACCGGGTGCTGTCCGTAGCCGACCTTGCCGTCAATCTTGGAGAGCTTCGGATTCCGCGACATCGCGGCGATCTTGAGCGTGTCGAGATACATGGCGGCATCGCCCTGCAGGAAGGCAGCCGACGCCTCGCCAAATCCGAAGGTCGGAACGCCGGCGGGGCCCGTCTGGGTAATTTCGCGCATCACCTGCGCCGCTTCCACGGCCTCGGGCGAATTGACCACCGGATTCCATTCATCGTCGAAGATCTTTCCGCCGAGCGGTGCGAGGTGCAGTAGCCAGCCGGCGGTAACCTGGTGTCCGGTCTTGCCGCGGGAGGTCATCGCCGGAATGCCGAGTTCGCCAAGCTGCTTCATGACGGCGCGGAGCTCGTCATACGTTTCGGGTACCTCGATTCCGTGCTCCTCGAAAATGTCCTTGCGGTAGGCCAGGATCGAGGTCTCGGCGCCGAAGGGAATCCCGTAGAGTGCGCCGGACTTGCCGGGCATGTAGCCCTTCGTGCCGCCGACGACTCCGCCGTTCTGAAGGTAGGCATCGGCAATGTCGTCGACGTCATAATGCGGGTCGACCAGGGATCCACTGGTAAAGAACTGCGAAAGCGGCGTCAGCAGCCCCTTGGAGACATACTCGCCCTTCCACATCACGACCCACGACACGACATCGTAATCGCCTTCCGGCTTCGACATCTCGAGCAGCTGGCGGTCGCGGAGCTTCAGGTACTGAAGCGCGTCGATCTCGACCTCGATACCGGTTTCCTCGGTGAATTCCTCCACCAGGGTCTCTGCCGCCTGGAAATGCGCCAGCGCCGGCCAACTGACGACAATCGTCGTTCCGGCGTATTTCTCGTACGGGTTCGCTGACGCCGGTACTGCCTGCAAGGCGAGCAGCAGGGCGGCCGCACAAAGCGCTACCGCACTATGAAAAGTCCTCATCAATTTTCCTTCTCCCTGTTGACCCAGACCATGACTGGGGGTGTTCCCGGGGCCACCATCAGATGGACTGCCCGGATTCGGCATCGAACAGGTATAGCCTGTTCGTATCGAAAGCGTATTCGCCGCTCTGCATCGGCGGCGTGTCGGGCCCTACTTCGACGGCGGCCGTAACGGTCTTGGCGCCGATCCGGGCCGCGAGGAACTGGCTCGATCCGATGTACTCTGCGACATCCACATCAAGGCGCACCGGCGACAGGGCAGCATCGGTCGTGCGCCCGGCAGCCAGCGGTGCCGAGAAGTGTTCCGGCCGGAGGCCGGCCTTCACCTTTCCGGAAGCGACCTTGCGTGCCCGGGCGGCAAGATCCGCCGGGAGCGGGAATGCAAAGCCGTCGCCACGAACGGAGACGGACTCGTCCTCCACAACCTCGGCGTCGAGGAAATTCATGGAAGGGGAACCGATAAAGCCCGCGACAAACAGATTGTTCGGGGAGTTGTAGACGTCGCGAGGCGTGCCGACCTGTTCGATTTCGCCGCGATCCATGATCACGATGCGGTCCGCCATGGTCATCGCCTCGATCTGGTCATGGGTTACGTAAACCATCGTTCGGTCGAGTTTCTTGTGCAGGATGGAGAGTTCGGTGCGCATCGAGGCGCGAAGCTTCGCATCAAGGTTGGAGAGAGGCTCGTCGAACAGGAAGCAGTAGGCATCGCGGACAATCGACCGTCCCATGGCGACGCGTTGGCGCTGGCCGCCGGAGAGATCCTTGGGCCTCCGGTTCAGGTAGTCGGTGAGTTCGAGCATTTCAGCGGCCCGCTGCACGCGTTCCTCGATCTCTGCCCTCGGCGTGCCGCTGAGCCGCAGGGCGAAGGACATGTTCGCTGCCACATTCATGTGCGGGTAAAGCGCGTAGGACTGGAACACCATGGCAATGTCCCGCGCCTTGGGCGGGATCCAGGTCACGTCACGTCCTGCAATGTGGATTGAGCCTCCCGAAACATCCTCCAGGCCGGCGATCATTCGCAGCGTAGTCGATTTACCACAGCCCGAAGGGCCGACAATGACCACGAATTCTCCCTCGTCGATCGACAGGCTGAGTTCGGGAATGACGACTTCGCTCCCGAACCGCTTCACTACCCTGTCAAGGACGATGCCGGACATTCACCTTCTCCCGGGCCACTTGACCTGGTTTTGGCATCCGCTGCATCCCGTGCCGTCTCGCGTCCGGACGCGTCGTTTGCGCAGGCCAGAGGACATCATACAGGCGCTGCCGTGGCGCTGCTGCGGAGGACGAGTACCGGTCCCGGGGCCGAGATCCGGATTTCACGCCGTGTCGGGATTCCCTTTTGGCAGCAGGCGGAGACCGCGGCGGCACCCAGTTCCCGGAGGGGCATTCGGACCACGGTCAGCGCCGGGCGGACGAACGCGGCAATCTCCGCATCGTGGATCGCGACGATCGAAATGTCGTCGGGAACATGTTGGCCGAGATCCGAGAGTGCGGCAAGGGCTCCGATCGCGGCTGCCACGTTTGCCACCACGAGGCCGGTGATCTCCGGAGCCGCCCGGACCATTCTTGCTGCGGCGCGTGCGCCGGGCGCAAAGGATGAGCCTGCTTCATCGAACCAGTGCCCCTGCACCTTGAGGCCAGCTCTGGACATGGCGGTCTTCCATCCCTGGCACCGATGAACGGAAAACGGCAGGTCCTCGGCCACTCCGAGGAATGCGATCCGCCGGTGCCCCATTTCGAGCAGGTATTCCGTCGCCATCCGGCCAGCTCGTTCGTCAGGGAGACGGGCCAGTGTCGCGTTGCCCCGGGCTTCCCCGGATTGCAGGAGGACGGTCGGCATCAAGCGCCGTGCCGCCGACGCCAGGGCGCGGTCGTGCTCGCATCCCGCGCCCTGAAGGATCAACCCATCAACGCCCCCGCCTGCGATCAGTTCCTCGATCCGGCCGAGCCCGTTGCCCATTTCCATCGCCTCGCCGAAGAGGACGGACTTCTCCCGCCGGTCGGCCTCCTGTCGCGCCCCGGAAAGGATTTCCGAATGTAGGGGATTGGAGAGATCGTGCACAACCAGCGCCAGGAGCCCTGTCTCCGCCTTGCGCAGGGACTTTGCCGCCGCGTTTGGCGCATAGTCGTATTTCCGGATGACCCCGAGTACCCGTTCGCGGGTTTCCTTACGGATCCGGAGGGACGGGTCCCCGTTCGCGACACGCGAGATGACGGCCGGCGATACGCCGGCTGCCCGAGCGATCTGGGACATGTTGGCCACGAAAGTTACGTCGAGACTCCAGCTTGACGCGATCGGTGGAAATCCACTATATCAGTGGTAATTCGAATTATCAATTCTTGAGGCAAACTCTGCGGGCAATGGAACCGGAAACGAGATGTCTGGCGACCATCGCCGCGGACAGAAGGGCAGGAGGAACGTCTTGACAGGTGTGAGTTTGCGCGTTGTCGCCTGGGACGACCCGCGTTGCGTGGAGCCGCTCCGGTGCGCCGCTGCGGTTTGGAAGGAGCGCACAGGCGGATGCATTGAAATCAGCCGGCGACCGCTCACGGCATTCAATGATCAGCCGCTCCGTGAACTCTCGCCGCAATGCGACGTGATGATAGTCGACTACCCGCACATGGCACAGGCGATCGAGGAAGAGGCGGTCATACCCATCGGTAGTCTGGTCGAGACAAGCGTGATCCAGCGGGCGGAGGAACGTTCGGTCGGTGCCGCGCAGGCTTCGTTCCTTGTAGACGGTGTCGTGTCCGGTTTGGCTTCGGATGCTGCCTGCCATGTCTCTGCACACCGACCGACATGGTTCGAGGAGCGCCGCATCGATCCGCCCGAGACCTGGGAGGAAGCGCTTGCTTTGCAGGATGCGGTGCCGGGATCTGTCGCGCTGGCGCTCTACCACACGGATGCGATTTCATGCCTTCTAAGCCTGCTTGCTGCCAGCGGAACCGGCCCGGATGGCGATCGCGAACTGTTCCGGGATCCTGCCAGGGCAGTGGACGCCGTGGCGCTTCTCGGGCGGCTGGCATCCGACGTGGAGGAGTACTGCTGGCAATGTACGCCACGGGACATTTTTCGCGAGACGGAGTCCCGTCCGGAAGTCGCTTTCATCCCGCTGACATTCGGATATGTGGGCAGAACGGCACCGCAGCAGGGTGGCTGGCGTTTTGGTCCGCCGCCCCGTAACTGCGGAAGCCTGCTGGGTGGAGCGGGGATGGCAGTCTCCTCGGCGAGCACGGTTGTGGAGGAAGCGGCGGCGTTTGCAACCTGGTACTGCTCTGACGAGGGTCAACGGCTTGCGGCTAGAAACGGTGGCCAGCCGGCGGGTCTGGGGGGATGGGAAGACCCCGAGGCCAATGCGTCGACGGACAATTTCTTCCGGCGAACGAGGGCGACGCAGGAGTCGGCCTGGGTCCGCCCTCTTGCGATCTGGTGGCCACAGGCCCAGCTGGAACTCGGGACTGCACTGGTCGATCTCCTGCGGCGCAGGGTTGCGCCGGAGCAGGCTGTCGGCGAACTGGAGTCGGTCTACAGTCGCTGCCGCCGGGATCTCCCCCGGGGGGCAGGGCGATGACGGCGCGGCCGGACGGTGCCGACGGCGCCCGCGGTGCACTCGCCGGCGTCCGTATCCTGGACTTTACCCAGATGATGTTGGGGCCGCTCTGCACGCAGATGCTCGCGGATCTGGGCGCTGACGTGATCAAGGTGGAGCGGCCCGGGACCGGGGACTGGATCCGATCCATGCCCATGCTCGGCGAGCTTGTGGGTGGTGACAGCGCTGCCTTTCACGCCTTCAACCGGAACAAGCGTTCCCTTGCCATCGATCTGAAGAGCAGGGCGGGGCGGGAAGCGCTCCTGAAGATTTCCGTGCATTGCGACGTCGTTGCCGAGAATTTTCGCACTGGTGTCATGGACCGGCTCGGACTGGGCTACGAGGACTTTCGTGCGGCAAATCCGAAAGTCATCTATGCCTCCGGCTCCGGATGGGGAGCCGGTAGCAGGTTGGCGAGGCAGGGCTGGCCCGGGCAGGATCTGCTCGTCCAGGCCATGAGCGGCGTCATGTTCAACACCGGTCGCGCCAAGGATCCGCCAACCGCGTGCGGAACGCCCGTCGCGGACTATGCCGCGTCCCAGTCGCTGGCCATCGGAATCCTGGCCGCCATCGTCGCTCGAGACCGGTACGGCGTCGGGCAGAAGGTGGAGACCAACCTGTTTTCGTCATTGCTCCTGGCGATGGCGCAGGAGAATTTCGCGGTGCTAAACCAGTCGGCCGGCCTGGAGCGCTCCGAGGCCGGAATCGCGTCCTGCTGGAATGATGCTCCCTACGGGACGTACGAGACGAAAGACGGGTGGATCGCCATTGC
Organism: uncultured Rhodobacterales bacterium; assembly: GCA_964590405.1. Lineage (GTDB taxonomy): Bacteria > Pseudomonadota > Alphaproteobacteria > Rhodobacterales > CAZPXZ01 > CAZPXZ01. Next base: position 11,353 of record CAZPXZ010000069.1, on the reverse strand, counting down.
GATGTGCCCGCTGGATAAACTGGGCGCCCTGATCGGCGCGGAATCGCTCGGTGCGCTGGATGCGTGGACGGATCGCGATGAGGCGCGCCAGGCGATTGCGAACCGAATTGTCCTTCGATCCACGTCGGAGTGGATGGAGGTCTTCAAGGCCGCGGATGTATGGGCCGCACCTGTGCGCCGATCTCGCGAGGTGATGGACAGCCTGGTGGAGGAGGATTCCCCCCGGCTCGTTGCACTGGATCACGCAAGGGCCGGCCGGATCCGGGCAATCGGATGTCCGATCGACATGAGCGGGACCCCCGCAGTGGCGGCGCGGGCAGCGCCGCTGGTGGGCGAGCACAATCGCGAGGTTTTGGAGACATATCTTGATGCTTCGGAAATCGCGGCACTTGACGAAGAGGGAGCGATCTGACCGATGGAGGAGCGCTTGACGGAGAACCTCGTTCTGGAGCGAAAGGGTGCGATCGAGGTGCTCCGGATCGACAGGGAAGAGGCGCTGGGCGCCCTCAATTTCGAGATCATGGAGGCGCTTGGCACATATGTGGAGGCGCTCGCGACGCGGCAGGAAGTACGCGTTCTGGTGCTGACCGGAACCGGCCGGGGTTTTGTGGCCGGTGCGGATATCACCGGCTACCACGGTGCATCCCAGGCGGAATTCGATGCGTTCCAGCGGCGTTCGAGGAAGACGTTTGACGCCCTCGCAGGATTGTCCCAGGTAACGATCTGCGCCGTCAACGGGTTCGCGCTGGGTGGCGGATTCGAGCTCGCGCTCTGTTGCGATTTCATCCTCGTCAGCGAGAAGGCACGGCTCGGCCTTCCCGAGATCAAGCTCGGGCTGCTGCCCGGCGGTGGCGGGACGCAGCGCCTGCCCCGCCTTGTCGGTGCCATGCGGGCAAAGGAAATCCTGCTGACCGGACGCATGATCACCGCGGCAGAGGCCGTGTCCTACGGGGCCGCGCTCGAAGCCTGCAAGCCGGAGGCGTTGATGCCGAGGTCGCTCGAACTTGCAGAGCTTCTGGCGGGGCAGGCCCCCGTCGCCCTTGCCGAGGGCAAGCGGGTCGTGGAGGACGGGCTGGAAACCTCGCTTTCAGCGGGGTTGACCTTCGAGCAGCGTGTGCTCGGAGTGCTCTACGCAACGCAGGACGGCAAGGAAGGAATCGCGGCATTCGTCGAGAAGCGCGATCCACAATTCGAGGGAAAGTAGGGGGAGAATCATGAATTCAAGCGTCATCAGCTTTCGTCTCGGACCCATCTCTTCGATCAGCATGGGGCTCCCCGGCGACCATGAGGGAAAGACCGCGACCCGGGTGTTCTTTGTGCGGGGAGCGAACCGGGTTGCACTGATCGACAGTGGACTGCATGCGGGCAGGCCATCGCTGGAAGCCGCCTTCCGGGAACTCGGGCTGGACTACGGGCAGCTGGACCACTTGCTGCTTACCCACGAGCACATGGACCATGTCGGCAACAATGGCTGGCTCAAGGAGAAGACCGGGTGCCGGATCCTTGGGCATGCCGCCCGCGCCGACCGGGTTGCGGACAACATGCTGAACGCGAAGACGATCGTGCATGCCTTCCCGGAGGGCGAGGTCTTTGATCTCAACAGCGAGTATCTCGATTGGATGGGTCCGACGGAAGGACCCATCGACGAGTTCATCCGGGAGGGGGATCAGATCGACCTTGGCGGCGGCGTATCGCTCGAGGTTGTGGAGGTGCCGGGCCACTCCATGGCGGAGGTAGGGTTCTTCGAACATTCCACTCGAGCACTGGTTATCGCCGATCCGTTGCTGCCGCCGTTCAACCCCGTTCTGTACCTCTACGAGGATCCGGCCGTCATGCGGGCGACCTTTGACAAGATCGAGCGGTTTCTCGACGAGCGGGACGTCCGGATCGTCATCCTGGCCCATGACGACCCGAAGGACGCGACGGCCACGCGGGAGTTGATTGACGATTGCCGGCGGCGTGTGGACAAGGTGGAAGACTCGATTCTCACGCATGTGAAGGCCAATCCGGGCATCGGCTTCGCGGAATTGCGCGACAAGGTGTGCGACGACCAGGGGATGGTGCATGAATGGAGGGCACTCGTCTCGATCGACGCAAGCCTGCGGGCGTTCGAGGCAGAGGGTCAGCTTAAGCGGACCGATGGCGGATGGCGAAATGCCGGCTGAGGTGCTGCCCCCATGCGCAGTCCTCGGTTCCGGAACCATGGGTGCGCAGATCGCCCTTTCGCTTGCGCTGGGCGGGGCCGAGGTCAGGATCTGGGGGCGAAGCAGGAAATCCCTTGCGGCTGCGCTCGGACGCATCGACGCGGCGGCCACGTTCCTGGTTGCGCAGGGGCTCGAGGAACGTGCTCCCGAGATCGCGCGTGACGCGATCACGACCACCACGGAGATTGACGAGGCAGTCGGTTCGGCGGGGTTCCTGATCGAGGCGGTTGCCGAGGAGATCGGCCTCAAGCAGTCCATTCTTCGCCAGGCGGAGTCGGCATGTCCGGAGAATGCAATCCTCTCCAGCACGACTTCGGCGATTGGTGCGGGCCAGATCCAGTCCGCGCTGGCCCGGCCGGAACGGTTCTGTGTCGCTCACTACGCCCAACCGGCGCATCTGGTCGCCCTCGTGGAGGTGGTGCCGGGTGCGCAAACCGCCCCGGGCACGGTGGAGCGGGTCTCCGCAATTCTCGACCTCACCGGCAAGACACCGGTTTGCTGTCCCGACATTCCCGGATTTCTTTGGGCCCGGATCCAGCATGCCGTGCTCCGGGAGTTCGCGACCCTGGTTGGCCAGGGCCTTGCGACACCGGAAGCGTGCGACACCATTCTGAAGCAGGGCTATGCCTGGCGACTGCCGGCCATGGGGGCGTTCGAGCACGCGGACCTGGCCGGGCTCGACCTGATCAACAGTCCGGCGGCGAAGGACGTCTGGGCAAATCTCTCCAATGTCACTGATCCTGCCGACACGCCGGTCGGGCAGCTGTTCGCGCAGGGCCATACGGGCATGCGGTCGGGAAGGGGATTCTACGATTGGACGGTTCGCGACCCGGAGGAATTCAAGGCAGCGCGCGATCTGGAGATCGTACGGAGGATCCGGATCCAGCGGGAGGTCGACTGAGGTCTCCCGGTGCCGGGCAATCCGGGGCTGATGCGCGCGGTACAGTTCCTTGGGTTCGCGTGCGGTGGACAGGTCAGCGGGCGACCGGTACTGTCTGGCACGCAGATTGCCTTGCACTCCTGTCCATCCGCACATCTGGATTTTCCTTGGCGAGAGATCCCTTTCGCTGGTCCTTTGTTTGGATGTGCCGGCTTTGGCCGAAAGGGCGAGAGTCGTTCCGCGGAGATGAAGGTGCAGGGAAGACAGGGAGGCGAAGATGGGCTTGGAGCAGACCCGGATCTATCCGATCAACACCGGCTGGCTGGAAGCTGATCTGGGGACATACGTCTTCTGGAAGGGTCCGGCTGGGAAGAAGATCTGGAATCCGGTCTATTGCTACTACGTGGACACCGGCGATCACAAGATTCTTGTCGATACGGGCCTCTGCGACGAGGAGCGAGCGACCCGTTATCACCACAAGTGCGAGAAACGGGGCTGTACGGAAGTGCACCTGCACCTGCAGAAAGAACTCGGAGTCCATCCCGACGAGATCGATGCCATCGTCTTCACGCATCTGCACTGGGATCATGTCCAGAACATGAAGGAATTCAGAAACGCCCGGTACATTGCTCCAAAGGCAGAGATCGAGATGGCCTACAACCCGCTGCCGCTCTACTACCGCACCTACGAATGCCCAATTCTCGGCATCGAACCCGCCTATGCCGGATGCGTCTTCGAGGTGGTGGAGCAGGAGTGCGAGGTTCTGCCGGGTATCACCATGTTTCATACCCCGGGCCATTCCGTCGGGCATATGGCGGTGACCGTGGCCACCGCGGCAGGCGACATCGTGATCTGCGGGGATGCGATCTTCCAGGCCCGCAACCTGGAGCCGAACGAAGAGGAGAAATGGCGCTATTGGGTGCCGGCCCGGTTCGTGAACTCGTACGAGGGCTGGAAGTCCGTGGAGGAGATTGACAAGCGGGCTGACTACATTCTTCCCTGCCACGACGAGGCATGTGGCGATCACACCGTGTATCCCTTCGAGGGAATGCCGCTCCGCGAGCGCCGAAAGCATATTCCGGGATACAGCTTCTATTTCGGCGACATGCCGTCCGGAGCCGCAAAGGCGACAAGTCGCGGTTGACCGAACATCAGAATCTCCAGCGGGATCGGCTCGCTGGAGGAAGGGGAAGCACCCGAGATCGCGCGGTAGCCAGTTGACGGCTCACCGGCCACCTCCCGAAATTACCGCTTTGCCAGCAATCGATCAAATTTCGGGCGAACTTGTCGCTGGGCATCGAATTTCACACCACCCGGATCCACGACCAGAGCATCCTGTGGGGAAGTTTCCCAAGGTTCTCGTCACTATTTTCGGGAATTTTGGTCTAGGCTTCTCCGGCCCCCCAATTCAGGCCAACTAGTCACGGACATCTTGCAGGATATGATTCGCTAGCCTGCAAGGTCGCACTCGGATTCCACGGTGCAGAGAATAGGCGTGTCCAGTTTGTCCGCATCCAGGCGTTGTTTTCTGGCAAGTCCGGAAATTGAACTGACATAACAGGCCGCAGGTTCAGGCATGACGAAACGGATGGAAGAGCAACGCACGCTCCGCATATTTGTGGCCATTTCGGTTTGTGCAACGGC
>CAZPXZ010000069.1:0-6615 GCA_964590405.1 uncultured Rhodobacterales bacterium | reverse complement strand
TAAACTACAATGACGCGGTGCGCATTCTGATACTGCTTTGTAAATTTCTCATTCGAGCCATTAAAAGCACTGGGAAAGCACACTTTCCAGAACACCTTTCAGCAGGCAACCTTGAACCGGCGGTTGTGCGATATCTTGCAGGTGTGTTGAGTAGTTTGAGCATCGACAGGGGTATAAGAGTATCTAATTTGTGATATTGAATTGTCTCACACAATTTGTTGTCATCAAGTCGTTTTTTCGCTTGCCAACGGGATTAAATTGCGCGAAACTGCATTCAGATGATGCAGGTGTGCAACATCTGGGAAGTTTGCGGAGCAAGGGGATCCAGTTGCATGCGAATTGCTTGGCTGGCACGAAGTATGCTGGTGCTTGTTCTGGTTGCAGCGGGCCAGGGAATTGTACTTTCAAGTCCCGGGCCTCCCGATACAGCAGAGAATCGTCGCTTGCTCGCAGAACGACTTGCAGCTGTAACACTTCCGGTGATCTTGAGGGACCTTGAGAGTTCCGTGACGGATCACGGTGCAAGTCATGATCCGGATCTCTACAGGCGATTGTTTCGGGAAGAATTGAGTGTGGAGGAACTGGAGCAAATCGTTGTGCCGGCAATTGTAAGGCACTTTACCTCCGATGAAATAAAAGCCCTGCTGGACTTCTACGAATCTCCGGCCGGCAATTCAATCTTGAACAAGCTTGGAGGATATTCGGCCGAATTGCAGTCGGCGATCCTCGAAATGGTTGTCCGGGCTGTAAGGCGTACTCGGGACGCAATGCAAGGACAGGAGGAGTGATTCAACCGGAATTGGCAGCATCAGGCAATTTCATCCAGAAAGAGATTGTGGTCGAGTTTGGGCACCTAGGTTGTGTCGAGTTCCAGGTCCGGCCGTATGTCGGAAGCAGTACATGGGCCGGTGAACCGCAGGCTGGAGGTCAACAGGATAAGCTCCGGACCTGACGTGTGCCTGCTTGACCTCACCTCGGGGTATTGATCAGGTAGAAAGCTTGGCCAAGGTGCTGCAGCTTTTCGCAGCGAAGGACTCGAATCGTCGAGGCGATTCCGACTCCGTCCGCACAGTACGGCGGAGTAAGAACGATTTCCCATACCCAGGCAGGCGGCAGACCAAAGACAAGGAAGGGATATCCCGGAGCATGAATATGTGGATGGCAGGAGCCCCGCGCCAACCGCCATTACCGTGCCGGGCAGTTCCATTGCTGTCGCAGGCTGCGGATTGGACGGCAGCTCGCTAGGTGGCCGTCCAACGGGACTGAACCAAGTCGCTTGACAGGGGCAGAACCAAGCGTTCATCGCTCACCCTGTTCATTACCGTTCTGCCATGGCGCCCTCGAATATGAAAAACCGCAACATTGAGTGCGGACTGCTGCCGGGCGAGCAAGCGAATGTTCTGCAACCATCGGGATTCGCCAGGATCTGCCGCTATGCGAGGAACGGGTCTATGGACTGGCAGCAGCATCTGTACAAGGCGGCAGCCCAGGCGGACGAGAAACCTCCCGTTTCAGCGAGGTTAACCTTGGGTTGGCGGACTGCAGAACTCACCTTCGCCGCGGTCCCGTACGCTCTGGAATGCCAGACTGAGATCTGGCGGGCACTCTTCCCTGGGGAACGTGGATGGCACAGGTTCGATTTCCACCGTCGCTCAACGCCGTCATGCATCGTTCCTGATGATCGGAACGTCTGAATTGGCCGGATGTTCATCCCGGATGTCGGTCGGATGGCCAAGTGCCGTAATGTCGGCAATCTGCACAAAGACCGCGGAGTCGGGAATTCGGATGTCCGGAATGCGGCCGACGAATGGGTTGTCAAGCCCTGCGGCAAGGCAGATGCGCCAAGAGCGGTCGAGCACGGTTTCGCCGCCGGGATCGAGTTGCGTGTCGGCGTTGTGACAGTTGTCATCCGCGATAGTGACATCGGGAGGCCTGAAGCGCCGTACACGTCCTTGTTCGATAGCGGGATCAGGCGTTGTAGTCGGCGAACGTCCGAGCAAAGGAGGGGTTCCAGGAGTCGGCGTCAGGGTATCCGGCCGCGCATCTGCAGAATGTCGCGCAAGCGGGCGGGCGCTCGCGGACGTTACAGTCTAGAGGCCAACTGTTTGATGGCGAACCACGTCTCGCCGGTGGTAGTCGGGGACCGCGGCAGAACCAACAAGATCAAGCCCGGACCGAACCGCGAGGCTGGGCGGAAAGCGTTGGTGCAGTGCTGCCGGGTACTGGAATGCATGTGCCGCAAGTTGCTCGCCGCCGACCCTGCCCATACCCGTCAGGCCTGCAACGCCCTCGGTTATGCCGACCGGACATCAGGGAAGGGAGAATGGTCCGCATATCGGGTCTGTGGCCACACGGATCACGCCTGTCCGAACGCTTCTGCGGCTGGGCTGGTATCGGGGATCGGGACAATCGCACGGGGAAGAGCGTTGGCATGCGATCGTTCTGAAGGCTGCGACATTGATGGATTGCCCGCAGCATGAACTGTCGGGTATTCTGTCCAACTCTCGTGTGCTATGCATACGTATGCGATTAATATGCATACTTGCTGGTTGCGCGTCATGTCCCGACCGCGGACCCAGGCGAGACATCCTATGGAGGGGAAGCCATATGGCGGAAATCCAGCTTCGCAATATCTCGAAACGATGGGGCGGCGTTGTTGGTGTGGACAACTTCGACCTGACGATCCCCGACCGTGAATTCCTGGTGCTGCTCGGCCCCTCTGGCTGCGGCAAGACGACCACCATGCGCATGATCGCCGGACTCGAGGACCCGACCGAGGGTGAAATCGTGATCGATGGCAAGGTGGTCAACGACCTGGAGCCCAAGGACCGTGATGTCGCCATGGTCTTTCAGAGTTACGCGCTCTATCCGAATATGAATGTCTTTGACAACATCCGTTTTCCGTTGAAGGTTCGCGGGGTCGAACCGTCTACGCACGAAGAAAAGGTACGCCGCGCCTCGGCGATGGTCGAGCTCAACGAGTTCCTTCACCGCAAACCCGCCGAGCTGTCTGGGGGTCAGCGTCAGCGAGTTGCGCTTGCCCGTGCCATCGTGCGCGAGCCAAACGTGTTCCTGATGGATGAACCGCTCTCCAACCTGGATGCAAAGCTCAGGGTTTCGACCCGGGCTCAGATCAAGAATCTCAGTCATGAGCTGAAGGTAACCACGATCTATGTCACCCACGACCAGGTCGAAGCCATGACGCTTGCCGACCGCGTGGTCGTGATGGAAAAGGGCGTGGTGAGGCAGGTGGGTTCGCCGACCGAGATCTACGAAACTCCTGACAATACCTTTGTCGCCGGATTCATCGGCAATCCGGCCATGAACCTGATGAGGGGGAGGATGGACCGGGGAGCGTTCATCGCCGAACATGTGCGTGTTGACGGGTTTTCTGCTGCCGATGGCCCCGCAACACTGGGCTTCCGGGCCGAGGATGCCAGCCTTGGCGATGTCGGACACCGCGAGATCACGGCCCCCATCTACACGCTGGAACTACTCGGCGATGCCACGATGGTGTCCGTTCGTATCGGTGGCGACCTGATCGCGGTGCGCGCGCCGAAAGACTTCCGATCCGAGATCGGTGACACGGTGTCGATTTCGGTGCCACGGGAGATTTGCCACCTGTTCGATGAAGCGGGTGAGCGAATGGAGGTTTGATGCCTCATGGAAAGCCCGGCACAGGATGGCCGGGTTGCCGCCACATGCGCAGAATTTGTGCACATGAAGACAAGGAAGGAAGACAGTATGCACCTTAGAATCCTAACTCTCGTCGGGGCGACTGCCACGATGGTGAGTTCTGCGGCCTGGGCCGCAGACTGTGGCCCGGGAGGTCAATCGATCCGAATTCTGGCCAGTGATTTCCCGGCAATCCACGCGGTTGTGGACTATGCCGAGGCAAATTGTGCGGGAGCGGCAGCCGAATTCACCCGCAACCATACCACGGAAGCCCGCCAGATCATGAATGCCGCTCTGACTCCCGACCCGGCCGAGTACACGTCGGTGATCGTCGCGAACTCGACACTCACACAGTTGATGAATGATGGCCTCGTTCGACCGCTGAATGCTTGGGTCGAGAAGTACGGTGCTCATCTGGAACCACACCAGTTGATCACCATCGACGGTGACGTCATGGCGGTGGCGTTCATGGCGAATTCACAACACCTGTTCGTGAGAACCGACATTCTTGAGCAGGTCGGCATCGATACCATCCCGGCAACCTTTGATGAGGTGCTGGATGCGGCCGAGAAGATCAGGGCTGCAGGCATCATGGAGTTTCCCTTCGTGATGAACATGCAGGTGGGCTGGAACGTAGGCGAGAGCTTCAACATCGTCTATCTTGCTCACGGTGGAGAGTTCTTCGAGCCGGGTACGGCTCAGCCGGCGATCAACAACGAGAAGGGAGTTGCAACGCTGAACGTGATGAAGGCACTCAGCGAATATGCCAATCCTGACCTGCTCACATACGCATCAAACGAAACCCAGGGCTTGTGGGAAGCTGGCGAAGTCGCTCTCGCAATCATGTGGGGCTCGCGCGGTGGCGTGATCCTTGATGATGAGGGCTCCAGCGAGGAAGTAACCTCCGGCACCGTCCTGGCCGCGGCTCCGACCGTGTGGTGGGACGGCATCACCATTTCAACCAATGTGCCTGACGAGGAGGCCGAGGCTACCTTTGCCGCGCTGGTGAGTGGGTTGACTCCGGAAATGGTTGCCGAGCACAACGACGACGCGGTCTGGTTGATCGAGGGTTTCAATCCCGGCCCGGCAGCGGCTGGTGTTGCGGCAACTGCTTCCGGCGGTGCGCAGTCTTACCCGATGATTCCGTATATCGGCTTGATGCATAACGCTCTGGGCGCGGAACTGGTCGACTTCCTCAAGGGCGATGAAAGCGCTGAACAGGCGCTTGCCGATGTCGAGACGGCCTACATCACCGGCGCAAAGGAAGCTGGCTTCTTGCAGTAGTGTTCCCTGGGTAGGGGCCGCCGCCGGCCCCTATTCCCGCAAATCCTTCACCGGAACCGACCCGATGGCAAATCGCACATTCTTCTGGTTCATTCTGCCGACCCTCACCGCCATGGTGCTTTTTATCGCACTGCCCATTGTGTCGGTGTTTATCCAGTCGCTTCACGTCGAACATGAGCAGGTGCTCGTGGTGTCGGAAACCTGCGACCCGTTCGGTTGCAAGGAGACCACGTCGGTCGATACGGAAGCGACTGAGAGTCTCCGCAAGGAACGGCCACTGGGTCGGTTCAATGGTCTGAAAACGTATACAAACCGGTCACACCTGGCATTCGCCGAGGTTGCCGAGGCGTGGACGACTTCGGACAGTACCGGGAGTTTCCTGCGCAAGGTCCTCAACCTGCCATTCTACAAGGCATTGGCCTTTACCCTGACCTACACGTTGGTGGTCACCCCCTTTGTACTGGTTCTCGGACTCGCCGTTGCCGTTGGCGTCAACAACCTCCCGCGATTGTTCAAGGGTCCGACAATATTCTTCTCGCTGTTGCCGATGATCGTGACCCCGCTGGTGGGGTCGCTGATCCTGTTCTGGATGGTGGACGCCGACGGCATCATTGGTGCCACCCTGCAGCGCATATTCAATGACAATGCACTCAGTCTGAAGGCCGTGCCGGCGCTGACCTGGATCATGTTGATGGTCTATGGGATCTGGCACCTGCTGCCTTTCAGCTTCATCGTCTTCTACGCGGGCCTCCAGACCATCCCCCAGGATACGGTAGAGGCAGCCATGATTGACGGCGCCTCCAAATGGCAGCGGTTGGTTCACGTGGTCGTGCCGCATCTCATGCCACTGGTGATCTTCATAACGTTGATCCTCCTGATGGATAATTTCCGGGTTTTCGAGCCCATCGTGGGCTTTCAGGCACAGGCTCACGCAACATCATTGAGTTGGATCATCTTCAATGATCTGCGTGAGAGCGGCCACCCGCTCTATGGCTCGGCCGGAGCCACGTCGATGATGACCATTATCGGCGTGGCCATACTCCTGATACCGGTCGTAATCCGTACCTGGCGGGATTACAGCCGCAAGGCGCATTGAGGAATCGGTCATGGCAACCAAGGCGCAATCCCGGATTACCCCCTTGGTCGTCTTCTCGACAGGGCTGGTTGCCCTGTGGCTGATCATTGCGGCATTCCCGTTCCTCTGGACCTTGTGGGGATCGTTCAAGGTGCAGGCTGACTTCTTCTCCAAGGCCGACTGGCGCAATGCCATTTACGGGGTCCACACCGTCAGGGAGACCGGCAGTGCGTTTACCCTGGCAGGATACTTCGGCGCATGGGTACAGGAAGAGTTCTGGGTCCCGGCGTTCAACACCTGCATCGTCGTGTTCTTTACCGTCATCATCTCGTTGACCATCGGTACGCTTGGTGGATATGCGCTTGCCCGCTCCGGCCGGCGGTATGCCTTCTGGATTCTGATGGCAGCGCTGGTGTTCCGGGCAATGCCGCCTATCACGTTGGTCTCGGGCTACCTCCTGCCATTCTTCGAGTGGAATATCTGGGGGATACTCCCAACCACCATCATCGTTCTTGTCGCGATCAACCAACCCTTCACCCTATGGATGTTGCACTCATTTTTCCTCAATATTCCCAAGGATA
>CAZPXZ010000068.1:3551-19811 GCA_964590405.1 uncultured Rhodobacterales bacterium | reverse complement strand
TCCCGGAATACGCCGCTCCGCGACGCAGTCCGTAGCCACAGCTCGACCCCGCCATGAGGCGTCATGTCGCTCTGGAGGTTCGAAAAGTCGATCTTGAAAAGAGAAGTGAAATCGAGGATCAATTCAGCACCCGGTTGGTGAAGGTTTCTTTGTCTTTAATTCCTCGTAATCCTTTGCTAGCAAAGGGTTAACCGGGTCCTACCTCCCTACATGATCGCGGATAAGGGTCGTTGCCAGGGAATCAATCCTGCCGATCGCGAGGCCATTCGCGACCACTCTGCCAGAACAATTCTGTGGTATTCGTGGACGGCGCGTTGTTCTGCAGCGGAGGGGCCTCCCCGTAGTCGTCCGACGTAGCAGACGTGCGTTATGCTATCTCTGATTGGCACCGTTCGAGGCGCTAGTGTTGCGCGGTATGGCGTCCAACGGGAAGTTGGCGGATGTCGGTGGGCGGTTCGTCAGCAGGGCAGTCTTGTGGCCCGGGGGCAGGAGCGAAATGAACAATTCGAACACCGGAAAGGGGCTATCACGGGGCCTCACGCAATATGGGGACTCCGAGTTTGCCCTGTATCTGCGCCGGTCATTCGCCAAGTCGATGGGGTATTCCGATGCGATGCTGTCCCGCCCGGTGGTCGGAATCGCCTACACGGGTTCCGGCTACAGCAACTGCCATCGGAATTTTCCCGATCTACTTGCTGCGTTGAAGCGCGGCGTGCTGGCCGCGGGTGCACTTCCGGTGGAGTTTCCAACCATTTCCCTCGGTGAGGGTTTCCTCAGTCCCACCAGCATGAAATTTCGCAATCTCATGTCGATGGATACGGAAGAGATGATTCGCGCACAACCGATGGACGCGGTGGTGCTGATGGGAGGATGCGACAAGACGGTACCCGCCCAACTCATGGCAGCCGTGTCCGCGGACGTGCCTGCAATTCAACTGGTAGCCGGGCCGATGATGACCGGGCGGCATGACGGGGAACGGCTGGGCGCCTGCACCGATTGCCGTCGCTTCTGGCATCAGTACCGGGCCGGCACCATTGATCGGTCCAGAATCCGAGCGGTCGAAGGCAGACTTGCCACCACGGCGGGAACCTGTCCGGTCATGGGTACTGCCTCGACCATGGCCTGTGTGGCCGAAGCTCTCGGCATGATGCTGCCTGGCACTGCTGCGATTCCTGCGGTTCACGCGGACCGCCTGCGTGCAGCCGAAGCGACCGGGCGGGCAGCCGTGCGGCTCGTGGATCATCCCGTTCGCCCCAGCGAGATCATCACGCGGGCGGCGGTCGGCAATGCCTTGCGCGTGATTCTGGCGCTTGGTGGTTCAACAAACGCGGTGATTCACCTGACTGCCATTGCCGGTCGCGCTGGAATTGATCTCCCGCTTTCCTGGCTCAACGAGTTGTCAGACACTACGCCGGTACTCGTGAACCTGAAGCCGACCGGGCCACATTACATGGAGGATTTCTTTGCCTCTGGCGGGCTGGACGCAGTGCTGGCGGAGTTGGCACCGCTCCTGGATTCCGATTGTTTGACGGTAACCGGAGAATCGCTCGGGAAACGTCTGACCTCTATGGGCAGGCACGGAAATGATGGTGTCATCCGATCCCTCGGGGATCCCGTTGAGCCGAATGGCGGGCTTGTCGCACTGCACGGTTCCCTGGCGCCACGTGGAGCAATCCTGAAGCGCTCAGCTGCGGATCCGTCGCTGTTTGAGTCAGTGGGTCGGGCCGTGGTGTTCTCCTCACTGGAGGACTTGGCGGCTCGGATCGATGATCCGGAGCTTGATGTGAGGGTTGGGGATATTCTTGTACTTCAGAACGCGGGCCCGAGGAGCGCTTCCGGCATGCCGGAGGCGGGCTACTTGCCGATACCCAAGAAGCTGGCGGAAGCCGGCGCCCGGGACATGATCCGAATTTCGGATGCGCGCATGTCTGGAACCGCGTTTGGCACGATTGTTCTGCATGTTGCACCGGAGGCTGCCGTTGGCGGTCCGCTCGCGCTTGTGAGGACCGGGGACCGTATCGCCCTTTCGGTATCGCGGAGACGGCTGGATCTGCTTGTCGATTCGTCCGAATTGGAGACGCGCCGCACGCAATGGGAGGCCGGGCGCCCGACCGTTGGCGCTCGTCGCGGATACGATCGTCTCTATTCCGAAGAGGTGTTGCAAGCGGACGAGGGATGTGATTTTGCATTGCTGCGGCCGGCTCGCTGATTCTCAATGGTCCGGCAGTTCCTCCCCGAGCGGCGACAGGATTGAACGTGCTGTTCCCGCCCGGATATCCCGCTGCAACCGGTCAGTTCCATTCGGGATAGATTGGGGATAGTCCTTTCGTGGAACAGCAGGAACGAATCTGCGTTGCGCTGGATACCTGAGCGAAGGAGAGGGCAGGTCGAAATCGTTCCTGATCCAGGTTGTTGGACAAGGTCCTGTTCGAAGCCTGCGCGAAGGAGACAGGGGATGATGGCTCGGTTTTCGAGCCAGACAAGCAATCGGAACCGGAGGTTTTGATCGTGGCGTCTCGCGACTGGACCAACTGGCTCGGACGGGAGGCAGTTGTCAACGATTCGATCGACCCATGGCGGGCCAGGGCCCTGTCTCAAACCCTGGAACTGGAAGGTGCGGATCCAGGTGCTGGTGATCCACTTCCCGCAACCTGGCACTGGGTATACTTCCTTGAGTCTCCCGCACACTCGCAGCTCGGCCGGGACGGCCATCTCGCGCGAGGAGAGTTCCTTCCGCCAGTTGAACTGCCGAGCCGGATGTGGGCGGCAGGTTCGATTGCCATTGGTGACGAGGTATCGCGACTTGGATCCCGGGCACGGCGAGTTTCCCGCATCCAGCGGGTCGAGGAAAAGACCGGTCGCTCGGGACCGCTTTGCTTTGTGACGGTATGCCATTCTATGGGCGGTCTGGTTGAGGAGCAGCTGATCGTGTACCGCACTGCCCGTCTGAGGGGCGCACGGGAGGAGAGCTTTTCGCCGACAACGGCGGCCGAATGGCACAGGGAGTGGAACGCGGACGAACGCATGCTATTCCGGTACTCGGCGTTGACCTTCAACGCTCATCGTATTCACTACGACCTGGAGTGGTGCAGGCGCGTGGAGGGTTATCCCGGGCTCGTCGTCCATGGCCCGCTTCTCGCGACCGCGATGTTTGACCTCGCCTGTGGGATAGCTTTTTCGCTGGCAAAGGAAATTGCGCATTTTTCCTTTCGTGCAGTGGCTCCGGTGTTTCACACCGAGACATTTCGGTCTTGCGGTACAGCAACTGAATCGAGTGCCGAACTCTGGATCGAGGGTCCCGATGGGGGCGGGCGCATGTGGGGCAGAGCAACATGGCGGGACAGGAAATGCAGTTGAAAAGTCCGGTCGTATCGAGCTTCTGGCTCTTGCACGCCCTGTGTGCGGCGCTAGAGTGCGCCCGCGCGTATGCACGCACGAGTCTGGAGTACTGAAACGGTTCCATAGAAAATGCAACGGTATTCTGCCTGGTCATTGTTCTGGAACGGCGTTCGCGGCCAGCGCCACTGGCGGCCTGCCTGGCGTTCCCCCGAGCCGAAGTCTTCCTATGAAGTCGTCATTATCGGTGCGGGCGGGCATGGGCTCGCGACTGCCTACTACCTCGCTCGCCGTCACCAAATCAAACGAGTCGCACTCCTGGAACGGGGTTGGCTCGGATCCGGCAATGTAGGCCGCAATACAACGATTGTCCGATCCAACTATATGATGCCCGGCAACACGGAGTTTTACGAGCATTCCCTGAAGCTCTGGGAACACCTGTCCCAGGAGTTGAATTTCAACGTCATGTTCAGTCAGCGCGGACTGATTGGCCTTTTCTACGGGCCCTCGGAGCGCGATGCTGCGGCTCGACGGGGAAATACCATGCGGCTGAACGGAATCGACGCGGAACTTCTTTCCCGGGAGGATGTAAGGCGGTTGGTGCCGCATCTGGACTATGCGCCGGATGCTCGATACCGCATCCACGGGGCGATCGTGCAGCGACGGGCGGGAACTGCCCGGCACGATGCGGTGGCTTGGGGATATGCGCGCGCCGCCGATGCGCTCGGTGTCGACATCATCCAGCGCTGCGAGGTAACGGGATTTCTTCGTAAAGGTGGACGTGTGGTCGGAGTAGAGACCAGCCGAGGCGACATTCGGGCCGAGAAGATCGGGATGGCGGTCGCCGGGAGCACATCCCGGGTCGCCACGAAGGCCGGGCTCGGGCCGCTTCCGATCGAGAGCCACAAGTTGCAGGCATTTGTTTCGGAACCGCTGAAGCCGTTGCTCGACCATGTGGTCGCATACGGAGTTCCGGGGGGACACTTCTATATCAGCCAGTCCGACAAGGGTGGCATGGTCTTCGGCGGCGATCTCGATGGGTACAACTCCTATGCCCAGCGGGGCAATCTCCCGATCGTCGAGGATGTCGCGAGTTGTGCGATGGCGCTGATGCCGTGCCTCGGGCGGGTTCGCGTGGTTCGCCATTGGTCCGGAGTGATGGACATGTCGATGGACGGATCGCCGTTCATCTGCCGTACGCCTGTGGAAGGTCTCTATCTGAACGCGGGCTGGAATTACGGGGGGTTCAAGGCAACCCCAGCGTCCGGATGGTGTTTTGCACATACCATCGCCAATGACCGACCTCACGATCTCAACGCCGCTTTCACGCTCGACCGGTTCCGTGCTGGCAACCAGATTGACGAGAAGGGCCAGGGGCCCGTCCCGAAACTGCACTGAGGACCGTTGGATGCTTCGGATTCGCTGTCCCTATTGCGGCCTCCGCGATCACGCCGAGTTTTCCTACGAGGGTGATGCGACGGTCGATTGGCCGGACCTCGGTGATGAAGATCAGAAGGCGTGGCACGCAGCTGTATTCTTGCGACACAATCCCGCCGGGCCTCATCGCGAATTCTGGCAGCACTCAAACGGCTGCCGCATGTGGCTGGTCGTCGAGCGCGACACGTTAACGCACGAAATAATTTCGGTGGAGGCCGCCCATCCAGGTTCGGCGCAGGCGCTTGCGAACGAGGCGGGTGTGCGATGAGCGGCTTCCGGCTCGCGAGTGGCGGCTTGGTCGATCGGGAACGTCCGGTTCGATTTCGGTGGAATGGCAGGAGCCTTTCCGGGTACGCCGGTGACACCGTAGCATCGGCGCTTCTGGCAGAGGGTGAGTTGGTGGTTGCGCGCAGCTTCAAGTACCACCGCCCCAGGGGTGTCTATAGCGCGGGGGTGGAGGAACCCTGTGCGTATGTGACCGTCGGCGCCGGATCGCACGCGGCACCAAACGCCAAGGCGACAGCGACCGAACTTCGCGACGGCATGGAAATCTTCGGCCAGAATGCCTGGCCAGGAGTCAGGTTCGACCTGGGGGCTGTCTCCGGTACGCTTTCGCCATTCCTGCCGGCGGGGTTCTATTACAAGACGTTCATCGGGCCATTTCGGGGCACTGGATTCTGGATGCTCTGTGAACGTTTCATTCGTAACGCGGCCGGGATGGGGCGGGCGTCCCGCGAACCGGACCCGGATTGCTACGAGCGGGCGAATGCCTTTTGCGATGTTCTGGTTGTTGGCTCGGGGCCCGCCGGGCTTGCTGCTGCCGAACTCGCGGCAGAAGCTGGACTCGACGTAGTTCTTGCCGAGCAGGACTTCACGCTCGGGGGTAGCTTGCTCGTCGGTGGCGATGAGATCGATGGGGCACCATCTGCGGAATGGCGTTCCACCCGGGTCGCAGGTCTAGCTGCGCATGCCGGAGTCCGTGTCATGCCACGGACTACCGTGTTCGGGCTTTACGACGGTGGCGTTGCCGGCATGATCGAACGCCCGGAATCGGTTCGGGAAGGAGATTCTCATGCGGTACGGGGTCGGTTCTGGGTTGTTCACGCCCGCCGAACCATTGTCGCCACAGGTGCCACGGAGCGCGGATTCGCCTTTGCGAACAACGACCTGCCGGGTGTACTGACCGCTTCCGCAATGCGGACCTATGCGGGCCGCTTTGGAGTGGCTTGCGGACGTCGCGTAGTGCTCGCCACGAACAACGACTCGGCTTACGCCGCTGCCCGCGGGCTTGCTTCGGCGGGTGTCGGGGTGACACTGGTCGATTCCCGGCGGGGTGGGGCGGCATCCGCACCAGCAGATGGTTTCGAGGTCATCCGCGGGTGTGTGCTTGCTGAGGCCAAGGGCAGACGCAGCGTACGGGAAGCCGTGCTGACACCTGCGGACGGTAGTAGTGCCCGCCGGATATCCTGCGATGCAATCGGGGTTTCGGGGGGCTGGAATCCTGCGGTTCATCTTGTCTGCCACCTCGGCGTTCGACCGGTATGGGACGAAGGCTTGGGGGCATTTCTGCCGCCGGAGAATGTTGAGGGCGTTGAGGTGGCGGGTTCGGCGCGCGGAATCTGGTCTATATCCGCTGCGGTCGCTTCCGGGCGCAGCGCAGCCGCGCGAAGTGCCAATGCTCTGGGTATTTCGATCGAAGCGCCTGCGATGCCGGAAGCGGGTGGGTGGACCGATTTGCTTCAGCCCTTGTACGAAGTTCGATTGCCAGGCGGAGGGCGAGGAGCCAAGAGCTTCGTCGACCTGCAGAATGACGTGACTGCGGCGGATATACGTCTGTCCGCCCGGGAAGGATATTCTGAAGCCGAGCATCTGAAGAGATACACAACGCTCGGAATGTCTCCCGATCAGGGCAAGACCTCCAATGTGGTCGGGCTCGGAATTCTCGCCGAGGCACGCGGTCGGACGCTACCGGAATGCGGCACGACCACCTTTCGGCCTCCGTATGACCCGGTGGAGATCGGTGCCCTGGCCGGACGTGCCCGGGGTCGTTCGTTCCGGCCGGTCCGGCGCGTTCCGGCGCATGCCTGGCACTACCGGAATGCGGCGGTCATGGTCGAAACGGGCGTTTGGCGGCGTCCGCAGTACTATCCCCAGGCGGGAGAAGGGCTGGACGAAGCCTATGTCCGGGAGGCTGCGGTCGTCCGGGAATGCGTGGGACTGGCAGATGTCTCGACGCTGGGCAAGATCGCTGTGCAGGGGCCGGACGCGGGTCGTTTTCTCGATCACGTGTACGTGAACACCTTTTCGACCTTGCGGGTCGGTCGAGCCCGATACGGAGTCATGCTTCGCGACGACGGGATTGTTCTGGACGACGGCACTACATGGCGGCTGGGAGAGCAGGACTGGTTCATGACGACCACGACCGCCCAGGCTGCACGGGTCATGGGATGGCTGGAAGGTCTTCTCGCGACCCGTTTCCAGGATCTCCGGGTGCACATGACATCAGTGACGGATCAATGGGCTGGCGCTGCTGTTGCCGGTCCGCGGTCTCGTGCCGTTCTCGAGGCCGTGGCGGACAACGTCGATCTGTCCGACGCGGCATTCCCGTTCATGGGTGTCCGGGAGGGACAGATACGGACGGGAAGTGGAGTCGTGGATTGCCGGATCGCGAGGATCAGCTTCTCTGGAGAACTGGGTTTCGAAGTCTATGTCGGGTCGGATTTTGCTGACGCGATGATGGAGGCACTGAAACAGGCGGTTGAAGCCGAAGGGGGTGCACTCTACGGGCTGGAGGCCCTGGGTACCCTGCGGATCGAGAAGGGACACGTTACCGTAGCCGAACTGGATGGCCGGGTGACTCTCGAAGATGCCGGTCTTGGCCGCATGGCCTCCAGGAAGAAGCCCTACATCGGCAAGGCACTGGCAAACCGCCCGGAACTGCAGACCGAAGACCGGCCCCGTCTTGTCGGCATCCTCCCGACTGACCGCAAGCAGAAATTCCATTCTGGCGCCATTCTTTGCGAAGCCGGAGATATTCGCGGTCATGGAGTCGGCTGGATCACCGGGGTTACGCATTCTCCGGCTCTCGGGCACTGGATCGGGATCGGTTTCGCGCGCGGTGGTGTGGGCGAGGGAGGTCGGCGCAATCTGGTCTCGGCAGATCCCGTACGGGGGGAGCAGGTTGCGGTAGAGATAGTCTCGCCGCACATGTTCGATCCAGCCGGAGAGCGGCTCCATGGTTGACCGGGTTTCAGCACTGGACGCGGTTTTCGAGCCGGGTCTCCTCGGAGTGACGCCGTTGGGCGATCCGGGAATACGACTTCGGCAGATTCGGAATC
This sequence comes from uncultured Rhodobacterales bacterium, assembly GCA_964590405.1. Classification (GTDB taxonomy): domain Bacteria; phylum Pseudomonadota; class Alphaproteobacteria; order Rhodobacterales; family CAZPXZ01; genus CAZPXZ01. The sequence goes on along the minus strand of CAZPXZ010000068.1, from coordinate 11,700 downwards.
TGCGTATTCTTCAGATCGCAACCTGGCCCGACAGTGTCGGCCGGCTCAGTGCGGCATTCATGGACGCGCCTGGTGGGGTTCCCGCCCCGGGACCGGGGGCATGGGTCAGGTGGGGAGGTGGCCGCCTGGCGCGGGTCGAACCGCTGAAGTGGTGGTTGGTCGGAACTGGTGATGAATCGTCCGGTGTTGTAGCACCGGAATTCTCGCCAGAAATAGCTGTCGGACTGGATCTCTCACACTCTCGTACGGGAATACGGATATCGGGGCCGCGTACGGCCGAATTGCTTATGCGGTTCATGGCGATCGACTTGCGTGCCGACAGTTTTTCACCAGGCAGCATTGCGACGGGACTGTTCGACCATGTGGCGGCGACTGTCCTTTGCGACGATGCGGATGGCGGTCTCCAGTTCGACCTGCTGTTTCCGCGCACCTTCGCCGAATCCTGCTGGCTGGAACTGGTAGAGGCCGCAGCGCAATTCGGCGTGGAACTACTGCCGGAAGGTGGTCGCTGACGGCTCCGGCTAGAGGTTTTCCTCGATGGCCATTCCCAGCACATGGTAACCGCCGTCCACGTAAATGACTTCTCCGGTTACGCCCGAACCAAGATCCGACAACAGGAACGCGGCGGCTCCGCCAACTTCGTCCATTGACACGTTTCGACGTAGAGGGGCATTGGCCGCTGTTGCGCGGTAGACCTTTCGGGCGCCGCCAATGGCGGATCCTGCGAGCGTTCGCATGGGACCGGGTGAGAGCGCGTTGACCCGGATGCCGAGAGGACCGAGATCATGAGCCAAGTAACGCACGCTGGCTTCAAGTGCGGCCTTGGCGACGCCCATGACATTGTAATTCGGCATCACCCGCTCCGAACCCAGGTAGGTGAGTGTAAGTAGGGAACCGCCCGAACGCATGAGAGGCGTGGCGCGCCGTGCAAGATCGGTGAACGAATAGCAGGAGATGTCCAGGCTGCGATGGAAATTGGTTCGGGAGGTGTCCACATACCTTCCGGTCAGTTCACTCTTGTCGGACCAGGCGACAGCGTGGACGAGAAAATCCATGCTGCCCCACATTTTCTCGATGTCTGCAAATGCCGCATCGACCGTGCCGTCCTCTTCGAGGTCCATGTTGCAGATGATCCCGGCGCCGACGCTCTCCGCAAGAGGCCGGACCCGCTTGCCAAAGGTCTCCCCCTGATACGTGAAGGCGAGTTCGGCCCCCAGGTCCGCGAGTGTTCGCGCAATCCCCCATGCAATGGATCGCTCGTTGGCGACACCCACCACAAGACCACGCCGGCCTGACAGGCTTGCTCCCGGGGACACTGTCGTCTCAATCCGTGCGGGAGAATACGAGGCAGGCGTTGGTGCCGCCGAAGCCAAAGCTGTTGGACATGACCGTGTCAAGGCTTGCGGCATCAATTCGTTCGGTCACGATGGGAAAGCCGTCCGCTTCCTGCATAAGGTCGTCAATATGTGCCGAAGCGGCGACGAAATCACCCTGGAGCATGAGGAGGCTATAGATTGCTTCCTGAACGCCGGCAGCGCCCAGCGAATGCCCGGTCAGAGATTTCGTGGAACTGATCCACGGAATGTCATTTCCGAAGGCATTGCGGATGGCGGCCAATTCCCGCTCGTCTCCGACCGGCGTGGATGTGCCATGGGCGTTGATATAGTCGACCCGCCGTCCATTGAGGCCTGAGGTGGCCATGCGCATGCAGCGAACCGCGCCCTCACCAGACGGCTGCACCATGTCAAATCCGTCCGAGTTTGCACCGTAACCCGTGACTTCCGCGTAGACGCGCGCTCCCCGCCGGCGGGCGCGCTCCATTTCCTCAAGAACAAGTGCTCCTGCACCGCCAGCGATCACAAAACCGTCGCGTCGGCTGCAAAATGCTCGGGACGCGACTGAGGGTGTGTCGTTGAAACCGCTTGAGAGCGCTCCCATGGCGTCGAAGAGGAGAGAAAGCGTCCAGTCAAGCTCTTCGCCCCCACCCGCCAGCACGATGTCCTGTTTGCCCCACTGGATCAGTTCGGCGCCGTTGCCGATGCAATGCGCGGATGTGGAACAGGCAGAGGAAATCGAATAATTGACACCGCGGATTTTGAAGGGAGTTGCCAGAGTTGCGGAATTGGTCGAGGACATTGCTCTCGGCACCATGAAGGGGCCGACCCGGCGAACACCCTTTTCCCTCGCGATGTCGCAGGCGAGCACCTGATTCTGAGTGGAGGGACCGCCCGATCCCATGATCAGCCCGGTTCTCTCGTGGCTCACTTCACCCGGTTCGAGTCCGGCGTCTGAGATAGCCTGCTCAAGGGCGACGTAGTTCCACGCTGCGCCGTCCCCCATGAAACGGCGAACGCGCTTGTCTACCGCCTTCGAAGGGTCGAGGTCCGGTTGTCCCTTCACTCGGCTCCGGAAACCCTTCTCGGCATAGTCATCGGCAAAAACGATGCCTGACCGGCTGTCTCGTAGCGCCGCGTCCACCTCGGAGGGATTGCTACCGATCGCGGATACGATCCCCATCCCCGTTACCGCAACGCGCCGCATTCGAGTGATCCTCTCAGGCGGCCGGTTCCGGCGTGGGGCGAAATAGTCCCACCCGCATTCCGACTGCCGAGAAAACAGACTTGCCGTCGGCCAGCAGTTCGCCGTCCGCGATGCCCAGAACGATCCTGCCACGACGAACGCGGCGGACATGGACGATGTAGCGTAGGAGTTTGGCGGCCGGCGTGACCATTCCGCCGAACTTGACGTTATCCACACCGAGCGCCCGACCCTTGCCCTTTTCTCCGAGCCAACCAAGGAAGAACCCGGTCATCTGCCACAGGGCATCAAGGCCAAGGCAGCCTGGCATCACGGGATCACCAATGAAGTGGCAGTCGAAGAACCACGCGTTTGGCTTTACATCTAGCTCCGCAACGATCTCTCCCGCCCCGTGCTTGCCTCCCGTTTCCGAGATGCTGGCAATTCGGTCGAACATCAGCAAGGGCGGTGCTGGAAGCTGCGCATTTTCCCTTCCGAACATGGCGCCGTTTGCACAGGCAAGGAGTTCCTCGCGATTGAAGCTGTTTTGCCGTTTCGTCACCCGTTTTCCTCTCCTGTCTACATGGGGAGGCGGTCTATCCACTTGCGATCAGCCGCAGAATGCTGTTGGCCGGCAAGCAGCGGACCGAAGTGGCCCTTAACTCTGGTGCCGCCGGCGGGATTCGAACCCGCGACCCCACCCTTCCTGCCGCCACCGCTTTCGCGGCCCCCGTAGGGTTCGCGGTCTGGACCATCCCTTGACCATGCCGCCCCAGGCGGCGAAGGTCCCGTCCGTCTGGCCTCTACACCTTCCCGGATTCCGGGCTTGGCTCGGGATTGGCAAGGGCGCAGGGCCCGTAGCTTTCCCCGAATTTGAACGGTGCAATCCCGCCGGTTTCCCGACGGGCGGGCAATGAATACCAAGGGTGTGCTCTGCCCCTGAGCTACGGCGGCTATAGCGCCGCATGGTAACGTCGGCTGAAACTGGGTCAAGGGGTAACGAGGTCATGGGTCCGTGGTAGGGGCGTCTGCGACAGGGCATCCGGAGTCTCTCCAACTCGTTTCCTTGAGATCAAGTATTGTCGGCCTGAACGGCGGGATCCTCTGGAACCGCGGTTTGCTGCCGTGCCGGCGGATTTCAGGGCCTGCATGCGTATGGTCCCCGTGGTCTCCGACTGCCAAGCCGGATGCTCGGCGGTCAGAGACTGCGAGCGACCGGAATTCCGATACCGGACGATTCGCTTCTGTATCTGGAAGGACCTGTTCTTGGCCGATGCGCGAACGCGGGCGATCAGGTGCGGGTCGGGGCAAGATCGGTACGGAAGCGAGAATTGTGTTGGGCGTGGGTATCAAGACGAATGTTCGGAATCTGCATCCTGCATTGGGTCACTCGTCTGCTCGGGTTCCTGGGAGGCCGGCGACCCGCAGTTCCTCCGCTTCGACATGTGCAACCTGACTTTCGCCTGAAGATCGGCTTCGACCAGCCGACCTGGCGGTGAACCGGAAGCGCAACGGCAAGTACTGGTGCAGGAAGCAATGCGCGCGCCATCTTATCGGTCCCCGCCGAAGCTGCGAGCGGTGGCGATCAAGCCGGTGAATTCTCCGGGCCGTCCGCAAGGGGCTGATTGCCAACCGGACTTCAGGGTCGCGCAGAGCCCTTCGGGCGGAGCTTCGCGACCGTGTCGCACGTCATGTTATGGGTCTTCAGCGAATTCCCGGGTGATCCGGCTCCGATGGCCGGACACCGCCGCTGCGTTTCAATCCACCTCGTCGACCTTCCGGTGTGTTTGCGGGCGCCAGCGCTTTCCCGCTGATGCCGGATACGCCCCGCCGTCCGAACGCGCTAACTCGACACGCTTTCAACACTCTTCGATGTCTCGCAGATATCGGACCACCTGCTCGACAAGCTCGTCGGGCGAGTGTTCTGCACTCTTGAGCAGGATTTCCGGACTGTTCGGCGGCTCGTACGCGGAATCGATGCCAGTGAAATTCGGCAGTTTCCCGGCTCGAGCCCTCTGATAGAGGCCCTTCGGGTCACGTTCCTCGCAAACCTCCAGGGGTGCATCAACGAAGACTTCGATAAATTCTCCACGTGAGACCATGGATCGGGCCATTGCCCGTTCTGACCGGAAGGGTGAGATAAAAGAGACAATCACGATCAGGCCCGCATCAAGCATCAGCCTTGCCGCTTCGGCAACCCGGCGAATGTTCTCTACCCTGTCCGGATCGGTGAAACCCAGATCCCTGCTCAGTCCGTGCCGGACATTGTCTCCGTCGAGCACGTATGTGTGTCTGCCCGCCGCAGCGAGTTCCTGCTCAAGCCGATCCGCGATCGTTGATTTCCCCGCGCCGGAGAGGCCGGTGAACCAGAGGATCCTCGGTGTCTGGCCCTTTGCCCGCGCCCGAGTGGCCTTGTCGATTTTCATCCTCCGCCAGACCACGTTGCTGGCGCGGCGCAGGCCGAACCGTATCATCCCTGCGGCGACCGTGGCATTGGTGAACTTGTCGACTAGCACGAAGCCGCCTGTATTCCGGTTGTGCGAAAAGGGATCGAAGGCCGCGAGGCGGTCAAGGGAGAGCTTGCAGTAGCCGATCTCGTTCTGCTTGAGATCCTTGGCGGCCAACCGACCAAGTGTGTTCACGTCAAGTCGGTAGACGATATCGGTTATCTGTGCTGTCGCAGAAGCGGTGCCGATCTGGATCCAGTAGGGTCGTTCTGGCAGGAGCGGATGCCCATCCATCCACAACAGGTCAGCGGCAAATTGGTCGGCAACCTCCGGTCCTCCCTGGGTGCCGGCGATGATATCGCCTCGGCTGATATCGATTTCATCGGTCAGAACCACGGTTACCGCCTGACCTGCAAAGGCTGCATCAAGGTCTCCGGAGGGGCCCAGGATGCGCGCGACCCTTGATTGGTTGCCGGAGAGGCTTGACTTGACTTGCATGCCGGTCCGCATCACGCCAGAGGCGATGGTACCGCTGTATCCACGGAAATCTGGAGCGGGCCGGTTTCCTCGTTGCACGGGCAGGCGAAGGCCAGTTGTCGGGTCTCCCGGGCTTGCATCCACAGATTCCAGGAGACGCATCAGCGACGGACCGTCATACCAGGGCGTGCAGCCCCGGGAAACAAGAACATTCTCTCCTTCTGTTGCGGAAACCGGAATTGCATGGACAGGCTGTATGCCGAGCTTTTCTGCGAAAACAGCGAATTCGTTGTAGATCGATCGGAATGGGGCTTCGTCGTATTCCACGAGGTCCATCTTGTTGACGATCAGGATTGCCTGACGTATTCCCACGAGAGTTGCAATGCAGGCATGCCGGCGGGTTTGAGAAACGATGCCTCTTTGCGCGTCGACAAGGATGACTGCGAGATCTGCTGTGGATGCGCCTGTCGCCATGTTTCGGGTGTACTGCTCATGGCCTGGTGTGTCGGCCACGATGAACTTGCGTTTCGCGGTCCCGAAATAGCGGTATGCGACGTCGATCGTAATGCCTTGTTCCCGCTCGTCCTGCAATCCATCGACAAGAAAGGCGAGATCCATCCCCGTTATGTGTTTGCCGGAGACGCGGACTTCCTCGGCGGTTTCCTGGATCTGGTCCTCGCAAACCTGGTTTGTGTCACGAAGGAGTCGGCCGAGCAAGGTCGACTTTCCGTCGTCTACCGAACCGCAGATGACGAACCGGAGAAGATCCCTGCGCTCCTCGCACGAAAGAAATGCTTCGATGCCGGAAGCCCGTTCCAATCCGGCGCTCAAAAGTACCCCTCCTGTTTCTTCCGTTCCATGGAGCCGATGTCATCCCTGTCGATCATTCTTCCTGCACGTTCAGAGGTATTGCTCTGGAGGAGTTCCTGAATGATCCCATCGACCGTGACTGCGCTGGATTCGATGGCGGCGGTCAGCGGATAGCAACCCAGCGAGCGAAAGCGGACGACCCTCTCCTGGGGCCGTTCGTTCCGGGCAAGAGGCAAACGGTCATCGTTGACCATGATCCACAGGCCGTTGCGGCGCACCACCGGTCGGCGTGCCGCGAAGTACAGGGGTACAACCGGGATTCTCTCCCGGCGAATGTAGAGCCAGACATCCATCTCGGTCCAATTGGACAGTGGGAAGATCCGCGCACTTTCTCTCGGGCCAAGCCGGGTATTGTACACGCCCCAAAGCTCGGGCCGCTGGTGCTTCGGGTCCCAACGGTGAGAGGCCCCTCGTATGGAGAAAACGCGTTCCTTGGCTCGGGATTTCTCTTCGTCGCGCCGCGCTCCGCCGATGGCGGCATCAAAACCGTGTCTTGCCAAAGCCTGTTTCAGTCCTTCCGTCTTCATCACATCGGTGTACAGTGCGGCACCGTGCGTGAACGGGTTGATGCCGTTGCAAAGCCCGTCCTCGTTGACGTAGACAATCAATTCGAGCCCCATCTGGGCAGCTATCTCATTACGAAACTGAATCATTTCCCGGAATTTCCAGGTTGTGTCCACATGCAGGAGCGGGAACGGTGGTGTGCCAGGGGCAAACGCCTTCATTGCCAGATGCAGCATCGCCGTCGAGTCTTTGCCGATGGAGTACAGCATTGCCGGGTTGCGAAAGGAGGTGGCCGCTTCGCGGAGGATATGGATGCTCTCGGATTCGAGCCTGTCGAGATGGGACATTCGGAACGAAGGGCGCGCGGATTGCATTTGTCCTCCCGATCGCAGAAACGAGTTGCGTGTCTAAGGTGGCATGCCCCAGTTCGACAACACATCGCATGCATTCTAGAGGAAATCCCGCACCCAAGAAGCAGAACGAACTTCTGTTTCGTGTGGTTCCCATCAATCGAAGCGTGCCTGCTGCCGCAGGCAGCGACGGAATCGACGCAATTCAGTTTTATGTCTTGCCCTGTCAAGTGGATTGCGCCGGAACGCGCCTACGGACCGTGTACGGGTTTCGCCTGTCATGCAGGCCGGGTGCCGCAACTGAATTGAATGTGCGGGCCTCGTCGCGCGAGCATTGATTGCAGCGCGCCGCGTTGGAGTTTCGCGGTCTGCCGTGGTGTCTCCAACGCAATTGTGGCTGGGAGGCGAGGCTGCCAATTCCAGGTTCCTCAACCTGAGACTGTGGTTCTTATCATGTTCGGATCGCGGACATCTGCTCCGGAAGAAATCTCCGGCCCGTTGCCTCCGCTTGGGGTATGTCCTGCATCTTGCCAAGAGGACGACTGTCATTGAGGGTCTTGTCTCACTCTCCCCGCAACATCTCCGGCCTGAAATCGCCAAGTCGCCAGCCTAGCCATACGGTAAGTTCAGAATTCGCAATGGGCCAATTGAACACAGTCCATCTATCGGCATTGGCGAACTTTGCAGGGGTAGAAATATCCGTATCAGATTGTTCCGCGCATGTGCAACAAGTGATTCGTACATCTTGGACAAGCGGTGAAATTGCGCGATTGGAAGGAACCATTCGGAAACAGAACCTGCCGACACAATGGTCTCGGTCCTTTCGTGAGAATGACGATGACTGCTCGAGCGGTCCTTGTTCTCCTGGAGTGGTGAGTTTCCTGAATCGCCAGTCGGGACAATACTCGTGAATGATTAATCGATCATACATACCGCTGGACACCGTATTGCACAAAATTGTGTCGTTTTCATTCAAACAATCAC
>CAZPXZ010000068.1:0-3498 GCA_964590405.1 uncultured Rhodobacterales bacterium | reverse complement strand
AGCAAACTATATACGGGAGGATGAATCTGTGCCGATGCGAACTGGGAGCATTTAATTTATTATAGCGTATTAGATATATAATTATGCCGATAACACTTTCATAGAAGTACTATTTGATGCATAATGGTATCGATTTTGGAATTTACTCGCCGAAACGAGAGAAGATTGATTTGACCGTGTCTTGTGGCAGCACGGTTTGCCAGGACCGGTGTGCAGGGGAGCCATGCCGTTTGGAGAGAAACGCGATACCGCGGTGATCGATTGACGGGGGCAAGCGAGCATGACGAAACCAACGCTTCGAGTGATTGCCGATCAACTTGGAGTTTCTACAGCCACGGTTTCGCTGGCAATGCGTGACAGCACGAGAATCTCGGAAAAGATGCGACAACGTGTGAAGGCAGCCCTTCAAGAAGCGGGATATGTCTACAGTCGCAGCGCAGCGAGCTTGCGTACATCCAAGACACATACCGTTGGTGTCGTTCTCAACAATGTTACTGATCCCTTCGCCGGGGCCCTCCTGCAATCCATGGAATCAGCCCTTTGGGATGCGGGGCGCATCATCTTCCTGTGCGATTCCAAGGAGTGCAGGGACAGGCAGTCCGAGTTCATTCGCAAGATGTCGGAATACAATGCGGACGGGATCATTATCTGTCCCGCTATTGGCACATCGATCGAGGACCTCCAGTCTGGAAGCATCCCTTTGCCACCCTCCGTTCTGGTATCGCGTGCGTTCGTCGGCTCCGGTCTTGACTTCGTGATCAATGACGATCGCCAGTCAGCTGAACTTGCAGCAAGAAGACTGCTCGACCTGGGACACCGTAGAATTGCCTTTGTAGGGGGCGATCCAACTCTTGATGGCTTTCAAGAGAGACTGAGAGGCTATCAGGCGGCACTCGACGGCGCATCTGTCGCATTTGACTCAACGCTCGTGAAACCGTGCATTCCGGGAGTGTCTCATGGCTTCGAGGCAAGTGACTGGCTCATGGGACTCAATCCTCGTCCGACCGCCGCAATCTGCTCTAGTGATCTCGTTACGGCTGGGTTTCGCCTCGGTCTGATCCGCCACGGCATCGTTCCAGGAGAAACCTTCGGCCTCGTCGGGCACGAGGACAACGACGGGGCAGGCTTCGTGATCCCTCCGCTGACTGTCACGAGGGTTGAGAGCGAGAAGATGGGCAAGGCGGCTGCGGACGTGTTGCTCAATCGAATCGAAAATCCAGATTCACCGCCGCAGCAGATCGTTCTTGAGAGCAAATTGATTGTTCGCGGATCATGCGGATCGTCGGTGGCAACGTAGAATTGTCGAGTTCCGCGTAAGGCGCCTGCTCGGAGAGCGGCCCGGCGCGGCGTTGTCTCCACTGACCGTTTGTCCTGTATGCCTTCACATCGCTTGAGCTTTCTTCGCGGCACACCGTAGCCGACATTGACACTTCGACGATGCCCCGTGGATCCGGTTGGCAACCTGAACTCTCGTCATTGGGGCATTGCGCATGTCGGCATCCGGTGACAAGGATCGTAAGGAAACCAGGTTTAAGGTTTGGCGGAAGGAGCAACTTCCTGGTGCCACGCGGTGACTTACCGTCCGTCTGCCGATTACCGTTAACGATACCGGACTCGGTTCCACCGACACTGTCCATGTCGCCCGCGTACACTTCCGTGTCGCCTGGCACTTTCAATATGGAAGCCGGGGCCGACATAGGGTGATCTGTCTTGATGTGGCGGCAAGTTGCAATCGCGAGCGATCGGCCTCACGTCTCACGTCGTCGGCTGGTGGGATAATGGGCACTCGAAACTCAGCGAGGAGATGCAAACCCAATGACGGGCGATTACCGCTGCTCCAGTTTCGCGCAAAGGGTCCGTTTGTCCTCGGGTCGGAATCAGTTTCATGCAAATTCCTGCGCTTGTCGACTGTTTGGATCAGAACAATCGTCCTGCCAGGTGCAACGAATGCCCGCTTGCCGGGGAGTGCGAGAAGCTCACTACGGGTGAAGTTTGCGGAGTCGTATCTGGGGAACTTCGGACAGGATAGGAGGCTGGTACTCCGGGCAGAGACCCGGCACCCTGTCCACCAGCCACGATTTCGCGGTTCGCGGTGCTCGGTTGGTCGTGGGCCTGAACCATGGGAGGGATACTCCTCCCGCAGGGCTCATCGTCGATATGTCTGCCTGTAGTGCGGGCTGGATTCTATGGTTGTTCGCCCCTGGCGAGACGCCCATTGATCTCGTCGAGCACCGGTTCGATATCTGCAAGGCTGTCAATGACGAAATGGGCGCCAGCCTCGGTCAGTATCGCTCTTGTGCGTGCGTGTCGGTGGGCCAATTCCTTCGCTGGCAGGGTTGCACCCTCGACGGGCGAGTTTACGTTCATGTATGTGGAGTATCGGGATACGCCGACGCTCCAGCAACCGGCGTTCAGGGCTTCTCCAATTCCGGATGCAGTGTCATCCACTTTCACGACGGTTCGGATCGAACTGACGTCAAGGAGGTCTAGGTTCCGGTAAAGCATGTGGGGTGCGGGGCGCGCGCCATGAACGACCTCGTCTCCAGCCACGGAAGCGTCGGGACGGTATCCCTGCCGGGCAGCTTCCTCCTCGAGGATGTTGACCATTGCCCGCGAGAAGCCAGTCGTGGAGCCAATCTTCATTCCCCGTGACTGAAGACGCTGGACCGTGTCGGCGATGCCGGGCAGGAGAGTTGCGTAGCCACGAAGGCAGTCCAACTGCAGGGCAACAAAATCGGCGTACATCAATGCAACGTCTTCCCCTGTGGGAGGAGAGCCCTTCACGGACCGCCACCGTTTGGCAATCGCCGGAGTCTTCGTCAGCGCTTCGATATGGAGGTCCTTTCGAATTCCCATCGGGCCGCGTGCCTCCTGCATGGAGATTGCCACGCCATGGCGGCGGAAAACTTCTACGAAGGCGATGGCAGGAGCAACGACATAAGCATCCGCGGTCGTGCCGCTCCAGTCCAGGATGACGGCCTGCACGGCATTCTCCCGTTGTGCAACTTCTTGAAGGGATAACACGGGCAACTCCTGCGTCATTCGTCGCCTGAGAGTGAAACGGAGAACGGTTTCGCGACGTGTTCGAATTGTCGACACTTTTCGCGGTCGCCGGATCCACGGTCCATCAATGCGACTCGCGCTCGATCTTCCGAAACCTCGAACCGCAACCATCGCATTTGACGGCGACAGTGTATTCCTCGCAGGAGGGATTTGCAGAAGTACACATCACGCGGTCCCCCGTGGATGCCAACTTCACCGGTAGATCCTCTCAGCAGGAGATCTCATGGTAGGGATGAACCTGCCGGTGGCGACACTCCGGCTCCAGTTTCCGGTCAAGCAATGGCGCGGTTTTCGCTGGGCACTAACCGAATTCAGCAGCGCGCCTCATTCATGCTCGCCGTGTTTGGTCATAGAGGTCTCCACAGGTTTCCTGGCATGTTTCATCGCCTCATATAACAGAACACATGAAAGAGAGAGATCGAGAGTTTCTTCTCC
>CAZPXZ010000067.1:3595-19992 GCA_964590405.1 uncultured Rhodobacterales bacterium | reverse complement strand
CTCACCGGGATGCTTCCGTCGGCGACATCCAGATGCAGCTTGTAGCCGGTCCAGATGGTACCGTGTCCTTTCGCGTTTCTCTTGCTGCCCACGTAGCAGGCTCTGGGCAAATTGTCCAGCATCTTGCCGAGATTCATGCCCTGCTGCCGTTCCAGCACACTCGCTTCCTTCGCACGCTCCTCGCCTTTACGCGGTCGTCCCCGCTTGCGTTTCGGCTTCGCAGCCTTGGCAGGATTCTGAGCCAGTTTCTCCCGTGCCTCGGTCGCCGTCGAATCCCGCGAGATGTGTCCGACCAGGTGCTCTCCCAGGGTGCGTTCCACCAACGCCTCATGCAGCCGGGACGGCAAGGAACTCTCGGTAAACTCCGCGAAGGCGCGCGAGAAGGTTGCTTCGCTCGGAACCGCCCACACTGAAAACCAGCCGCAAAGGCGACTCATCTTCTCGTCAACCTCCAGCCGCTCGATCAGGTCTCGCGTCGAAGAGAGGTCGAAAACCGCCTAGGCCAGAAACGCATGCGCCAGGGAAACACGATTCGACGGCTTCATAGAGTTCCGGTTGAAATCCACGCCTGTAACGCGATAGAATGTCTCTCAGGGACATGGGCGCATCCACTGCGGGCCATCACTTGGCGTCGTAACCGTATGATACCGCAATAGATAGCGCCGGTCCCGAAACTTGCCTCCCTGACATCACCTGCAGAAAAAGCGGCTAAAGTCGTCTTTCTGTAAGAGCCTCTCAAGAACGGGCTTGCCGGCGGCACGATGCCCTGCGGCAAATTCGGATCCAATGCAGCCTTGTGGCGGGCCGCCGTCCTCGCCTTCAACCTGCATGCGCTGACTGCCTGTTGGAGCCTGAACGAAGACCTGGCTCGGGCCAGCTGGAAGCGGACACGACAAGTCTTGTTGATCCACGCTGCCCGTCTCGTCCAACACCGCAGACAGTTGATCCTGAAGTTGCGGGAGCAGGTCACCGAGGAGTTGCAGGCAGTTCTGGAGCGGTTGAGCGCCCGACCTCCGGTGCCTGCCTGACGCAGGCCATTCGTTCCCGTCGCTGCGAGCGCCCAGGAAGCCGGGCCGCGTCTGGAAATTGTCCGAATTCTCGCCAATTTAGCCCGGAAATGGTGTTCGGTGGGATCGCAACGGCCGAATGCAGTCACGTAAGCGGGCGAATCGCTACTCGCAGTTCATCAAAACCCCGTTGCCCTCGACAGGGAGGCCGGGGAGACCAAAATCAGCCAAAATGGTGGCAAGAAATTCGCCCAGCTCCCCGGGCAAGTGAGTTGATCGCGGATCCGGGCGGTTCGTCGAGGCTTGCGGGTCAGGGATAAGTGCCGGTAAGGTCGTGTCCTGAGGATGCAACAGAATAGAGGTTCGGCAAACGGGAAACGGACGGTCGAGAGTATACCAAGATATTGAAAACACAACTTTCTTGATCTTCCTTGAATTGGGCTGGAGGCCATGTTCTTGGCATCACAGTTGCGTGGGGTGTGAGAATAAAACCCCTCACGGCGTCGAAGAGCCGCTTCCTTGTTACTCAAGCGCTCTGGCCAGTGCAAACCGTTCTGACTCCGGCAGTTAGCTCGAGTGGCGCTTGGGCGGCAGCGTCCGCCGGCATGTGCGGGAACACTTCCTGAACCGCCGCGGTTTGGACGTCATATAGGAAGCACGAGGTAACAAATCAATGCTCGCGAGAACCACGCACTGTGGCGTCATTAACCTTAAACCAACCGGCGGAGTTGTATTGGCCGTGACGTACCGGGGTCGCCGCACACGATGCTGCGGTAGTGCGGTGATCCATGCACATGTTATCACGCACCCTTGAAGCACGGCTTCGGCGACGGGGTGCCGAAGCTCGACCGAAATAGGAGGTCGCATGAAGATCACGGACATCGCGGACATCGTACAGCGTAGCGACACGGCGCCTGGGCGCATCTTCGATAGCATTGTCGTTGGCCTGATCGTGGTTTCTGTCATCACACTCTCTATCGGGACGTTGCCCAATCTGCCGCCCTTCGCGCGGACAGTCTTCGACGCTTCCGAAGTCATCATCGTGGGGCTGTTCACTCTCGAATACTGCTTGCGCGTCGCGACCGCTGCGAAGAGGTTCCGTTACGTTTTCAGCTTTTATGGGCTCATCGATTTGTTGGCGGTGGTCCCATTCTATCTCTCGTTCGGAGTCCTTGACCTGCGTGTCTTGCGGATCGTGCGGTTGTTCCGCATCCTCCGGATATTGAAGCTCACACGATACAACGGGGCAATGGAGCGCTTCGGAAGAGCGCTCAAACTCGCGAAGGAAGAGATCGTTCTGTTTTCATCCGTCACCGCAATTCTGCTGTACCTGTCAGCCTTTGGCATCTATCAGTTCGAGCATACGGCGCAGCCCGAAGCCTTCCCATCCATCGTCCATAGCCTGTGGTGGGCTACGGCTACGCTCACGACGGTGGGCTACGGCGATGTCTATCCCATCACTGCGGGCGGAAAGCTGTTCACCTTCGTAATTCTGGTGTGCGGGCTGGGTATAGTTGCGGTACCCGCTGGACTCGTGGCTGCGGCCCTGTCGAAAGTTCGCCAAGATGAAGACGATGCTGAGTCTCGGTAAACAACGGTTTCACCGAGTAGAAATAAGGCTCGTCACTGTTTCGTATGAGACGCGTTGAGGTTCATCATTGCGGAGCTGATACCGCCCACCCGTTCAGCGGTTTCGATGACGTGCCTGTCCGTGAGGTGAGCGTAGCCCGCCGTGGTCCGGTGACACTGATGTCCTAACAGCTTGCCGACGATGGGCAGGTTCTCGCCCAGCATGATGGCTTGGCTGGCCGCAATGTGTCGGAGGTTATGCAGGCGGAGCCCGCCGAGTCCAGCATCGGTGCAGACCGCGCGCCAGCAAGTTGCGAGGCTATAGGTGCCTCGGCCACCGGCGTGGGTCGGAAACAGGTAGCAATCCGGTTCGTGGTCACCGGGTAGCGCCGATGTGCGCTCGCGCGGCGTTGTCAGGCGACACGGCCCGCGGGACAGTCTTGGAGTTCGACAGGTTGATGGCGTCGCCACCGACGTCGCGCCAGCGTAGATTGAGCACTTCGCTGCGGCGGCACCCGGTGAGCGCTAGCAGCCGGATAGCGGCGGCGGCCTCGGGCCATCGAGCGCGCAGCCGAGTCGCGCAAGCTCGTCCGTGTCGCGAAATCGGGCGATACGGTTCCTGGGGTTCTTGACGATACCGAGGCAGGGGTTGCTGCCGCGCTCGCGCAATCTCCACTCCTCGGTCCGGAACATCAGCGCACGCAGTATCTCGAAGGCGCGGTTTGCTGCGCCCGGCCGGTCCTTGCTGGCGGTGTCGAACCAAGCGGCCACATCCTCGGGGCCGATGCGGTCGTTGAGGTAGATGCACGCGGTCTTGCGCCCGGAGAGCTTCCAGTGCGGCTCTGAACGGCACAAGTACTCATGGAAGAACTCCCGCAAGGTCAGGGTCTCCTTCTCATTGCGGATTTCGTTTGCGGGGCGGCGGGCCTCGGCAAACTCCGTCTCGCCATGCCGGGCGATGGCGATGCGGCCGCTCCGTCCCTCAATGCGGGTCTGCACGATCCAAAACTCTTAGCCTGAGCGGTGGAGGCGAATGCCGAAGCCGGGCATCGTGCTGTCGAGCAGGATGGTGTCGGTAACGCCGGGCCTGCTCTCGCGGGCAAGGCACGGGGTGAGCAACATGGTGGGCATGGTGGGATCCTTCCTCTTGTTCCGCTCTCCTTCCGGCCAAGGCCGCCTGGATGCGACTCGACATGCGGTCAGCGGCGTCAGCAACGGACTGGTTGGAAAGATCGGTGTAGCACTCCGTGGTCTCGACCAGGGCGTGACCGAGCAGCTTGGCGATGGTCACCATGTCCACGCCGCTCATGGCGGCAACCGACGTCCAGTTGTGACGAAGGTCGTGAAGCCGCAAGCCGGGCAAGCCTGCCTCGCTTCGGATGCGGTGCCATTGGTGCTCGAAGATGTCGATGTGTCGCGTCGCCGGACGCACCGGAAACAGGAACGGGCAATCGGGGCTATAGTCGGGAATGATGTCGGTGACCGTGCGCGCGGCGCGCGACAGCGTAGCCGTGCGCGGCCCGGACTTCGAATCGGGAAGGTAGATGCACTTGCCACGAATCCAGTCCCATTCGAGGGAGACGGTTTTTCCGATGCGGCATCCGGTGAGCATCAACAGGCGGATGATGGCGACGGCCTGGGGACAATAGAACTCGTCTCGGGTGAACACGGCGTTGAGCCGGGCCATCTCCTCGGCGGTCAGGAACCGCTCCTTGGACCGTATCCGGTATCGCTTGGCGTTCTTTCTTTCAGGGGTTGGAGTTGTGGGGGCGGTAACCCCAAAGTTCTGCCATGCGCATTATGACGGACAGAACCGGCAGGGAGCGGTTGGTCGCTCCGGGGCGGTCGGCCATGGAGGCGAACCACACCCTGACGTGCTCAACGGTGATGGCGTCCACGGTGATCTCCGTGCCGATTTGGGCGCGCTGGAGGTCGCGGATCTCCGGTGCGAGCCGGCCGACGCTGCGGTCGAGTCTCCACACCTGGGCGTCGAGCATGTCGACGAATCGGCAGAGCATATTCTCGCGCTCGTCTGCGAGCTGGAACCCATCCGGTGTGACGCCTTCGGCCATGATGCGGAACGTCTCGCCCACCGCGTCCAGCGTGTCGTGGCCGTTCCTCGGGTCGAACTCGTCGTGCTCGGAGGCGGCGCCGAAGAGCTGGGCGTTCTCGCAGACGGTAGCCGTAGCGGACTGGTGCTGCCGAGTGGCGATGCTGTCGATGTCGTACATGACGTTCTCCAATGAGAGAGAGGGTGGTGAGCCTCGCGGCTCGTGAAACGCCGGGCGTTCTTCCCGACGTGTGAGGGCAGAATGGGGGCGGTCAGTGTCATCCCTGTATGGGGCGGGAATGGTACTGGTCCGATGCAGCCGGGAATCAGGCTATGCTGCACGGCACAATCCGAGGCCGTGTAACCGGGTATGTCGCACGGGAATTGATGGGAGGACTTGATGGCAAGCCGCATACTTCGTACCGGCGCCGCGCAACTTGGCGCCATCCAGAGAGCCGACAGCCGAGAATCGGTGGTGGCTCGCATGATCTCGCTTCTGGACCAGGCCGCTGAGCGCGGCTGCAACCTGGTGGTGTTTCCCGAACTTGCGCTGACGACCTTCTTTCCGCGCTGGTACATGAAGGACCAGGCAGAGGTTGACGGGTGGTTCGAGCGCGAGATGCCGAACGAGGCCACGAGGCCGCTCTTCGAGCGTGCGCGAGAGCACCAGACTGCGATCAGTTTCGGCTTCGCGGAACTGACCCCGGAGGGGCAGCGCTTCAACACGTCCATCCTGACGGATGAAGAGGCCCGGATCGTCGCCAAGTACCGCAAGGTGCATTTGCCCGGGCACGACGAGTTCGATCCGGAGCGCACGCACCAGCACCTGGAGAAGCGGTATTTTGATCCCGGCAATCTCGGCTTTCCGGTCTGGCGGGCGCTTGGGGGCGTCCTCGGCATGTGCATCTGCAATGACCGCCGCTGGCCCGAGACGTTCCGTGTCATGGGCCTGCAAGGTGTCGAGATGGTGATGCTCGGGTTCAACACGCCAACGACCAACAGTCAGAGTTCGGGCGAGGCCTTCGAAACCCGCATGCTGCATCATCACCTGTCGCTGCAGGCCGGTGCCTACCAGAATTCGACCTGGGTAGTGTCCGTCGCCAAGGCTGGAGACGAGGACGGGCATCCCCTGATGGGCGGCACCTGTATCGTTGGTCCCGACGGGGTGATCGTCGATGAGGTCGAAGGTGAGGACGACGGACTCATCGTTCACGACTGCGATCTGGAGGCCACCCGGTTCGGCAAGGAGACGATCTTCGACTTTGCCCGTCACCGCCGTATTGAACATTACGGGTTGATCTCGTCGCAGACCGAATCCCGACCGCCTCCGGAATGACGGGCCTCGGAAGGTCGGGAGGACTCGACGCGGACTTTACATCGTTGGGCAAGCAGGATCGGTACAAGATTCTTTGCGGACTCGTCATTCCGCGCCCGATCGCCTGGGTCACCACGCTGGGAACGGAAGGGCAGGTGAATGCGGCGCCGTTCTCGTTCTTCAACGTCTTCTCCGAGGATCCTCCCCTGGTGGTGCTCGGTTTGCAGACGCGGGGCTCCGGTTCGCTGAAGGACACGACGGCGAATGTGCGGCGGACCGGGGAATTTGTTGTCAACATGGTCTCCGAGGCTTGGGCGGAACAGATGAACGCCTGTTCCGCCGACTACGGGCCGGAAGTGAGCGAAGTTGCCGAAGCAGGCCTGTCGCTGTCCCCATCGGTCTCGGTTCGTGTTCCGGCGATTGCGGAAGCGCCGGCCGCGTTCGAATGCCGCCGGACCATGATGATCAACATGGGTTTGGAGCGGGATCTTCTTGTCGGTGAAGTTCTGCGGGCGCGTGCCGCTCCCGGTGTGATGGATCCGAAGCGGTTTCATGCCAATCTCGATGCATACCGGCCCGTCGCTCGACTCTTCGGAAACTGGTACGCCCGTTTGCGCGAACCGTTTCCGATGGTTCGACCGAGTGTGCCACCCACGACCGGCGAGTGATGACGGCATTTGCAGCGAAGTGAAGCGCAGCATGGATGGCAGGAAGTGGCGGATGACTTGCGGCAACCGGGTTCGGCGTTCTCGTCGGAAAGGCAACTCTTGCCGGGCGGACGCCGAGGAGTGTCACTCCTGGCGGGCGGGTAACTGCGTTCGACAATGTCTGACCAGGGTTGGTAAACAGTAGCCTGAGGGACTCATCCTCCTCCCTGTCGACAGCGAGCGGTATGTCGTTGATGTCGGCAGGCCTTGGCGGCACATGGCAGAACACGACGGTTGCGAGGGGCCCGGTGTCGCCAGCGATGGACCGGGTACGATGGGGATCCAACGCATTGGGGTCTGGTTTCTGGCCGATACGAACGGTCTTGCTGCTTGCTTGGATTGCGGATTTCGACTCGATGCGCTTCCGTGCCAGGGCAACCGAAGTCGTCACAAAGGCTGACGCCTGGAGTGGATCGCAAGGGGACCGTGCGCTGTAGTCCCGATAGCGCGTGGGCAGCGGTGCCTCGTTTCCCCGATGTCCGGAAATTAACCATACCCTGGAGCAATGGATTGCTTGCCGCCTGCCAGGCGGTGAATCGCCAGTTTTGGAGACGAATCCCCTTGCGGACCAGGTACTTTCCAGCCGTATCGGGATGGCGCTCCCCGAGTCCCTCGAGCGTTCTCATCCGGCAGCAAGCGTTCCGATGGCCATCGCGACAGCGGCTTGCGTGGGGTCGATGACCGGGAGTCCGAGCGCGTCCTCGAGCGGGCGTCGATGGCGCGCCATTCCAGCGCATCCCATGACGATGGCTCTGGCGCCGTCCACGTCCCGAAGAGACTGGCCGACTTCGATCATTCGTCCCAGGGTGTCCCCGCCGCTGGCACTCTCTGCGACGCTCATCTCGAGTGCTCGTTCGCCGGCCAGCCGTTCGACGAGGGCCATCTGGCGAAGGTAGCGCAGATGGCGGCCAATGGAGGCGTCTCGGATCGCGATGACCCCGAATGCGTCCGCACGGGCCAGCGCAGACAAGACACCGCATTCCGCGATTCCGAATACGGGCCGAGACGTGACTTCGCGGCAGGCACTGAGGCCCGGATCCGAGTAGCAAGCGATCACAAACGCGCGGGCATCCCTGTCGCGCCGGACTGTATTGATGAGCGGAACCACGACCTGTTCCACATGTTCCTGGGTTTCGATGCCGATCGGACCTTCTTCCAGGGTGGAGCAGACGATCTCGGGCCCTCCGGCAAACCTGAACCCGGCGAGTGCTTCGCCGATGCCACGGGTTACGGTCGCATTGGAGTTCGGATTGATCACGTGGATGCGTTGCGGGTCTGCGGACATCTGCTAGGGTCTCCTGAAACGGGGTTGGCGAGATCATGACCCGGCAGAGCCGGGTCGTCCAGCGCAGCAACCCTGATTCAGGCAACAGGAGCCAGGAGTGGCGGAATGACCTCTTTCGATCTGGTGATCCGCGATGGCCGTGTGATCACGGAATGTGAAGACATGTTGGCGGATGTGGGCATCCTCGACGGAAAGGTCGTGGCGCTCGGCGTCGGGTTGGATCGCGGTCGGCGGGAGATTGATGCGTCCAGGCGTCTGGTATTGCCGGGTGGCGTCGACTCGCATTGCCATATCGAGCAGCTTTCCGCCAGTGGGATCATGAACGCGGATGATTGGCAAAGCGCCACGCGATCAGCGGCCTTCGGTGCCACGACGACGGTGATCCCCTTCGCCTGCCAGCATCGCGGCATGAGTTTGCGCAAGGTGACGGCGGAGTATCACGAACTCGCGGAGAAGGGTGCGCTGGTGGACTATGCGCTGCACCTGATCATCTCCGACCCGACACCGCAGTGTCTCGACAAGGATCTTCCGGAATTGGCCGAGAGCGGACATGCCTCCGTCAAGGTATTCATGACCTATGATGCGATGCGTCTGCAGGATGAAGAACTGTTGGATGTTCTCCTGCGTGCCCGGGAACTGGGACTTCTCGTGGCCGTTCATGCAGAGAATCACGGCATGGTGCACTGGATGGTACGGCGCCTGCAGGATCGGGGCTATCGGGCGCCCCGCTATCACGCAGTCAGCCATCCCCGGGCTTCGGAGTCCGAAGCGTTTACTCGTCTGATTGCGCTTGCGGAACTGGTTGACCAGCCGATCATCATTTATCATGTCTCCACGTCCGAGGGTGCGGCGGTCATACGGGATGCTCGGGGACGCGGTCTCAAGGTCTGGGGTGAGACTTGCCCACAGTACCTGTTCCTGACCGCGTCGGACCTGGATCGCCCGGGAATGGAAGGGGCCAAGTTCTGTTGCAGCCCGCCGCTTCGGAACAGGGCGGACCAGGATGCCCTCTGGCGTGCCCTGGCACTGGGGGACCTGCAGACAGTTTCTTCCGACCATGCGCCCTTTGCATATGATTCGAGCGGCAAGTTTCATGCCGGCGAAAATCCTGCCTTCAAGCAGATCCCGAACGGTTTGCCGGGGCTTCAGTGGCGCATGCCGTTGCTGTTCGACGCGATGGCTGCGGAGGACGGCCTGGGGCTTCACGCCTTTGTCCGAATCACCGCGTCCGAACCGGCGCGCCTCTACGGCATCGATGATCGAAAGGGCTCGATCGCGATCGGCCAGGATGCGGATCTCGCCGTCTGGAATCCTGCGCGTGAGGTGGTCCTAGACGACGCTCTTGTGCAGGACCAGACCGGCTACACGCCCTATGCGGGGCGCAAGATCACGGGTTGGCCGGAGGTCGTGCTCAGTCGCGGCACCGTGATCGTCGAGGACGATGCACTTCGTGTCGAGCCGGGGCATGGCCAATTCCTCGCCCGGAAAGGGGGGGCGGCCGCCCGGCCAACCGGCAGGTTGAGTTCCGAGTTTGATCCGGACCGGAATTTCGGTGCTCAACTCTACTGAATGGAGTCGGAGAAGAGTTGCTCCTCCCTGGTTGCAGGTCTCGACTCCCGGCAACGCTCGAACGGAATGCGCGTAACCGTTAGCAGCCAGGCTGCCTTCCGATCAAGGGATCGGCGGCCGGCACAATGGTGTTGGTCTCGGACACGGTCAGGAGCTGCCTGGTGCTGTTGCGGGGAGGTCCCTTCTCCATGACCTCGATGCCGGAGAACCGCGCGGCGCCGCCGAATGCACCGAAGGTTGCGGGAACCGTTTGCGATCATCGTCTTCTTGCGACAGTTGGTGGATCTTCCCGGCGACCGGCTGCAGCATGGTTGCTGGCCGACTGGAACCGTGCCGAGAACTGCCGAGCCGGATCATCGTGGAAAGATCGTGGATGAACGGTGGAAAGCAAGTGAAAGAGCAGTTGGTTGGCCGGGAGGACGCGCTCTCATGCAGAGCGGTTCGCGACCACCCCTGACGATCGAAACAGGCATTCAATCCGTGTCGCTCATCCGTGCTGCCCGCGAAACAAACCGTCTCTCCGGGAGGATGCCGGACGGTCGGAAGAGCAGCATCAGCACCAGAGCCAGACCGATGATGACGACACGGGCCGCAGCGGCCGGAGCCTGCAGCGAGGAGGGCAGTATGCCGGCCATGAGTGCGTCGCTCGCTGACCACAGGCCCCAGACCAGCAGGCCGCCGAGAAGAGCCCCGAGATTGTTGCCGCTGCCGCCTACGATCAGCATCACGAACACCTGGAACGTGAAGATGGGAAGAAAATCGATGGGGCTGATGAATCCCAGGAAGTGCGCGTAGAGTGCACCCGCAAGACCGAAGACGGACGAACCCAGAACGAAGGCCTGGAGTCGTAAGGCAAACACATTCTTGCCCAGCGCGGCCGCGGCGGTTTCGTCCTCCCGGATCGCGCGGAGTGCGCGCCCCCAGGGTGAGCGGGCCATGCGCTCGAACATCCAGTAGACCGCTCCGGTGATCGCCAGGCAGAGGAGAAGGTAGAGCGCATTGTCGGAGACTGGAGACTCGAAGTACCCGGACAGGGGGCGGGGAAGGCCGTACATTCCGTTCGGCCCCCGGGTGAGGGAGTCCCAGTTCAGGCTGGTCAGCTGGATCGAGATGGCGATTCCGAACGTCGAGATGGCCAGGAAATCCTCGCGCAGACGAAGGGTGATGTAGCCGATAACCAGCGCGGCGAGGCCCGTCACCAGGACAGCCGAGACAAATCCCAGTGGAAACCAGAGGCCGTAGCCGCCAAGAATGGTGTCCGGATAATGAGGTCCGGAGATGATCGCCGAGGTGTACGCTCCGATGGCGAAGAATCCCACGATTCCGACATTGAAAAGGCCTGCTGCCCCCCATTGAAGATTGAGCCCCAGTGCACTGAGCGAATAGAAGGACGCGAAGACCAGGAAGAAGATCAGGAACGAGATCAGTCCTTCCATTATTCGGGTCTTCCCAACAGGCCATGCGGACGGACGAGGAGAAAGACGAGGATCACGAGAAACGCAATGCCCGCGCGGTAGCCGGCGAGTCCGGCTGCGACCGCCAGGGCTTCCGCCAGGCCAATCACGGTTGCGCCGAGGAGTGTTCCCCAGAGATTGGTCGCGCCTCCGAGAATCAGCGCGCCGAACATCGGCAACAGCAGGTCAAAACCCATCTCCGGTCGCAGCTGGGTGTTGTGTGCAAGCAGGACACCGGCGACTGTTGCCAGCGTCGCACCGATGATCCATGTCGTACGGATCACGGACCGGACATCGATGCCGACAGTCTGTGCCAGTGTCGGATCCTCCGAAACAGCCCGCATCTGGCGTCCCAGGGATGTCCGGTTCACGAAGACGAAGAGCAGCAGGAAGGCGACCAGGCTGACGGCGATGATGGCGATATCGTCCGGTCGGATTCGTGCGCCCGGGACGATCTCGAAGGATTTCGGGATGTAGAAGTCGTAGTAGGCTGGTTCACCTCCTGCAAACAATGTCGTGAGGTTGCGTCCCATCAGGGAGAGGCCGAAGGCCGCCATGATGATGGTGATGCGGGTGGCATTCCGTCTGCGAAGCGGTGCGAAGACCAGGCCGTCGACAGCCAGGACGACGGCTCCGGTTGCGCCCGCCGCAACGATCATGGAGGCGATGAGCGGCCAACCGAAGGCGACCGGTCCCAGCGAACCGACGCCAAAGCCGAGCAGGTTTACGGCCAGCAGGGTCAGATATGCGCCAACCGTAAGGATTTCACCCTGTGCAAAATTCGCGAACCGCAGGATGTTGTAGGTCATGCTGAGTCCGACGGCGCCGAGCGCAATGATGGCGGCACTGACGATGCCGTCGGCGACAAACTGGATCATGCCGGGACATCCTTGCCGGCGTCGGGTTTCTTTCTCCGGTCGGCACCCAGATAGACGGAGCCCAGCGTTCCGTCTGCCAGGAGGGTTTGCGCGTTGCCCTGCAACGCATTCCGACCCTCCACGAGCACGCTGCCCCGATCCGCTACACCGAGGGCGGCCCTGGTGTTCTGCTCGACCATGAGAACCGCGACGCCGGTCTCACGCACTCGAACCAGCTGGTCAAAGACGGACCGGGAGATACGCGGGGACAGGCCCGCCGAGGGTTCGTCCACGATGAGCAACTGTGGATTGGACATGAGTGCGCGGCCGATCGCGACCATTTGCCGCTGGCCTCCGGACAAGTCGCCGGCGCGGGCGGACATGCGTTCTCGCAAGTCGGGGAAGAGCTCCAGGATGGCGTCCTGTCTCGTTGCTGCGGAACCCGGAGCGTGGAGGGCTCCGAGTTTCAGGTTATCCTCGACCGTGAGCCGTGCGAAGACATTCCGGGATTGCGGAACATAGATGAGACCCTCCCGCACGCGCCGGTGTGCAGCGAGGTCCGCCAGGTCACGGCCGTGAAAGCGGATGGTTCCGGAGCTGATGCTGACCAGGCCTGCAATCGCCTTGACCAGCGTGGACTTGCCCGCTCCGTTCGGACCAAGGACGGCGACAATCTCTCCCGGTTTCACTTCCAGGTCCACTCCGTGGAGAATGGGAGCGGCCGGACGATAACCGGCCGTGACCGCGCAGGCCTGGAGCAACGTTTCACTGGTCTGCATTGTCGTCCGCCACGCGGCTTCCCAGGAAGGCTTCGATCACCTGATCGTCATCGCAGACTTCCCGGCATGTTCCCTGGAGGAGCAGATCGCCCTCCGACATGACCAGCACGGGGTCACAGAGATTCATGACGACCTCCATGTTGTGTTCGATAATGAAGAACGTCATGCCCTGTTCATTCAGTCTGTGAATACGGTCCATGATGGTGTTGAGGAGAAAGGGGTTCACTCCGGCACCCGGCTCATCCAGCAGGATCAGTTCCGGATCCGACATCAATGCGCGGCCAAGTTCGAGGAGCTTCATCTGTCCACCGGAGAGGTTGCATGCCTCTTCTTCGCCGAGCTTCTCCAGATCCAGGAAGCGAAGCACGTCCCGTGCGCGGTCGCGCAGGGCGTATTCTTCCCGCTGGACGGTGCCCGGCAATATCCAGTTGGTCCAGAATTGCTCGCCTCGCTGGTGGAGCGGGGCGGTCATAAGGTTCTCGAGAACGGTCATCCGTCCAAAGGGTCTCGGGATCTGAAACGTGCGAGCGAGACCCATGCGAAACATCCGATGCGACG
Source organism: uncultured Rhodobacterales bacterium (assembly GCA_964590405.1). Taxonomy (GTDB): domain Bacteria; phylum Pseudomonadota; class Alphaproteobacteria; order Rhodobacterales; family CAZPXZ01; genus CAZPXZ01. The sequence goes on along the minus strand of CAZPXZ010000067.1, from coordinate 6,842 downwards.
GGAAAGCCGTGACGTTTCGGTCACGGAACCAGATTGAGCCACTTGAGGGTCGGGTGGCTCCGGCGATCATGTCGAAGGTGGTCGTCTTGCCGGCGCCATTCGGTCCGATGAGACCTGTAACGGTGCCCCGCTGTATGGCGAAGGAAACGCCGGACACGGCATTGATGCCGTCATATTGCTTGGCCAGTCCGTCGATCCGGAGCAGGGCAGCCGAGGAATCGTGGTGTGTAGGTTGCATGGACCTTGAGGACGGTGAGACTGGCGCAGGGCGGAGGCTAGGCGCGTGCAACGGGTTGCGCAACGATGATGGCGCCGGAGAGCAGCCACGTACCGCAAATTGCTTGCTGTCGTTCTTGGGATTACTCTCCGATGGCAAGTCGTCGGCCGGTACCATACCGACCGCTTTCCGCGACTAGAACAGAGACTACCGGTTTTCGGGGGGAGGGACAGCAGAATGGCAACACGCGTACCAATGAAGCTCCTGGTTTGTGCGGCACTTTTCACAGGCCTGGCGCAGGGCGTTCGGGCAGATGACTGCTCGAGAACGATCGGCAGTGTGCTCTCGTTGACCGGAAGTTATGGCGCGTTTGGCGTGCCGATTTCGCGGGCCGCCGAACTCGCCGTCTCGCAAGTGAACGAAGCAATGGAACGCATCGGGGAAGGCTGCACTCTGGTCTACGATGTACGCGACTCGCAGACCCAGCCCTCTGTCGGAGTGGACGTTGCACAGAAGCTCATCGAGATCGAAGGGGCGACATCCCTTGTTGGACCGATTTCGTCTGGTGTAACTGGGCCGTTGCTCGAATCTGTAACCGTTGATCGCGGAGTGCTCATGATTCCGGCGGCATCCACGTCGCCGAGCTTTACCCAGATGGCGCGAGATGGGAAGACCAACGGTCTCTTCTTCCGCACGATGACAACCGATTCACTGCAGGCGGTAGCCGGGGCGAAGGCCGCGCATGACGCGGGTTTCGGGAAGATCGCGATCATTCATCTCAATAATGACTGGGGTTCCAACAACCAGGCCGAATTCGTGCGCGCATTCAGGGCGCTCGGCGGTGAAGTCGGCAATGTGGTCCCCTACAACGCCGATCAGGCGTCCTACCGTTCAGAAGTCAACAAGGCGATGGAGGACAGTCCGGACTCGTTGTACCTGGCAGCCACGCCCCAGGATGGCGCCAAGGTTCTGCGCGACTGGATTTCGTTTGGCGGACCGCAGGGTTACGTGTTTCCGCAGGGCATGAACGATCCGTCGCTCCTGGAGGCGGTCGGCGCCGAGCACCTGGCCAATGGCTGGTTCATCTCCCTCGCCCCGCGGAAGACCGAGTCGTTTGAGCTCGTCAACGCGGACCTCCAGAGCTGCTGTGAGCTTGAGATTGATGGCGGGCCCGGACGCACGACCGGTTACGATGCGGCCGCACTGCTCGCATTGGCCAATGCTGCCGCCGACCTTCGTGGCGTGGAGGCGACGGGTGCCAACCTGGCTGCAATCGTACGTGACATCACCGGCCCGGACGGCGAACCCTTCAATGCGGGTATTGACGGATTCGAGAGTGGTTTGCGCATGATCTCGGAGGGCAAGGATGTCGCCTATTCCGGCGTTACAGGGCCAATCGTGTTCGACCAGCTCGGCAACGTATCCGGCGAAACTGCCGTGCAGCAGGTTCGCGACGGCGCGTTTGTGCAGGTCGGTACGATTACCGTCGAAGAAGTAACCGCGGTCAAGGTGTTGATCGAGGGATCGTAGGAACGGCGATTTCCTGTCGGGGTACGGCAACGAGGAGTGTTCGCCTTGGCGCCACAGCCACCCTGACCTCGTCGATGCGCTGCCCGGGTTCGGCTTCGGTTCTGGCCCGGGCACAGCACGCGTTGCGTGCCCGGGCGCACTCCCGGTACAGGATCCGGCATGCAGGTTCCCGTCGTCGAACTGGCACCTGGATACCATGCGAGCCGATTGATCAAGGGCGGCTGGCAGAGTATCGGCGGCGGCGAGGCTGCGGCGTCGGACTTGATCGATTTCCCGAGAGCGGGGATCACTACCTTCGAGACGGCAGATGTCTATCCCGGCGGGGAGGCAGGTATCGGGGCATTCCTCGCAGGCGCGAAGCAACGTCTTCCGGCTGAGGACATCGATAGCGTTGGCATCCATACGCGCTTCACGGTCCCTCTCTCGGGATGGAGCGCCGGCAGTGTCGAGCGTAGTGTCACACGTTCATTGCGACGTCTCGGCATGGCGCGCCTTGATCTGCTCCAGTTGCAGTGCTGGGACCTGGAGTCGCCAGGGCTGGTGGAGGCCGGTCTGGAAATGGAGGCGCTGCGCAGGACGGGCAGGGTACGCGCGCTCGGTGCCTGCAATCTCGGTGTTGAACCGCTTTCGCGCCTGCTCGAAGCCGGAGTCTCCATTGCAACCAACCAGGTTCCTCACTCCCTCCTGGACAGGAGGGCGGAAGGACAACTTGCCGACTATTGCAACCGGCACGGGGTCGTGCTCCTCACATACGGTCCCCTGGCCGGGGGATTTCTGAGCGATTCATGGGTCGACGTCCCGGACCCCGAATCCTCCGGTGCGCGCTATAGCGAGGAGTACCTGCACATCCTGCGCGCCGGCGCGGGCTGGCAGGGCATGCAGAGTCTACTTTCGCTTCTCTCCGGGATTGCTTCCGCGAAGTCTCGGACTGTTGCTCAGGTTGCACTCAGATGGGAACTCCAGCGAGGCCCCGGTCGTGCTGTCCTGTTTGGCGCATCGCATCCGAGGCGGCTCTACCAGATTCTGCCGGTGTTCGACTTTTTCCTTTCCGACGCCGAGTGTCTGGAACTGGAAGCTGCCGCGTTTGCATGTCCGCCGGGCGATATCGGAGAATTGGAGCGTACGCCGAATTCCGGGCTACGGCGGGCGATCCGCCGTCATCTCCGGGATCACGCAAGGAGCCCCGACGCCTGAGGGACCAATCGTAACACCGAATACTCCTGCGGGCCAGGAATCCGTCGGTCAGCGCGTGGTGCGGTGAACGACCGGTCAATCACCGGATCGCGGCAAGCTCGATTCGGCGATCGAAACGGGATGGAACTCGATCAGCGGTCCGGCTGGAGTTTCGTGGCGGTGGTGTCTTCGTGCCGAAACCGCCTGCTCCCAGTGCGCCGAATCCGGAATCGAGCTCCACAATTGGGATCCGGACAGGCGACATGCTCGTCGGTCGTCATCCAGTCTGCCGGGTCCGTCTGTCTCTGTTTGGCGGGAAGAAGCGGA
>CAZPXZ010000067.1:0-3585 GCA_964590405.1 uncultured Rhodobacterales bacterium | reverse complement strand
GTGATCTCCCGCCTTGGCTCCACACCAGCAGGGCCGATCGCCAGGTACCCACTCAACCCGCAGGTCGTGGAGTTCGAACTCTGTATCGCTCATCGGGATCTCATCATGGCAAGTGCCTTCCGGAACAGTACGCCGTCGGGCCGGGAAAGGGAATCCAGGATGGAGAAGTGGTTGGCATCTGCTAACACTACCTCGTCACATAGATGTCCACGGTTGCGCCAGTGTCGCGCGTAGGCCCGCTGCTGACGAAGGAACTCTTCTCCTTCACCGTCTCCCACAGCCAGCACAAGGTTTGCGGCATGCTCAGGGATATTCTTGATGGGGGACATGCCCTCGACAACAAGAGAGTCCAGGTGAAGGCGATCGTTGACGGCGAGATGACGCAGGGGAGACAGGTCGTAAATTCCACTGATCGCGAGTGCGCCGCACACCGCTCGTTCCCGGGATTCCTGTCCTTTCACCGCAGCGTCCCGTGACAGCAGCATGGCCGCAATGTGACCTCCAGCCGAGTGTCCGGAGACATGGATGCAATCTCTGGCACCACCGAAGCGTTCGCAACTGTCCCGAACATGGGCAATACAGCGTTGGCAGGATTCGATGAGTCGCGGCATGTCCGTGTCCGGGCAAAGGGGATAGTTGGCGCCCACGAAGGTGACGCCGGCATCGACGAACCCGGGTGCCGGAAACAGGAAGTTCGACTTGTCCTGCGAGTGCCAGTAACCGCCGTGGAAGAAGACGAGAACCGGCGCGTCCGGTCCCGCAGGAAACACGTCGTAGCGCTCCAGGGGATGGGTGCCGTAGGCGAACTCGAAATGGTTCGTGGCGCTTTGCCTCGCCGCGGCGCTTTCCCTCCGCCAGCGTTCCGGATAGCTGTCGTAGTCGTGAATGCGATGGCGGTGGGAGTACATTCGTTCGAGTTCTCGAACGCTGTACCCGCGATAGACCGGCAAACGCATCTCAGATCCTCGCTCTCGCACGGTCCGCCTCATCGGAGAAGATGGATACAGTATGCCGAATTCCGTTCACATTCAGCGTTGCGGTACTCCCCGTCGGCCCTACGGTATCACGCCTGCGGCAGGGCACCATGTGCATGTTCCCCGGATAAGTTTGCCGCTTCATGGAGTATCTCCACGGGCATGAATCGGAATGGGAGCATCCGCACGGATTGTCGCATTGGCCGTAGCGGCCAACGAGATGGATTCACCGCTGGAGAGGCATCCTTTGCGCCGTCGAACCTGGCCGGCACTCTCGACCAGCCGGCACTCTCGACCAAACGGGAACCGACTGCATGTGCCCCTGTCGTCCTCCCGCTGGGTCTGCATGCGTGTTTGCGATATTGGTCAGATACTCCGCCCATTCGGAAAGACCTCATCAAGCGATCCTGCACTCAGCACGGCCTCCGCCTACGCTTCCAGATCGGAGAACGGTGCCGAACGAACTCTTGACTCCACCTCTTCATGAAGCGGACCGAGGCGCCGACGGAACCGATACAGGAGCAGGCCGGCCGTTCCCAGAGGAACCCAACGTCGGCCTTGCCCCAGGCAAATCCCCTCACGGCAGCTTCTTCGATCTTCGGATGCAGAACCGGGCCCATGTCTATCTCCGTGCCTGTCAGTCCGATCTCGAGCGCCAACTCCCTCTACTCGTTCTCCTGCAGACCGGATGTCGCCAGCGTGAAGGAGACCAGGTGCTTTCCCGGCCGGATCCCGGCGTCAGGGGGCACGACATCATCGCGCCGGATCCAAGCCAATTGGTTCCATGGCCAGGGTTGCAGGGCGGCAAGTCCCATCATGCCGAGCATGGCGCAGGACAGAGGCTCGCAGGAGAGCTTGCCGTAGTCAATGTTCCTCGTTTCCCGGACATATTGCGTTTCTGTATCGTGCATTTGACGCAGGATGTCGATCCGATCATCGGAGGACTCCTCGACGACGCCGCTCACCGTGCAGTTCCAGTTCCTGGTTTGGAAGATCATCGCGAGAAACCGGAGCCGGTGGCTGATAGGGATCACGGCTTGCGCGGTGCGGAGGTAGCCGCCCATCTGCCCGGGCGTCCATCTTTCGGGGCGGAACTTCAGTTCAGGAACCACGGTGGCGTTTGCCAGGTTTCCAGTGCCTCCCGGCAGAAAGAGGGAATCGGTACCAAACTGCCGGGGATTCCGGCGGACCAGGGTGCGGTCGGGAGGCCGGGCTGGCTGCCGCTCAAGCAGGAAGCGCAGTTGCCGCGGCCAGTGGGCACGAATTTCCGCGTCAATTCGTGCAGGATCGGAGAGCATCGACCGGAATCAGGCGTCGCGTACATGGCGGCCGTTGTTCTCGCGCAGGGGGAGATCCGGCATGCGGTGATCCTTCAGTGCATTGCTGGCTGCGGCTATCGGAGGGGAGTTCGGGCGGTGTGCCCAGGCGGTGTCGCGACCGTTTCCAGGTGTGGCAAGCCCGGTCGAGGGGAGCGGGCGACATTGTTCTGCAGAGGCTGACAAACGGTATCGGTACACCTTGCGAGTGGAGCCAGTTCCAATTCTGTCCAGGCGGCGATCACGCGTTGGAATCTCCGACCCCCGAGCTGTCCCTCTGTGAAAGAGCAGTGAGATAGCGGCTGTGCAAGGGCTCCCGGAAGCCGGAGGCCCCGTGACTCCGGAGAACCGATTCGTGGGAGTTCGCAGTGCGACCCGCAGCGAATCGAGACGAGGAGCGGAGTGTGTAACACCGTCAAGGGGCAGTCTGCCGGTGTGCTCGGACGGCGTTGTCCGATCCGGTTCGCCCGTCGGGCACCGCATCTATCGGTTCGTGTTCCCAGGGTGTCTCTGGTGGAGAGAACTGAAGTCGAAGAAGACTTGCGCGTTGCGAGCGGAATTCTCCGGATCGAATTGCCAGGCTTGTCTGCCGTGTCTGCGTAGCATGGTCCGGACACCCGGTGTCCTGGAAGGATCGGAGAGGCGGGGGCAACGCGGATGCCCGGCTTGGGGAAATTGAGTTCGACGGCGGTTTCCCGTGCGTGAACGGGTTTCCTTTGCAGGGGATGAACTTCGGATCGGTCGGTAGATTATCCTGACCGGACCGGCGGATGTGCGGTTCGCCGTGGAGTGGCGATCAGACGTGGACGAAATGCGCGTCAATGGTTTGGAGGCCTGCGGGTTGGTCCGCGACCGGTTCCGTGAGCCTTGTCGTCGCGGCATGAATCCGGTTCGATCACTTGGCCAGGAGCAACAAGTCGACCGTTTGCGGCACGGGGTCTGTCCGTGCCGGGTTGGCCTGTTGCGTACATGGCCGTACTGTCTGGCACCGGTCGGATCTGCGTATCCCTCTTGCAGCAACGGCCCACAGCACAATCGTTCCTTGCGGAGGGGATGCCATGGCAAATTCAGAGTCGAGGCCAGCGATCAATCTGGTGAAGCCCGGTCTGCGGGTGGTGGTTACCGCCGGAGCTTCGGGAATCGGGCGTGCGACCGCCGACATGCTGATAGCGCATGGAGCCAATGTGCATGTTTGCGACATCGTCGATGGTTTCCTCGACGGCTTTGCGGCGGAGCACCCAAGTGCTGGCCGGACGAAGGCAGATGTCTCTGACGACAAGGATGTCGATCGCTTG
>CAZPXZ010000066.1:1087-20024 GCA_964590405.1 uncultured Rhodobacterales bacterium | reverse complement strand
GGCGCTAAACAGGCCGGCAAGCAACTCTCGTCGCAGTGTATCCAGTTCCCTGATCTTGGACTGCTGGGCATTGTCGATATGAGATATTGCCTCTTCGCTAACGTTACCCGTTTGTGAAGAGGCAATCTCTCATATCGACAATGCCCTGCAGTCCAAGATCAGGGAACTGGATCCACTGCGACGAGAGTTGCTTGCCGGCCTGTTTCGCGCCGCGGACGAGGCGCTGGAGGAGGTCCTTCAGAAGCAGCAAGAAGGCTAATGCGCCAATCTGGCGCAAGGCGCCATCCGGTCGACACCAGCGTCGCCATTCCCGGCTTGTGGCCGGAAGTACGCGTGCAAGAATAAATTCGAGGAGATCAAGCGATGTCAGACGCAAGACGACTTCGCAGCCGGGCCTGGTTTGACAATCCCGACAACCGTGAGATGACCGCGCTTTACCTGGAGCGCTACCTGAATTACGGGCTCACTCGTGAAGAACTGCAATCCGGCAAACCCATCATCGGCATTGCCCAGACTGGTAGCGATCTTTCGCCCTGCAATCGCCACCATATTGAACTCAGCAAGCGCGTACGGGATGGAATCGTCGCGACGGGTGGCACCGTCATGGAAATCCCCGTACATCCCATCCAGGAGACCGGAAAACGGCCGACCGCGATGCTGGACCGGAACCTCGCCTATCTGAGCCTTGTGGAGACACTGTTCGGCTATCCCATCGACGGCGTCGTCCTGAACATCGGCTGCGACAAGACGACACCTGCATTGCTCATGGCGGCTGCCACAGTCAATATTCCCGCCATCGCCCTCTCGGTCGGACCGATGCTGAACGGCTGGTTCAATGGCAGTCGTACGGGCTCCGGGACAATCGTCTGGAAGGCTCGGGAATTGCATGCAGCCGGCGAGATCGATGACGACGGTTTCGCTGAACTCGTCGCCTCTTCCACGCCGTCAACGGGTTACTGCAACACCATGGGAACGGCGACTACGATGAACTCTCTGGCGGAAGCCCTTGGCATGCAACTGCCGGGTTCTGCCGCCATCCCGGCGCCGTACCGTGAGCGAGGCCAGATGGCATATCGCACGGGTGTCAACATCGTCGCACAGGTCCAGGCCGACCGGAGGCCTGCTGACATCATGACGCGCAGTGCTTTCGAAAACGCCATTGTCGTCAATTCTGCAATCGGCGGCTCCACAAATGCACCGATCCATCTCAACGCCATAGCGAGACATCTCGGCATCCCTCTTGACAACAGTGACTGGCAGAAGATCGGCTATCACGTCCCCCTCCTCGTGAACCTCCAGCCTGCGGGAGAGTATCTGGGCGAGGACTACCATCACGCCGGCGGCGTTCCGGCGGTAATCGGGGAATTGCTCCATGCGGGCCTCCTGCCGCATCCAGATGCCGTCACAGTCAATGGCGAAGCGATCGGCGAGAATTGCGGCACCAAGCGCAGCAAGAACCTCGACGTCATCCGGAGCGTGGCCGAGCCGATGCTTGAAAATGCGGGATTCCTGAACCTGACCGGGAATCTCTTTGACAGCGCCATCATGAAGACCAGCGTTATCACGGACGAGTTCAGGCAACGATACCTGGAGAATGCCGAGCATCCAAACGTCTTCGAGGGACGTGCCATCGTCTTTGAAGGACCGGAGGACTTCAACCGGCGGATCGATGATCCCGATCTCGCAATCGACGAGCACTGCGTGCTTGTCATGCGCGGAACCGGACCGATCGGGTATCCGGGCGGAGCGGAAGTCGTCAACATGCGACCCCCATCCTACTTGCTCAAGAGGGGCATTCATGCCCTTCCCTGTGTAGGAGACGGGCGGCAGTCCGGCACATCCGGTTCTCCGTCGATCCTGAACGCCTCACCTGAAGCCGCAGACGGTGGCGGACTGGCGCTGGTCGAGACCGGAGACAGGCTGCGGATCGACCTGAACGCCTGCACCGCCGACATGCTCGTCGGTGAAGATGAGTTGGCGGACCGCAGGGCCGGTCTGAACGGTGGTATCCCTATGCCGGAGAGCCAGTCGCCATGGCAGTCCATTTTCCGAGAGAAGGTGCGACCCTTCAGCGAAGGAATGACGCTGCGCGGCGCCGATGACTTCCGGGACATCGCACGCAAGGGCATCCCCAGGGACAATCATTGATACCGATCGATCCCCGGGTCCTGGCCAACCTGGCCATGACCTGACGCTCGGGAACGCCAGTTACAAGTATTGAGGGAATGGGCCAAATACCATTCCAGCGCCGGTATGCACTTGCGGACCCACGAGCAATTGCAGGGATGCAGATCCTGGCGAGACAGCGCCAAGCCTGGTGGCACGGTTTCGCCCGCGAATACCGGTCCAACCATCACTCCTCGGTCAGCGTCAAAAGGTATGCGATCACGTCCTCGATTTCCTCGGCACTGTAAATCGTCTTTCCCATGTACTCTGGTGCCACCTGGTGCAATTCCTGCGGCCTGTAATAGGATGGCATCACTGAGTCCGGATTGAGAAGCTTGGGGTCGACAAGGCGCAACCGCAGTTCTCCGGCAGAGTAGCGGCTACCTACGCCATGAAGCGGTGGACCGATATCCCCTGGATCTGGCTCGTCGGGTATGGGAATGGCGTGACAGATCAGACAGGTTGCGTTATCGGCATCCCGCACAATGCGCTGCCCACGAACGGGATTGCCGGGACGTCCTGTAAGGGATTCCGGAATTGCGAAATCAACCACCGTGTAGTGTACAGGTTCGTCCGCAACCAGCCCTGAAGACGACAAGGTGGTTGTACTCCCTGCCAGGATCACCCACAGGAGCGCTATCACCTGCGGATGTGCCAACCATTCACCCAAACATGTCGTCGATAATACTTGCGTACCAGCCAGCCGCATAATCTGCCTCGGCCTGGCGGAACTCCAACGTAGCATTTGGCGGGCTCACACCGCCCGAGCCAGGCACAGAGGCGATCTCGCCACTTTCATCCAAGCGGTACAACGCTGCAACCGAGATTCCGTAGTCCTCCGCGAGAAGACTGTAGCAGGTGTTCATCAAGACCGGATCTGGAGGTTCACGCTCATCGAGCAGGTGCAGAATCCCCCGCGCACAAGCCTTGGCCTGGCTATTGGCACTGAAACCGGATTTCGGCATTGCTCCCGCCAGGATGGCGTCACCGAGCAGGTGAATTCCCGGAACCACCCTGGATTCAAAGGTTCGTGCATGCACCCGGCACCAGTCGCCGCCCTCGGCTAGTCCGGCCGAATCCACAAGACGGGCGGACCGCTGTGGAGGGATGACGTTGGCGACATCCGCCCGAAAGTCTTCGAAGTCCGTGCGGACCAGCATGGCCTCTGCATCAACAGAGATCACGTTGCCGCCGTCCGAGAATCCGACCCATTCGATCAATCCCGGATACAACCGCTTCCACCCTTCCCGAAACAGTCCCTCCTTGGAGAATGCGTCGTTCGAATCCAGAATCAGAATCTTGGATCGCGGCTTCTGCCGATGCAGGTAATTTGCAATCAGGCTGGCTCGTTCATAGGGACCTGGAGGGCATCGGAACGGACTGGCCGGCACAGTGATCACCACCACTCCACCGTCATCCATGGCTTCCAGTTGGCTCCGCAGCAACGCCGTCTGCGGCCCGGCCTTCCAGGCATGTGGCATGCGCAACGCCGCAGTCTGGTCGTAGCCTTCGACGACGTTCCACTTGAAATCGATTCCGGGTGCGAGCACCAGGCGATCGTACAAGAGTCGATGCCCACCGGAAAGATGAACCGCGCCCTTACCCGGGTCGATCGCTACCGCTTCCCCACGCACAACCTGCACTCCGTACCGGCGCAATCCATCGTAATCGTGGCTGACCGAGGCCAGGTCCCGCAAGCCTCCCAGCACCGCATTGCTGAACGGACAGGTGACGAAACCTGTATCCCGTTCGACCAGAGTCACCTCCAGTTCCGGAGCTAGACGACGCAGGTATCGGGCACAGGTTGCGCCGCCGAATCCTCCCCCGATGACAACAACCTCACCGCGAACCCCAGCCAGACCGGGTTCCGGAATGAACCCCGCCACCGCGGCCGCCCCAGCGAACTTCAAGAGGTCTCGGCGGGATCCGCAACTAATGTCCAGTGGCATGGGCAACCTCCGTGGTCCATGGCCCCTACTCTGCTCCGCCCTCGAAATGCCGTGCGAGTTCCTCGATCTCCGCGTCGGTCAATCCCCTGGCGAGACGTCCCATGACCGTCGCCTCGACATCGCCTTCCCGAAATCCGAGCAGGAACGCACGCATGACCCCCGCATTCAGAGATGCGATCGAGGGGATAGATCCCGGGCTGTTTCCATCCGGGCCGTGACAGGCAGCGCACATGTCCGCGAGCGGCAGGGACGCAGGTTCCTCCGCCGCCGCCACAGACCCGACAAGAAAGCCACCCACCAGGAGGGCGGCCAGCCGGCAACTCGCATGTCGCATATGTTCTTCCGTTGCAGCCGACGGCCGGACACACCGGCCGTCGGCCTGGTTCCGGCTGATCAGCCGGTCAAGTCGTGGTTGCGTATCGGAAGCCTCCGGATCCGCTTGCCGGTGGCTGCAAAAATCGCATTGGCAACTGCCGGCGCCAGGGGCGGTACGCCGGGTTCACCGATACCGCCCCACTTGTCACCACCCGAAAGCGCGAAATGCGTTCGAATTTCTGGCATCTCGCTGATCCGCAGCATGAGATACTGGTCGAAATTGTCTTCCACCACGGCTCCGTTCCGGATATGGTTTTCCCCGTAGAGTGCCGCTGTCAGTCCGTACACGATGGAACTCTCCATCTGCATCTCGACCGTCTTCGGGTGAACGACATGCCCGCAATCCAGGGCACAATCGACGGTTTCCACCCGCAATTGCCCGCGCCGGCTCACGGTGACATAAGCGACCTGCGCGACAATGGTACCGAACGCTTCGGCGATACCGATTCCCATTCCTTCACCGCGTCTGAGATCGGTGGTCCAGCCCGCCTTTTCTGCCGCGACTTCCAGCGGACGCCGGAACTCCGAATCCTCCGGCATCAGGCTGAGCCGGAATTCAAGGGGGTCGGCCCCCGCAGCATGAGCAAGCTCGTCGATGAAGCCCTCCACCGCAAACGCATTCTGTGACGCGCCAACCGACCTCCACCAGTGCACCGGCAGATGGGAGTCGCGAATCGCGTAGTCCACCTGCTTGTTGTCAAACTGGTAGGGAAGTCGCTGATCCAGACCTTCCACAGCCTGCGAGTCAATTCCGTCGTTCAGGAATTGCGGGATCAGGTGGTTGAAGATGGAATGCGAAACGATCCTGTTCCAGTACGCCTCGGGTCGATTGTCCGCACCGAGCGATGCCGAGAAATGGTAGACGGAATACGGACGAAGCTTGGCCTGCCGCGCCGTTTCCTCGCGCGTCCAGACCACCTTGACCGGCCGCCCTAGGGCCTTGCCGATCGCGGTCGCCTGCCGCACATCGTCCGGCCGTGACCGCCGTCCGAATCCAGTTCCCAGGAACGTTTGGTGCACATAGACCTTCTCCGGCGGCAGCCCGGCTTCCTCGACCGCGACCTGGTGCGCCCGCGGAGGATTCTGGGTACTCGCCCAGACATCGCACCGCTCCGCCGTAACATGTGCGGTACAGTTCATCGGCTCGATGCAGGCATGGTCCAGATACGGCGTGATGTAGGTGGCCTCCAGCGTGTTGGAAGAGGCACCGATCACACCCCGCGCATCTCCTACGGTATCCGCGGGATTGTAGGTCGGATCATCCGGGTCGGCGAGAACCTCGAGTGCACCGTTGATGATGCTCTCGTCGCTGACGTTTCCGTGCCCGCCGTCGTCCCACTCCTTGGGCATCAGCTGAAGAGCTGTCAGTGCACGGTAGTAGCTGTCCGCAATGACTGCGACGCCGCTCTGGATGCCATTGGTGCGATTGGCAACCTCGTCGAGGTTGTAGTACACCTCGCCGATACCGCCCTCGCCCTCGCCAAGCCGGAATGCGGCGATGACGCCCGGGCGATCCCTGACCGCATCGAAGTCGAAGCTGACCAGGCGGCCTCCGGGAACGGGAGAGGCCTCGACGGCTGCAAACACCATGTCGGGCACCTGCACGTCGATGCCGTAGACGGCACTGCCGTTCACCTTCAACGGGGTGTCGAGGCGAGGCACCGATGTCCCGAGCAGCGTGTACTGTTCGGGAGACTTCAGTTCCGGCTCGATTTCGAGGTCGATCGTGGCAGCGGCTGCCGCGAACTCTCCGTACGTGCCACTCCGATCTCCTGCACTCAGCATACTGTTTTCCGCAGCCACCGCGGAACGGTCCACTCCCCAGGCGTTTGCCGCAGCCTGCTTGAGGCGTTCGCGCGCACTGGCACCGGCCTGCATGAGATACCGCCTGGAGCGCCGGACTGCGCCGGAGCCACCCGTACCCATGCGCTGGTAGAGATTGTCCGTTTCTTTGGCCGCACCAGCCTTGATCATGTAGGGCTCGGCGGTGTTCTGAACGTGCCGGTTCACATCTGCGTATACGGCCCGAACCTTGGACCAGTCACACTGAAGTTCCTCCGCGACGAGCATGGGCATGCTGGTGAACACGCCTTCGCCCATTTCCGACTGGCCGACGCGTATGGTAACCGAGTTGTCGGGATCAATTGCCAACCAGGCGTTCACTTCCTGGGCGCCTTCCGCAGCCGACCACGGCTCGTCCATGATCGCGGCGGCACTGGCGTCAACCGGAATGTGGAAACCGATCATCAGCCCGCCAGCAGCACTGGCACCGGTGATGATGAAATTTCTCCGGTCCATTTCCATCGTTGTCATGGTTCTCATCCTTGCGCGATTTCGGCAGCCCGGTGGATTGCCTTCCGGATCCGGACATAGGTCCCACATCGGCAGATGTTGTCTGACATCGCCGCATCGATATCGAGATCCGACGGATTCGGTCTCTCCTCCAGGAGAGCCGCCGCCGCCATGATCTGGCCGGACTGGCAGTATCCGCATTGCGGCACGTCCTCCTCGACCCACGCAACCTGCAACGGATGCGAGTTGTCGTCCGACAGTCCCTCGATGGTGGTAACTTCCTTGCCAACTGCAGCCGACAACTTCGTTTGGCAGGAAAAGGCCTTCCGACCGTCGATATGCACGGTGCAGGCGCCGCATTTTGCGATACCGCAGCCGTATTTCGTGCCGGTTAGTCCGATATTGTCTCGGAGTACCCACAGGAGCGGGGTCTCCGGTTCCGCGTCCACACTGTAGGACGCACCATTTACCTTGAGTGTCAATGCCATCCGCACTTCCTCCCTTGTTGGACAAGACATCCCAACAAGCGGAAGCAATTCTGCAGGTAGCGATCCGTTTCCGGCATTTTGCGCGCGCTCGTGGAACGCACAGGCACTGTATCAGATGCCGTTTCCGTCCACAATCCGGACCCGGAGATCGACCATCCCGGGAAAGAAACTTGCGCCGTAAACTCGCGAATCGCAAGGTAGACTTCTGCCTGCAATCCGCAACTCTCCAACATCCTGATGTCCGGATTCGCCCACGCAAGTCTCACGATTTGCCACAGCCGACTTCCAGCAAGGTACCTCACTCTGCCAATCGAGCAGTGATCTCAGCGATTTTCAACCGCTGGATCTTTCCGGATGGCCCCCTGGGCAACGCCTGCAATATGTGGATTGCGTCCGGACACTTGAAGTCTCCGACCCGCGCCCTGCAAAAATCGAGCAGGGCCTGCTCGGGTGGCCTTGCGCCCTCTACGAGTTTCACCGCGGCTTCCACGCGCTCTCCGTATTTCTTGCACGCCCGCGGAAACGCGGCCGCCTCAACGACATCCGGATGCGCGTAGAGTGCCTCGTCGATTTCCCGCGGCGCGATGTTCTCACCGCCCTTGATGATAATTTCCTTCAGCCGGCCCGTGACATAGACGTATCCCTCAAGATCCCTGTGTCCGAGATCTCCAGATCTGAACCAGCCGTCCTTCGTGAAGGCGGCCCGGTTGGCTCCGGGGTTCTTCCGGTATTCCCGCATCACGTTGGGACCGCGAACCGCAATTTCACCCTCGTTTTCCGGCGGCAACTCGCGGAGATCGCGGGAGAGAATTGCAATCTCGTTTCCTACGGGTATGCCAGGAGACCCGATTTTCCGCTTCCCGGGAGGTAGCGGATTGGAAAGGATCTGGGCCGCTGTCTCCGTGAGTCCCATCGTTTCCACAATCGGAATGCCAAAGCGATGCTCGAAGGCAGTCTGAATGTCCGGAGCAAGTGGAGCGGATGCCGAACGGGCGAAACGGATCCGAGCCTGCGTCCCCGCATCAGGTCCGTGCCGTCCATGGACAAGATGCGAGAATATGGTCGGCACGGCGGAAAACCATGTCGCTCCCGATTCGGCACACTGTGCCCAGAATCTACCTGCCGAGAATCCCGGCGCCATAGCCACTGCGCCACCGCTCAAGAGGGATCCGATCACGGTCACGCAAAGCCCGTTGATATGGAAGATCGGGAGGATACAAAGAGCGCGATCCTCGGCAGCCAGCGCATGTGCGATGGCAGTAGTCCAGCCACCGGCAAGAAGGCTTGCCTGCGTGTGCACCACTCCCTTGGGTCGTCCCGTGGTGCCGGAGGTGTACATCAGCAGTGCATCGTCGGCCGCATTCAGTTCGGCAAGCGACTCGGGGCAGACCATCGGAAATTCACTTGCCGAATCAGCTCGAAGTGCAGTGCAGCCAACCGGCGCAACTTCGTTCCACAGGCCGAGTCGGGCTTTGTCGACCAGCGCAACACGTGCCTCGGCATGGTCGAGCGCATAGGCGATGGCGTCAGAACCTGCCACCAGGTTGATCGGCGTCGCAACAAAGCCGCCGTAGAAAGCGCCAAAAAGGCCTGTCACGGAGGCACGGCCATTCGGTAGCAGGATGGCGACACTCTCGCCTTTCTCGACCCCCATGGCCGAGAGCCGCACCGCGACCGCGACTGCACGATTTCGCAGCTCCGCCCAACTGACTGGCGGGCCGCCGTCAAAGAACAGGTGGCTGACCCTGTCTCCCGCGGTCCTTGAACGGAAGTCGAGCCAGTCCCGAACCGTCCCCGCGGGCGGATTGGAATCGGACAGCTTCATGGGCTGGCAAATCCCCCGATTGACGAAATGCCCCTGTAGAAATTGCTCACAAGGAGAGTCGCACGCAAGTACAGACGTTTCGGAACAAAGTTAAGCCCGCAAAACCACCCGTCAATCCAGACCTCGAAACAAGATTCGCGGTCAATCCCGCGACGTGAGCCGCATGCGGGATTTCAATGGGCTGCCGAACGAAACAATGTGCGTTTGATCATGGCCGGCCCTTTGCATACTTCCCGTAGGCGAGCAGTTCCTCCGAACATACTCCCCTCCACGCCCGGACCGTGTGCCACCAGCGGCGGGTTCGGCCGCGAAGGGAACCCGTACCAGTGGTCGCCGAAGCCCTACCAATGCTCCCGCTTGGCCGCGATATGCCCCGAGAGGTCCTCCCAGGGAGGCAGATCCGTGAAGTGCCAGCGAATGAACCTCAGCATGTCCTCAATGTCGTCATCGGAAATCGACGCACCGAAGGACGGCATTGATCGCTGCATGGCACCGCGAGGTGGCCGGATTCCGTCGAACACGATATGGATCACGTTTCGCGGGTCCGGTGCATTCACAGTTCCTGTCAAGGCGAGTGAAACGGGAAGTTGCCCACCTCCCCGCTTGTGACAATGCGCACATTGATCCCGGAACACCTCCATTCCACGTTGCAGGGCTGGTTCATCGGGAACCCGGTCGAGCACGTATCCCGCTTCTGCGCCCCAGTCGAGGGAGCGCGCCCGTTCAAGGACCGTATCCCGGGCCGATTCCGACAGAGGCGGTCGCTGCCACGACTCGAAGTACGCGGCAATCGCGAATACGTCATCCTCCGACTGGTCGTACAGGTGGTTTACGACCGGAGCCATCGGCCCTGCCGCAATTCCATGCTCTTCGTCCCAGCCGTCAAAGAGGTAATTGACCAATTGCAGTTGAGTCCAGGGAACCGGAGTCGGAGACTCGGCGTTCAGCGCAGGGGCATGCCAGTCCTCCGCCTCGCCACCCGCATATGCGACCTCACGCCTGACGGCTCCGAATACGTTTCGCGGAGAATGACACGCACCGCAATGTCCGAGACCCTCAGCGAGATAGGCTCCCCGATTCCACTCCTCGTCCCGGCTCGCTTCCGGCTGGAATGTGCCCGTGTCGAGAAAGAGCAACTTCCAACCGGCCAGAAGCATGCGGATGTTGAACGGAAATACCAGTTCGTTTTCCGGAGCTTCGAAGGAAACAGATTCGCGAGTCATCAGGTAGGCGTAAATCGCCCGAATGTCCTCGTCCGTCACACGGGTGAAGTGATCGTAAGGAAACGCAGGATAGAGGTGCCGACCGTTGCGGTCGATTCCCTGCCGCATTGCGCGACGAAACGCCTCCTCCGACCAGTTCCCGATCCCGGAATCGGCGTCCGGCGTAATGTTGGTCGAGTAGACGACACCGAACGGGGTCGGCAGGGCCAGCCCGCCCGCATAGGGTTCGCCGCCCGCCCTTGTATGACACACCGCGCAGGCACCGATGCCGGCCAATGCCTCTCCTTCGCGAAGTAGGGCGGTATCAAAGCCCATTGCACCGGGCGGTGCAATGGGAGCGACTTCCGGGTGACGATTTGCCCAGGCTACGGCCCCAGCCACCAGTACGACCGGAATCGCAATAACCAGGTGCCAGATCCGTAACCGCTTCATCTCGACACCCGACTACTTACACGCGGATTTGAACCCGCTGTCCCCGTACACATCAAATGCCGGGTCCTGCCCTGACCCCACGAGTTCCCTTAGAACGCGGAACCCCAAATCGTTCCATGCCATATCGGTCGGCCTTGCTACGCGATATCGCGACAGGCCCGCCCAGTCACCGTGAAACGCTCCACCGCGGGTTATGCGCTTACCGCAATCTCCCGCGGAATTTACGCTTCCGTCAGCAGGCGCGTCGGCCAGGGACCCATTGCAGTCCAGAGTCCATTCCGAAGCATTGCCCAGCATGTCGGATAACCCGAATGAATTCCGGAAACTCCCACCAACGCTCGCAGTCGTAAGATCGTCCTCTCGCCCCATGACGTCCGACCCGAAGCAGGTGGCGCATTTTGCCTGCCCTGCCTTCAGATTTCCGGTGACAAACCACGATGACTCGTGCCCCGAACCGCTGCGGGCGGCAAACTCCCATTCTGCCTCGCTGGGCAGTCGATAGATTGCACCGGTCTTCTCTGACAACCAATCTGCATACGACTTGGCGTCCGTCCAGCTTACGCAAACCACAGGACGGCTGTCCCGCTGGCGAAACCCGGGATCGTTCCAGCCGCCTTCAGGATACGCCTCGTCTCCCGTGGTCCGAAAGAGCTGGCACCCCCGGGACTCCAGCCCGGACTCCTCCGCGAAGCGGCGGAACTCTCCAACCGTAACCTCACACTCTCCAAGTGCAAAGGAATAGCTGATCGCCACGTCCTCAGGAGCGATGTCGAATGCTTCGGACCTCGGAAAGGTACCGGGGTCGACCTTGACCATGCGTGGACAGAATTCGCAGTCCTGCAAGATGTCTGCAGCAAGACTGGTACGCGGAATTGCGAGCAGCGCGACCAGGATCAGCGCGAAAATTAGGGGCATTGCATCTCCCTCCTCCCTGTCATGAGCATATCGCATCTGGCCCGGTTTCCCTCGGCACATGATCGATCCGGTCACGGCCGAACAGCAGGCGCCTCCAACGGCAGTCCCCTTCCCCGCCAGGCGAGATAGAGTTCGAGGCCCAGATACTCCCTCGATCCAAGTTCATGGGTTTTGGCGCGAACCGCCCAGTTGCACCAGCGAAACATCCGGTGCCGGGATCCCATCGAGCCCCACATCAGACGATAGAACGGAAAGCCGTTTACATGACCCTGACTGATGCGGTCTCCCCGCAGGTAGAAGCCGGCCAGTCCCTCATGGCACTGGTTGCAGGCAAGGTCCAGTTGCCCCCGGCGCCGGGAGTAGAAGTCCCTTCCCTCTTCCCAGTAGGTCCGCGCTCCGCCGGAAATATCCACCTCCATCGGCATCCCTCGCGACTGGTACGCCACGAAGGACGCCAGCGAGAGAAGAGCTTCCGACTCCAGGGGCCAAGCCGATGCGCCCATATACTCGGTGCGCATTTCGTTGATTCGAGACTCCAGATTCATGAGCCTTCCCAGTTCAGAATCGTATTCCGGATACCGTGCGGCAACTCCACGCATGGTTTCGAACGCGTCACCATGGCAGGACGCACAGGAGTGCCCAACGGTTCCCTCTGCCCGGGACCATAGTTCCGCCCCCTGCTCGACGGCAAACATCCCCGGATTCAGGAAATCGTCATCCTGCAGGGCGCGAACCTGCCCACCCATGTAATGGTAGCCGGAAACCGGAAAGTCGTTGCCAAACAAATCCGGTTCTCCGGCCAGCCGAGTGGCTCCGCAAATGGCAAATACCAACCCGATCAATGCGTATCTTGCCAACCCGGGGACGGGCAATTCCGGAGGGTCCTTCAGACAACCTGGATTTCGGCTGAATCACTGTAGATGGAACCGTCATCGTCATGCCAGCGAAACTCCATCTGCCCAGACTCGTTCGCCATCGCGTAGAAGGAGATGAAGGGATTCTCCGACACCGCCTCGTGCCAGTCCGCCCGAAAGACGGTTTCCCCGTTGAAGAGTGCCTCGAACCGATGGATGATGCGCCGGGGGACGCGATTCCCGTCTCGCGTAAACATGAAACCATTGTCCATCGGATGCGAGACCAGCGTCTTGACCTCGAAGACTTCGCCGCGTTTCACGACGGCCGGCACGGACTTCCGGATTCGAACCTCTCCCATCATCTAGCTCCGCCGTTCCCTCGCCCGCGCAAAAAATACTGCAGCCGTGCCTTCCGGATCCGCATCAACGCTCTCGCCTGCGACGAGCCTGTTCCGCATCCGGAAGGAAGATCTCGACAGCACAGGCTCCCAGCGATACCGAAACATGCCTTGCGGTCATCCAACCCGTCCCGTCGCTCATAATCGCAAAGCCATAGACATACTGGCTCTGGGCAAGCCGGATGCGCTGGGAAACCCTCGCAATTCCCGATTGCGGTGTGAAGTAGTAATCTGAAACCAGCGGCTGCGGATTCCTGGTCGAATAGATGTGCAGGCTCCGCACATGGTCTTCCGCAGTCATCCGCGATCCTGGTACAGACGCTTCGAAGGGCACGGAAAGACCCGTATCCGCTCGATCCGGCAAAGTCAGCACGACCCGGCCCTCCTGGAATTCGGAGCGACCCAATCGTTCGCGAAGCAGGGTCGTCATCCAGACAGGCATCTGGGGGACCGCAGCGAAGGCCGAAACGGGAATGACAGAAAGTACCGCAGAGGAACTCGCACCGACCGCAACCGCTCGCAACGCGTCTCTCCGGCTGAACCCTCGGCCCACGTCCTTGATTTCGGCCTGCATTTCGATGGGGTCGTCTCGGTACATGCTTCGAATCGCCTGAAAGGAGCCTTGCCACCCCATCTATGTCCGATCCGGCACCAAATGGCAAATGCCCATTCGGTCGGCTCTGCACCCGGAAGCCTACGGGTACCGGGATACGGCATTCCCGGTCAACCTGCGTTCGAACCAGCAAGGCCGGAAACGGTCAGCACCGTTTCCGTTCCCAGATGCACCGGAACGAAACCATCAGGTAGACGATGACATCGTCCCTCAAAGTCGGGTCGAATGTGCAGACCAATCACATGTGTCGTTTCGCGGAAGCATTGCGGGTCGGGATCGCAATCCTGGGTTCGCTCCCTCACGGGATGGTTGCAGGCACGGCGCGCCAAGGTGAACCCGTAAATTCCCCCAGGCATGCGGGATACGGAACTGCAGCGACAACGCTACTGCCGCATGTCGACGGATGGTCGCATCACTGGCAGATTCGGCTGGGCCGTGGACAGGCAGAGCCTGACCGCGCCAATACGGCCAGCGACGACGAGATCAGCCGGGGGACATGCCGCGCAATCGTTCGGACCGCCGCCGCAGGAGTTCGACGGTGATCAGGAGCGCAATGGACAGCATCACAAGGATGGTTGCAACTGCCAGAATCGTCGGACTGATCTGCTCACGGAGCCCGGTGAACATCTGCCAGGGAAGTGTCTGCTGTGCTGCCGAGCCAACGAAGATCACGACCACGACCTCGTCGAAGGAAGTGATGAATGCGAACAGGCCACCGGAAATCACACCCGGAAGAATGAGCGGCATCTGTACCTTGAAGAACGTGCGAATGGGCCCCGCGCCCAGACTCGCTGCGGCCCGGGTCAGCGACCGGTCGAAGCCGACCAGTGTGGCGGTTACCGTAATGATGACAAACGGTATCCCGAGCGCCGCATGCGCGAGTACTACGCCAAAATACGTGCCCTGAAGACCAATCCGGGAATAGAAGAAGTACATTCCCGCCGCGGAGATAATCAAGGGAACGATCATGGGCGAGATCAGGATGGCCATGATGGCCCGCCGGAACGGCACATGGCTGTCGCTCAATCCGATCGCCGCCAAGGTCCCCAGAGTCACCGAAATCAGTGTTGCCACAGGCGCGATCTGAACGGAGTTCCGGAGCGGCTGCTGCCAATCGGGATTGGTGAAGAAGTCGCGATAGTGCTTCAAGGAAAACCCATCCGGGTCGAACGCCAGCATCGCGGGTGTGAAAGTGAAGAAGTCCTGCGCATTGAAGCTGAGAGGCATGATGACAACGATCGGCGCGATCAGGAAGAAGAAAATCAACCCGCAAATGAGGCGAAATGCATTGAACCACAACACCTGCAGGCCGGTCGCATAGACCGGTACACCGCGTCGGTATGATTCGGTGGACAGAAAGTACACGAACCAGCCGGCGACAAGACCAAGGGCCAGTCCCCCAACCAGTCCCGGGACTCCTGCCAACAGGAATCCTGCCCCAGCCAGTACCACGGCGGCCGCGAGCCTGCCGGATCTACGGGATGGCGCGAGGGTCGGCAACGCCCAGCCCATCGCTCCGCCCACAACCGCGCCTGCGAGGATCCCGACGAGGACACGGCTGCTGGCAATTCCCAACCACAGGCCGAAAACCGCCCCCACCAACACCAGGACTGGCACGACGAACCGGACCACATCCGTGCCGGGAGCCTGTAGGGACGGAGTCTTCATGCGGTCATCCGAGCTTCACATTGTCGATGCCGACGACGCGATCATAGATCCAGTAGAGCATCAGTACGGCAGCGAGCAGTATCGTGCCCAAGGCTGCGGCGAGCCCCCAGTTGAGAGACGTTGAGATGTGGTATGCGATCCGGTTCGAGATGAAGGTGCCGGTCCGGCCGCCGACCAGTTCCGGAGTGATGTAGTACCCGATCGCCAGAATGAACACGAGAATGCATCCTGCACCAATCCCCGGCACGCTCAACGGAAAGTACACCCGCCAGAAGGCCGTCCAGTCCGTGGCACCCAGGCTCTTGGCCGCCCGCACATAGGATGGAGGTATGGTTTTCATGACGGAATAGAGAGGCAGAATCATGAACGGGAGCAGGATGTGGGTCATCGCCACGATTGTGCCAAACTGGTTGTTGATCATGATGAGCCGAGCGTCATCGGCCACGAAACCCATCCAGACCAACAAGTCGTTGATCACTCCCTGCTGCTGAAGCAGCACTTTCCAGGCTGACGTTCGCACAAGCAAGGAGGTCCAAAACGGCAGCAGCACCAGAATCAGGAGAACGTTCGAAGTCCTGAGAGGCAGGGTCGCCAACAGCCATGCCACCGGATATCCAAGCAGAAGGCAAGCCAGTGTGATGACAAGGCTCATGAACAGCGTGCGCATGAACAGGGTGATATAGATCCGTTCGTTCTCGGGGCGAACCTGAACCCCCTCCGGCGTTTTCTGCAAGTCTACGGAAGACAGGAAGTATCCTTCGGTATACGCGGGAGCGAAGGACTGAATTCCTCCCCAGATCCTGATATCCGACCAACCGTCGTCCATTTCAATGAACTGGTCACGGATGGAGACTGTCTCGAATTCCGGCACAGCGTCCGCAGCCATCCGCAACTGGTCCGCCGATGGTCCGGAGTAGCTGGAAAATGCATCAGGATCTCGGACAAGGTCGCGGTAGAGCGTCGTGTAGACAAAGTCGTCCGGTTCCTTCGAGGCCGGCGTCTCGTCATCCGCTCGAAGTATCCGCTTCCAACTCTCCCAGGCGGAAGATGTCTCGGGAAGGACATCTGCAACGCCTGGACCGGAAAACAAGTCTACCCAGTGGCTCGGACTTTCCCAGACGGGGTCGAGTTCCGCGAGTTGTTCGCGGTAGATGTCCGTGTCCATGCGCCGCAATCCGCGACCGCTCTTGCGAAACAGAGATGACGCTCCGGTAAACTCGTAATTGAGGCGCGATCCGAGGCGCGTATGGACCTTGAACTCTCTTGCCTCTGACAGATCGACATACAGGGCAGCAAAGACATCCTCTCCCGGCGCCTGCCCGGAGGCGTATTGCCACCCCTCCAGCGCTGCCACGGTCCGAGGCAGGGTTTCCGAAACAATCTGGTTCTCGACGGACCGGAACAGCATGTCGACAATCGGCCCGACAAAGCTAACCAGAATGAACACGAGGAGCGGCGCAATTAGCGCCAAAGCCCGCAGTTTCTGGCGCCGCAACGCCCGGTGCAGGCTTCGCTTCAGGGGCGTCCCGTCCGCGGCAAGCATCGGACCGGCGCCAGTCCCCCGGGACGAGTCGTCTGCCACAACGCTAGACATGGATCGGGTTGTGTTCTACCGGTCCCGAAAGTCCTGCGACTTCCGGGGCCTGAGAGTGGACCGGGTACACCGGTCCACTCTCAATCGCAGTTATGCGCTATTGGGCCAGCCACGCCTGGAACTTGGCATCCAGGTCATCCCGATAGTCTGCCCACCACTCGTAATTGTACAGGAAGGTGTTCTTGGCATTCTCGGGATCCGTAGGCATGTGGGGCCCCATTTCGATACCCAGGTCCACATGCGTGCTGACCAGCGGCGCCGATGACATTCTCGCCGGACCATAGGAGATCCATTTTGCCTGGTCCGCCAACCGCTGCGTATCCGTCGCAAAACGCACGAAGTCTTTCACCCGTGCCAGGCGCTCCTCCGAGAGTCCGACCGGAATAATCCACCCGTCAAGGTCGAAGACCTGTGCGTCCCACAGCATGCCGACCGGCTGATTCTGCTCTTCGATCACCGAGAACAGACGCCCGTTATAGGTCGATCCGATCACGATCTCGCCATCTGCCAGGAGCTGCGGCGTATCTGCACCAGCGGACCACCAGATCACGTCTTCCTTGATCGTGTCGAGCTTGGCAAATGCGCGTGCTTGCCCTTCCTCGGTTTCCAGCACCTCGTAGACTTCGGCCTTAGGCACGCCATCGCAGAGGAGAGCCCATTCCATGTTATTGATCGGCCGCTTCTCCAGGCTGCGCTTTCCCGGATAGGTTTCCAGATCGAAGACCGCGCAAACGTCGGTCGGCGGTGTATCCCCGACCATGTCTGTCCGGTAACCAAAGGTGGTTGAATACACGATCTGCGGAATGAAGCAGTCAGAGACGATGAGTTCGCCGAAATCCTTTGAAGCCGGAGTTCCGTCCGGAGCCGGAGCAAGTACCGCATCATGGTCAATTTCCATGGCAAGCCCTTCGTCGCAAAGACGGATCGCGTCAGACGCGACCACGTCGACCAGATCCCAGGTTACGTTGCCCGCCTCGTCCATGCCGCGAAGTCTGGCTACTGCCTCGTATGAACTCTCCTCCCAAACCACTTCCAGATCCGAATGCATGGCCTGATAGGGGTCTGAATACGCATTGATTTGACTTTTCTGGTACGCACCGCCCCAGGACACTAGCGTCATACTGTTGGCCATATCCTGCGCTTGGGCGGTCGCGACCACCGCTAGACTGGCCGCAGCCAGCCCGGTGGCGATGAATTTCTGTTTCATGGTTTTCTCCAATCGACGTTGCCCGTTTCCATTAGCCGCGGGATGGGCAGTTTGCCCGCTGACATTTCGCTGATCAGGCGTCCAGTGCACGACAATCCTCGGGCAGCCAACCGATGTCCACCACTTCCCCGGGTTGCATCCGGACCTGGTCCGGCGCATTGCGGGTCTTGAGGATGAAGTCGTCCTTTCCAGCCACGCTCAGCCGCGTTCGGTACGTATCACCCATGTAAATGAATTCCAATACCCTGGCCTTGATCGTGTGCGCGCCTTCCTGCAACCGAGCGGGGTTGGCCTCCACCCTCTCCGGGCGGATCGACACGCATGTGCGCGCCCCAACGCCCGCAACATTGACTGGAAGTGTCCTGATCACCTCTCCACTGTCCAGTTCAACGAGGGCAATACCATCGCTGATCTCCCGGACCATGCCCTCCAGGGTGTTGTTCTCACCGATAAACTGCGCAACGAAGCTGTTCATGGGTTTTTCATACAGTTCGTCCGGAGTCGCGAGCTGCTGGATTACACCGTCATCGAAGACGGCCACACGATCCGACATGGTGAGAGCCTCGGTTTGATCATGTGTGACGTAGACCGTGGTGATTCCGAGATTGTGTGCGAGCCGCGTGATCTCGAACTGCAAATTCTCCCGCAACTGCTTGTCGAGCGCACCCAGAGGCTCATCCATGAGAACCAATTCGGGCTCAAACACCAGGGCACGGGCGAGTGCAATTCGCTGTTGCTGGCCCCCGGAAAGTTGTGCCGGCCTGCGCCCGCCAAAGGCACCCATCTGAACCATGTCCAGGGCACGACCGATCTTCTCCTGCTGCTCAGCCTTCCCCATGCCGCGAACCTGTAGCGGGAACGCGAGGTTCTCCGCCACGGTCATGTGCGGAAACAGCGCGTAGTTCTGAAACACCATGCCAATGCCGCGCCGATGCGGG
>CAZPXZ010000066.1:0-1077 GCA_964590405.1 uncultured Rhodobacterales bacterium | reverse complement strand
GCCCAGGCGCTGCTGGATCTCGCGCAATTCGTGGCGCATGCGCTAGCGCAGCACTGCGTCCAGGTTCGACAGCGGCTCGTCCAGCAGCAGCAGCGACGGCTCGATGACCAGGGCCCGCGCCAGCGCGACCCGCTGGCGTTGGCCACCGCTCAGCTGATGCGGCTGCCGGGCTTCGACGCCCGGCAGGCCGACCACTTCGAGCATGCGCGATACCCGATCACGGATTTTCGATTGCGCCACCTTGCGCATGCGCAGGCCGAAGGCGACGTTGTCGAACACGGTCTTGTGCGGAAACAGGGCGTAGTTCTGAAACACCATGCCAATGCCTCGCCGATGCGGGGGGATGTTGTTGATGGGCCGGCCATCCAGGCGAATTTCTCCGTGCGTCGCGGTTTCGAATCCGGCCAGCATCAACAGACACGTTGTCTTCCCCGAGCCCGACGGACCCAGCATGGTCAGGAATTCTCCCTTGGCGATGGATAGATTGAGATCCTTGACAACGAGCGTTTCGCCGTCATAACTCTTCTGTACTTTTTCGAAAACGACAAATCCGCTTCCGTTTTGCACTTCCGCCACTCGGTCTCCTAACGTTAGGCCAAGAAGTTACCTCTATTCCTAATGAGTACTACGGATGCGAAGTTCAATCAAGTCGACCGATGTCACGCCTATCCGCGACCATTTTGGGGAAGTAGGACCCGGTCGACCATTTGTTAGCAAAGGGTTACAAGGAATTCAAGACAAAGAGTAACTGCTCAGGCCCCTTTGGCGGGAGCTTGCGGCAAGTTTGGGATCATGTTGTCCGCGTTGCCCATGAGTGCGATCTGTATGGCGGTGAGAGGGTTGTATCCCTGATAGGCCATTGATTTCAGGCAACTGGAGATTCGGCACCATGCAGCTGCGTATTTCGGGGATCGGAAGCAGCCGGAGACCTTCTGCCTGACCTTGGCCATGCGTATGCCCCTTTCGGACCGGTCATTGGTGAAGGCGACAACGGGGTTTCGTGTGAAGCGGAGGATTTCGGTTTCGTATCGGGAGAAGGCCTGATGCAGGTTTTTGGCATCGGACTTTGCGATGCGG
>CAZPXZ010000065.1:20043-20406 GCA_964590405.1 uncultured Rhodobacterales bacterium | reverse complement strand
GCACATGCCCCCAAGGCTGGTAGTCTGCTCCCATCACTCCGAACGGGACTACTGCCCGGCCATCCTGAACGAGCATGCCGGGAATGATCGTGTGCATCGGACGCTTGTTCGGAGCCACATGGTTCGGATGGCTGGCATCGACATTGAACGCCGTACCCCGACAATGCAGCACGATGCCGGACTTTGGGGCGACAATGCAGGAGCCGAAACCGTGATAGAGCGAGCTGATGAGGCTTGCCGCATTGCGTTCCCGGTCAACCACACAGGCATACACGGTATCACGGTGCTTCGGCAGGTCAGGAAGCGGCAAATTGGTCCCGGCCGCCTCAGGGCTGATCAAGCCCCTCAACCTTGAGGCATATT
>CAZPXZ010000065.1:0-20033 GCA_964590405.1 uncultured Rhodobacterales bacterium | reverse complement strand
TATTCGGCTGACATGAGCTGCCCCGAGGGAACATCCACCCTGGCCGGATCAGCCAGATACGCAGCACGATCCCGAAATGCGCGTCGGCCCGCTTCGAGTGTCAGATGCAGCCGCTCTGTCCCAAGGGGATCCATCGAGCCTAGGTCAAATCCGTCCAGGACATTCAGCATCAGGAGTGCAATCATGCCCTGTCCGTTCGGGGGGCACTCAAACACCCGACCGCCAGCAATGTCCGTCGAGATGGGCTCGACAAATTCGCCCGCATGTGAAGCAAGGTCGGAGAGCGCGTGGGATCCCCTGTACGCGTCCAGGGTGGAAACGATATCCTCTGCAATCCACCCTCGGTAAAACACATCACGTCCGCATCTGGCGATCTCACGGAGCGACTCGGCCAGCGCCGGCAGCCGAATTCGATCGCCGGCGCAAGGCACCACACCATCCGGGAGGAAAGCCTGTGCCGCCTCCGGTTTCTGCCTCAGTCGTGGCTCAGCGAGTGCCCACAGGCGGGCAACTACCGGTGCCACTGCAAACCCTTCGTCGGCAAACCGAACTGCCGGCGCAAACACCCGCTCCCGTTCCAATTGTCCAAACTCTTCATGCAGGCGTAAGAACGCATCCACCGCGCCAGGTACGGTCACTGAATGGACACTGTCGGGCTCGATCGCGTGAATCCCCCGATCCAGAAGATAGTCTACCGACAGGCCAGCGGGCGCTCGGCCCGATCCGTTGAACGCAACGGGTTTCGCCGCACCGCCGGCCGCATAGAGGCAAAATGCATCGCCGCCGATTCCGGTCGACATGGGCTCCACGACACCGAGCACTAGATGCGCAGCAATTGCTGCGTCCATTGCCGACCCGCCTTCACGAAGGATGTCAATCGCCGCCAAACTTGCAGCCGGATGTGACGAGGCGGCCATGCCGTTCTCTGCCCAGACCGTGCTCCGCGGGTGAGTTTGATGGTTTCGGATGTCCATTGGCTAGAAGCGCCGAACCAAATCGAGGAACCCGAGGAAAACGGAATTCGCAGTACGCGAGAAGGACGGCATCGCCGCGGCACAACTTGCCCTGAAGGCCGGGACCGCGTCGGAACCCAGCGTACGCTCAAGGGCCTGAGCGTAGGCCGGAATTCGGGCCCACTCGTCTACGGTTGCTGGCGTCACCTCGGCATGACCCTGTATCCCGTAAGCATTCTGGCCGTAACGGAGTGCTTCAACCGCACATGCGGAGGAACGGGCAAGCGTCTGTGCCCCGGCCGGAAGCTTGCTGACCTCAACCCCATGCCATTGGAGCATTGGCAACGACGTGTCCAGTCCCGAGAACAGGGGATCACGCTCGCCTTCGTCTGTGAGGGACAATTCGGTAATTCCCACGTCGGGAGCCGACATCCTCCGGCACTGGCCGCCCAGCGCATCGGCCAGTAACTGGTGCCCCAAACAGACTCCGAGATAGGGCCTTCCCAGTTCTGCTACCCAGTGCCGCAACGCCTCCTTTTCGGCCGCGAGCCAAGGGTGTTCGTCTTCCTCCCAGACATCCATGGGACCCCCCATCGCGATAAGCGCGTGGTAGCCCCCCAGCGGCGGAATTTGCTCGCCTTCGTCCAACTCCACGACGTCCCAGGAGATACCCGCCGCTTCCATCATGGGGCAGAACGCACCGGGACCCTCCGCCGCAATGTGCTGGAAAACAAGGAATCGCATGCTACTCGTTCAGGCCCTCTACTGTACGGGTGTGGTGAGAGATTGATACACGGCGCATCCATCTGACTCCACTGACATTGGATTCTGTGGCAATTTGAACCCTATATAGAGGAAATCGAACGTGCATACATACCGTATCTCGCTGTACCCACTTGACCCCTACACTGATTGAACTGCTATCGGATCATCGTGCGCAGATCGAAGGCCAGAACTCCTCCTGTCTTGCATTTCCTGCCTGGATTACGCCCGAATCTGTCGCACCGCGCCTGGCGGGCCATTCGTATCCCTGATCTGCAATGACCGTATCCAAGATTACTCGGATGCGTTCGGTTCCGCCAGAGACCAGAGACTTGGTCAAGCAGGAGCAGATGGGCAATCGGTGAGGAGTCCTGCAAGCGAATGGGTCCCATCGTCTCGACCGGATTAGTACCTATCGTCTCGACCGGATTAGTACCTGTCGACATGTCAGAAGTACTTGCTCATCAGGAGTCTCGGAAGCAGGAGCGTGATGTCGGGAATGAAGATGGCGAGCAAGAGCACGAAGAGTCCGACGCAAGAGAGCAGCAAGGTATACAGCATTGCCGTCCGTGGATGAATGCCGACGATCTGAGAGGCGACCAGCAGGCATACTCCATGCGGTGGCGTAGCGAGGCCGATGGCGCACGCCATCACCACAATGACTCCGACCTGCACCGGATGAATCCCGGCCGCAGTACTGAGTGCATGGATCGTGGGCAGGAACATGATGATTGCCGGGATTGGCTCGATCAGTGTTCCAAGGACGAGAAACAGAATTGTAATTGAGAACAAGACGCCATACCGCCCTACCCCAAACGCATCGAACACTCCCACGATCATTTTCGGGAATTCGTAATAGGACAAGAACCAGGCGAAGACCACGGACGCCGCCAGCAGGGGCATGATCAAGCCGACGAATCGGCCGGTTTCGCCCATGAGCTTCCCGATGTCCCTGTGCGAAAGTTCGCGACGCACGAGTCCGAGGATCAGGATGTACAGCAATGCAACTGCCGCCGACTCTGTGGCGGTAAAGACTCCCCCGACGATCCCTCCAACGATGATCACTGGCACCAATCCGGGAGCCCAGCCGCCCCGGATTGCTGGTGGCAGCGGCACAGGCTCGCTGGAGTAGTCCTCTTTGCCAACGCCATAGAACTTCGACAGGAACATAACCAGCCCCATCATCAGGAACCCGAACATGAGACCAGGAAGAATGCCTCCAAGAAACAGCATTCCAATCGAAACATTCCCAAACGCCCCATAGGCGACCATCACGAGCGACGGCGGAACAATGTTCCCAAGTGTCGAAGTGGTCGCAGTGAGTGCAACGACGAAGGACTTGCTGTAACCCGCCTTGATCATCTGCGGCATGAGCACCGAGCCAATGCCGGCAGTATCAGCCAGGCTGGAACCGGAAATGCCAGCAAACAGCATGCTGGAGATGATATTCACATGCGCCAGGCCCGCTCTGAGCCGCCCCACAAGCGCATTGGCGAGAACCATGATCCGCTCCGTGATCGTGGTTGCGTTGCATGCAAGTCCCGCCACATAGAAGAGTGGTACGGCAAGGATGGGAAAGGGTAGAAGCGCCTCGAAGATTCGTACAAGAACGATTTCGACGGGCAGCCCCTCCATGACCACAACGATCAGACTTGCGAGGAGCATGCCCGCTCCCAACGGGATGCGGATCAAGAGAAATACGATCGTGGTCACGAATAGAACAGTTAGAACCATCACTCGCTCCCAACCGGCCACCAGAGGTCAATGAAACGCTCGATCACGAAGAGAAGCATTGCCACGCCACAGATCGGTGCCGAGACGTACATCTGATATCCCAACGTCATGGAAATGCGCGTGAATCCCATCTCCGCATAGGACGAACCCCATCGGATGAATACAATTGCGATGATCACGTGCGCGATGTGGGTGAGGGTCGGGACGACCTTGTCCATGAGTGGTCCCAGGCTCTCGGGGAGCAGATCGGCCACCAAGTGGCTGTGGTCGCGCACCCCTAACGCCATTCCAAGGATGGCTCCCCAGACGAGGCTAAGGATGGCAATCTCTTCCGACCACGGTGTCGGGATTTCCAGCACAAAGCGTCCGAATACCTGGGAAAAGACGGAAGCGACGATCAGCGCAATCGCGATTGCTGCAATGATCCTGAAGCCCCGGTAGATCAGGTCGTTGACCCAAATCAAGCTTCTCCAGGCGATGTGCTCACGCATTCCTGGTTCCTCGGTACTGGAACGGTACGTACCTTGGCTGAAATGCGATCCGAATCCGCTTAGCCCACTGCAGGATGAGTGGTCGACTGCCGCCCAGATTGCCCAAACTGATCTTGGATTTGTCGGCCTTCGACGATCGGACTCCTGCTGGATTAATCAGGTGGGAAGACTCCCAGGTCTAGGTCACACCGCACTCGTTCGCCAAGCTTGGCAAGAGAAGTGCCGACACGACCGCAGAATGAAAGCAGCCGGCGCCTGCGATACAGGCACCGGCCAGACATTTCGCGTTCTTCGAACCGGTCAGCGGTTGCTAGAGATTGGCCGCTTCTTCGCGAATGATGTTGAGCAGGTGCTCGGCATTGTATTCTTCTGCGAGTTGATCATGCAGCGGCGCGATCTTCTCGACGAATGGCCGGTTGTCGACCTCCACGACCTTTATGCCGGCACCCTTCAAGAGTTCGATATACTTCTCATTCGAGTCCCAAACGTATTTCGTTCCCGCCGCCGCCGCAACAGGACCTGCATCGATGACAACCTGGCGCAGATCCTCCGGCACCTTGTTGAGCGCACGTTCTGTCACAACAACCATCCCGGTGTTGATTTGGTGTTGGGTGAGAGAATAGAACTCAATCGTCTCGTATTGCTTTGTACCCCACACGAGAAAGGCGGGATTCTCGGCCGCGTCAACGACGCCGGTCTGCAGCGCAGAATAGAGTTCTTGAAACGCAACAGCGACCGGCGCGGCGCCGAGGATTTCCCAGGACTGCAACTGAATGGGGCTCTGCATCGTGCGGAACCTCAATCCCTTTAGATCTTCAGGCTTTGTGATCGGCCGCTTGTTGGAGTAGACGTTACGCGGCGGAACGGAGAAGGCGCCGATCGCGACAACGTTCATTCTTTCGCGCAAGAGATCTGCCATCGCCTGGAAGTACGGCCGGTCCGGGTCTGAAAGCAAATCAGCATGCTGCTTGCTCTGGACAACAAGTGGTGCACCAACGAACGAGTACTCCGGGACGAACGGTCCAGCTGTCGCCGCGTCAAATCCGGTGCAGTCGACGGTTCCGAGCCTCAGGTTCTCATAGATTTGTGGCATGTCGCCAAGCTGACCGGCACCGATCACCTTGACGCTGATGCGGCCATTGGAATTCTCCTCCACGTATTTCTTGAAAGCCTGCAGCTCAATTTCGCGCTGGCCTTCTGCACCCTCCGTCACCGGCTGGTCGTGGGCGCAGGTGAGTGTGACGTCGGCGGCTTCTGTCGCTGGCACCGTGACTACCGCGACGACGAATGACGCTGCGAATGCCACGAGCGCCAGAAGCCCGGTTGACTTAACCATGATGGATTCCCCCTATCTTGTTGCTTGACGGACGGTCATTGTACCTGATGAAGAAGAACCTCTCCGTCAAAGATATTGACAAGTATATTTGCATACCACTATGTGTGGTCCATTTGTCGATAGCGGTATTCATTGTCCAGTGTCAACCATGGATCGTGATCGACCATGTGTGGACGGCTCCGTGGCGAAAGGGCGTATCCATCGAGTTCGCGTCAGTGCCGCATCACCTCAATGCCCCATCGGGGGTCGCGCAATCTACAGGGGAGGAGCATCCATGGCAGTGCATGAATCTGAGACACTTCCAGTCGTCGCTTTCATCGGTGTTGGCAGTATGGCCGAGGCTATGGTGGATTGTGCCATTTCAGACGGCTGGCCGCGAGATCGGTTGCTACTCACTCATCGACGGGAGAATAGGCGCGCCGAATTGCAGCAGCGATTCGGTGGCGAGATCCGGGAAGATAACCTGGCTGTGGTCAGGGAAGCCGACGCCGTCGTGCTGGCTGCCCGCCCTCAGGATATTGAGGGCCTATTGAAGACGCTGGTTCCCGCTTTCCGCGCCGATCACCTGTTGATCTCCATCGCCGCGGGTCTGACCATTGACTGGTTCCGCCCGCGTCTTCCCGAAGGCATGCAGGTAATTCGGGTGACGCCGCCGCCCACCACCTGGGTGAGCGCAGGCGTCACCCTCCTGTCAGCGGATGACGACGTAGGCGCGGCAAAGCGGAAAGCTGTCGAGCACCTGACCAAGGGTACATGCGAGCGGGTCCAATGGGTGCCCGACCACTTGATGGAGCCGGTAACTGCCATGGGGCTCGCGCTCACCCCGTACACCTGCTTCCTCCTGTTGAACGCAATCAAGACGGGAATCGAGCAAGGAATCGATCCCGAATTCGCCCGCAGTTTCGCCCTGGAGGGTCTGTGGGCGGCGGCAAGGCTCCTCAAGGAGAGCGGTTTCTCCCCCGAGGAAGTGATCGAGAAGGTTGCTACTCACGAAGGGCTGACCTGGGCCTCGCTGCACACCATGGAGGCTTATGGCGTGCCGGAGGGCATCCGCGCCGGAATCCGGTCCATGACCGGGCGGTCCTTCGAGTTGCGCGGCGAGGAGGTACCTCCCGAG
Source organism: uncultured Rhodobacterales bacterium (assembly GCA_964590405.1). Taxonomy (GTDB): domain Bacteria; phylum Pseudomonadota; class Alphaproteobacteria; order Rhodobacterales; family CAZPXZ01; genus CAZPXZ01. The sequence continues at coordinate 13,640 of CAZPXZ010000065.1, read as the reverse complement.
TACCAGGGATTCAGCCGGTAACCGAGCGTCTCCCGCGTACATGCGGACCGCGCTCTGAGGTCTGCAGGAGGGCGTCTCGTGATCGTTCGTGCTACCCGGGTCGACCGGCTCTCGGGACACAGTCGAGTCCGTGTTTCCGGGATTGTCCGTGGCCCCGGGTTCCTTACGTATTCCCCATTCAGGGGCGCCTGTTCGGCTAACAGCGGCCACATTTCCATGTCCTCGACCACCGTACAGACCAGTCCCCTGCCGATCTGAACCGGATCACGTCGTTGCGATGCGGCACGTTTCGCCAGCTGATTTGTCAGGGCATCCGTGTTGCAGTCCGCTTCGAATCCCGGGGATGGCAGCATGCGTTCCGTCGAATCCCTGGCAGAACGGCCAATCGAGTATTCCAATCCTCGCATCGCCGCTGAACGCCACCGCTTGCGCAACACATCGATGCGGTCTACCCAGGACACACGTGAACCGGGCGGCAGGTACCTTCGGGGATATCGATCGATCGCGGTGAACCAAACCACTCACCTGGCTCTCTGGGTCGACGCCTAGGTGGCCACATACGGCCGATTCCGTGTCGAAAATCCGGACACCGCCTTCACCTTTGAGGGCAGTACAACCTCCATCGAGGCAGGAGCCCAGATCGGCAGGCGCTGCGTGCCTCTCGGAAACCTCGAGGACACCGATCTCGGCAAGGCCGACACCGCCCGCGCAACCCACGCGATGCCTCGCGTGGAACAAGCACTTCGCGCACGGAGAAGCCTCTCCGTCGGCGCCTGACCCACCTTCGACCATCGCGAAGGAGAGTTCGCGCCCATTCTAACCTCGCATGCTGGCGAATTGCCTTGAATGGTACATGCGCCGGAAATCGAAGCCACGTCCATTGGCCGAGTAACTATCGCTGGCTCTCCCGTTTCGAGGATACGATGCGCAAGCAGGCCAGGCACCGGCACCGCAACGGCATACCCGTCCAAGGCTCCCGGGATCTCCCCAAGCGTCAGAAGACCCGTCGCCAGATCCAAATCGATCCCGGAAGCGACTTCGCCGCAACCGTGCCCTCACGGCAAGATTCCTGCAAGACGCGGCCATACTCAGTTTCAAATTCCGCCCAGCGCTAAATCCTCGCACCTCTCAGAGTCATGCCCGTCGGCCTGCCCGGTGGATGCTCGTTGGAAATCCGCGGATTTCGCCTCGAGCACAAATCGTTGCAACCCAAGCTATACGGCAGGTTCGGGAAGACGGATCCCGAACGAACACGGTGCACCACAGATCGAGCAGAAGAGGACATGTATCCCTCGCCAACACAGCACAGATGGTTGCACGTGGAACGGGCGTTACTCGCTTCTCTCGCGGCGTCGAACCACAGCCTCTGCAAGCGGGCAGAGCAACTCAAACGCCATGGAGGCACCGGCCCAGACGGTCAGTCCACCGACATCGAAGGGTGGAGAAACCTCGACCAGGTCCGCAGCGTAAATGTCGAGGCCAGACAACCGACGAAGCATCCTCTGCGCCATTGCCGTGGAAGGCCCGCCGACCTCGGGCGTCCCAGTGCCCGGTGCACAGGAAGGATCGAGAAAGTCGATATCAAAGCTAATGTAGACGGGATCGGTGCCGACGATGGCCATCGCCTCATCCATCACGTCGTCCGGTCCTCGCGCAAAGAGCTCGTGGACCGGCACGATCCGCACTCCCTGCTCCCTCCCCCAGTCCATGTCCTCGAAGTCGTACGCGGTTCCCCGGATGCCAATCTGGATGCAGCGATGCGGGTCCAGCAATCCCTCTTCGATAGCTCGGCGGAATGGCGTTCCGTGCGTGAAGCTGTAGCCACCGAAATAGGACGCAAACAGGTCCGTATGCGCATCGAAGAGGATCATTCCCAGACTCGGCAGCACGCTCCGAAGTCCTCGAAGGACCGGGAGCGACAGGAGATGGTCACCACCGACGGTGAAAGGAGCAATTCCCTGACTGGCCAGGTCCCGGTAGAAGTCTTCGACGCGCACGTGTGTGTTGTCGACGCTCACCGGATTTGGCCCGACATCGCCGAGATCAGCACAGCGAACGGCTTCGAACGGACCGAAACGCGTCACCGGGTGGAAGGCACGAATCATTGTCGTCGAGTCCCGGACACCGCGCGGTCCATGCCGGGCACCCGGTCGGTTGGTGGTGCCTCCATCCCAGGGAAGTCCGACAATTCCCACCTCTACCTCGTGGAACCGCGGGTGGTCCGGAGGGACATGCGGAAGACGGAAGAATGTCGGAACGCCCGCAAATCGCGGAAGGTCAAACCCGGAAACGGGCTGGAAGAATCCGTCGTCCATCGCCTCGCTCATCAAATCTGCTCCTCGGGCACGTGGACAACGAGCCCATCCAGTTCAGGCGTCACGACCAACTGACAGGAGAGGCGCGACCGTTCCTTTGGTTCCCAGGCAAAATCCAGCATGTCGGCCTCCAGCGCCTGTACCGGCGGAAGTCGGGCATGCCAAGATTCGTCAACATAGACGTGACATGTCGCACAGGCACAGGCACCTCCACAATCCGCGACAATACCTGGAACGAGGTTCTCGACGGCACCCTCCATCACGGAAAGGCCCACGTTCACCTCGACCGTGTGCGTTGTGCCATCGTTTTCTACATATGTGATCTTTGGCATCAGTCCGCCATCTGCAAGTATCCGGACGAAAGGTCCACAATCGCCGTCAGCGGCGTTTCGCCGCCCTCCGCCAAACTACCAGAAGCGTCTCCCGGCCCCGGCGCGGTCGGCGTGGAACGAGCAGCGACAATAGCAGAGAAACACTCGCAATGCCGACGCCCAACCAAAATACGGAGGACGGGGAGACAAGATAGAGATAGCCCAGCGCGGCGGGAAGGAAGACCGCCGCTATATGGTTGATAGTAAACGAAACCGCAGCGCTTGGCGCAATGTCGGCAGGATCCGCGATTTTCTGAAAATAGGTTCGCTGCGCGAACGCCATCGCAAAGAACAGATGATCGATCACGTAGAGCGCCGCCGCCCACAGTGGATCCCCAACGACGGCGTAACAGGAGAATACGACAATCAACCCGGCATACTCGATATTGAGCACGAGACGCTCACCCCACCGTTGGATCAAGCGCCCGACGGCCGGCGATACCAACATGTTGATGAGGTAGTTGAGCAGAAAGAGGCCGGTCAACTCGTGGACCTCTAGCCCGAATCGATCGACCATCATGAATGCTGCGAAGACCACAAAAATCTGCCGTCGCGAGCCGTCCATGAACACGAGTGCGTAGTAGAGCCAGTAGGCCCGACGGAGCACCACGTTTCTGCGCTGACGTACCGGTGCGTCGATGCGGGGATATGCGGACAGAACGAACAAGGCGACGAGAACGGTTACGACACCACCCGCGAAGTACACGGTGTTGTAGGCGAGATCAAAGGTCTTCCAGGTGATTACGATCGTGGCAAACGCGACCAGGCTGCCCGCTGCACCCGCGCTGAGGATCCACCCCAGCACGCGTGGCGCGCGGTCTCGATGCAACCATTGCAGTTGCAGCGACTGGTTCACCATCTCGTAATAGTGAAAGCCGATCGAGCCAATGATGGTCGTAATGCAAATGCCCCAGAAGGAGGGAAAGTAGCCCGTAACAGCTACGGCTCCTCCGAGGAAGAGCAGGGATAGGATGGCCAACGCCTGCTCCCGAATGAACAGAAGCAACAGGAGTACGGCAACGGCGAGGAAGCCCGGAATCTCCCGGACCGTGTGGACCCAGCCAATGTCGGAACCATCAAAACCGGCGGCCTCGACCACAAAGTTGTTGAGCAGCGCCATCCACACCGCGAAGGCAAACGGCATGCCCGCGGCCATGACCACGAGGCATGCGTCCGGGCGTCGCCAACGAGGTAGCCGCTCGGCTTCAGCAAGCGAAAGCTGCCCGAAAAGCATGGCCGCTCGCGCGGCCGGCGCCTAGACGCCAGCCATGCAGAGATACTTGATCTCGAGAAAGTCCTCGACCCCGTACTTGGAACCTTCACGGCCAAGCCCAGACTGCTTCATCCCGCCAAAGGGCGCCACTTCCGTGGAAATGATCCCGGCATTGATGCCGACGATGCCGTATTCGAGTCGCTCAGCCACCTTCCAGACCCGACGAAGGTCACGGGCATAGAAATAGGCAGCCAGACCGAACTCCGTGTCATTGGCCTGATCAACTACGTCGTCCTCATCCGTGAACCTGTAGAGGGGCGCCACCGGGCCAAACGTCTCCTCGCGTGTGACCAGCATTTCCCGGTTGACATCGGCAAGCACGGTCGGCTCGAAGAATGTCCCGCCGAGTTCGTGCCTTTGTCCACCCTGCAGGACACGAGCGCCCTTGCCGACCGCGTCAGAGACATGCTCCTCAACTTTTTCCACCGCGGCAGGTTCGATCAGGGGCCCCTGGTCAATGCCCTCCCCGAAACCATCGCCAACCCTCAGGGAAGCCACCTGTTCCTTGAGGCGGGATGCAAATGCTTCGTAGACACCGTCCTGAACGTAGATCCGGTTGGCGCAGACACAGGTCTGTCCGGCATTCCGGAACTTGCTCTGCATGGCGCCCTCTACCGCCGCATCAATGTCCGCGTCATCGAACACAATGAAGGGGGCGTTGCCGCCAAGTTCCAGGCTGATTTTCTTGATGTCTTCGGCACACTGCCGCATGAGGATGCGGCCGACGCTGGTCGAGCCGGTAAAGGTCAGTTTCCGGACCTTCTCGTTGGAGCAGAATTCTCCGCCGATCTCCCGCGACTTCCTGGAGGGTACCACATTGAACACGCCGGGCGGCATGCCTGCCCTCTCCGCCAGCACGCCCAGCGCCGTGGCGGAGAGGGGAGTCATCGCCGCCGGCTTGGCGACAATGGTGCAACCCGTCGCCAGCGCGGGTGCGACCTTTCTGGTGATCATCGCATTCGGGAAATTCCACGGTGTAATGGATGCGACCACGCCGACCGGCTGCTTCAGGACAATGATTCTTCGCCCTGCCTGGGTCTCAGGGATCACGTCACCGTAAATCCGCTTCGCCTCCTCGGCGAACCACTCCACAAAACTCGCACCGTAGAGAATCTCTCCCTTTGCCTCGGCGAGCGGCTTACCCATCTCTGCTGTGAGGATAGTTGCGAGATCGTCGGCATTTTCCACCATCAACTCGTACCATCTCCGGAGGATCCCGGAACGATCCTTGGCAACGCGCCCGGCCCAGTCGCTCTGCGCATCAGCTGCCGCGTCGATTGCCCTGCGAGCATCCGCAGTCCCCAGATTCGGGAGCCGCGCGAGCACTGCCCCGGTCGATGGGTTGGTGACTTCGAATGTCTCGTTCGAAGCGGCCCCGCACCAAACTCCGTTGATAAAGGCGTTCTCCGCCAAGAGGCCGGGATCCCGAAGCTCCAGCATTTGGTTCTCCTTTCCGAACGATTCAGTACAGCACGACGCTGCGGACACTCTCGCCCGCATGCATGAGGTCAAAGGCATGATTGATGTCATCGAGCGGCATGGTATGGGTTATCATCGGATCGATCTCGATGCGCCCTTCCATATACCAGTCCACGATCTTCGGAACATCGGTACGGCCGCGCGCGCCTCCGAACGCGGTTCCTCGCCATACCCGGCCAGTTACCAGTTGAAAGGGTCGCGTCGCAATCTCCGCTCCAGCCGGAGCAACACCGATAATCACAGATTCACCCCAACCCTTGTGGCAACATTCCAGCGCAGCGCGCATGACGTCAACATTGCCCGTGCAATCGAAAGTGTAGTCCGCACCGCCCTTTGTCCTGTCCACGAGCCAGGGCACGAGATCACCTTCGACCTCGTTGGGATTCACGAACTCCGTCATGCCGAACCTCTCCGCCAGTTCGCGTTTGCCTGGATTGATGTCGACGCCGACAATCTGCCGTGCGCCGACGAGGCGGAGCCCCTGGATCACGTTAAGACCGATACCGCCGAGACCGAACACGACACAGCGGGAGCCCGGTTCGACCTTGGCTGTATTCATGACAGCGCCCAGTCCGGTGGTGACGCCGCAGCCGATGTAGCAGACCTTGTCGAACGGAGCATCCTCACGAATCTTCGCAACCGCGATTTCCGGCAGAACGGTGTAATTCGAAAACGTGGATGTGCCCATGTAATGGAGAATTGTCTCCCCTCCAGCGGAAAAGCGGGAGGTCCCGTCCGGCATCACCCCCCTTCCCTGGGTCTCCCGAATCGCCTGACACAGGTTGGTCTTGGGGTGGAGACAATACTCACATTGCCGGCATTCGGGCGTGTAGAGCGGAATGACGTGATCACCGGTACGAACGGAGGTCACTCCAGGGCCGGTATCGACAACAACACCAGCGCCTTCGTGCCCCAGGATGGCCGGAAATGCTCCTTCCGGATCCGCACCCGACAAGGTGAATTCGTCCGTATGGCAAATGCCAGTCGCCTTGATCTCGACGAGAACCTCTCCGTCCCGGGGGCCGTCGAGTTCCACGTTTGTTATTTCCAAGGGTTTTCCTGCGGCAACTGCGACCGCTGCACGAGACTGCATGGCAAGTTCTCCCTGAACGCTGCGTCCAGCGCCACTTCTAAGACGGGCCGGCAAGGAACGCAATTGCCCCTTGCTCGACGGGCATCGGAAACCGAACAAGATAACCTGCCGACCGCGGGAACATCTCCTCATCGGCGCAGGCCCGGCAGACAGCGCCGGCCATGATTTCCAATGCAATCCGCTTGCACACGGATCTTGAATTCCTGTGCCCGGAGCGCATGGCGAGTCGGTCAGGTTCGGTCCGATGCAGATTCGGTCCGCAACGACTTGACGACCTCGCCAAGGTGGTCGATTTCCAGCACGAGCAACGCCCCTGGTCGGTCGAACACAATCTGGACCTTGCCGTTTTCCACGAAATTTGACACACCACGCGTCGAACCAAGATCGAAGACGAGGTCGTCCGGTGTCCAGAATAGTCCGGTGGATTCCACGACGCGAACGCGACGAGTCGCCAGGATGGACAGACGCGCACCATCCGGCAAGAGAGTTTCCCATGCGAGCGGCGCGGGAAAGAGAACGTCCTCGTCCCCGACCAGGATGACCGGACATGTGACCCGCGACGATGTGATTCCCATCGCCGCCTGAGCGTGGTCGAGTCTGCCTCCCAGAAAACCGACGGCAAGATACATCGGCGCCTGGACAAGGCGCAGGCACTTTTCCAGATCCGTGGAGTTCTGTTCCTCCTCGCAAAGAAAGGTGGCACCGCTCCTGCGCCAGAATCCGGGCTCGGCGATGGAATCCATGTCACCGACCACGGCGGTCGCGGCCAGGCCCCACGCTCGTAGTTGATTGGCGCCGCCATCAGCCGCGACCAGGCTCGGTGCGACCTCCAGTGCCCGGGACAGCGTCTCACGGCGCAGGTCCCCCCCGCCGACAAGTGTTACCGGTCGGTCAAAGGAAATTGAGGGTCTGCTTTCCCCCTGCCGACTCTCTCGATCCGACTCACGGTCTTTTCCGGTCAACGCTCAAGACGACTCCGACGATACAATTTCAGGGAACGCTTCACACAATTCGCGCCACTCCGCCTTGCCAAGTCCGGAACTGGCCGGATCTACCTGCTCCCCCTTGAGAATGGAGCGCAACACGCGCACGGCTGGCCCGGACAGCGTCTGCGACTCGAGCCGATAGTCGCAATAAGCCCGCCAAACCATAGGCACCCACGCCGCAACCAGCAGACTGATGGCTTCGGCATAGGCACGAATCTCGTACTGGGCGTGCTTTCCACTCCGCAACTCCAGGAAGTGTAGGAGATTGTGAAGATCGACCTTCCAGTACCACTGCGTGTAGACACCCAACGGAAGCGCAACCCTGGCCAATTCGCGGGCAACGCCCTCACGCTCGGGGTCAACCATCTCCCCTTCCCGCTCGTTCAATAGCGCCTCATAATCGGAATAGGCCCGCCGGGTCCCCTCGCGAATACGTTCGATCGCGTGGTCGGCTTGGTCTCTTGACAGGAGAGCACCCCGACCCTGTGCATTTCGCCTCGACTGCGCGGCGACGTCTTCGGGACGCGGCAGATAGAATTCGTCCTCCAACACGGAATACCGAGCCGAGTACTCGTTGACGTTGGCGGTCCGGTGGCGGATCCATTGCCGGGCCACAAAGACCGGCAGTTTGACATGCAGCTTGATCTCGCACATTTCAAACGGCGTCGAATGACGGTGCCGCATGAGATAACGGATGAGGTTCTCGTCATCCCGTGCGCGCCGAGTACCCTGCCCGTAGGAGACACGCGCCGCCTGCACCACTGCGGCGTCATCGCCCATGTAGTCGACGACCCGGACGAATCCGTGGTCAAGCACGGGCACCGTTTCAAATAGACGCTCCTCAAGGCCCGGTGATAAGACCCGGCAGGTCGGGCGACGGGTTTCGCGGAGGCGTTTGATCTCCTCCCTCTGTTCTGCGGTCAGGCGCATAAGTACCCAGCCCCGCGCAAGACTCCTCGATTGCTGCCTTCCACAATGCGGAATCGCGAATGCATGTTCATAGGTTCAGTGCCCGTTCGCCCTGTTGTTCGCCACGCGAGATTCTGCCGCGATGTCAAGTATGTCCGCCTGACATCCGAACCCGGACGGCTCGGGAGTCATATGAATCCATTTCGGCCGGTTCAGGACCGGCAAACAGAGCAGAAGGATGCGACCCTACTTGATCTTGCCTTCGCGAAACTCGACATGCTTCCTTGCAACCGGATCGTACTTTCGCAGCGACAGCTTTCCGGTCATGTTCCGCGTGTTCTTTCGAGTTACGTAAAAGAACCCGGTATCGGCGGTTGAATTCATTCTGATCTTGATGGTGGACGGCTTTGCCATTGCGGTTCCCCCTGCGCGACCCTCCGCGAACATGCCAGCGGCCGGGCGCCTACTTGTTGCTTCAGCGCCGGATCATTGCGCCCCGGAAAGCGAGGAGCGTAAAATAGATCATGCATCCAGCAGCGAGCGAGTATAGCATGCCGTGCGGCGGTATGGCATCCATCATTGCACCAGCGGCCATGGGCCCGAACGCCGCACCGATCGAATATCCCATGATCATGGCGGCGTTTCCGACCGCAAGTTCCCGCCCATCGTACCGGGCACCGAGTTCCACAAGGGCTACGGTGTAAAGACCCGCCGACATGCCACCCCAGATGAACAACACGGTCCATAGACCAAACCGGCTACCAACAAGTAATGGCAGGCAGAGCATCAGCGCAGCACAAACCACTGCGCAGAGCGCCAGGAGCAGTCGTCGATTCAGGCGATCCGCAGCTGGTCCCATCAGGGGTTGAATCGCCACGGTTCCGAAGCCGGCGAGTCCGATTAACGTCACGGCCGCTGCCGGTTCGAGCCCGGAACGTACTCCCCATGCAGGGATAAGCCCGAGTAAGCCGGCCTCCAAGGCTCCGAACAGGACGACTGCAAAGCAGATGGTTGGATTGCCGAACATGAACCTTGGCACATCGGCAAGACCACCTTCCGCCGCAAAGCGCGGTGCCTGGCGACGTGCCAGAATGACGGGGATCGTTCCTATCGCCGAAAGCAGAATCGGAATCGCGAAGGGAAGGAAACCTTCGAAACCGATGACTGTCAGCAGGAGGGGGCCCGCACCCAGCGATGCAGCGACCATGAACGCATAAGCGCCCACCACGCTTCCGCGCCGGCCAGCGGGCGCCATCGCGACGATCCAGTACTCAGAGCCAAAGAACGCGATCGATCCGGATACACCCAGCAGGATACGAAGCGGCATCCAGACCCAGACATCCTGAACCACGTACAGGCAGGCAAACAGCGCGATCTCGGATACCGCACTGCACACCATCAGGGCCGGGAGACCGAACCGACGCAGGATTCCGGGAAGAAACGGTGTTACCAGAATGGCTCCCACCGACTGCGCCATGGTTGAAATGCCGATCAGGGTTCCAGATACACCCTGCTCCTCCAGAATGACCGTCAGCAACGGGTACAACATCCCGTAGCCAAGGCCAAGAATGGAAACAAAGGCGATAGCTGCCGCGATCCCCTGCAAGCGTCCGGAATCGATGCGCAGAGTGCGCGATAACATTCAGATCAGTTCCTCTGGAGCGCACCGTTCACCATCCGGGTAAAAGGGCACGGGCCAGTCGATTCCGTGCCGGAGTTCGCGTTTCGCCACCTCCACCAGAACCCGGCGAGTGATCAGCGGCAAGTCGGAGAATTCCGCAACCTCGCCCAGCGGGAGCCAGGCCAGGTCAAGGAGTTCGCCGGATGCGCCGGAGAAATCGTCGACATCCCCTTCCACTGCCTCAGCATCGGCAAGGAAAAATCTTGCGTCGAATCGTATCGGGTAGTTCCGGGGAGTGATTGCTCGAAACATGAACCGCAAGTGGTGAGGTGACGGCACGAAGCCTCGCGCGAGGAATGTTGACCAACTCCCTTGCGGCAGGTCTTCAGGGGGATCGACCGAAGACAATCCTCCAATTTGCAGTCCGGTTTCTTCCCATGTCTCGCGAATCGCTGCAAGCGCAAATGCGGGTGCCAGATGCCCATCCTGCGTCCGGAGCCGCAGGCGGCGATCGCAATCTGCTCCGACGCTTCCTGCCAGGCGGGATACCGCAAGATCTGCAGGATCCACCACGCCGCCCGGGAAAACCCTTCGCTCCGGCATGAATCGAGCACCGCTTCCCCTTACCCCCATCAGCACGCGAGCACCCGCAATTCCCCGGCGGACAAGAACAAGGCTCGCAGCGTTTCTTGGCGTAACTGGCACCTCCTTCCTTCCTCGCTCGAGATTCAACGCCGTCCCTCCCGATCTGTGGGCAACTCTTCGCGCTGTGTCTCGAAACCATGCATGCCAAGGATCCATTGAAGCGCCAGCACCATTGCCTTGAATCGGGGCAGCAATATCAGGGAAATCGCAGTCCCCAGCGTGATCCACACGAGGAAGTGCATACTCAGGGCCGGACGGAACTGTGCCTCCACGAACCAGATCGCAGGAACGACAATCATCCCCGTGGCGAGCATGGTCAGGTAGGCAGGTGCATCGTCAGCGCGGTGATGGTGAAGGGCTTCGCCACAAGCGCTGCAGTTGTCGCGAATCCGCAGGTATCCCGAAAGCGCTGCGCCTGTTCCACAGCATGGACAACGTCTGTTCCAGCCATGCCGGAGAACTGTGGCGATCGTCGAGAGGGACACGACTACGCGGCTCATTCCAACGGCTCCATCCCGAGTCTCGCGGCCGCTGGCAGTTTTCGATAGAGCGCCACGGCCCGCTTCCGTAGTGACGGATGGGACCATCGTGGCGCCACATCGAGTAACGGTTTCAGCACAAAGGCCCGTCGGTGCGCACCCGGATGGGGCAGGACAAGCCTGGCCCTACCTGACCTTGCACGCCTTTCGAAGGCGGCACGAAACCGCCAGCGCGCCGAATCCGGGCAGCAGCAGTGGCCATAGGCAATCAGATCGAGATCAATAGTCCGGGGGCCCGACCTGGACAACTGCCGACGACCGAGAGATCGCTCCACGCGCAGCAGAACGAGCATTGTCATTCGTTGGGAGTGCGTGGTCTCGGCCAGAACAACTGCGTTCAGGAAATCCGGGCCACTACCGGGAGGATCGGCCGGATTGCCGTAGCTAGGGCTTGCACGACGGATCCGGATGCCGAGGGCGGACAGCCGCCGCTGGGCAAGGCGCAAGGTGATCGCAGGGCACTGCCTCCTCCAGGGAAGGTTTGCGCCCAATGCAATGAGGACACGCCTTCTTGGCATTCTCAGCCCCTTGTCCCCCGGGTTTGCTCGCAAGTCAGCCGGCGAACTCTACACCGGTGGATCGTTACCCGCCATAGCGGACGCTCGTCGTGGCGGCAGCCCGACTGCAAACACGTGCCGGTCATGCGGTCCCCCGATAGAATTGCAGGGAATGTCGCGCCGAGCGCTGCTCCAGGACACAGTCATGTGCCATTGAGAAGGATCACCGATGAACGCAGCAACCTCGACGACGGACACCCCAAATTCTGCGGCTACCGGTTCCATTGCCGCGACGCTGGCATCCGGTCAACCCCAGGGCGATTGCAGTCTCTGCCCGCGCCTCGCCGAATACCGCGCATCCAATTGCACGACGCACCCCGAATGGCACAACGCGCCGGTGCCACCCTTCGGAGATCCGGCCGCTCGTCTACTGGTGGTCGGACTCGCGCCCGGGCTACGTGGTGCAAACCGTACTGGACGTCCCTTCACCGGAGACGGAGCCGGATGGCCACTCTATGCGGCGCTGGAAGAGTTCGGATTCACGGAAGGCACCTATCGCGGCGAGCCGGATGACGGACTTCGTCTCAGAGATTGTGCCATCACCAATGCGGTTCGCTGCGTTCCTCCCAAGAACCGCCCGACAGGCGCCGAAATTCGTACCTGCAGTCAATTCCTTGCGGCCGATATCGACGGTCTGCCAAATCTCCGGATTGTGCTCGCACTCGGCAGAATCGCACACGAGAGCACGGTGCGTGCCCTCGGGGGACGTCCGCAGCATGCCAAGTTCGCCCATGGAGAGCGCCACCGGTTCGCCGACCTTGTACTTCATGCCAGCTATCACTGCTCACGATACAACATGAACACACGGCGGCTGACCCAAGAGCAATTCTTCAGGATTTTTGCAAGAATCCGGACGGAACTCTTTGAAAAATAGTACGTCCCTTGCGGGACTCGCATTCTTCCCGTCAGTGAAGGACGGGCAGCATATGGGTAACGATTCGCTCAATCTCGCGGATCTTCGCCTGCATGGCCTGACCGATCAGGTCGAGTTTCCGGATGACGGCAATTCGATCACGTACCCGTTCCAATTCCCTTGGACCAAGGATTTCCTCAAACAGCCGACAGGCGTCAACCAGCGAAATGAGCGCTACATCGCGTGGGTTCGGGATTTCCTCGCTAAAAAGCACTCCCATGATTCGCAGTTTGACTTCCCGCTCCTCCTTGCCGTCGATCATGGGATAGCGACGGGACTCGAACACCCAGAGAAACCGCTTCTCCTCTTCCCTCAGTACGCCACGTTCCACCAGGCGCCGCAGTGCCGCCTCCTGGATGGATCCTGAATCCTCGGACAGCCTCTGGATCCACACCTCCGGATCGTGCTTGCCCTTCGATTCCGACAATTGCTGCAACAAGTTATCCAGATACGGTTCACCGACAGGAGTGGAATCGACAACCCACAGGGCTTCCAGATCGGAATCGACCCGGTCCTGAAGTGCCAATTCCATGAGAGCTCCACCCGCGAGCGCGGAATCGAGAGTACGTTGCGGAATCGGAAGGAGGGCTCCCGACTCTTCGTCCAGCACCAAGAGGACTACTTCCTCGGGTAAAGTCAGCATGATTACCCTCCCCGCCCCGTTGCTCGCAATCCTTTGCGAACACCAACGAAATGCTCCGCTACCGCAGACGCTCGCAGAAACAATCATACCGCAACGCCAACGTCAATCCAAGCGCCAATCCACCGCAGGTGACCTGGCAAGATGCGGCGTGAGGGCTGCAACCGATCGGGACGCATCGAGAATTGACGGCCTGTTCCGGGGACACTATCGTTCCCGCCGTTCCCACCGCATCACCGGGGCCGTAGCTCAGTTGGGAGAGCGCCGCGTTCGCAATGCGGAGGTCAGGGGTTCGACTC
>CAZPXZ010000064.1:0-21328 GCA_964590405.1 uncultured Rhodobacterales bacterium | reverse complement strand
GCCATTCCTCCGGATTCACGCCACAGGCGCGAATGACATTCGGATGGGTCATGCCGCAGCCGAGGATCTCGAGCCAGTCATCTCCCTCCCCGACCACGAGTCGTCCATCTTGCCAACTGCAGCGAACATCCACCTCGGCCGAGGGTTCCGTGAACGGAAAGTGCGATGCCCGAAAGCGAAGCTCCACGGAATCCGCTTCAAAGTACACGCGACAGAACTCCTCCAGTGTCCAGCGCAGGTGCCCCATATGAATGTCGCGGTCGATGGCCATTCCTTCGATCTGGTGAAACATCGGCGTATGGGTGAGATCACTGTCACAGCGATAGGTTCGACCCGGCGCGATAAACCGGACCGGCGGTCCCAGCTTGAGAGTACGGATCTGGACGTTCGAAGTATGGGTTCTGAGAACCCGTCGCTCCGACTCATCTCCAGCGTCCGGAAAGAAGAAAGTGTCGTGTTCCTGCCTTGCCGGATGCTCAGGGGGCATGTTGAGCGCATCGAAATTGTAGAACTCTGTCTCGATCTCGGGCCCTTCCCGGAAGTCGAAACCCAGCCCGGCGAAAATCGCGGCTGCTTCCTCTGTGACCTGGCTTACCGGGTGCAGGGATCCGACCGCTTCCGGTCGCACCGGAAGGGTAACATCTGCCCGTTCCAGGGCCAGTTGCCGGGCACGTTCGGCAGACCGGAACGCCTTTCCCCGCTCCTCGATCCGGTTGCGAACCCGGTCGCGAAGCCGGTTGAGCGCAGCACCCCGAGCGCGCCGCTCGTCAGGATCCAACTTCCCGAGTGCGCGCAGCTGAAGTGCGATCGTCCCGCTCTTGCCGAGTAAAGACACACGGACTGCCTCAAGCTCGGTGGAATCCGCCGCGGCATCGACCGCGCTCAGGCTTTCCTCGGCAAGCCGCTCTGCGTTAGTCATGGCGATTGGGTGAAGGGCCGCACGGCCCCTCAGGAAAGCGCCATTTGCGCTTCCTGGAAAATCCTGTCGAACGCGGCAGGTTCGCGTACTGCAAGATCCGCAAGGATCTTGCGGTCGCATTCGATACCGGCTCGCTTCAATCCGTGGATGAACCGCGAATACGTGACATTCGGGTCCCGCTCTCTCACGGCAGCATTGATACGCTGGATCCAGAGAGCGCGGAAATCGCGCTTGCGAACCTTGCGATCCCGAGTCTGGTATTCACGCGCCCGGTCTACTGCCTGCCGCGCAACGCGGAACGTATTCTTCCTCCGTCCCGAATATCCCTTTGCAGCTCGCAGTACCTTGCGTCGGCGGGCCCGCCCCGCAACGGGGTTCCTCGTTCTGGACATTGGATCCTCTCCCGATCAGCCGTAGGGCATGAAACGCCGGACGATCCTTGCGTCCGGCTTGCTGAGAGTGTCGGTACCGCGCGCCTGGCGAATGAACTTCGGCGTGCGCTTGATCATGCCGTGGCGCTTCCCGACCTTTTGAACCTTGATGCGCCCGCTTGCAGTTGTCTTGAACCGCTTCTTGACGCCTGACTTGGTCTTCAACTTGGGCATGTCTACCTCCGAACCGCCCACACAGCGGCACGAGCCGCTGCTCCGCGTGAACCGGTCACGCGACCAGACTGCTCGCGCGGGGATTGGACTGGCGCGAACCTACTGCGCTGCAGCCGATTCGGCAAGTCCGGCATCCAACATACAGAGTGGGACAAGGAGTCGCCCACTTGGGCATCCCCCGCGGTCTCACCAAGCCGAAGCCAACGATGGATTCTCTCACGGGACTGCCCGCCCTCCCCGCAGGCAGGCGCCATACAGGGTACCCGGCCTTGCATCCCGGTATCACGCACAATTTCGGCACCCATTGCCAGGAATTGTGCGGAACTTCCCTTCGCCCAGCAGGTTGCATGTCCACAATTCTGCGCTATGTTGCAGTGCAACATCGTCTTTCCGGCGCAGCCACCGAACCGGCTGCCGAAAGATCCCGGGCAGCCAGAAGAAGAGTGTAGTGGGCAATGGCATCAAACGGCAGCAATCCGAAGGTTTCAGAGGGCTCGTCTCACTGGCCGAATTTCGCGGCGCTCGCGGACAGCGCAGCGTCCTTGTGGTTCGAGGCCGCCGCGGCGACCGCCCGCGTGGCCAACACTGGATTCCAGAACCGGAAGTTTCCGGAGGCTGACCCCGTGCATCTCGCACCTGCGGCGGGCGAACTCGCGAGGGCCTTGGCCAAGGATCCCGTCCGACTGGCTGCCTCGGTTGCGAATCTCTGGCTCAATCACTTCCGACTCGCCTCGCACAGCCTGGGACGTCAATTCGGCATCTCGACCGAACCAGCCATCAGACCGAAACCTGCCGACCTTCGCTTCAAGAGCGCCGACTGGCAGGAGCCACCATTCTACAATCATGTGATGCAGGCCTACCTGCTGAACGCAGGTTGGCTGGAGTCCCTGGTGGATTCAGCGGCATTCGAGGATGTCGGTACCCGGCGGAAGGCGATTTTCTCCACGCGGGTCATCACCGAATCACTGGCGCCTACCAACATTCCGTTCCTCAATCCCGCTGTCGCCAAGGCGGCGCGAGAGCAGTACGGCCTCAACTTCGTAGAAGGTATGCGGAACTGGTTGCGGGATATCGAGGCAGGCGAAGGCCAACCGTGCGTTTCCCAAGTCGATGAGTCCGCGTTCCAAGTCGGCGAGACAGTCGCCGTCACGCCCGGCAAGGTGATCTGGCGCAACGACCTGTTCGAATTGATCCAGTACTCTCCCACGACGAAGCAGGTACGTGCAATCCCGACGCTGATCGTTCCGCCATGGATCAACAAGTACTACATCCTCGACCTGGTGCCCAAGAAGTCCATGGTGCAATGGCTTGTGGCACGGGGGCATACTGTTTTTCTCATGTCTTGGGTCAATCCGGACGAGCGCCACCGAAATGTCGGTCTGGAGGACATGCTGGAAACCGGCCTCTACATGGCGATCGACAGGGTAATTGAAGAGAGTGAGGCCGACGCAGTCAATCTCGTCGGCTATTGCATTGGTGGCACCTTGGCCGGCTTGGCATTGGCTCACCTTGCCAGAGATAGCCGCCGGCTTGTCAATTCCTGCACGTTCTTTGCCAGCCAGTTCGACTTCTCCGACGCCGGCGACCTGATGGCCTTGACGGATGAGGAGACAGTCGATCAGCTCAGCGCTGATATGCGCGAAAGGGGATATTTGCCCGCCAGCGCGATGTCCGGAAGCTTCAACCTGCTGCGGCCGGGCGACCTGCTCTGGAGTTTCGTGATTCACAACTACCTGCTCGGTCTCGCTCCGGGAGCATTCGATCTCCTCTACTGGAATTCCGACTCGACCCGGATGGCGGCACGACTTCACGAGGAATATTTGCGAGCGTTCTACCTGGAGAACCGACTCGCCACGGGAACGCTGGAGATCGGAGGCACTGCCGTGCAACTTGGCGACATCGATATTCCGACCTATCACGTCGTCGGCCAGGAAGATCACATCGCACCCCCGGAATCCGTGTATCGGGGCATGAAACTCATGGGCGGCGAAGCTCGGTTCGTCCTCGCGGAGTCCGGCCACATTGCCGGAATCATCAATCCTCCTGCGATGCGGAAATACGGCTATCGCCTTGACGGCGATACCAGCGCTCCGGATGTTGCACACTGGACTGAGACCAGTGACCACGACAAGGGCTCCTGGTGGAAGGACTGGATCAAGTGGCTGAACCAGAATTCACGCAAGCGTGTGCAGGCACGGGAACCGGGTGCCGTGCTGGGAGTGCTGGGAGACGCCCCGGGAAGCTACGTCCGGGTTCGCCACGGCGACTGACGCAAGGTCGGCCGCGTGTCCACCGCAAAGTTGGCAAAAGGGGGCACACGGACGAGCACACCCGGACTTGACGGTATCATTCGGGGCGTCCGGTCAGGACGGCAAACCCTTTCGAACTTCGAATTCCGTGGCTCCGTCCTGGCAGGAACGCTCATCTAGAAGTACATGTCCCTGTTCCCGGCAGAAGTGCTTGACGTCCAGCGGTGCCGCAGGGTCGTCCGTCCGCAAGCGAAGGATACTGCCTGGTTCCATCGCCGCGAGACACTTGCGGGCCTTCAGGACGGGTAGCGGACAAAGAAGCCCGCAGGCATCGAGTTCTACCACGCGTTCCGGCGAGTCCCGGCCGGGCTCGCGTTCGCTAGTGAACAATCCGATCCTCGTCATTCTCCGGTAGTTCTTTCAGGTCAACCGGTTCGCCGGGCACCGCGTAACTCCCGGTCAGCCACCGACCCAGATCGGCATCGCTGCAGTGCTTGGAACAAAACGGCCGCCAGGCCATTCTTCCGGGGGCCCCGCAGATGGGACAGGGCCCTGGCTGCGAATCAGACTCCATCGGGAAAGCACTCCCGCAATGGCCGACGGTCCCTCCTTCGAATGATCTCATAGAGCCCGGCCTCGGTCCATCCGAGTGCCTTCGCTCCCGGCGAATCCCGCCGCAGTGCACGCTCCATTTCCTGTCCGATTACTTCGTCGCCAACCTCCGACGCCGGCGGAAAGTCTACGACGATGATGCCAC
The DNA here is from genome assembly GCA_964590405.1 of uncultured Rhodobacterales bacterium. Classification (GTDB taxonomy): domain Bacteria; phylum Pseudomonadota; class Alphaproteobacteria; order Rhodobacterales; family CAZPXZ01; genus CAZPXZ01. The sequence goes on along the minus strand of CAZPXZ010000064.1, from coordinate 16,798 downwards.
CGACTCCGCGCAAGCGCAGTTCCCGGGGAATGGTACGTGCGGCCGCACATCCCAGTGCCTCGGCATCCTCTCGATCCAGGAATCTGCCCCCTGAATTCACGTCAACTGCAACGAGTGCGGCGGTCTCCTCGATGGACATCCATCCGCCGCCATCGATCTCGGTGCGAGGTACAAGGGCACCGCGAATGCCATTCGCGAGGTCGCGGTACTCCAGGAGCGCTTCCTCCCCCTTCCAAAGCTCGACATCCATGACACCGGCATGTTCCAACGCATCCTCGATGCCGGGTCCGGCGCCGATGATGCTGGCGTTCCCGCTCCCAAGCCAATCGGAAATCGCACGCTCCACTGGCGCCGGCCCCGGCTTGAGAGTCCTGGAATTCCCTGTCTCGGCAGCGTCCTCCAGCGCCTCGATGCCGTCCAGCAGGAACCGCGCCTCATCTGCCAGTTCCCGGTCGTCGGCATACTGCGCCGCCGTACGAACAACCACCCGCACCGATTCACCAAATGGCTCCATGATCCGGAGAAGCCGCTCTCTCTCCTCACCCTCTGGAATGCGTCGGGATACGCGGATACCCTCACCATTTCGCACGGCAACAAGCCATCGGCCGGGAAGCGAGACAGCCTCCCGAACCCGCGCCGACTTGCCATCGATGGCATACCGGTCGACCTGTACCAGAATCCGGTCTCCGGGCTCCAGTCCCTGCGCCTGCCCGAGCATCCCCGAGCGATCATCGCCCAGGTCGAGGAAGGCCACGCGCCCACCCGGTGCCAGCCGATTGACTCGACCAGCACAAATCTCTCCCTGGCGGGGTCCCTCGTACTGACCGGAATCCTCGGCAATAAGATCTTCGAGACGACCAGACTCCAGGAGCGCCGCCCATTCGCGTTCACGCTCCGCAAAAAGAAGAATCTCCCTGACGCCGGCCGACGCCGTTCCGGCAGGCGCTCCTGCTGCCGGTGCCGTCACAAACCGCTCACTTGAACCGGAATATGATGCGCCCCTTTGTGAGGTCGTACGGCGTCATCTGCACCTGAACCCTGTCTCCGGCCAAGACACGAATCCGGTTCTTCCGCATTTTTCCGGCCGTGTGGGCGATGAGTTCGTGGTCATTTTCCTCGAGCCTCACGCGGAAGGTCGCATTTGGCAGGAGTTCCGTTACGACGCCCGAAAACTCCAGCGTTTCTTCCTTCGCCATGGTGCCCCTTTTCTTGATCCCAGTATCACGCAGTCCACAACCGTTGCGCGGCTTCAAGGCCTGCTCCCTGACTATGGTGCCACAGTAACCAGATTGCAACCGTACCCCAGCCCCCAAAACCGATGCATCACCTGTTATCGAACAGGTTTCTGACACGACTGTGAATGGCATCACGGGTTTCGCGATAGGCATCGAGACTTTGGGCGCGACTTCCTTCGATGACGGACGGATCCGCTGTCGGCCAATAGGCGACTTGCAGGGAAGCATGGCGCGTGTATTCCAGCGCGCGGCGCTGTGCTGCCGGTGTGAATGCCACAAGCATGTCGTAGGACGCAAAGTCTTCCCCGTATTGCTCCATCTCATCGAAGGAGCGCGGACGATGCTGCGAGATGTCGATTCCGAACTCGGCCATCACTTCGACGGCAAACGGGTCAACGCTCGCCCCGGTGCGAACTCCAGCCGACTGGACGAAAACCCGGCTGCCACAGAGCCACTTCGCAATTCCCTCCGCCATGGGCGACCGGATGGCGTTCTGGTCGCAGGCGAACGCGACACTTGTCAACCTCGCCGCGCCGGGGACCTCCACGCGTCATTCCCCGTAGCGAAGGACGCAGATAAGGGTAAAGAAGCGCCTTGCAGTGGCAAAGTCTATATCTATCTTGCCGCGCAGGCGCTCCAGCAGAATGCGGGAACCCTCGTCGTGTACGCCGCGCCGCCCCATGTCGATGGTCTCGATCCGGTGCGACGGCAGCCTTCGAATTGCGTCGAAATATTGTTCGATGATGACAAAATAGTCTCGTACAGCATTCCGAAACGGTGAGAGAGCGAGATGGATCTCTGCCGCCAACTGCCCGTCGACCGTGGAAATGGCGAAGACCAGGTGCCGCTCCCGCACCGACAAACGAAGGGCGTAGGGCCCCGGTGGCACCGACTTCCCTTCCCTTGGCACGAGACGGAACGTGTTCTCCTCCAGGAGGTCGAAAATTGCCACTCGACGCTCCTGCTCGATCTCCTCCGTTGGGGGCGGCAACCCCGCATCATCCAGTTCAACGGAAACCAGGCGATCGGGAGAGCCTTCCTTCCGGCGGCCACCAGCAATACTCAACAGTGTTTCCTTCCGCCAGGAGCGCGCAGCCCGGCGGACCTGGCGTGGGCTTCCAGTCCCTCCGCTCGTGCAAGCACCTCGATCGGTGCCGCCAACCGCTCCATGGCTTCGGCGCTTGCCCGCATCACGCTGGTCCGAGCCATGAAGCTGAGCACCGAGAGACCAGACGCAAATCGCGCAGTTCCCGCGGTCGGAAGCACGTGACTAGGGCCCGCCATGTAGTCGCCAAATACCTCGGGCGTGGAGGCACCGAGAAAAATTGCACCCGCATTCCGAACCTTGCGGACGATCCCCTCCTGCTCCCGGGCAACAACATGCAGGTGCTCGGGCGCGATCGCATCGACGAGCGAGACGGCGGCGTCGATTTCTTCGACGACGATCACGGCCCCGCACCCTGCCCAGCTCTCCTCTGCAGTTCGGCCGGATAAAGAGGTCAGCCCACGTTTGACGGCGATGTCTACCGCATCTGCCAGCCGGGAATCATCTGTGATCAGGATCGACTGCGCAAGCGGATCATGTTCAGCCTGGGCGAGCAGGTCCCACGCGATCCACTCCGGATTGCCACTCGAATCCGCAACGACCACGAGCTCGGATGGACCAGCCACCGTATCGATGCCGGCCTCTCCGAATGCGATACGCTTGGCTGCAGTGACAAAAATGTTGCCTGGACCGACAATCACGTCGGCCCGCGGAATCGACTCTGTCCCGCAAGCCATCGCGGCAATTGCCTGTGCCCCACCAACCCGGCACACGAGATGGCAGCCGGCCTCACGCGCCGCCGCAAGAACCAGGGGTTCGATTGTGCCGTCTGGAGCGGATGGAGTCGCAAGCGTTACATGTTCGACTCCGGCAACCTGCGCCGGAATCGCGCTCATCAGAACCGAGGACGGATAGCAGGCGCGGCCGCCAGGCGCATAGACACCGGCGCAGGCAACCGGGTGCCAGGACCAGCCCAGGCGAATTCCGGGTTCATCTTCCCATTCCGAATTGCCGGGAACTTGTCGCATGTGGTAGGCCCGGATCCGACGTGCCGCCAAGGACAATGCAGCACGCTCCTCTTTCCCGGCCCTGTTTGCGCCAGCATCGATCTCATCTTCGTGAAGCACGATGCCGCCGACCATACGCGGATCGAAGCCATCAAATCGACGTGTGAATGCGGCCAATGCCGCGTCTCCACCGCTTCGCACCGCGTCGAACACCTCACGCGCGACATCCTCGGCCGCACGCGTGTCAACGAATCTCCGCTCCAGCAACTCCCGAAAAGCGGCGTCAAACCCGGGGTCCCCCGCCTGAAGCCGCAACGCCAATGGACTACTCGTCAACCGGATGCCGCGGCCGACCAGCTGCGATCCACGACCGCGAGACATCCATCAATACGCCATCAATGCACTCGATTTCAGCGCATACCTCTGCGTTCTCCGAACAGACAAAGCGCAATTCACCTCCTGGACCCGCGCCGGAAATAAACTGGATGCCAAGGAGATAGGCTACCTGGTCGTCTGAACCCTGGTCAATGCCGCGGCTACGCACACGGAGAACGGAGTCGAAACGCAAAACGGTAGCTACACGCTCTCCCGGCCTCTCATCCGGAAGCTCGTTGCCGCCTTCCGCCGGTCCCTGCTCCCAGCAATACCGCTGCAGAACCAGAATCAACCGCTTCTGGCGCGCATCCCACTCGATATTTCGCACCGGCAGAATCGCGTCCTGCACAAGCGCCGAGAAGACCGCAATGTCCTCTTCGGCCAGAGCGCGCAATCGAAGGGTCGCGGATCCATCCGACAAGGCATCGCCCCCCTTATGCTGAAACGCGCTGGATCCGGGCGCCACAGGCAGCCAATTTTGTAACCGGCCGCTCGTAGCCACGGTCAAGATGATAGACCCGATTGATGGTCGTGGCACCCTTCGCTGCGAGACCCGCCAGAACCAGGCTGGCGGAAGCCCGCAGGTCGGTCGCCATCACCGGCGCACCGCACAACTCGGGAACACCGCGTATGATTGCGCGCCCGCCACCCACCGAAATGTCCGCTCCCATGCGGCAGAGTTCCGGGACATGCATGAAGCGGTGCTCGAATACCGTCTCCTCGATCACGCTCTCTCCTTCGGCGAGGGTCAGGAGCGCCATCAACTGCGCCTGAAGGTCGGTTGGAAATCCCGGATAGGGCCCTGTCTGGACAACGACTGGCCGAATCCCTCCAGGGTCGCGACGGACCCGAACGCCAGATTCCGTAGATTCGATCAGGGCTCCGGCCTCGCGAAACTGGCGAACCGCCTCACCGGAAAGATCCACGGCGCCGGATTCGATGACCAGGTCCCCATTCGTAATCACGGCTGCCGCAAGATAGGTTCCGAACTCGATCCGGTCCGGAATCACGTCGAACTCCGCACCCGCAAGCCCGACAAGCCCGGCGATCCGGATGATGGCGTCCCCGGCCCCTTCCACCTCGGCGCCCATCGCCCGAAGCAATGCGGCCAGGGCAACGATCTCCGGCTCGCGAGCAGCGTTCACGATCTCGGTGTCGCCCTCTGCGAAGACGGCGGCCATCATTGCATTCTCTGTCGCACCCACGGACGGATAGGAGAACACGATCTGTGCGCCCTGCAATCCGCGCGGTGCACGAGCGCATACGTAGCCATCTACGAGATCAATGTCTGCTCCGAGAGCACGGATCGCCTCGAGGTGGAGTTCGATGCTCCGCTCGCCAATGGCGCACCCGCCCGGAAGAGATACTTCCGCAACTCCTTCCCGCGCAAGCAGAGGGCCCAGAACCAAGAAGCTCGCGCGCATCTTGCGAACAATGTCATAGGGTGCACGCCGGCTGGTCAACTTCGCAGCAGAGACCGAAACTCGGCCTTCGAGCGGGACCTCCTCGACCTCGGCACCGAGACTTCGCAGGAGCGCAGCCATCGCAGCGACATCAGCAAGTTGCGGTACGCCGGAAAGTGTCACGCGATCTCCCGTGAGGAGTGCCGCGGGAAGCATGGCAAGGCATGCGTTCTTGGCGCCGGCAATCCGAACCTGCCCCTTGAGCGGGATGCCGCCCTCGATTTCAATCCGGTCCATCCACCCCTCCCGACGAACATCCACTCCTCCCGCGCAACATGTAACTCCGGTGCACAAGGGAGAAACCGCACAAGCCACAGGACCGCCTGCAACGTGGTGGAAATACCTCTGTATGCGGTATCCCGACCAGAACGCTCCAGGCGGTACCGATCAAGGCTTGTCGCCTTCGCTTCTGTTGCGGGCCTGCTGCTTGCGACGCCGCAGATTCTTGCGTAGCGCCGACGCAAGTCTCTCTTCCCGAGTTGGCTGGCGCCCATTGTCGCACTTTCTGGAGGATGCACCTGAGTCCATTCTCCCACGTGTTCTGCGCGTGTCGTCCGAAGTGGTTCTGCTCATGCGCGCACCTGCACCATCATCGTTGCTCGCCGGATCGAGTTCGGATGGACGTTGCGCGAAATCCGGTGCCGACTGTCTCGGTTTACAGCCTCCGCAGGCCGCCTGCTGCACGATTCCATGCCACGTCCTTCGGAGTACAAATATAGCTTGGATTTATCCGGCGGATGGCACCTGTCCACCGGACGGGTTGCAGCAATGCCATGCCACGCCACCGGAGCAATCGAAACTCATGGCGGAATATCGCGGGACGAATCCGTCAGCCAGTCCGTGAGTGCACCCGCCTGATCCTCCCATCTTATTATTGCCGCATCATTTTTTCCTTGGCAAGCGCGCGACCATGCAGTGCGAAGAATGACTCATACCGTTCGGGTGACCTTGGCGAGATGCGGCGGCTGACTCGGGTTCTCGCCAAGGCTTGACGCGAGGGATTCAACAAACCGGTAGAAACTCACGATCTGGGAGATTGGCAATAGTGCCGGATGCGCTGGCTGTGCAACCGGCAAACTTGATCTGGTTTCGTCACCTCCCGCAAGAAACACCCGTGAACCGCAGGCCTCGAATTCCGCTGCCGACTGCAGCACAGTCCGGGCGGCCCGATCGCCCGGAACAAATGCCAGCACCGTCAGGCCTCTGCCGGCCAGGGCGAGGGGACCGTGGCGCGCTTCCGCGGAACTGTAGGCCTCTGCGTGCAAGCGGCAGGTCTCCTTGAATTTCAATGCCGCTTCGAGGGCAATGGCCAGCCCGGTCCCCCGTCCCAGAACGAAAACCGATGACGCTTCGGCAACCGCATCCGAGGCAGCGGACCAATCGGGGCGTAGAGCCCCAGCAAGAACATCAGGCAGGTTCTTCATGGCCTCCAGAAGATCGCGATCGCCTTTCATTCCCGCGTGCAAGCCGCACAGCGCAATCAAACTGGCAACAAAGGACTTCGTTGCCGCCACTGCCAGTTCCTGTCCCGCCAGCACGGGCAGGATGACATGGGCGCCCTGCGCCATCGGCGAACCCTGCGCGTTGACGACCGCAACGCACCGCGCGCCGCCGTCCCTGGCCAATGCCTGGAGGGCAACGATGTCCGGACTGGCGCCGGACTGCGATACGGCGACACAGACGGAATCGCGACTCACGAGGGGTGCACCGTAGATGGAAGCCACGGAGGGGCCAACGGATGCGACCGGAATACCGATACGTGTCTCGGTGAGATACTTGAAATACGTTGCGGCGTGATCAGAACTTCCCCGCGCACAGGTCAGGATCACTCGCGGCTCCCGACTCCTAAGACGACGCCCTTCTTCAACGTACTGCCCCAGAGCATCGCGAACCTGGCGCCTGGCGAATTCGGGAATCTCCGCGATCTCCCGAGCCATCCTTCCCATCATGTGCTTGTTCGAAGAGTTCATGCAGCAACCTTTCCCGAACTTCGGGCACTAACTCCACTGTCCGCTGCCGCGCACGGAGAACGAACATTTCCACTCCATCTGCGCATCCGGAGATCTGGCTCAAATTCCAGTATGATCCACGGATTGCGGGCGAGCGGAATCAGGTCCGTCTCGCCAATCGATCACGGTTCGCATCCGGCGGCGGGAGCGCCACAACAACGCCGGGCTGCCCTTCCGAAAACAGCATCCGGTGCATTTTCTGGAAGCCGAGAGCCGCGCCCCCGGCAAGCGCGGCGTAGCTGCCCAAACGGGAGGGTTCGATCACCGTGGAAACGGGTGCGAGCCGCGGCAAGATGGATCGGATGCGACGAGCCAATTCCGGGCGGGAACCGATTGATCCGCCGAGAATCACCTTGGCGGGATTGACGACGGCACAGACCGCCGCAATGGCCCAAGCCAGGTAGCGAGCCGTCTCATCGAGCACGGCGGAAGCGGCCTCGTCTCCTTTGGCTGCGGCATCGAATATTCCGGGCACGTCGGTCTGCAGGCCGACGCGGTCGAAGTATCTTCCCGTGATGCCATTGGTGGCGACTACCCGCTCCAGGGCACCGGCCCGCAGCGATTCTGCCTCGAACGGGTCTGCGCCGATCGGAAGGTATCCGAGTTCGCCCGCAGCGTGGGCCGCCCCGTGCAGGAGTTCTCCGTTGACCATGAGCCCGGCGCCGATTCCGGTTCCCACGGCAATGTACGCCAGGTCCATCTCTCCGGCACCGCTGCCCACCCAGTGCTCACCGACGATCGAGAGATTGACATCGTTCTCCAGATGCACCGGCATACCGAAAGCGTCCTCCAATACGCTCTGGAAGTCGATTTCATCGAGACTGGGAATGTTTGGGGCAAGCCTTACCGCTCCCGTCGACGGGTCCGGAACCCCGGGAACACCAACGACAGCCAACCTGATCCGGTCGAATGGGAATCGATTCCGTTCCGCAGCGATACAGCTCAGTCGTGCAACCTGCCGTGCAACCGCAGCTCCGCCCTGCGGGTCCGTCGGCTCGACCATGTCGTGCAGAATGTTGCCGGCGAGATCGGAGATTGTGCAGTGCACTTTGGTTCCACCGAGATCCACGACGGCAACTCCGGCCGCCGAGCCGACGGTTTCATATGTGGTCGCCGAGCGGCCAACATGGCCCCGGGTCCGGCCTGTTCCCCGAACCCAGCCACCACGTTCCAGGCCAAGGACAATGTCGGATACTGTTTGCTTCGACAGCCCTGTTTCGCGCACGGGAAATCGGACCATCATGAATGATGGTCTGCATCACTGAGCACAAGGAAAATCGTCTCGAACTGTACATCACTCGCCATTCGTTCCTACCATTTGTTCGTTCAGTTTACGAAGTAACCATAACGGTTCGGCAAGACCATCACCTGCCGGAACGCAAGCGTCCCACAGCACACCACGTGGAACAACCGGAACACCTTGCAGACGACTTTCGTTACTCGAATGGCCTCCCATCCGAAACCGGGCGTGCGTCAACCTCCAACAACGCGACCGATATGGCTACAGTCAGTGAACAAACCGCCACATCATCATTCCGGTACTTGCGTCATGGCCGCAATCGATCACTCGCCGACTCATCTCTGCGATTACAGCCCGCCGCCTTTCCTGATCAGCCAAACCGATCTGGAGTTCGAACTGGACAAGGCGCGGGCGAAAGTGAAATCGCTCCTTACGTTCCAACGAAATCCATCCGCCCCCCATTCAACGGATCTGGTTCTGGTCGGCCGGAATCTGGATACGCAACGCGTCCGCTTCGACGCGGAAACCGGCACCTGCGGATCGATCGAAATCGCGGAGGAGACCCTGACGGTGCGCGGTGTTCCCGATCGCTTCAAGCTGGAAACTGAAGTGTTCATCTATCCCGACCGTAATCGGTCCCTCGAAGGGCTCTACTACTCCTCGCCCAACCTCTGCACACAGTGCGAACCGGAGGGATTTCGCAAGATTACCTGGTATCTCGACCGTCCGGATGTCCTGGCCCGTTTCCGAACGAGGATCATCGGCGACCCGGGGCGGTTTCCGGTCATGCTATCGAACGGCAACTGTGCCGGACGGGGTTCCCTACCGGACGGGCGGCACTGGACAGTCTGGGACGATCCGTTTCCCAAGCCGAGCTACCTGTTTGCCCTGGTTGCCGGCCAGCTGGAATGCCTGGAAGACTCGTTCACAACCATGTCCGGGCGAAACGTATCGCTTCGAATCTACGCGAAGGGAAACGATATAGCGAACTGCGACCATGCGATGCGTTCCCTGAAACTGGCCATGCGTTGGGACGAGAATGCGTACGGACTCGAATGTGACCTCGACGACTTCATGATCGTCGTGATCGACGATTTCAACATGGGCGCAATGGAGAACAAGGGCCTGAACATCTTCAACGCACGCCTCGTGCTGGCACGACCGGACACGGCAACAGACCACGACTTTGCGGCAATCGAATCAGTTATCGCCCATGAATATTTTCACAATTGGACGGGCAACCGCGTCACCTGCCGCAACTGGTTTCAACTGGGCCTCAAGGAAGGCCTCACGGTCTTCCGGGAGCAGCAATTCTCTGAAGACACAGGATCGCGGCATGTGCAGCGCATCAACCAGGCCCGAATCCTCCGCACATTCCAGTTTCCGGAAGACGCAGGCCCGATGGCACATCCGGTACGGCCCGATTCCTATATCGAAATCAGCAATTTCTACACGGTAACCGTCTACGAGAAGGGCGCCGAGGTCATCCGGATGCTGTATGCACTCCTCGGCGACGCGGCCTTCCATGAGGGAATGAGACTGTATTTGGAGCGCCATGATGGACAAGCTGCCACCGTCGAGGACTTTGTCTGCGCGATGCAAACCGCCTCTGGGCGGGATCTCCGGCAGTTCATGCGCTGGTATTCCCAGGCGGGCACCCCACGCGTTACGGTTCGAGAATCCCATGACCCTGCGACTGCCGAGTACATTCTGGCAATCTCGCAGCATACGCCCCGGACGCCGCAGCAAGCCGACAAGTTGCCCCTTCAGATCCCGCTTCGACTCGCCCTTCTGGGCGAGAACGGAGACAATCTTCCCCTCCACTGCCCCGCGCTACATCTAGATGGCGCGACGGAGACCGTTGTGGAACTGCGGGAGGATCGTCAGGAATTCCGGTTTGGCAACATCGCCGCGCCACCTGCCCTGTCCATCGCGCGCGGCTTCTCAGCGCCGATCAGGGTCGAAGCGAGCCGCAGCGATGCGGACCTCTGGTTCCAGAGCGCAAACGATACCGACCCGTTCAACCGATGGGATTCGCTGCAGGAATATGCGACCCGCCTGATGTTGGATCGGGTTGCATGCCATACACCGAATGCCACAATCAGGCTGGCCGAGCCGTTCGTTCAATCCATGCGGACAGTGTTGCAGGATCCCGCTCTCGAACCTGCCTTCCTCGCGGAAGTGCTCGCCCTGCCTTCGGAATCAATCCTCGCGGACCGGGTGGACACCATCGATATTGACGCGATCCATGTCGTCCACAGGGACTTCACCACAAAGTTGGCATGGGCGCTGAAGGATGACCTGTTCCGCATTCGCGATGCCCATCTTATGTCGGGTCCCTACCGTTTCGATCACGAGAACGCCGGACGGCGAAGTTTAGCCAACGAATGTCTCCGCTACCTGATGAGACTACGGGACCCGGTTGTCGTGGCCGAGTGCGACGAGCAACTCAGAACGGCGGATAACATGACCCTTTCGCTGGCTGCACTTGGTTGCCTTGCCAATCACCCGGGACCGGAGCGTGAGGAGGGACTCGCCTGGTTCCATGACCGATGGAAAGCTGAGCCGCTCGTGCTCGACAAGTGGTTCATGCTTCAAGCGACATCGTCCCTGCCCGACACCCTTCAGCGCGTCACTGAACTCGTGGATCATCCCGCCTTCAATATCGAGAACCCGAACCGGGTTCGGTCATTGATCGGCGCGTTCTGCCATCGAAACCAGAGGTGGTTTCACGATGCTTCGGGCGCCGGGTATCGCTTCCTTTCGACCCATGTTCTCGGTATCGATGCGTTTAACCCACAACTCGCGGCACAACTGTTGGGCGCGGCAAGTCGTATGCGCCGGTTGGACGAACAACACCGGGAATTGCTCTATAGGGAGCTGGAAAACGTACTTGGGTCGGCAGGGCTCTCGAAGGAATGCTACGAAATCGCGTCCAAGACGCTGGCATAACGGTTCTTCCACCTGGAGAGACGTTCGGCGCGTACGGCAGTCCGATTCCGACCATCTGATTGCGCTCGAGCATATTGCGCCCCGCGTCCCTGTCTAAAGAGACAAGGCAAAGGCGCTTCGAGCCTCCGGGGATCCCTACCTCGGCGAGAGGCTTCATCGCCACGGCTCGTTGCAACCACGCCGGTCGAAACATTCGAAGCATCGAGCCCCTCGGAGTGGGCGACGTCAGAGAGAGTGACAACGTAGAGTGCAGGACAAGACCCGTGGAGGAAATCAAGGGAATGGGTGTCCATCGCCACTCACTCCTGAATGTGTCTATCTCCTTGACGGATCGGAGGGTGCGCTCGGAGGGCACGCTGGTGGACTCCGCGATCCATATGCTGGCGGCCAACCGCAGGTGCGTGTTGACGCTTTCGTGGAACGCGACAGCCATCAGGTTCTCCAAGCGGCCGAACAATGCGTCAAGCTCGCTGACCGCCGCACGTAGCGACTCGTCGAGGGCATCGATTGCCTCGGTCTCGTACACCTGCAGGCGCACAAGCAGTTCGGACTCTGCGTCTACCCCGAGGCCGCCCCTGAGTGCATGCTCCGCGAGCTTCCCGGCGACGCTGCCCACGAACGCGCCGAGCAGCGGAACGGGGATGAGGGTCTGACCGACGACACCCGCGATACAGGCGAGCGCCGAATCCGCCCCGACCATGAGCGTAAGGTCGACGAACTGGGTGTCATCGATCTCCCCGGCCGCGCGCTGGCCGAGCAACGTGCCGACGCCCATCAGTGCGCTCACGAGTGAGCCGGCAAACGGCGCACCGAGCATAGTGGTGTCGGTCAACACATAGACCGAAAATCCGGACACCGCACCCGTACCCGCTCCCTTGAGCGCGCTCACTCCGGCCTCTTGCCAGTCCTCGCCGGTAAACTCGCCCCGGAACGTGTTCTTCCCCTCCAAGTACTTGGACCAGAGCGTCGAAGCGAGACCCAGGCTACTCCCGGCCAGCGCGCCCACGGCGGCTGCCTTGCCGGCACCAGAGCGGGATTTGCGAAACTCGTCGCGCAGTCCGGCCCTCAGGTCTTCTCTTTCCCGGGCGAGCTTCTTCTCCCAGTCGTCGATCGTCTTGTGCACGCGATCGAACTGAACCTCGTTGTAGCTGGCCACTCCGGGCGCGAGGACTTCCTCGATTGGCCGGCCCGTTTCCTGACGAAGTTCCGCCACATGGCGCTCGATTCGCCGCACGATGCGCGCGGACAGTCCTTTGACCGACCCGGTCCCACGAAGGTCCTGAAACTGTTCGAAATGGTCCTTGGGGATGTGGTATCGGCCGGAACCGGTGGCAAAATCTTCGTACTTCCCGACGTGTGTCAAAACACCGCCAAGCGACTCGCTAAGTCCACGATAGTACTTGGACTGAATACTCGCCCCACCGTCGACATAGTCCACGGGGCCGAACTGAGGCAGCCCATCCAAGAATGTAGTGGGTCTGCGCTGATGCAGCAGATCCTTCGCCCGATGGATCGCAACATGCACATGCTCTGCCATTTCGCCGTGCTTGGTGAGATCGCTGCCAAGAATTCGCTCCGGGGTGCGCACGAAGGCCCGGACTGCGACGAGCTCTTTCAGCGCGTCCCGAATCGTCCGGTTCCGAGCCCGCAAGCCGGAGGCGAGCGCCTCGTCACGCAATTGCTCGTCGAGCGCAATCCAAAGGGCAGCGAGTCGAGCCGCGGTGAGTCGGCCTGTCCTTCTCGGTTCAGCCCAGTTCACATGACAGTTGCGTCCTCAATAGCATGCCGAGCGACCGGATGTGGTTGACGAGTGCCGCAAGCCGTTCCTTGTGCGGTTCAGCAAACTCGCGGTAGTCTCGCGGAGCGTTCTCCTGGAGCCAGTCGAGATTCGTGAGACAGTTGTCGGCGTGACTTCGGATGCTCGTCGCAATTCGGGCAATCTCGGCTTCGGCCGTCCGCAGCGAGCGGATCTCTGATTCCACGTCGATGTGCCGCCGCGTGGCCTCCTTCGCGTGCTTTGCATTGCGCGAACGAAGGTATGCGACCGCCTCCACCCGCGACCAGTGCGCCGCCGCCGAGCCAAACGAGAGCGGCTTAAGCCACCGCCGCGCCGGAAAGCGCGGAGATGGCGGTTCCGGTCGAAGCCGTCCCAAACGTTGTCGCCACGGCAAGCGCCGCCGACGGACCGAGCGCAGCGACCCCAACGCCAGCGATCGCTCCCGCCGTTCCGGTTGCGCTACCGATCCTCGCAGAGCGGGCGGCCTCCACCGTCAGACGCTGCACGCGATCGTTGAAGCGCCCCGCCTCGACTCGATAGGTCTCGATCGACTTGTCGAAGTCCCTTGGCGAGTTCGCGAAGCTCTTGACATAATTCTCCACGCGAACAATGACCTCTTCCGCCACGCGATTGCGCTGGTCGAACAACTCTTCGCTCGCGGCGGTGGTCCGCTGCCGGAGCGCCTCGTGTTCTGCCACCACGGCCTGGAGCGCCTGGACCTCTTCACGGCGCGCGGAGGAGTTCAGCATCTCGGACTGCGACAATATCCCGCGCAAATTCTTCATGGCGTCAATCCCGTTGTGAAGCAAGACGCTTCCATGGCCTCTGGCGCACCGTCCTGCTCGATGACACGCATCGTCCGCGTTGACAGGGGACACAAAACTAGCGCATCCGCTTCTTCGTACGGCGCTCGCCTCAGGCGGTGGTACGGGAGCGGTTCCACAGGTCAATGGATGGACCAGTACGCGGCGAGCGCACTCGGCAGGAGAAATCCGACCAAGAGGGACAGCCCGAGATGCTAGCGCTAGATACGGACTGATGTATCCACATTTGATATCAGCGATACCGGTGCGCGCTTGGAAGAACCGCCAAGTCCACTCATCAGCACACTCTGATGTCGGTCGCAGTGCCAACTCGTCATCGGACCAAGTGGAGCGTGGCCCTGAACCCGGCCAACGGACGCCGCCGCCCCGTGCCCCGAAACCAGGAATCCTGTGTCGGAACGCCCGAGGAGAACTGCGTGACGTCGTGGCGTCTCGACGGCCACCGGCTCGCTGGGCCACAGCACGAACTCGGTTCCGCTGATGCCCCGGATCGCCGCCGCGCGATCGATGACGACCGGGCTCTCGCTGGAGGTGCGCAAGTTCACCGGAGGCATGCCGGTCTCCTTCGTACGGGGCGTGTGCGGCATGTCGAAGTTGATTGGAGATTATGGCGTTCGTTTGGAGTGACTGTTATTCCCTGATGCACATGCCCTTTGGCCTGCCATTGCCGTCCGGGGCTTCGTCGCCAGCACGCATGGACGCGGCGACCATTGCGGTCGAGGCATCCTCTCCAGCCCTGGACGGCGAATGACTGTCCTGCAAATCGAGTGCGCATCGTCGAACTTTCGCCCGACCAGGACAGTCGGAATGTGCCTGGCGACGCCCCGTTTACGATGCAGGTCTGCTGCTCCTCGGGTTTGGCGTCGTTGGTGCGCCCGAAGCAGAGGTTCGGTTCGTCGTATGAGGTCTGCGCGGTCATTCCTGTGATCCTCTTCGTGGAGTCGGTGCGGCGACCAGCAGCCTGTCGGCCCGTATCCCCGGCGCGCCAGCGCTGGAGAGTGTTGTGGAGAACAACTGCAGACTCTGGACCGTCGCTTATCCACTCGGACCATGTTGGGAGGAAGCGCTGCGTTTCTTGTCATGGATTCGCACCGACGCATCAGCGCAAATTGCCCGGCAATTGCGTCTTGGCCCCATATCTGACCGAAGCGCATTGTTGAGCGGCAGCATTTGGCCACTAGGATGGTGGGCAATTCTGCACCGGACGGGGTTGTCGGCAGCTTTCGGGAAAGGGCCCACTTGTGTTGAACAAGGAAACGATTGAACGAATCCGCAAGGACCACTTCGAGAGAGGCGTTCCACTCCGCCAGATCGCCCGGGACAGGAAGTTGTCGCGCAATACGGTCCGCAAGGCGGTCCGGTCGGGCGATACATCATTCCGCTATGCACGCCGAACACAGCCGCGGCCCAAGCTCGGTCCCTGGACGGAGAAACTGGACCGCATGCTCGAAGAGAACCAGCGGAAGCACTGCCAGGACCGGCTGCCGCTCACCCGGTTGCATGAAGACCTAACAGGTCTCGGTTACGACGGCGGATACGACGCGGTGCGACGCTACGCACGGGACTGGCGCCAGAACCGGTTTTCCCACCAGCCAAAGGAAGCCGCCATACCGATGCGATTTGATCCGGGTGAAGCGTACCGCTTTGACTGGAGCCAGGAGGATGTCGCACTCGCGGGTGTCGCCACTCGCGTACATGTCGCGCATATCAGGCTTTGCCACAGTCACATGTTTCTGGTCCGGGCCTACCCCAATACCACGGAGGAAATGTGGTGCGATGCCCATATGCAGGCGTTCCGGTTCTTCGGTGGAACTTGCCGCACCGGCATCTACAACCACATGAAGCCGTCACTTCGGCGACTGGTCGCCGTCTCGGCAGGCAGGTTCAAGCCGCGATTCCTGGAGTTGTGCGAACACTATGGCATCAAACCAGCAGCCTGCATGCCGGGCGAAGACTGGGAAGAAGGTACCACTGAGCAGCAATTGCAGCATTCCCGCAAGGACCTCTTCCTTCCCCGGCCCCAAGCCGGGACTCTTGCCGACATCAATGCCCTGCTCGAGGAACGATGCTCGGAATTGGCGCGGTCCCGTTCCCATCCGGTACTCGAAGGGCAGACGATCCAGGATGTCTTCGACTTCGAGCAACAGCACCTGACTGCAGTTGGAAGCGACTTTGACGGTTGTCGCAAGATGAAGGCGAAGGCTTCCACAACCTGCCTCGTAAGATTTGACCACAACCAGTACAGCGTGCACGCCAGGGCCGCGGGACGAAGCGTAACGGTCCGCGCATACGCCGAACGAATAGAGGTTCGGGTGGAAGACGAGGTCGTCGCCGAACATCCCAGGTGCTTTCGTCGCGGCGAAATACTCTACAATCCTTGGCACTATGTGCCGGCCCTCCGCAACAAACCCTGTGCATTGCGGAACGGGGCACCATTCAGGAATTGGGAATTGCCCGGCGCGCTTGGCCGGATTCACTTGGCACTGACGAGCATTCCGAACGGAGAACGAGAGTTTGTCTCCATCCTGTCGGAAGTGCCTCGACAGGGTTTGGAACGGGTAGAAGACGCCTGCGAGAAAGCGCTCGACAGCGGTAACTGCACTGCCGCAGGCGTGAAACGCTTCCTGGCTCGAGTCGACTGACTCTACCGGGTCAAATGGCAGCCCTCGCTCTTGCTGTCGCTCCCGAGAGAAACGACTTCTGGCATCAGACAGGTCTCTATCAAGGGGTCGCCTTCTATTCACACCCAACTCACCGTTCGTGCCCTTTCCGCCAGCGTCCGTCACCGCATGAACTGGCGGAAACACCCGTAGTTACAGGGCATTACATCTCGCCCCGTCCCGCACGGCCGCACGGCTTCCACGACGAAAC
>CAZPXZ010000063.1:0-21588 GCA_964590405.1 uncultured Rhodobacterales bacterium | reverse complement strand
CATGCCGCGGAGCGATCGAGCGAACTCACCACTACTTGCCGGTCGGTTCTGTATGGGATTGACAGAGAGGTCAGCGGCATCGTTCCCAGGAGATCGGTGGGTGCTGAACTCACTCTGTCAAATGGCGCAGTCGAAATCTCCCGCTGTTGCCTGCTTCCGAAGATCAAGTCTGGGAGCAGGAAATCGACCGGATCGGCAAGGCACCGAAGCCGTCATATCTCCGCTCGTGGGAACAAATGCGAAGCCAGACCGCCGGAGTAATTGCCTGCAACTGCAAGAATCCATTCAGGATGGTCTTGTCTCAGGCATCTCTGGGGCGTGACTTTGGTCAGATAGGCCGGAGGCGGGGCATCGATTCCCGGATTGGCAGATGCGCCAGGGCGGACATGGCGCCGAGGCAGATGGCGATCCACCACGCATAGTCGTATGTGCCGGTGCGGTCGTAGACCCAACCTCCGAACCAGGCGCCGAGAAATCCCCCGACCTGGTGGCCGAGAAAGACCAGCCCGTAGAGCGTTGCCATGAACCGGGTGCCGTGCAGATGTGCGACAAGGTGTATGGTCAGCGGAACCGTTGCAAGCCATACGAACCCGGAGAGGACGGAGAATGCGACAACTGTCACGGGACTGGGCGGAATCGCGAGAAAGGCCAGGATGAGCACCGCTCGAGCGCCGTAGATTCCCGATAGAACGTGCTTCTTGCGCCAACGGGAACTCATCTCTCCGGCCAACAGAACGCCCACGATGTTGCCGAGGCCGATAATGCTGATCGCCCAGGAACCGAGCGTGGCGGAGCCGCAGACTTCGGTGACATAGGCCGGCAGGTGAGCACCGATGAACGCTACGTGAAATCCGCAGGTGAAAAAGCCGAGCGTGAGGAGCCAAAAGCTGCCATCCGCGCCCGCCGCTGAAACGGCTCGGCCAAGGGACGCGCCTTGCGCGTGCTCCGATTCTGCCGGCTTCGCCCGCATGAAGGGGATGCACGCGAAGCAGAAGAGGCTCGCGATTGCTAGGCCGAGGAGCGCTCCCTCCCAGCCGAAATACCATTCCATGAGTCGGGAGAGGGGAACGATGGCAAACTGGCCGATGGATCCTGCGGCAGATGTAACGGCGAGGACACGTGCACGCCGGGATTCGGGCACCGAGCGGCCGACGATGGCGAGGACAAGGCCGAAGCCGGTGCCCGCGCAGCCCAGCCCGACGAACAGGCCGGACCCGAGATGCTGGCCAAGTGGCGAAGTGGCGCTGGCAGCGATGAGTAGACCCAGCGTGTAGCAGGCAGCACCCAGCATCAGGCTGCGACGTTCGCCGAACCGGTCGGCCAACGCGCCAAACAAGGGTCCGCCGAGGCCCCAGGCGATGTTCTGGACCGCAAGGGACAGCGAGAACGTCTCCCGCGGCCAACCGAGTCCGTCCGAGACAGGTTGCAGAAAGACGCCGAAACTGGAACGGAAGCCGAAGGAGAGAGCGAGCACGATCATGCCGCCGGCGATGATCGGAATTGCCGCCGAAAGGTCTGCAGAATCACTCTTCCTGGCGGCAAGACGTCTCAAGATCAGGGGCCCCTTCTTCCGGAGGAGGTGGTCCAACCTCTCGGCACGGGCCACTATAGCGGTAGCGTATGCTTGGGAATTGTCTGCAGAATTTCGAATGGTCGGGGTCCGACGGTAGTGTGCCGTCGGATTCCGGAGCGCGGTTCAATCGGAATCTTGACCGCTGCATTGGGAATAACGTACGTTGTTACAAAGTGTTAAGGACCCTGCGGACTTCCTCGCATGACTATGAAACCAATCTCAGGTTTCGTGCGGGTTGGTCAATCTCATATCTCTATCAGTGTCGATACCCAACGAACAGTCCCACATAACGCGTTCCTGTTCGCAACCAACCTAAGCAGCCAGCTTCCAGTGCAAGGATGCACCGGAGGCCCGTTTCCTGCTCGTGAGTTCCTGTTCGAGAGAGAAGTTCATTTCCTGGATGCGATCGATCTCATCCTCAAGATCAGCGATCTCCTTCAAACATTCCTTGATGCTCCCGCTGCCATTCTTCTCCTCTTCCCGATAAAGAAGCCGCAGGATCGATTCCGCTGCTTTCGGCATTCTGCACTTTCCCGTCTCCCAGCGATAAATCGTCTGTTCCGAGACTCTGAGATACCGTGCCAATCTCGCTTGCGGCATGAGCAGTTCCAGCCGCAGGAACCGAATCTCCTTGCCATTCAAGTCTTTCCGCTGGTTGCAGAGAAACAGCCCAATGGCCTTGTGAAGCATATCCACATCCCGGATCGATACGGTTGAGCCCCTCGGTGACTCGTGCCGCTCGAAACCGTTCAAGAGATATACGTCGTCCAGACCACACTCCATGTAATGGTACTTTTCCTCATCCATGTTCGTCCCCTGCTTAGTTCGTTTTCCAGGTCGTTATGCATTCCACGTGATCGACACATACCGCCACGACCACGTGCACACGTCGACCTGCCACCTTGCGGCGCATCTCAATCCTCCAGTCCCCGAATTCGTCCAGCCTGGGTTAGCGCACGGATTTTCCATAGTGCAGTACTTCCAGGACCGACCTCATGTCGATCTCTCGCGCAAGCATGCTGTTTCGGAAGTGCGGTTCACCCATGCGGACATTCATACTGTTCGCCAGGGAAAGCGTCCGAACTTGCTCGGCCAGCAGATGGCAACAAGTGGAGCAATCGGGGAAGTCGGTACGAGTTGCACGTACGCCTGATCGCAGCGAGTATGGCGGTACCATAACGTAATGGTGTGATTAGAGAAAATGGGATCCCATGGAGATTGCGATTTCCAACCAAAGGAGTGATACCGGCGGGGGGCGCTTCACCGTTGATGACGGAGAGGATGTCATTCGGCGCTACCGGCGCCTGGTGCGCGAAGGGGCAATCCGCGACGACGACGCTCAGCGCGCCGCGGTCGAAAAGCTCCAGTACATCCAGCATCGACTTGTGTCGATGCCCCGGCGCACCGGCATTGCGCGTGTGTTCGCCCGTCGGAGGAGGCGCCTGGAGGCCGGGGATTGCGGAATCTATCTCTATGGCGGTGTCGGACGCGGGAAGTCGATGCTGATGGACCTCTTCTTTGACACGGCACCGGAGTCGGCCCGTCGAAGAGTCCACTTCCACGCATTCATGCAGGAGATCCACGCCGCGATCCGCGAGGCGCGCTCGGTAGGCGGTGGCACGCACCCGGTGCAGGCCGCGGCCGCCGGGGTTGCCGCCGAGATTCGTCTCCTCTGCTTCGACGAGTTCCAGGTTGAGAACATCGCTGACGCGATGATCCTCGGACAACTTTTCGAAGCGCTCTTTCGGGATGGCGTGACCATCGTGATCACGTCCAACAGACCGCCCGAGGACCTGTACAAGGACGGCCTGAACCGTGACCTGTTTCTCCCGTTCATTGATCTGATCAAGGAACGGCTCGATCTGCACGAGATCGCGGGACCGATGGACTACAGGCTTGGTGCGGCCGAGGGCGGCCGCTATTTCAGCCCGCTCGGACCTGATGCCGATCGGGAGATGGATTCCGCGTGGTGCATGGTCGTGGGGAATCGGGTAGCCCGGGAGCGCATCCTTCCCGTTCTCGGCCGCGAGGTTCGGATTCCCTGGGCAGTGAACCGCATCGGGCGGATTGGCTTCGAGGACCTTTGCGGAGAAGCCTTTGGACCGGCCGACTTTCTTGCGGTGGCAGACGCATTCGACGCGATTTTTCTTGATCGAATACCGAAACTTCCGCCTGCCCGGAGAGACGCGGCAAAGCGGTTCACGATCCTTGTGGACGCGCTCTACGAGGCCGGGTGCGGACTGGTGTGCTCGGCAGACGCGGAGCCTGAGGAACTTTGCACCGGCGGAGATGGCGCTTTCGCTTTCCAGCGGACGGCGAGTCGAATCCACGAGATGCGCGGCCAGGATTGGGGGCCGACCCTGTTTCGTCGGGAGGGATGAATCGAGTCTCACCGTCGCCGCTCAGGGAGTGGGCTCGCGCTTCCGTAGCCGGATGTGTGGCGATACCCAGATCGCGAACAAGCCGAGGGCGCTGGCGACGGCGGCCAGAAGGAAAAGCATGGAGTACGGATATCCGGCTGCGAACAACCAGGAATACGCATAGGCGGCGGCAGTCTGGGCAATGGCGAATGCGGCTGTCGCAAGACTCCATATCCGCATCCTCTGGCGGCGCTCGGGAACTGATTCCGTAACCGCTGCAAGCGTCATGGTGGAAACGGCGGTCAGCAGTCCTCCGATCAGCACGGCGGACAGAAATGCCGAAACGAGTCCGTCCGACGCCGCTGCGATCACGTTTCCTCCCGCAAGGCCAACATAGCTCAGGAGCAAGACCGTTCGAGTGCCCATTTGCCGTGCCGCGACAGCCGCAAGAACGGGTCCCACCAGACCGCTGACTCCGATCACGATCCAACCAGTCGATCCGACCGCGACTCCATGTCCGAGTCCACGGGCCACGTAATCGACGAAGAACAGCATGTGGGCACAGATGCCGAATCCGAACAGGGCGTACGCAACGGTGATTCCGGCAAGTGTGGAGCCAATGCGGCCATAGGCCGGCAGTCGCTTCCCCGGAAGCTCTACATCCCCGGCCGGTATGCCGCGCCAGGCAATGGCCAGCAGCAGCGTCATCAATGCGGCCATGCCGAGCCAAGCGGTCTCGAGGCCGACGGAAAGAAGCACGGGGACCAGGGTGCCGGAGGCAACGATGCCGCTCGCAACGCCGGCGAAGAAGATGCCGCCGGCCAGTCGCTGTCGAGCCTCGGGAATGGCGGTGAGGATGAGCGGCGCGGCCAGCACCATGATCCAGCCGCCAGTAAGGCCTGGCAGGAAGCGCCAGAAGACCATCCATTCGAACGACAGGGGAGTGGATGAGGCCGCAAAGGAAAGGGCCGTCGCTGCAAGAAGGATGCGGAGAGTGGCCCGCGGGGAGAGTGGAACAGGAATTCGCCAGGCGATGCTTGCGCCTACCAGATATCCCGCAAAATTGGCCGCGCCCAGATACGCGGCCTGGCCGGGTGAGAACCAGTCTGCTTCGATGATCGCCGGTAGGAGCGGCGTATAGCCGAACCGGGCAAGCCCGATGCCAATGAAGAGAGAGGCGAAACCGGCAAGGATCGGCAGAAAGGGGGAAGGTGTGGCCGTCTTGCGTTGGTACGGCTGATTCATGGTCTGATGCTCGTTCCTGGGAATGCGAGGTGAGATCTTTCGGAGTGGTTCCCGGCGTTGCTCGAACCGGGCGGGGAACCAGGATGGAGCATCGTTGACGGGCATGCCGGAAGCAGTTGGGGCACATGCTGGCCCTTCGGACGCCCTTTGCCAATCGGGATATCAGTTGACTCTCCACCGCAACCCCGATTGACCCGCGCTCCCGAGCATGCAACTGCGTTCGCCTTGCCCGACGCGGGTGTCTCCGTTACTGTTCCGCGCATTGGACGATGAAGGGGGAGCCGATGTTCTCTGGATCCATTGCCGCGCTGGTTACACCGTTCCGAAACGGTGCGGTGGATGAGGCGGCGCTGGAAGCGCTGGTGGACTGGCATGTCGAGTGCGGAACAAACGGGCTCGTGCCGGTCGGTACTACTGGGGAGTCGCCGACCCTGTCCCACGAGGAGCATGAGCGGGTTGTGGAAGTCGTTGTGCGCAAGACGGCGGGACGCTTGCCGGTGATTGCCGGCACCGGCTCCAACAGCACGGACGAAGCCGTCCGGTTCACGCGTCACGCCGCCGTCGCGGGGGCGGATGCGGCGCTTGTCGTTGTTCCGTACTACAACAAGCCGACTCAGGACGGTCTGGTTCGCCATTTCACTGCCCTGCACGAATGCGCCGACATCCCGATCATCATCTACAACATTCCCGGGCGAAGTGCGGTGGACATGTCGGTCGAAACCATGGCGGAACTCTCAAGGCTGCCAAGGATTGTAGGCGTCAAGGATGCGACCGGAGACCTTGCGCGAGTATCGCTCCAGCGCGAATCCTGCGGCCCGGAATTCCTTCAGCTTTCCGGGGAGGACGGGACCGCGATCGGTTTTAACGCCCATGGAGGCCGGGGATGCATCTCGGTGACCGCAAATGTGGCCCCGAGTGAATGCGCCCAATTCCAGCGGGCCTGTCTGGATGGCGATTACAAGGCTGCTCTTGAATGGCAGGATCGGCTGATGCCGCTTCACAAGGCACTCTTCATCGAAACCAGCCCCGCACCCGCCAAATACGCACTTTCCTGCCTGGGTCGCTGCCAGGAGGATGTACGCTCGCCGCTGGCGCAGGTTCGGGAATCAACACGGGGCGCCATCCAGGATGCGATGCGCCATGCCGGTATTCTCAATTGATGTGGCATGGCGCGAAAACGGACGTCCGGGCAGGGTAGCGGCCTCGTCGCGGAAAACCGCCGCGCGCGGCGTGACTACGACATCGTCGAGACCCTGGAGGCCGGGCTCGTGCTCGCCGGTTCCGAGGTCAAGTCGCTTCGCGCAGGCGGTGCGGCGGTTGCGGAAGCATATATCTCGTTCGAAGGCGGAGAAGCTTTCCTGGTCAACGCCCATATCCCTGTCTACGGGAAGGCGACAAACTTCGGGCACCGGGAACGGCGGCCGCGCAAGCTTCTCTTGCGCCGCCGGGAACTGAACCGCCTGTCCGAAGCGGTCAAGAGGCAGGGGTTTACGGCGGTTCCCCTGCGACTCTATTTCACGGATCGGGGAATTGCCAAGCTGCTGGTCGGCGCCGCGAAAGGCAGGAAACTCCAGGACAAGCGTGAAGTCGAGAAGCGACGTGACTGGGCCCGCCAGAAGGCGCGTCTGCTACGCGCGAGATAGACGTGGATGCCGGGGTCAGATCCTGCCGGATCTGCACTGGTGAGCGTCAGTTCAGTCGGCTCCGGATCTCTTCGATCCCCTTGCTTGCCAATTGCCTTCTGTCCTCGTCCGAAAGATCCTTCTCGATGATCTCGGTGGCGACGGCAACGGCGATGTCGATCGCATAGTTGCGAATTTCCTTTTGTGCCGCGATCTCCGCCTGGCGGATGCGCTCCTCTGCTGCCGCGGTCCTCCGCTCGAGTGTGGCGCGGAAATCTGCCAGCGCTGCCTCTCGCGCGGAATCCGCATCACGTTGCGCCTGTTCGATGATGGATTGTGCGGCCCCGGCCGCCTGTTCCAGTTCCTCCTGATGGCGATTCACCTGGTCGCTCGCTGCCTCCCGCAGTTCTCGCGCCTCATCGATCCTGGCACGTATTCCGTCGGCCCGCTTGTCCAGTGCGCCGACCACAATCCGGTGTACGCCGAAATAGGCGAGGATCCCGAAGAACACCAGGAGGCTCAGCGAGATCCAAGTCTCCGGAGTATGCAGAAACGCAGACATTCGACTGTCTCAACCCGCTTGCGTGCGGTTCCGCACGGATTCCATGACGGCTCCGGTGTCAGCGCTGCGACCCTGGATCTTCTCCACGAGTGCCGTAGCTACATCCCAAGCGATGCGCTCGATCAGTGCGGACGTGTCGCGACGGGCTTCTTCCGACGCTGTATCTCCGTCGGTACCCGCTCCCGCGCCTCCGGAGAGGGCCGCGCGGATTGCATGTACCCGCTGTTCTCCCACGCGAGTCTGATCTGCCAGTCGGGCGGCTGCCTTGGCCTGCTCTGCTTCGATCTCCCGCGCCACCTCCGCGTGTGTTTCCGCCGCAATACGCTGCGCCTTGGCAAGCGTGGCCGCGTTCTGCTCCGCGATCTGCGTCCGCAGTTCCTCGGCAGTCTTGTGCAACTCTTCCGCCCGCTCAATATCCCCGATGATCGCCTGTTCGCGGGTCGTGATGATCTCGTTCACCCGCGGTAGAGCGATCTTGGAGAGCAGGAAGTGGAGGACGACGATTGCGGCGACCAGCCAGATGATCTGCGAAGGGAAATAGTCCGGATTGAGCTGCGGCATCCCGACGGAACCGCCCTCGGCGCTGGCGGCGTGGGCCATGGTCACTAGGGGGCTGATCATGGTGCAATACGAGTCCGGGCCGGGTAGCGGGAGGGATCAGACCGCATACAGCAGCAGCAACGAGATGACGAGAGCAAACAGTCCCAAGGCCTCGGCGAGTGCGATGCCGACAAAGAACATGCCGAGCTGGTCCTTGGCGGCAGCCGGATTGCGGAGTGCGCCGCTCAGGTAATTGCCCGCGATGTGGCCAACGCCGGTTGCGGCGCCACCCATCGCAATGGCCGCGAGACCGGCGCCTACGTACTTGCCGAGAAGGGTTGCGGCTTCTGCTTCCATATCGGAGTTCTCCTTCAGGTTGGATCCTTGGATTGGGACTGACTGCAGGGTTAATGCATATGAAGGGCGTCGTTGAGATAGACGCAAGTGAGAATGGCGAACACGTACGCCTGCAGGAACGCTACCAGAAATTCAAGCGCCGTGACGCCGACCAGCATGGTCAGCGGCAGGATTCCAAAGAACCCCATGGCCGGGACGAATCCTGCGAACACCTTGAGCAACGCATGTCCGGCCATCATGTTGGCGCCCAGACGGAGGGAGTGGCTCACGGGCCGGACAAAATACGAGATCAACTCGATCAGGCAGAGCAATGGCCGAAGTACCAGCGGCGCGCTTTGCGGCCAGAAGAACAGCAGGAACCGGATGCCGTGTTTCCAGAATCCGATGATCGTGACGGTAATGAAAATGGTGAGGGCGAGCGTTCCGGTTACCGCGATGTGACTTGTCACTGTGAACGCGAACGGCACCATTCCGATCAGGTTGGAGAACAGCACGAACATGAAAATGGTGAATACGTACGGGAAGTAGCGCATGCCATCGTCGCCGACGGTGGACTGAATCATGTCACGCACGAACTCAAACAACATCTCAACGACGGATTGCAGTCGCGTAGGCACTGCTGCTCGTCCGCGGGTTCCCGCCATGATGAGCAGGACGATCGCTGCAACGACGATCCACATGAAGAGCGTCGAGTTTGTGAAGGTGAAGAGACTGACCTTGCCGCCCGAATCGAACAGCGGGTAGATCTCGAACTGGTGCATCGGGTCGATATGGATCCCGCCCGAATCCGCTGCCGACTCAGCCACGATCGCCGTCTCCGTTCGCTTCTTCCGCTGTCCGCATTGCAAGGCGGATACCGCCCGCCATGCCGAGGAGTCCCATGCCGATCAGGAACCAGGGAGTGGTTCCGAGGAGCGTATCCGCACCCAAGCCCAAGCCAAGTCCAACGAGGATGCCCGCCAGGAGGTCGGCAAACATCCGCCACATAATCGCTACGAGAGAAACCCCGCTGCCGGTCTCCCGCTTGGCGGGCCGACTACCTCGCCCTCGGGACCGTGCCTGCCGGATCCGCTCGCCGAGTGAAGCTAGGCCGTCAGCCGGCTCCCGGTCGGATTGCACCTTGAACCCCTGATGCTGCACCGCACACTCAATTAGGCCCGTTCCGGCAGGGTGTCAATCCGGGTGTTGCCGGGCGTGATCAATTTGCCCGGATGATTCGCCGCAGGAGGGAACAGGATTGTGTCCGGCAAACAGGAGATGCCGGGAGCCCGTTGTCGTGAGGAGTTCATCGGCCTTCGTCGAAGGCGACCTCATCCACGATCTTCAGGGCCTCGGGGCTGTGCTTGGCGATCGTCGCCAAAGCCAGGGAATCCCGGTTGGGCTTGCCCCAGGATGCGACCAGTTCGGAAGCCGGGACTGTGTCATCAACCGGATATTCATGGTTTGCCTCGGCATAGATTCGCTGGGCCTCGCGGGATGCCAGGAAGTGAATCAGCTTTCGGGCATTCTCCGGATTCTTGGCATGTTTCGCCATGGCGACGCCCGAAACATTCATATGGGTTCCTCCGTCTTCGAAGATGGGGAACGTCACGCGAACGGACTGCGCCCAGTCCTGTTGTTCGGGGTCTTCCAGCATCAGACCCATGTAGTAGGTGTTGCCGATTGCGATGTCGCATTCGCCGGCCCAAATGGCCTTTACCTGTGCACGGTCGTTTCCCTGCGGCTTGCGGGCGAGATTCGCCTTCACTCCTTCCAGCCAGGATTTCGCCGCATCCCTGCCGTGGTGTTCGATATACGCTGCAAGCAGCGCAATGTTGTAGCGATGCTGGCCCGACCGGGTGCAGATGCGGCCTCGCCATTTTGGATCCGCCAGTGATTCGTAGGTGGATACTTCGCCCTGCGGTACGCGGTCACGCGATGCGTAGACGATGCGGGTGCGCACCGTGAGGCCGATCCAGTGGCCATCGGGGTCGCGCAGGTTGGCTGGAACCCGTTCCTCGATCAGCTGACCTTGAACCGGTTGCGTTACTCCTTCGTGTGCCGCCGACGTCAGGCGCCCGATGTCGACGGTGAGTATCACGTCAGCGGGACTTGCAGCACCCTCCGTTCGGACGCGCTCTATCAGACCCTGCTGCAGGCTCAGGACATTGGTCTTGATTCCGGTTTCCTGCGTAAATTCTTGCAGCAGGGGATCGATCAGGTGCGGCTGCCGGTAGGAATAGATGTTCACTTCCTCGGCAAGCGCAAGAGAAGATGCCATTCCGGCAAGGATGCTGGCCGACCAAGCTGCAATTCGGCTGTGCCCGCGCATGATTGGATTCCTTTCTGCAATGGCAATGCTCAAGAAAGTACCCCAGCATTTGACTTGGTCCGAAGCCTTCGTCAATCACTTGGGAATGACAAGTGGCGGCGAATCGGTCATCCGTGACCGGCTTTCGACGGGTTCCCTTTGATGGTCGGATGCTGCGGCGGAACCATCCCAAACGGTCGGGGAAATGCTGCGCTTGCTGCAAGTTCCGACATGATCCTTCCGTTACCGGCTTCCCGCCGCTGGACGCATCCATGATTCGGGAGACCAGCGGAGGACCTTGTCCTTCGCGATTCGGCGGTGCGAATACCGGTGTACGGCGTGGTGTATGCCGCCGTTCCCAAAATGTCCCGGGTCGACCGGATTCGGAGTGGCGATTCGCGGGATCCGGGCCGCCTTCTCGCGAACCGTTCCTCGTCGGGTGGGGGTTCATTGCGGGAAAGGTGGATGCTGAGTTGCTGCAATGAGGAGACAACGCGCAAGACGTCTTGCGGAATGGAGCAATTC
Source organism: uncultured Rhodobacterales bacterium (assembly GCA_964590405.1). Taxonomy (GTDB): domain Bacteria; phylum Pseudomonadota; class Alphaproteobacteria; order Rhodobacterales; family CAZPXZ01; genus CAZPXZ01. The sequence continues at coordinate 10,514 of CAZPXZ010000063.1, read as the reverse complement.
GTCATGTCGACGCTGATGTCACTGCAAGTTCTCGCACAGAAGGAAATTGTCCCGCTGCAGAAGACGGCAGATCTCCAGGCTCGATTCGGAAGATTCTTGCCAAGGGGGTTTCTGCCCGATTCCCCGTTGCGCATCTTCCGGAACGGCCGGCAAATCCCGATGATCGAGACGACTGCAAACGGAGATGCAGTTCGTTTGCCCGGTGTGCGTGCCAATCTCGAACTGGGCCTTGGGGCACGACGCGCTCGATGGCGCATGGCCGAATGTCCGAATTGATGGGTTACACAGTGGTTGAGATCGGCCGGACGTTGCAAACGCACGTGCCGGGCCGCGCGGCGCCGGGGATCATGCGGGGCAAGGGTGGGGCCATCAGGTTCTGTGTACAGCGCATCATGGCCAGCTTGAATTGCCATCTGTGCTCGGCAGGAGGATTTTCACATGCATGCCGGGTTCGTGGCCTGGAGCGGGAGGCTTGAATCGTTTGCGATGCGGTCGCTCTCGGCAGACTTCGTGGCATCGAGGTGAACCGGCTGGTCAGGGACAGCTTGCTACCGCTGCATGGCCGCCCGGATTGGCCAATCCCGTGGAAGCGTCTACTTGTGCGCGGATCCGAATCGATTTCCGGTTTCAACGGAATCCGCATCCGCTCGGGACAGCGCGACCTGTCTTCTCGCCACGACCCGGCAGGGAAAGCAGGGTAGACGTAGGAACGAACGGTACCCTCGTTCCTGACCGACTGGAAAGAGCCTGCCGCATTGGAGAGGCGATGTGCGGTTCACTCCTGTCGGATTCCTCGCTTTGTGTTCGCAGGACTCCACTCGCGGACGATGCATCGAAGATCCGGGCTCCGAGGATTGTGCTTCACCTGCGAGTCTCGAACAGATCGGATCGCTTGTTCTCGACGACATCGACGGCATCCCGCCGGATTCTGGTTCAACCAATTCTTCGCCATGACCGATCCGAACGCGGGCTACTATGAATTACCTATTGGGCGGGAGGAGTGGCTGAACAACTTCCCCGGATCGTGGTGTGGCGCGACGGCGGGAATGTGCAGATGCGCTGGTCACCGGGACGGCTCCGGAGGAGGTTTCGGTACTGGGTGGCATTGAGGAACCGAGGAGACCCTGGCATGCTCGTTCGCTCCCTGCGGCGAGAACGGCGAGCCGGTGAAACCGGGTTTGGCTGTTTCGTTTCTCTCCGAAGTGCAGGCAAACAAGTGCGGCAGGATGGTTGATTGGACCTGGTTACTGCGCGCATATGCGCGGCGTCGTCTGCGGACACTCGGCCGCATGAATCCGTCCGACGTTCAGGAACGGTTGCTGAGGTCTCTCGTCTTTCGTGCGGCCGAGACGCGATTCGGGAAAGACCATGGCTTTGCGTCCGTTCGCTCCGTGCAGGACTATCAGTCCCGGGTACCCGTACGTGAATACGATGCCTTCTGGGACGAATACTGGGAGGATCCGTTTCCCCGGCTTGAGGATTGCACCTGGCCCGGTCGCATGCCCTTCTTTGCACTGAGTTCGGGGACGACTCGCGGGGACACGAAATACATTCCGGTCAGCCACGAGATCAACCGCGCCAACCGGTGCGCTGCGACAGACGTTCTCGTACATCACATCGCTGCCCGTCCGCACAGCCGGATCCTGGCGGGTCGCACGCTTGTACTGGGCGGATCAACGGGGCTGCAGGCGTGTGCGCCGGGTGTGCAGGCGGGAGATCTGAGCGGCATTGCCGCAGGATCCGTGCCGTTCTGGGCGCGGCACCGCTACTTTCCCTCCCCTGACCTCGAGTCCATCGGAGACTGGGAATCCCGGATCGATCAGGTTGCTCACCGGTCCCTGTCCGAAGACATCAGAGGCATCACCGGCACGCCGAGTTGGCTCCTGATCTATTGCGATCATCTACTGGAAGTGGCGGGAAAGCCGGGCGGGAGGCTCGCCGAGATCTATCCGGACCTCGAGTTGCTGGTGCATGGCGGTATTTCCTGGTTGCCATACCGGGATCGCTTTGCGGAGCACCTGGAGGGAAGCGGTGCCGAGACTCGGGAGGTGTATCCGGCAAGCGAGGGTTTCTTTGCCGTTGCCGACGGTGCGGACGGCGCGGGTCTCAGACTGCTTCTCGACAACGGAGTGTTCTACGAGTTTGTGCCTGTCGAGGAGGTCGGGAACCCCTTGCCGGAGGCGCACTGGGTCGGGAATCTCGAGACCGGTGTCAACTATGCACTGGTTGTCTCGACCGCGGCCGGTCTCTGGCGCTATGCGGTCGGAGACACGGTGTCCATCATCCACCGCAATCCGCCAAGGGTGCTGATCACGGGTCGTACCACATGGACGCTGTCGGCCTTTGGTGAGCATGTAATCGGTGCAGAACTGGAGCTTGCCGTTGCGGAGGCGGCCCAGGCCATCGGCGTGAAGGTCGACGACTTTGCCGTCGGTAGCCTGCATTCCGAGCGCGCCGGAGACCGCGGAGGGCATTTGTACATCGTGGAGTTTGCAGTAGGGCGGATGGAAAGCGAGAGGCTGTCTCGATTCGGCGAGGTTTTAGATTCCGCGCTGCACCGAATCAACCAGGATTACGGGACCCATCGCGCGGAGGGCTGGGGGCTGGATGAGCCGCGCATCGAGGCCATGCCGTCCGGCGGTTTTGCTGCGTGGATGAAGAAGCGAGGCAAGCTTGGCGGGCAGAACAAGGTGCCACGCGTGATCCATGATGCGGAGATGCTCCGATCCCTGCGCGCATCTGCAAAGGCGTTGCGCGGGGGCGAGCAAACCTGAGCCGCTCCCGGGTGTGGCCAGGCGGGAACCAGCGTCCGCTCCTGCGCGGATGGTCGCCGGATCAGTTGGTCCGTGCGGCCTCGCGGTCACTGTTCCGGATCGTCGAGTCGGCGATCAGCCCGACCAGGTCGGACATGATCCGGTTGATTTCAAAGTCCTTTGGCGTGTAGACACGGGCCACGCCCATGGTGGTCAGGGCTTCTGCATCCTCTGGCGGGATGATCCCCCCGGCGACAACGGGCACATGGTCGAGCCCCTCCTTTCGAAGTTCCTCGACCACGGCTTGCGCAAGCGGAAGATGGGTGCCTGACAGGACAGATATCCCGACAAGATGCGCTCCTTCTTCCTTCGCCCGGGCAACGATCTCACCGGGAGCGAAACGGATTCCTTCGTAAACGACCCGCATTCCGCAATCCCTGGCCCGCACGGCGACCTGCTCTGCGCCGTTGGAATGGCCGTCCAGGCCCGGCTTGCCGACCAGGAAGGTTACGGGTTGTCCGAGACGGGCGCCGAGAGCTTCGACTTCGGCGCGGATCGCGTCCGTTTCCGGGCTGCGATATGCGGGCACCTGGCTGATGCCGGTGGGGGCGCGATAGGCACCGAACACGTCACCGAGGGCAGCAGCCCATTCCCCGGTAGTCGCACCCGCCTTCGCCGCGGCGACAGAGGCCGGCATGATGTTGGTTCCGCATCGGGCGTCTCGCGAGAGTTGGTCCAGGGCGCGCTCCACTGCCCGGTCGTCGCGCATGCTGCGCCAAGCCGCGAGATTCGCAATCGCCTGGCGTTCCGCCTCCGGGTCCACTTCACAGATGCCGGTAGATCCTTCCGATAGCGGGCCGTCCTCGGAGTCGGTGAAGGCGTTGACGCCAATCACGGTTTGTTCGCCGGATTCGATTCGGGCGACTCGTTCCGCGTTGGATGCCACCAGGCGGGATTTCATGTATTCGATGGCCGCGATGGCGCCGCCTTCCGCCTCGACTTCCCGCAATTCGGATTCGGCCTCTTCCCGGAGTGTGGCGACCCGGGCAGCGATGACGGGGCTGCCATCGAAGAGGTCCTCGTGTTCGAGAAGGTCGGTCTCATGCGCGAGAATCTGTTGCAGGCGCAGTGACCACTGCTGGTCCCACGGGGTCGGAAGCCCAAGCGCCTCGTTCCAGGCCGGCAGTTGCACGGCGCGGGCCCGAGCGCGTTTCGAAAGGGTGACAGCAAGCATCTCCAGAAGGATCCGGGCGATGTTGTTCTCGGGTTGCTGCTCGGTCAGGCCGAGCGAGTTGACCTGCACGCCGTAGCGGAAGCGCCGGAGCCTGGGCTCCTCGATCCCGTACCGTTCGAGGCAGATTGCGTCCCAGAGGTCCCCGAAGGCACGGAGCTTGCACATCTCTTCCACGAACCGGATTCCGGCGTTCACGAAGAACGACATGCGCCCAACCATGGCCGGAAACGCTTCTTCCGTGGCGGAGGGACGGCGGCGGACTTCGTCCAGGATGGCAATGGCGGTTGCGAGCGCGTAGGCAATCTCCTGCGCAGGTGTCGCTCCGGCTTCCTGGAGGTGGTAGGAGCACACGTTGCAGGGATTCCACTGCGGCATTTCGACCGCCGTCCATGCCGCGACATCGGCGGTCAGCCGCAGGGATGCATCCGGTGGCAGGATATAGGTGCCCCGCGAGAGGTATTCCTTGACAATGTCATTCTGTGTCGTTCCCCGCAGTTCCGCGCGCGTCTGTCCGGTTTCGTCTGCCAAAGCCGCGTAGAGGGCAAGCAGCCATGGCGCGGTCGCGTTGATGGTCATGGATGTGTTCATGCGAGCAAGCGCGATGCCCTCGAAAAGCTGCCGCATGTCGCCGAGATGGGATACAGGCACACCAACCCGGCCGACTTCGCCGGCCGCAAGAGGATGATCCGGGTCATAGCCGGTCTGGGTTGGCAGATCGAACGCCACCGACAGGCCGGTCTGTCCCTTTGCGAGATTGTTCCTGTAGAGAGCGTTGGAGGCCGCGGCGCTGGAATGTCCGGCATAGGTGCGGAACAGCCAGGGCCGGTCCCGCTTGCCCCGATTGCATGGTTGCATCGCTCTTTGCCTCCCGTCGGGCCGTTCACAAGCATGCTGCCGTGCAGCATACCGGCACCACGCAAAGCCTTCACCCACCCGTCAGCTTGCGCTAATGTGGGACCGGAATTAATTGCTGCGGTGCAGCATCGCGCCGCCACAAGCTTGGGTGTTACCGCCATGACCATGACAGCAGAAGCCGAAATCCGGAACCCTGCCATGCCGGAGGGCCGGGAACTCTACAAGGTCGGACAAATCCCGCCGCTCGGACATGTCCCTCGGCAGATGTATGCCTGGGCCATCCGTCGGGAGCGCCATGGCCCGCCCAGTGAGGCCATGCAGCTCGAGGTTGTCGATACGCCTCCCATCGATTCCAACGAAGTGCTCGTCCTCGTGATGGCGGCAGGCGTCAACTACAATGGGGTATGGGCTGCGCTTGGCAAGCCCATCTCCCCGTTCGACGTCCACAAGGCTCCGTATCACATCGCCGGGTCGGACGCGTCCGGCATCGTCTGGCAGGTGGGTGAGAAGGTCAAGCGGTTCAAGGTTGGCGACGAGGTGGTCGTACACTGCAACCAGGACGACGGCGATGACGAGGAGTGCAACGGTGGGGATCCGATGTATTCGCCCTCCCAGCGCATCTGGGGCTATGAAACGCCGGACGGGTCCTTCGCTCAGTTCGCTCGGGTGCAGGCCCAGCAGCTCATGCGCCGACCGCGCCACCTGACCTGGGAGGAGTCGGCCTGCTATACCCTTACCCTTGCCACTGCCTACCGGATGTTGTTCGGCCACCGGCCGCACATCCTGCGCCCGGGCCACAACGTGCTGGTGTGGGGGGCATCAGGTGGTCTCGGCTCTTACGCCATCCAGCTGGTCAACACTGCCGGCGCCAACGCGATCGGGGTCATTTCGGACGAGTCAAAGCGCGAATTCGTGGAGGGTCTTGGCGCGAAGGGGGTCATCAATCGCAAGGAGTTCGATTGCTGGGGCCGTCTTCCGACAGTCAATACCTCCGAATACAACCAGTGGGCCTCGGAGGTGCGGCGATTTGGCAAGGCGATCTGGGAGATTACGGGTCGCGGCGTGAACGTGGACGTGGTTTTTGAGCATCCGGGCGAAGCGACCTTCCCGGTCTCGACGTTTGTCGTCAAGCGTGGCGGAATGGTCGTGTTCTGCGCGGGTACCACCGGATACAACCTGACCTTTGATGCTCGTTACGTCTGGATGCACCAGAAGCGGATCCAGGGGTCCCATTTCGCGAACCTGAAGCAGGCCAGCCAGGCCAACCAGCTGATGCTGGAGAGACGCATTGATCCCTGCATGTCGGAGGTCTTTCCCTGGGTCGACATTCCCGCGGCACACATGAAGATGATGGACAATGTCCACAAGCCGGGGAACATGGCGGTACTTGTTTCCGCTCCGAGGACCGGGTTGCGCACCTACGAGGACACAGTGGAAGCAGGGGAAGCACTGTAGCAAACGCTGCCGCAACCCCGGCAGAGACCGCGGGAAGACGGAGCGGGCACACCGCTGGCGCGGTGGACATCGGGCTGGACCGGGGGCCGCGCCATGGACGCATTTCCCTGCTGCGTTGCTGCGGCTGATGTGAACAGTCGAGGCAGAGGCTCGTCCCCTTTCCGAACCGGCAGCATGGCCGGCACCCGGTTGGCACTCCGCGCGGACAGAACTTGAGAGGGCTGGACGATACTCCGGTTTCGTGGATCCGGGATGGCAATGGTGACCGGCGGGGCGCGTCCGTGAGATCTGTTGCTGCGGTTGCAGGAGATGCGGACAGCAAACATGTGAGTTCTTCCGCATCCGGTCGACGTCAATTGCTGGTGATCATCCTGACATCTTGCAGTGACACCGGCTCATCGGATTCGGGGAAAGACTTCCCGGCGTTCCCGCCCGCATGTGAGTGAATTCGGCGGTCGTTCAGGGACTCTCTCTGGCTGGATCGATGGGGGTCGCGGCACGGCCAACGCGCGACATCGTCGAGTGACTTTGTCAGTTTCCACGCGGTCATCTCGCGGTACGGGATCCCACTTTCGGGCGGGTCTTCCGAGTGTCCGTGATCCGGAGGAATCGCGTGGGGACAGTTGCCATTCCCGACTGAACCGGTGTTGTTGGCGCATGGCGTGCGTGAAGGAGATGGCGCTCGCGATGCTGTCGTTCGACGACTCTTGGGACGTATTGCAGGGTCCGATCCGGGTTTGCCGGAGAGGGAACCATGGACCGAGCAGGGTCGCCCAGCGACGCACCCCGGGCGGAAGGCACTACCATGTCGAAAGGCTTCCAAACCGGCGGCACAACGCGTACCGCCGGATCGCATGGTTCCGTAGCTGATGGACATACTATCGATCTCATTCGTGATGCTGACGTTCCTGCTTGCGGGAAGCATCAAGGGGATCGTGGGACTCGGACTTCCGACCGTTTCGATCGCCCTGTTGTCCGCCGTGTTCGGGATCGAGGCCGCGCTGCCGTTACTGGTCATCCCGTCCCTTGTGACCAACGTCTGGCAGGGTGCGGTTGGAGGTCACGCCGGGAAGCTGCTCAGGCGCTTCGGTTTTGCTCTCGCACTGATCCCGGTAACCGTCTGGATTGGGTACCACACGGTCTTCACGGTAGCTCCAGCGGCGATGGACCGCGTACTCGGTGTTGCACTGATCGCCTATGCCGGACTTGGAACCTGGACGGTACGGTTTTCGGTTCCGGCGCGCGCAGAACCAATGATGACACCACTCGTTGGCGCAGCCAATGGTCTGATTACCGGCGTAACCGGGACTTTCGTGATTCCCATCGTGATGTATCTCGAGGCACTGGGTCTGGACCGCGACGAACTGGTGCAGATGATGGGCATCACCTTCAGCGTCTCGACCGTGGCCCTGGCAGGTGTCCTGGTCTTTCACGATGCCTATCGGGTGGATGCCGGTTACCTGTCCGCTGTGGCAGTTGTACCTGCAGTTGCCGGGATGGTAATGGGCACCAGGCTGCGTTCGCGCCTCTCGCCTGTTGCTTTTCGCAGATGGCTGTTGCTGGGCCTCGGTGCCATCGGTATCAAGCTGCTCCTCATGGGATGAATCGGTTTCACCTGTCCGAGCCTCGCATGTCCATGTCGAACCAGCCTTGGCTCCCGCAAATCCCCGGTGCTTCCGGAAACCTTACCAAGGTTGGCCGCATCGTTGCCCGGATCGATGATTCCGGTTGTCGCTCCGGCAGAACGCTGTCCGGAACCGAATTCATGGGCCGTGTTGCGTGGACCTCGATGGAGCGTTCATCAGAATGGCTGGTGCGAGCAAGCAGACTGGATGGAGAAACAGACAACCACATTTCAATCCGCAAGCGATCCGGATCGTGGCCAAGAATGATATTCTCCACATTGACATCGTTTGCTGGAAAGCCTGATGGATCGACTTGACTGCCAACGGATGGATCATTGCTGCCCCCTGGCGGCATACCGGAGCCGGTTCTCCCTGCCTCGGGGCGTACTGTATTTCGACGGAAACTCGCTTGGCGCACTGCCTGCAACGACGTCGGATTCCATCCATGATCTGATCGAGGCTGAATGGGGGACGGGCCTCATCCGGAGCTGGCTCGACGCGGACTGGTTCTTTCTCGCCCGCAAGGCGGGCGACGCCATCGCCACGCTGATCGGTGCCTCGGAAGGGGAAGTCGTGGTTTCCGATTCCACGTCGGTCAACATCTTCAAGCTGGCCGCATCCCTGCTGCGCCACGGCAATGGTCGGCCAAATGTCGTTGTCGAGCGTGGCGAGTTTCCAACCAATGTCTACATTCTGGAGGGAGTTATCGATCTTCTGGGCCGCAGGCACAGGATGGTTGTCGCGGAACCCGGACGCGTCGCCGATGCCATCGACCCGGACACTGCGTTCGTCTTGCTGAGTCATGTCAACTACCGCACGGGTGCGATCCACGACATGAAGTCGATCACATCGCACTGCAAGGCGCTTGGCACGCCCATCCTCTGGGACTTGTGTCATTCGGCAGGAGCCGTGGAGGTGGAACTCAACCGCTGGAATGTGGACTTCGCGGTCGGCTGTACCTACAAGTTCCTGAATGGCGGTCCCGGTTCTCCATCCTTTACGTTTGTTTCCGGCAGTGCGGTCGGACGGCATGAGCCGGTCGTCACGGGCTGGTTCAGCCATGCGAACCAATTCGGGTTCGAGGACCGTTACCGCCCAGCAGACTCCATCAACCGGTGTCTCGTCGGCACGCCACCGATCCTGTCCCTTCGCGCGGTTCTCGACGGAGTTGCGTGCTTCGAGGGTGTGGACATGGTGGAACTCGTCGACAAGTCCCGGCGGCTTTCCGGCCTGTTCATCTCATTGGCTGATGAGAGACTTGCGGCGTATGGGCTGGAACTGGCAAGTCCGAGGAATCCCTCGTTGCGTGGGAGCCAGGTGTCGTTTCGCCATCCGGAGGCCTATTCCATTTCCCGGGCACTTGTTGCTCGCGAGATCATTCCGGATTTTCGCGATCCCGATATCCTGCGGTTCGGAATTACACCTCTCTACATGGGACATGTCGACGTCTGGGATGCCGTAGAAGGGATCCGAACAGTGATGGCAGGCCGTGAATGGGAGACATTTCGGACTGAATCCAGGGCAGCAGTAACGTGAGGATGCCACTATGCGGATCGGTATCATTGGCTACGGATACATCGGCCGCTTCATTGTCGAGCGGGTTCAGGATAGCGGGGGGCGATTCGAGATCGCCTTCATCCACAATCGGAGCGCGGAGGCCCTGGCGAGCATCGAACCAGCCTTGCGGCTGGATGATCTTGGCGAGGCCTGCACACGCCGCCCGGACCTGATCGTCGAGTGCGCGCACCCGACCATCACCGGACGCTTTGGCGAGTCCTTCCTGGGATGCGCCGACTACATGCCGTTTTCCGTTTCAGCCCTGGCCGACGACGCTCTCCGTAGCCGATTGGAGGCTTCCGCGAAGAGAAACGGCACGAGGATCCTGATTCCCAGGGGTGCGCTGCTCGGAGGAGACGAACTGCTGAGCAGGGCTGGCCGCTGGACACGGGTTCGCATTACCTTCCGAAAGCACCCCGAGAACATTGATCTTGCGGATAGTGGGATCAACCCGGCGCAATTGGACTCGGAAACCGTCATCTATGACGGCTCGGTCCGAGGGATTGCGCAACGATACCCCCGCAACGTCAACACGATGGTGGCCTGTGCACTGGCATCCACCGGTCTCGATGCCTGCGAAGCCCGCCTGGTCAGCGATCCGAACCTGAATTGCGCCGTCGCGGAAGTCGAGGCCTGGGATGCCGACGGGGGGATGGTCCGGACAGAGCAACGTCAGCCTCTGGTTGGCGTGTCGGGTACGGGAATGCTCTATTCCGCATGGCATTCCATCCTGCGGGTGTCCGGATGCAGTGGTCTTGCAATTGAACTTGTTTGATAACACACGCTCGTGAAGAGGAATGACCTGTCAGCCGATCGCCATCCAGGCTGGCAATATGACCCATTGAATTCCTGAGCGAAGTCAGCCGTTCGTGGCTGCGTTCCCAGGTCGCTGGATCAATTCTTCGCTGGAGGTTCGGGATCGAGGGTTGCGGGAAACCCGGGGGCCCGCAACTTGTCACCCACGGCTTCCTCGAGGAGTCGGACCGCCATGGGAGACCAGGCGTCGCCGCCGTATTGCCTCCGGGCCTGCTCCAG
>CAZPXZ010000062.1:0-22292 GCA_964590405.1 uncultured Rhodobacterales bacterium | reverse complement strand
GGAACTCGCCTTCACCCTCGCGGATGGACGAGAGTATGTTCGGGCAGCCACTGCGCGGGGGCTGGACGTGGACGCCTTTGCTCCACGGTTGTCGTTCTTCTTTGCAATCGGCATGAACTTCTTCATGGAGGCCGCGAAGCTGCGTGCCGCACGGTTGCTCTGGGCGAGAATCATGGACGAATTCGGTGCGAAGGATCCGAGGAGTCGTATGTTGCGCACCCACTGCCAGACATCGGGCGTGAGCCTTCAGTCGCAGGATCCCTACAACAACATCGTGCGCACCGCCTATGAGGCGCTCGCTGCGGCACTTGGAGGCACCCAGTCGCTTCACACGAACAGCTTTGACGAGGCGCTTGGCCTTCCAACCGAAGCCTCTGCCCGGATTGCGCGAAATACACAGCTGATCTTGCAGCATGAAACAGGCATCTGCAATGTGGTTGATCCTCTAGGTGGTTCGTATTACGTCGAATGGCTGACCGACCGTCTGGCCAGCGATGCATGGGCGCTGATCGAGGAGGTAGAGGAACTCGGCGGCATGACGGAAGCGGTCATTGCTGGCATGCCCAAGCTGCGTATCGAGGAAGCGGCCGCGATTCGGCAAGCCCGGATTGATCGGGGTGACGACGTGGTCATCGGTGTGAATCAGTTCAGACCTGACAGGGAAGAACCGGTCGACATTCTCGAAATCGACAATGCAGCAGTACGTGCCGCGCAAGTCGAGCGGCTGGAACACATCCGACGCGAGCGCGACGAGAGTGCATGTCAGGCCGCCCTTCGCAGCCTTGAGGAGGCGGCGTCCGGTGATGGCAACCTGCTCGAACGAGCCATTGTCGCCGCCCGGGCACGCGCATCGCTCGGTGAAATTTCGGACGCAATGGGACGCGTGTTCGGGCGTCACAGAGCGGAGGTGTCCACAATCGGAGGCGTCTACGGGGCCGCTGCCGAGGGAGACTCCGGATTCGAAGCGGCGAGGGAAGACGTGGGTCGCTTCGCAGATCGTCAGGGACGTCGGCCCAGAATGATGGTGGTCAAGATCGGTCAGGATGGGCATGATCGTGGTGCCAAGGTGATTGCGACAGCTTTTGCGGATATCGGGTTCGACGTCGATGTTGGACCACTGTTCCAGACCCCGGCGGAAGCCGCGCGCGATGCGGTGGACAACGATGTCCATGTGATTGGTGTCAGTTCGCTTGCGGCTGGTCACCGCACGCTCGCTCCGCAACTGGTCGAATCGCTGGCGGAACTGGGCCGGAGCGACATCGTCGTTGTAGCGGGCGGGGTGATACCCGATGGCGACCACGCATATCTCCGGGAACGCGGCGTCGACCTGATCTTCGGTCCGGGCACCAACGTGCCACAGGCGGCGCGCGAAATCCTGAGGCGGATTGAGACTTCTGGTCCGCAGGTGTAATCGAAGTGTATTGGAACACGCGGTCCCTGACAGAGAAGTTGCTTGCCGGGAACCGGGCCGCGTTGGCTCGGGCAATCACCTTGTCGGAATCCACTCGGCAATCGGACCGAACACAGGCCAGGTCCTTGCTTGCGGCACTGTGGGGGAAGACCGGTGGGGCTCTTCGGATTGCGGTTACCGGTCCTCCCGGAGTCGGGAAGTCGACCTTCATCGAGACCTTGGGCCTGCATATCACGGGGTCCGGCAGGAATGTCGCCGTGCTCGCCGTAGATCCATCCTCGCCCCTTGGAGGTGGTGCAATTCTTGGAGACAAGACGCGAATGTCGAGACTTGTCGCAACGTCGTCAGCATACATCCGTCCGTCGCCGGCGTCGGGCGCTCCGGGTGGTGTGGCCCGCCGGACGCGGGAGGCGATCGCCTTCGCAGAAGCGGCAGGCTATGGCGTCGTGGTGATCGAAACCGTCGGAGCCGGCCAGAGCGAATCGACGGTTGCCGGCATGACGGACATCTTCTTGCTGCTCGTGGCTCCGGGTGGCGGAGACGAACTGCAGGGCGTCAAGCGGGGGGTAATGGAGCTTGCGGACCTCGTTCTCGTAAACAAATTGGACGGCGGTTTCGCCGTTGCGGCGCAGAAGACCCGTGCAGAATATGCCTCGGCGCTGCGGTTGATGCGGAGGCGGGCCGCAGATCCCGAGGGATATCCGGCGGTGCTTGGAGTTTCTGCCTTGGAGGACGAGGGAGTCGGCGAGACATGGCGAAGGATCGTGGACCTCGACCATTGGCGGCGCGCGGAAGGATTCTGGGCACGAAGGCGCCGGCACCAGGCGGCGAGTTGGGTGAGAGATGCGATCCAGGAAGAACTTCTGGCGCGTATGGGACCCCCCGGAAATTCCGGATTTCCCGATTCGCTGGCGGAGCGGATCGCATCCGGCCTGGTCGACCCGGAGAGTGCCGCGATGGAAGTGCTGGAGTACGCGCGCGACTGACTTGCGCGTCCTCGCCGGAAAGGACCTGATGGGGCGAGACCAGAAAGAGGATCGGTCATCTGTTCGCGCAGCCTTGGTGCGCGAACTTGCCGCGAAAGGGGTTTCCAATTCCATGGTGCTGAAGGCCATGGGGGAGGTTTGCCGCCAACGATTTGTTTCTCGCGAGTGCGATAGTCTTGCATACAGCGACCGTGCTCTTCCGATTGCGTGCGGTCAGACAATTTCGCAACCATTCGTTGTGGCGACGATGACAGAACTTGCACTGGGCAATCGTTCCAGACTCGGTCGCGTCCTCGAAGTCGGTACCGGCTCTGGGTACCAGAGCGCAGTTCTCGCCGCGGTTGCAGATGAGGTGTACTCGATCGAGCGGATCGGGCAGCTTTCGCGAGGTGCTGCGGAAGCGCTGGGCAAGGAGAATGTGCGGAATGTCCACCTTCGTTGCGCCGACGGGAGGGCCGGTTGGCCCGAGGCTGCCCCGTTCCAGGCAATTGTGGTGACGGCAGCGGCCCGGGAAATTGCACCTGCCTGGCTGGAGCAGCTTGCGGATGGGGGTGTCCTGGTCACACCTCTGGGCCAGTGGGCGGCACAGGAACTTGTGGAAATTCGCAAGAACGGTGAGGAAGTTATGCGTCGGGCCGTTTACCCGGTACTGTTCGTGCCCCTGCTGAGCGGTGTAGAGGAGTGACGAAAGACCGAGAGGATATCGCAAGAACAGAATTGCAGACGTTCGCCGGCACTCAACAGGTTTCGACAAGTCGGAGTTCTGACGGACATGGTCGATTCAAGGAGACCACTCTCGGGAGTGGGTCGCGTCGCCGCCGATTCAGGAAGCCGGAGAAACGCACCGTCGTCTTGATCGCTGATACGGAAAGGCGAGAGAATGTGGCGGAACGGACTTCTGCTGGGGAACCACAAGGAGATTGGAGGATCAGTAATTTGCACAATGGTTTGAACTGTGAAAGTTCAGCCGATTTGGCCGAGCGCCGGAAATGCCTCCAGCAGCCAGAACGCCGCTTCCGAGAACACGCCAGCGAGGAAGGCAATTCCGATCGCAATCAGAAATAAACCCATGGCGGCTTCAACCAGGCGGAGATGGGGGCGGATGCGCAGCAGGAACCTCTGAAACGGCTGAACGAATGCGGCGGCAATCAGGAACGGCAAGCCGAGCCCAGCGGCATAAACGGAGAGCAGCAGGGTTGACTCACCGACGCTGTCCTGTTGTGCCGCCACGAACAGGATGCTCGCGAGGATCGGGCCGATGCACGGCGTCCATCCGAACGCAAACGCAAGGCCCATGAGATAGGCACCGAGCGGGCCATCGGCTACACGTGTCGCGGTGAAGCGAATGTCCCGGTTGAGAAATCCAATTCGGAAGACGCCGAGAAAGTGGAGTCCGAACACGATGATCACAATGCCGGCGGCCTGGCTGAGCAGGAAACGGTGTTCGGCCAGCCAGGCTCCGAACGCTGACGCCGTGGCCCCAAGCCCCACAAACACCGTCCCGAGGCCAAGCACGAAGCCCAGTGCGCATGTCAGTGTCCGCTGCCTCGAACCCCTTTCCTCCCGACCCGGCGCCTCCTGCATCTGGTCGACTCGCGCGGCTGCGAGAAATGCCAGGTAGGGGGGAACGAGCGGCAACACGCATGGTGAGAGGAAACTGAGTGCTCCGCCTGCAAATGCAGTAGCCAAGCCGATCTCTGTACCACCCATCGTTGGCTTCCCGTCCTGTTCGTCGGCTGCTACACAGCCAACTACGCAGTTTCCTGCACGACGTTCCGCGCCTCGAAAACCAGGAGTTCCTCACCTTCCTCCACTTGGCTTCCGACCACACCGTGAAGCGCCACTACCCGGCCAGCCGCCGGTGCACGGATGGTATGCTCCGTCTTCATCGCTTCCACCGTAACCAGCTTGTCGCCAGCCTCGACCGGATCGCCAGCCCGAACATGATGCCGGAGGATGTGTCCGGGCAGCGGCGCCCGGAAGGCGTGCGTACCGTCTGCGCCTGAAGTCCCTTCATTGAGAGAATCGGGAACCTCGAAACGCCAGCGCTGCTCTCCAATGAATGCCCACCAATCTCTTTCCTGGTCCTCCCCGGCTTCAACGCGGACAGGCCTCCACTGTGCACCGCAGCCGGATGCAACATGCGCAAGGCCGGGACAGGAGAATTGAACGATGTGCGGTTCGAATTCGTCGTCAACCGATGCTTCCCAGACAGGGCTGGCACCAGAGTCGGAGGGAAGGGGCAGAATCTGTACCGTGTACATCCGGTTGCCCTGGTATAATCGTTGGACGTGCCTTGCCGGGGCGCCAATCCGCCACCCGTCGCCGGATGAGAAAGGGGACCGTCCTCCAAGTCTCTGCTCGCGCACGCGACGCCACCTCTTCGCTTGTGTGAGGAACACTCCGACCGCCGTGGCTGCAACAGCTTCCGGGCGTGGCGGCGGGGAAGTCAGCCGATCCGTCGCCAGCATGCGTTCCACCAGTCCTGTTTCCATTACACCGGATACGAATTCGCTGGAATCGACCAGCATCGATAGGAATTCGAGGTTGGTGGAAGGCGTTGCGACCCGTGTTTCGGAGAGTGCACCAGCAAGACGGGCGAGTGCTTCCTTTCGGTCGGGACCGTGGGCGATGATCTTCGCGATCATGGAATCGTAGTCGGGGGGAATTCGATCCCCGTTCTCGACACCGGTGTCCGTTCGCAGGCCTGATGCGGGCGAAGGAAGCGCCAGACCGCACAGGACTCCGGGTGCAGGCATGAAGTTGTTCGCCGGATCCTCGGCACAGAAGCGGGCCTCAATGGCGTGGCCGAAAATTCGGATGGCGTCCTGGGAAAGTGGAAGCGGCTCACCGGCAGCCACCCGAATTTGCCATTCGACAAGGTCGAGTCCTGTAACTGCCTCGGGTGCTCAACCTGAAGCCGGGCATTCATTTCCAGGAAGTAGAACCCGCCTCCCTCCGGCACCAGAAACTCGACGGTTCCGGCGCCGAGATAGTCCACTGCGCGCGCGGCAGCTATGGCCGCGGTCCGAATGTCGTGGGCCATACCCGGGTCGATACCGGGTGCCGGTGCCTCCTCCAGGATCTTCTGGTGCCGCCGTTGCGCAGAGCAATCCCGCTCGAACAGGTGAACGAAGCCCCCATGGGAATCGGCAAGGACCTGGACCTCGATATGCCGTGCATAGTCGATACAGCGTTCTGCCAGAAGTCGCGCATCTCCGAATGCGGCTTGCGCTTCCCGTCGGCAGGTCTCGAAGGCGGTATTGAGTTCCTCAGGTGTTTCAACTCGTCGCATGCCGCGCCCACCGCCTCCCGCAGCTGCCTTCAACATGATTGGGAAACCAATTTCGCTGGCTGCGTCCCTGAGCGCTGGCAGGGTATCGATATCGTTCACACCGGGTATGACAGGAAGCCCAGCATCCTGCATCAATTGCCGGGCGGACCGCTTGTTGCCGACGGCGCGCATTGCCTTCGGACCGGGACCGACGAATGTACGCCCCGCATGTGTCACTGCCTCGGCAAATGCCGGGTTTTCGGCCAGGAATCCGTATCCCGGGTGCACCGCGTCGGCACCGCTTGACGTCAGAGCCTCCAATAGCCTCGCAATATTGAGATAGCTGTCTGCAGCCGGCGCCGGTCCGACGTGAAATGCTTCGCCAGCACTCCGCGTGTGAAGGGCATCTCGGTCAGCATCCGAGAAGACCGCCACTGTCCGGATACCCATTCGGTGGGCGGTTCGGAAAACACGGCAGGCGATCTCGCCGCGGTTTGCGACCAGAATCTTGCGAATCATGATCTGACCCAACGAGGGGGGCGACGGTCGAAGAACGCGGCGATACCCTCCTGCGCCTCCTCCGTCATGCGGATTCTGGCGATACTTTCTGCGGTTTCGTCCAGAACGGAAGAATCGATGGGGTGCGATCCAATGCGTCGCATGAGATCCTTTGCCGCGGCAAGGGATTCCGGTCCACCTTTCGAAACCTCCGCGAGGAGTTCCTCTATCCTGGCGTCCAGCGCCTCGGCGGCTACAGCCTCGTTGACCAGACCCCACTCGGCCGCCCGGCCCGCATCAAGACGCTCGCCCGACAACATCAGTTGCCTGGCGCGGCGAAGGCCCAGTGCCTCGATTACGTAGGGCGCGATCACGGCCGGGATCAGTCCGAGGCGGACCTCGGAGAGTTGTAGCCAGGCATCTTTCGAAGCAATGGCGATATCGGATGCGGCGGCCAGGCCGACGCCGCCCCCTAGGGCTGCACCGTGGACGCGTGCAATGACGGGACGGGCGCAGTTCCGAATGGCTGCCAGCATCGTCGCCAACGACTTTGCGTCCGCACGGTTTTCTTCGTCCGAAAAGTGCGCGGCTTCACGCATCCACCCGAGATCAGCCCCGGCGCTGAAAGCCGGACCGCGACCAGCGAGGACGATGGCGCGGATGGCTGGAGCGCTTGCGGCATTCAGGAACGCGTTTCGCAAGGCATTGATGAGCTCGGGATGGAACGCATTGCGCTGTGCAGGCCGGTCCATCCAGATCCAGCGTACACTTGCGCGGTCTTCGGTCTCAAGGCAGTGGGTCATTGGTATCGAGGATCAGTTCTCGCAGGATTGGGGGGTTAGGCGCTGCGGTTCTGTGGCCGCAGGGTATCAGTTTTGCGGATGTTTCGTTTCGGCAAGTGCCCGATTGTTACGGCAGTCAATGACCTGTGTTGCCAGATTTGTGCAGGTCGTATATTCCTGTTCACAACCATTCTTGCATGTTCGCCCTGTATCTGCCACTGGCATGCGGCCAAAGCGAATTGCTTCGTTGCGACAGCCTGTTGCAAGACGGAAAGGAAGTTTGAGCGACCGGGGTGTGCCCAACCGCAGAATTTTCAGTTTGACAATGGTAGAGCCCTCGGCAAAATCACCACCGCACAAGCTCCGCCGAGCCTGGGTGGTCGAATTCGGGGTTTTCCAGTGCGCAGGACCAATTATCAGGGAGAGAAGCCATGCAATTGAGCCGTGAGGAGCTCAGGGCCGCCTACCGGCGGATGTGCCTGATCCGGCGATTCGAGGATACGGTTCACGAGGAATTTGCGGCCGGGAACATCCCGGGCTTCGTGCATCTCTATGCCGGTGAGGAAGCATCGGGTGTTGGTGTCTGCATGCATCTTGACGAGCGCGATGCCATTGCCTCAACGCATCGTGGGCACGGCCATTGCATCGCCAAGGGCTGCGATACCAAGGCCATGATGCTGGAGATCTACGGGAAACGCGACGGCCTGTGCGGTGGAAAGGGCGGGTCGATGCATATCGCGGATCTGTCGAAGGGCATGATGGGTGCGAACGGAATCGTCGGCGGTGGGCCACCGCTGGTTTGCGGGGCCGCGCTTAGTGCAAAACTCCAGAACACGGGCGGGGTCGCCATCGTCTTTGTTGGTGACGGCGGTTCCAACCAGGGCACGACGTTCGAGAGCTATAATTTGGCGAAAGTCTGGAACCTGCCGGTCATTTTCGTGGTCGAGGACAATTGCTACGCCGAGTCGACCGCAAGCGCCTGGTCGGTTGGCGGGAGCCAGAAGGGAAGAGCCGAGGGATTCGGCATGCCTGCTCTCGAAGTGGACGGGCATGACTTCTTTGCCGTATGGGAGGCCGCTCGCGAAGCCATCGAGCGGGCTCGGTCCGGTAAAGGTCCGTCCCTGTTGCATGTGCGTCTCTACCGATACTACGGCCATTTCGAGGGTGACGCCACGACCTACCGGATGGCGGAAGAAGTGGATGAGGTGAAGGCGACCCGGGATCCGTTGGATTTGTTCCGCAAGCGGGTTTCCGAGGCCGGGCTGCTCGCGGAAGCCGGAGCGGAAATCGCTGATTGCGTTGCCGCGGCGAAAGCCGCTGACGTGCCGGTCGAAGCAGACCTTCTGACCGATGTCTACGCCAGTTACGCCTAGAGAGGGAGAGAAGAGATGCCGACAAAGAGCTTCCGCGCCGCGATCAACGAGGCGCTGCGTCAGGAAATGGAAAGGGATGAACGGGTCATCGTGATGGGTGAGGATGTGGCTGGTGGTCTAGGAGCTCCTGGCGAGGATGATGCGTGGGGCGGTCCTCTCGGAGTGACCAAGGGGCTGATGCCGCAATTCGGTCGGGACCGCGTGCTGGATACACCGATTAGCGAGAGCGCCTTCATCGGTTGTGCCGCGGGGGCAGCGGTTACCGGCATGCGGCCGGTCGCGGAACTGATGTTCGTTGATTTCATGGGGGTCTGTTTCGACCAGATTTTCAACCAGGCCGCAAAATTCCGGTACATGTTCGGCGGGAAAGCGACGACTCCCTTGGTGGTGCGGACAATGTATGGCGCAGGCTTTCGGGCCGCCTCTCAGCACAGTCAGTGTCTGTACCCTATTTTTACCCATATTCCCGGTCTCAAGGTTGTCCTTCCCTCGAACGCCTACGAGGCAAAGGGATTGCTCATCCAGGCCATTCGCGACGACGATCCGGTCATCTTCTTCGAGCACAAGGTCCTGTATGACGACGAGGCGGATGTACCGGACGACCCGTACACCATTCCGTTTGGCGAGGCGAATGTTACCCGGGAGGGTGACGACATCACGATGGTCGCATTCGGCCGGATGGTGAATTTCGCGAACGAGGCTGCGGATAATCTGAGGCGTTCCGGCATCACCTGTACCGTCGTAGATCCCCGCACGACGTCGCCGCTCGACGAGGAGACCATCCTGGAGACGGCGTCAGAGACGGGTCGCGTGATCGTCATTGATGAGTCGCATCCGCGTTGCAGCATGGCGACGGATATCTCGGCGCTCATTTGCGAGAATTGCTTTGACGACCTCAAGGCTCCGATCAAGCGGATAACCGGACCGCATGCTCCGGTTCCGTTCTCGCCTGTCCTGGAGGACATTTACATTCCCAACGTAACCCGGATCGAGGGAGCTGCGCGGGAGTTGGTCGGCAAGCCGAATTGAAGTCCGGCCGCGTCTCCTGGCGCGGCTGCAACACATCTTGGAAGAATAGGGGGAGGCCACGATGGGCGAGATCCATCCCATTGTCATGCCCAAATGGGGCCTGGCAATGCAGGAAGGCACCGTTGTCACCTGGCAGGCCACGGTTGGTGAAGAAGTATCAAGTGGTCAGGAAATTCTGGAGATCGAGACTTCGAAGATCGCGAGCGTTCACGAATCTCCGGCCTCTGCTCCCTTGCGTCGCATTGCCGTTCAGGACGGGGAGACGGTTCCGGTGGGAGCCCTTCTCGGCGTGCTCGCGCCGACCGATGTGCCGGATGAGGCCGTCGAAGCATATGTGCAGGATTTTCTGGACAATTTTGATTTCGAGGCCGCTGGCGAGGACACCGGCCCTACTGACGAAACTCTGGAGGCAGCGGGGCGTCGCATCCAGTTCATCCGGCAGGGAGAGTCGCAGGGATCGCCGATCCTCTTCATCCATGGATTTGGAGGTGATCGGCTTGGCTGGATGTTCAACCAGGGTGTCTTGGCGGAAACACATTCGACATACGCGATTGACTTGCCCGGGCATGGTGGTTCAACAAAGGATGTCGGGGATGGTTCCATTCGTTGCCTTTCGGATGCCGTGGACGCCTTCATGGATGTTTCTGGCATGGAACGTGCACATATCGTTGGTCACTCGATGGGTGGCGCCATTGCCTTGACCCTTGCGCTTGGCCGGCCAGAGCGTGTCGCATCGGCTACGCTTCTTGCCCCCGCAGGACTTGGCCCAGAGATCAACATGGAGTTCATAGACGGTTTCATCACACAATCTCGTGCGCGCAAGCTCCGTGGGGTGCTGGAGATGCTGGTCGCCGAGCCGGAACTGATCACTGGCGAGATGATCGAGGAAGTTGTTCGCTTCAAGCGCCTCGATGGAGTATCGGCAGCGCTCAGCTCTCTGAGGGAAGGGGTGTTTCCGGCTGGTCGGCAACAACCGTTTTCTGCTGAGGAACTGATGGCGTTGCAGCCACCTGTGCAAGTCATTTGGGGAGGAAATGACCGGATCCTGCCGGTTTCTCACGCAGACGTTCTTCCGGACTCGGTTCGTGTCCTCCGACTGCCGGACACCGGCCACCTGCCGCATATGGAAGAAGCGGCAGCGGTGAATGACGCGATCCGTGAATTCGTGGCCTGAATCCTTGTTGTGTGATTGCCGCCGGTCGCGTGGGACCGGCGGCGCGACGGATTTCTATTTTCCGGTCTCGACCAACTCGACCTTGTAGCCGTCGGGATCTTCGACAAACGCAATCACTGTCGTTCCGCCCTTGACCGGGCCGGGCTCCCGCGTGATCTTGCCGCCTGCGTTGCGGATCCGCTCGCAGGTCTCGTAAATGTCGTCAACCCCCAGTGCAATATGCCCGTAGGCGGTACCGAGATCGTATTCGGATACACCATGGTTGTAAGTAAGCTCGAGTTCCGCGCCGCCGTTCTTGTTGCCGCCATTGAAGGCGACGAACGCCAGAGTGTAATTCTCCGTTGAACGTTCGACGGTGCGGAGGTGTTCCATCCCGATGACTCGGGTGTAGAAGTCGACGGAGCGGTCAAGATCGCCGACTCGGAGCATGGTATGAAGCAGCATCATGGTTTTCTTCCTCATTTCTCGGTTTCCGGGGCCATGGGAATTGTCGCCAATCCGTTCCGAAACCGACGCCTCCATTTCACGTGTTCAGGTGATCACGGGCGAATCTGCCGTTGTCGAAGTCGAATGCTGGAAGACCCGTGACGGGCGGAGGGCGTCTGTGCGAACGTTTGGCGGCGGGACTTTGCGCAGCCGGGCCTGAGAATAGGCACCCTCTGTCGGGGGGTCAACCAAGGATGGGCAATCGCACAGCATTGGAGTTGGCAGCGCATCCATCCACATGCGACTGCTCGCAGCGAGGCCATGGGCTGGAGCTTTCTTTCCCAAGCCGAGTGTGTTTCGGATCGGAAATCGACCGATTCAGACCTGTAGACCATGGTTCAAAATTCCCTATGCTGCGGCATTGGATTCTGGTTGGCCACGGGCGCCGGAACGATTGCAGAGTGGCATTGGATCCCGAACCGCCGGGGAATTTCGGGTGGCGGTGGAGGGGAATGGAGGTGATTGAGAATTCCTCCCGGAGGTGGTGCCATCAAGGTCCGCTTTCTTGAACACTGCAATCGGACGATCGCATTCCGTGGGGACATGAGGAGGAGTGCATGATGTCGTCATTGCATAGCATTCTCGGAGAGAAAGCACTGGCCTGTCTCGAGGATTCGGGCGCTGTCGCACGGGGTTTGCCTGCGCAAGCGTACACCAGCGAAGCGTTCCTTGCCCTCGAGAACGAACGGTTGTTTCCAACTACTTGGGTATTCGTAGGATTTGCGCACGAATTGGCTCATCCTGGCGATGTCGTTCCTGTGACGGTTGCCGGCCAGCCGTTGCTGCTGGTACGTGGCTCGGATTGCGAAATTCGTGTATTTCACAATGTTTGCCGTCACCGTTGCCTTGCGCTCGTGGATGCGCCCTGCAATGTAGGGCGGTTGATTCGGTGTCCCTATCACGCATGGGCGTACAGGCTCGATGGGGCGCTTCAGGCCGCACCGTATTTCGGCGGGCTTGACGCTGGTACCATGCCAGATGGTTTTACCCGTGAGAGTTACGGCCTTGTACCGGTGCGGTCGGCGACTTGGCATGACTGGGTCTTCGTCAATCTGAACGGCACAGCTCCGCCGATCGAGGATTTTGTTGCACCGCTCCAGGGTTGGCTCACAGGCCTCGATCTCTCCCGAATGGTCCATGTCACCACGTTGGATTTCGGGCAGGTGAAAGCGAACTGGAAACTCTTGGTCGAGAACTTCATTGAGCCGTATCATGTGCAGTTCGTACACTCGACGACCACCGAGCAGCCGCTGGGTGACCACTACACCGTGAACGAACCGGGATGCCTTGGTTGCGCAGTCGATGTCTCACGTGAGGCAAGGCGGAAGGACACGCTTGCCCAGGATTCGCGCTTCCTTACCCTGTTTCCCAATTTCGTCCTGGGACTCTACCTGCCGGATCAGGTCGGGGTGCATCTCGACCTGCCGATTGCGCCCGACCGTACCCTGCAGCGCCGTGCAATCTACATGCTCGACCCCGATTCTGAATCTTCAGAACGTGCGGAAGACCTTGCGAGACTTTGGCGTGACGTACATGAGGAGGACCACGAGATCTGCGAGCGGCTGCAGCAGGGACGTGCATCCAGCGTGGCAGAGGACGGCGGCGTTTTGTCTCCGGTGTGGGAAGACTCCGTGCGAAGTTTCCAGAAGCGTGTCATCGAATGCTTGTGCTGATCAGCGATTGAAATGCTCGGCTGGCGGCGTCCGGGAAAGGCTGCGGTCGCTGCCTGTCAGGAAGGTGTACGGACCCGGGTTTGGATGCCCGAATCCGCGATGCGGCGGTCGACCGTACTCTGACGCGGCGTTGCGCACACACTCAATTGGGACTGATCCGCACAGGTCGACACCCTACCGCAATGGAGAATTCCCCTGAACGTGTACTCGCGGACTTGCTGGTGACCGAGATGGAACGCAGAGCGGGTACGGTGGCGGGATGCCAACTGTCGACACCAGTGTCTCTGCTCCGTTTCGTAAGGATGCAGGTGCTGTCCGGCATCGTCATCCCCACGGATACCGGATTTTGTGTATCAGGTCATTCTCGAACCAGACACGGGCCGCGGGTTCTGAAGAACGATGAAGATCGTACTGCAGATTGCATTCTCGTCCGATGCGCCCAGTGCGCTCACCCATGCGGAGTTTGGCCCGGGAGAGTGTGGGGCGTCCGGGCGCCGGGTTCGGGTAGGCTATTCGGTAAACGCGACTGAAACGGTTCCCAGAGACCCGAAATCTGCCCGCACACACTCTCCTGGACCAGACTGGAAGATCTCCGTGCATACTCCCGTGGTGACCATGTCGCCGCGCCGAAGCCGAAGTCCGTGCATGGGAAGCACACAAGCGAGCCACGCCACGGCGTTCAGCGGGTGTCCCATCACATTGGCGCCGCTCCCATCCAGGCGTTGTTCGCCGTTCACCCGAAGGGTGACGCGGTGGTCGGCCAGGTCGACAGTCTTCCAGGCTGCTGTTTTCGCACCGTGAATCCAGCCGAGATGAACCGCGTTGTCTGCCGCGAGGGTCGGTCCGGAATATGCCGACCAGTCTGGAAAACTGTGCCCAACCAGTTCGATGGCCGGCATCATCAAGCCAACAAATTCGGCGATGGTGTCTTTGGTCCATCGGTTCGGACAGTCCGGCACGTCCTTGGACATTTGAAAGGCGAACTCGGGTTCAACGGCGGTCATCGGGAAATCCGCGGCGGAGAGTTCTGCACCGTCAGACCAGGAGAGACTGGAAAGCAGCCTACCGAAAACGGGACCGTCTACCGAAAACACATTGCGGGCAAATTCGCTTGTGCACGCGACCTTGTACCCGATCGGCGCATTGTCGCCGTCTGCGGTCCCCGCGAGTATGCGGTCCACTAGCGCCGCTTGCGCGCGATAACCGTCTGCAAGACTTACGGGTACGAATTTATCCGGTATGGCTGCGGGAGCCAGCTTCCCGGACCGGATTTTCCAAAAGAACTCCGCGACAGCATCCATTGATGATACTCCTTCGAGCCGGCAAGTCACAATGTGCACTTGGCAGCGTAGGTGCTAGCGCCTCGCCTCGCAATTGCTTGCCTCGATGGGCGTGAAGGAGCCAAGCCGGGGTGATCGCTGAGCGAGGAGCGGGATCACAGGCTACTCTCCGGTTGTCAAAACACTGGACGAGCATCTTGTTCCATTCTGTGAAGGCCATGGGCAGCCATGTTGTCGCGCTCCCGTACAGTCTTGCACCGAGTTCGAATTGGCTACATCCGGAACACGCCGAACCGGCTCCCGGGAATTGGAGCGTTCAGGCTGGTTGCGATCGAGAGGGCAAGCACCCGGCGCGTGTCCGCCGGATCTATGATTCCGTCATCCCATCCGCGCGCAGTGGCATAGTAGGGGCTTCCCTGGGTTTCAAAGGACTCCAGAATTGGTGCCTTGAATGCCTCTTCCTCTGTTTCGCCCCAGTCCTCTCCCTTGGCTTCCATCGCATCCCGCCGGACGGTGGCAAGAACTGTGGCAGCCTCCCGACCGCCCATGACCGAAATGCGGGAGTTTGGCCAGGTCCACAGGAAGCGCGGCTGATACGCTCGTCCGCACATTCCGTAGTTTCCGGCGCCGAAACTGCCACCGATCAGCACGGTGAACTTGGGCACGGCGGCGTTGGCCACCGCGTGTACCATCTTGGCGCCATCTTTCGCTATTCCCGCAGCCTCGTACTTCTGTCCGACCATGAAGCCTGCGATGTTCTGCAGGAAGACCAGGGGGATACCACGAGTGCAGCAGAGTTCAATGAAATGGGCTGCCTTGAGTGCGGATTCGGAGAACAGGATGCCGTTATTGGCGAGAATCCCGACCGGCATCCCGTCGATGTGAGCGAAGCCCGCAACCAGTGTGCTTCCGTAACGTGCCTTGAACTCGTGGAGGCGGGAACCGTCAACGATGCGCGCAATCACTTCGCGCACATCGTAAGGGGTTCGAAGGTCGCGCGGAACGATCCCGTAAATCTCGGCCGGATCGTAAAGTGGGTCCTCTGGCTTGGAGAGGGTCAGTTTCGCAGGCGGACCAGACCCCAGCCGTCCCACGATTCCACGTGCCAGCGTGAGCGCATGGGTATCGTCCTCTGCCAGATGGTCCGCTACGCCGGAGAGCCGGGTGTGCAGGTCGCCTCCGCCAAGTTCCTCGGCGGAAACTCGCTCGCCGGTTGCTGCTTTGACCAACGGCGGGCCGCCAAGGAAGATCGTGCCCTGGTTTCCCACAATGACGGTCTCGTCGGACATTGCCGGTACGTATGCTCCTCCCGCGGTGCAGGAGCCCAACACAACAGCAATTTGTGGAATGCCCGCGGCGGACATCTGCGCCTGGTTATAGAAGATACGGCCGAAATGATCGCGGTCCGGAAACACATCTGCCTGAAACGGCAAGTTGGCACCCCCGGAATCCACAAGGTAAATGCAGGGCAGGGCGTTCTCACGGGCGATCTCCTGCGCTCGGAGATGCTTCTTGACGGTCATCGGGAAGTATGCCCCGCCCTTGACGGTCGCGTCGTTGGCGACCACGAGGCATTCCCGCCCTTCTACGCTGCCGACGCCCGTGACAATACCGGCAGAAGGGGCTTCTCCATCGTACAGGCCCCATGCGCTCAGCGCTCCGACTTCGAGGAAGGGGCTTTGCGGGTCGAGTAGTCGGTCGATTCGATCCCTCGGAAGGAGCTTTCCCCTGGCGGTATGCCGCTGTCGTGCTCGATCCGGCCCGCCCTTCGCTGTTTCCGTGAGGCGTTCACGGAGTTTCTCGACTTCGGCTCGCAATGCCTTGTCCCGAAGCCGAAATTCCTCGGATCGGGTGGAAATGGAACTGCGAATGACGCTCATGCGGTTTGCTCGAAGAGTTCGCGACCGATCAGGAATCGGCGGATTTCCGATGTGCCGGCGCCAATCTCGTAGAGCTTTGCGTCCCGCCAGAGTCGGCCGGTTCCGGATTCGTTGGCGTAACCCATGGCACCCAGTGCCTGGATGGCCTGGCCCGCCATCCATGTTCCGCGCTCTGCCGCAAGCAGGATAGCGCTGGCGGAATCCATGCGGGTCGAGGAACCCCGGTCGCACGCTTGCGCGACGGCATAGACATAGGCTCGAGTGGCGTTCCAAATCGAGTACATGTCGGCGAGCTTGCCCTGCATCAACTGGAACTCCCCGATTGGTCGTCCGAACTGCCGCCGGTCATGGATGTAGGGAACCACGATATCCATGCACGCGGCCATGATGCCCAGCGGACCCGCAGCCAGCACCGTCCGCTCGGAATCGAGTCCCGACATGAGCACTTCCACACCTTGCCCCTCTTCACCGAGAACGTTGTTCAGCGGAACTTCACAATTTTCGAAGATGAGTTCGCCGGTGTGTGAGCCGCGCATTCCCAGCTTGTCGATCTTTCGGCCCGTCCGGAATCCCGGGAAGTCGGATTCGATCAGGAATGCCGTGATTCCTCGTGAGCCGGCTTCCGGATTGGTCTTGGCGTAGACGACGAGGAAGTCGGCGTCAGGCCCGTTGGTGATCCAAAGCTTGGAGCCGTTCAAAACGTATCGGTCGTTCCGCTTTTCTGCACGAAGCTGCATGGAGACCACATCGGAACCGGATCCGGGTTCGGTCATTGCCAGGGCTCCTACAGAGGCCCCGGAGATCAGCCGTGGCAGGGCGCGAGATTTCTGTTCGGCATTGCCATGCAGGCGAATCTGGTTGACCGCGAGGTTGGAATGCGCACCGTAGGAAAGTCCCACGGAGGCGGAGGCCCGGCTGATCTCCTCCATGGCAACGACATGGGCGAGATACCCCATTCCCGCTCCGCCGTCCTCTTCGGGCACGGTGATACCGAGCAGGCCAAGGGCGCCCATGCTTTCCCAAAGGGCGCGCGGAAATCGGTCGCTGCGGTCGATCTCCGCCGCAAGGGGTGCGATCTCGCGTTGCGCAAAATCTGCGACCGTATCGCGTAGTAGCTGGATCTCTTCGCCATGCGCAAACCTGAGTTGCGGGATTTCGGGCATATCGGTGGTCTCCACAGTCGGTTGGCGGCATGGCAAGTTGTCGTCACAACCGCCAGGAACGGCAGGACGCGGATTCCATTATGCACGGTCTGCGGCTGGAGGCACAGGCATGTGCAGGTCCTGGATGAATCTCGCAGATTCTTGCTCCACGTGACGGCGGGCCGTTCGGGAGAGGCCGGCAAACGATCGGACGCTATGATGTCGGCTGGCGGGAAGCCCACTTGCAGAGATGGTACTAGCGGATGAGACCGTGAAATGAAGATGTCAGACACCTACTTTATCGCCGCGACTCCCGCCGAGGTCTGGAGGGCACTGAACGATCCTCAAATGCTGCGCGCCTGTATTCCTGGATGCGAATCGCTCGAGAACGTGGAGCCCAACCAATTCACGGCGGTGATCCGTCGCAAGATTGGACCCGTGAATGCCCGTTTCGAAGGCGCAGTTACCATTTCCGACATTGTCGAGGGTAAGAGCTACACCATTTCCGGCGAGGGAACGGGTGGTGCAGCCGGATCGGCCCGAGGAGGGGCACGGGTCCAGTTGGCTGAGGCAGATGGAGGCACGCAACTGAACTACGAGTTAGACGTACAGGTTCGTGGCAAGCTCGCGCAACTTGGATCACGTCTCATCAATGCGTTTGCGAAGTCTACAGCAAGGGCATTCTTTGACGGATTTAGTGGGGCCCTCGCACCAGAGGGAGATTCCGGCGACGGGGACGATACCTCTCGAAGCGCCCAGACTGGCTGATTGCGATGTTTTCCTCCGTTTGGGAGTGGATGACAGGGTTGCGAGTGGCCGTCGTCTGAAGCGGTGCGTCGGCCTCGATCTTGGGAGGCTGTCGGCGTCCAGGGCGACTGCCCTGACTCATAGCAGTCTCGTCGTTCGGTTGACCCCGTAAGGTGGATTGCGCATTATGCGGGCGAGTGCGCGTAGGCGTTGGCAAGGGGGGCTAGTGGAATGCCAAAGATTTCAATGACCGTGAACGGCCGAACCGTCGAGGGAGATGTTGAGGGCCGCACGCTGCTGGTTGATTACCTTCGCCAGGACCTGGATCTGACGGGGACCCATGTGGGCTGCGACACCAGCCAGTGCGGAGCCTGTGTCGTTCACATGGATGGGAAGAGCATCAAGGCCTGCACTGTGCTTGCTGCAAGCGCCGATGGCGCTGAAATCGCAACCATCGAAGGGATGGCCGGGGAAGATGGCACTCTCTCGACGCTACAGCAGGCGTTTCAAGACAATCATGGACTGCAATGCGGATTCTGTACGCCGGGAATGGTGATGAGTGCAGCAGATCTGCTGGCGCGCAACGCCAGCCCAAGCGAAGCGGAAATCCGTACCTGGCTCGTCGGCAACATGTGCCGCTGCACAGGCTACCAAAACATCGTGAAGTCCATTCAGGCCGCGACCGGCGCCGCGTAGGGCGTCCGGAATTCTCAGGGAGAGAAATCGATGAGTGAACGAGGCATTGGTGCGTCGCTGAAGCGGCGCGAGGATATCCGGTTCCTGACCGGGCGCGGAACCTACACCGACGACCTGAACCGACCGGGCCAGGCACATGTGGCCTTTCTGCGGTCCCCGGTTGCACATGCCCGGATCAATGGGATCGACACGAGGGAGGCTGAAGCGGCGCCTGGCGTGCTGCGTGTCTTTACCGGCGCGGATATTGACGCAGCCGGGCTGGGCGGGCTGCCCTGTGGTTGGCTGGTGACCGACCGGCACGGTGAGCCGATGCGGGAGCCGAAGCATCCCATTCTTGCTTCGGGCAAGGTGCGTCATGTTGGTGATCCCATCGCAGCGGTCGTCGCAGAGTCACTGAACGAGGCCCGGGACGCGGCGGAACGGATCGAGGTTGATCTCGAGGAACTTCCCTCGGTGGTCGACATGAAGGGCGCGCTAACGGGCGATACGCTGATCCATGACGATTTGCCCGGCAACCTTTGCTATGACTGGACCTTTGGTGATGAGGAGGCAACGAACGCGGCGTTCGATGGCGCGGCTCACGTGACGCGGCTTGAGTTCTGCAACAATCGGCTCGTTCCCAACGCCATGGAACCCAGAGCGGGGATCGGCGAGTATGATCCCGGAACCGGGGAATACACGCTCTACACGACCTCGCAGAATCCGCACGTGATCCGCCTGCTCATGGGAGCGTTTGTGCTTTCCATTCCGGAGCACAAGCTCCGAGTTGTTGCGCCGGATGTAGGTGGTGGATTTGGCTCCAAGATCTACCACTATGCGGAGGAAGCGTTACTGACCTGGGCATCCAGGGAGGTTGGCCGTCCGTTGAAGTGGACAGCGGACCGTTCGGAGGCGTTCGTTTCTGATGCCCATGGACGCGATCATGTAACCGTTGCGGAACTCGCACTGGACTCAGCTGGGAAATTCCTCGGGCTTCGCGTCGACACGATGGCGAACATGGGCGGCTATCTCTCAACCTTTGCACCCAGCATTCCGACATATTTGCATGCGACCCTTCTTGCCGGTCAGTACGCAACGCCTGCCATCCATTGTCGGATCCAGGCGGTGTTTACCAATACGGTTCCAGTAGACGCCTATCGGGGCGCCGGAAGGCCGGAGGCAACCTATGTTGTCGAACGGTTGGTGGAGACTGCGGCACAGGAGATGGGGATCGACAGGGCCGAACTGCGGCGGCAGAACATGGTCCAGCGCGACCAGTTCCCGTACCAGACGCCGGTTGCTCTGGAATACGACACGGGTGACTTCGAGGCCGTGCTCGACCGCGCGTTGGATATCTCCGACTATGCAGGGTTTGCGGACCGCAAGGCTGCGTCGGAGGCAAAGGGCAAGCTCCGGGGGATTGGCCTCGCAAGCTATATCGAGGCCTGCGGAATTGCTCCATCGGCGGTTGCCGGGGCGCTCGGTGCACGTGCCGGCCTGTATGAGGCGGCCACGGTCCGGGTCAATCCCACCGGTTCGATTTCTGTTCTCACGGGCTCCCACAGTCACGGGCAGGGCCATGAGACGGCATTTGCTCAGATCGTCGCTGAGTATCTCGGTGTTGATCCCGACACGGTGGAGATCGTGCATGGCGACACGGGACGGATTCCGTTTGGCATGGGAACCTATGGATCTCGTTCTGCGGCCGTGGGAGGGTCGGCAATCGTACGCGCCACAGAGAAGATCGTGGACAAGGCCAAGAAGATCGCTGCCCATCTGATGGAAGCGTCGGAGGCGGATATCGTATTCGAGGATGGTGCCTTCAAGGTCGCGGGAACCGACAAGTCCACTGCCTTTGGTGATGTTGCGCTGACCGCTTACGTACCCCACAACTATCCGATCGAAACAGTCGAACCCGGATTGGAGGAGACCGCGTTCTACGATCCGAAGAACTTCACCTTCCCGGCGGGGACCTATGTCTGTGAGGTTGAAGTGGATCCGGATACCGGCGCGGTGAAGATCGACCGGTTCTCTGCAGCCGATGATTTTGGCGTTGTGATCAATCCCATGATCGTGCAAGGCCAGGTTCATGGCGGACTGGTGCAAGGAATTGGCCAGGCACTTGTGGAGAATTGCGTCTACGACGATGCGGGGCAGCTCCTGAGCGCAAGCTACATGGACTATGCCATGCCCCGGGCTGACGATGTGCCCAGCTTCACGCTGGACATGTGTGAAACAGCGTGCACCCACAACCCGCTTGGCGTAAAGGGCTGCGGAGAGGCTGGCGCCATTGGCGCTCCTGCCGCGGTAATGAATGCGGTTCATGACGCGCTTGCTTCGCGAGGCGTATCACACCTGGAGATGCCGGCATCGCCAGGCCGTGTGTGGAGCGCTTTGCAGGCCGCGGCTTGAGCGTTACGGAAGGAGGAATCGACGATGTATGCATTCGATTATGTCCGGCCGGCTTCCCTGGAGGACGCGCTTGCGGCACTGAAGGGAGACCAGGCCACTGCGATTGCGGGTGGGCAGACGCTTCTGCCGACCCTGAAGCAGCGGCTTGCCTCTCCGGCGGCGCTCGTGGATATCCGGCATCTCGCGGAACTGAAGGGAATCGAGATTGGTGGAGGCACCCTGAGTATCGGAGCGGGAACATCTCACGACGAGGTCGCCAACTCCGATGCAGTGCGGAACGCGATTCCAGCGGTTGCTGCTCTTGCGGGCGGAATCGGGGATCCTCAGGTGCGCAATCTGGGTACGTTGGGCGGATCCATTGCCAACCATGACCCGGCCGCTGATTGGCCGGCCGCCGTACTCGGGTTGGGTGCCACTGTGGTGACGTCCTCGCGCGAGATCGCGGCGGACGACTTTTTCACAGGGCTCTTTGAAACTGCGCTCGACGCGGGCGAAATCGTGGTGTCGGTTCGTTTCGCCATACCTTTTGCGGCAGGGTACCAGAAGTTCGATCAACCGGCATCGCGGTTTGCGCTGACAGGATCGTTTGTTTCGCGCGGAAGTGGCGGTGTGCGTGTCGCGATTACCGGCGCTGGCGAATCCGGTGTATTTCGTCATCGGGGACTGGAGGCTGCCTTGCAGTCCTCCTTCAATCCTGAAGCTGTAGATGGTGTAGAAGTATCGGAGGATGGGATTCTCTCCGATCTTCACGGTTCGCCAGCCTACCGAGCAAATCTCATTCGGGTCATGACGCGCCGCGCTGTCGCCGGCTGCATCTGATCCTCTTTATCGGCCGTTCCGTTGACCGCCAGCCGGGCGGCGGGACGGTCATGGGTATTTGAAGGGGACGCGCATGCAGGCATTTGGCAGGTTGACAGGGATCATGGCACCGTTGCCGATGATCAATGTCGATACTGACATGATCATTCCGAAGCAGTTCCTCAAGACAGTCAAGAGGACCGGTCTTGGGACGCATCTCTTTGAGGACTTGCGGAGGGATCCCGATTCTGGCGAGGAACGCGCAGACTTTATCCTGAACCGGGAACCCTACCGACGGGCGCAGATCCTGGTGGCAGGGGAGAACTTCGGTTGCGGATCATCGCGCGAGCATGCGCCATGGGCGCTGCTAGATTTTGGCATACGGTGCGTCATCGCTCCATCCTTTGCGGATATCTTTCACGCCAATTGCTTCAAGAACGGGATTCTGCCGATCGCGTTGCCACAAGCTGCCGTGGACATGCTGATGGAGGATGCGACGGACCCGGAAACCGCGACCGTAACGGTTGACCTGGATACCTGCGATATCCGGCGCGCGGGAAACGAAGCGGGATTGATCCCTTTCGAAGTGGATCCGTTCCGCCGCAATTGTCTACTCAACGGACTGGACGACATCGGGCTGACCATGCAGCGGGCAGAGGATATCGATCGGTT
>CAZPXZ010000061.1:0-22798 GCA_964590405.1 uncultured Rhodobacterales bacterium | reverse complement strand
GCATACCTTAAGCTAAATGTTATGGTTGTAACTGAAGAGACTACAAGGGGGTTAAACCGTCTATACGGGCTTTCGGTGCTTAACGATTTGCCCTTCCCCGCCATCAACTTACACGACTCTGTTACAAAGCAGAAATTCGATAACCTGTACGGTTGCCGGGAAAGCCTGGTAGACGGCATACGACGTGCAACGGAACTGATGATCGCCGGCAAGGTAGCCGTCGTGGCTGGATTTGGCGATGTGGGCAAGGGATCCGCCGAGTCCCTCCGGTCAGCCGGAGCGCGCGTCATCGTCACCGAGATCGATCCGATTTGCGCCTTGCAGGCGGCGCTGGAAGGCTATTCGGTGCTTACCATGGAAGATGCTGCACCGATTGGGGACATCTTCGTTACCGCTACCGGAAACCGTGATGTCATCACCGTGGACCATGTGCGGGCGATGAAGGACCGCGCGGTGATCTGCAATATCGGCCACTTTGACAACGAGATACAAGTGGATGGTTTGCGAAATTTCCGGTGGCAGAACATACGCCCGCAGGTTGACGAAATTACGCTGCCGGACAGCAAGCGGGTACTCCTGCTAGCGGAAGGAAGACTTGTGAATCTCGGCTGTGCGACTGGCCACCCTAGCTTTGTAATGTCGGCGAGCTTTACAAATCAGGTGTTGGCTCAGATTGAGCTTTGGTGTCATGGAGACGCTTACCCAAATGGTGTGCATGTTCTGCCGAAGCACCTGGACGAAAAGGTCGCACGGCTCCACTTGAACCATCTGGGTGCCCGGCTCACCCGTCTTAGCGAATCACAATCTTCCTATATAGGTGTGCCGCGTGAAGGGCCATTCAAGCCGGATCGTTATCGCTATTGAATCAGGTTACACCAGCAGTCCGGCTTCTATCCCATACATGATCAGGCAACCTGACCACGCAGTCGGTCGAACGGAAATATGACTCGGTGGTCAATCGTTTCATTTCTCGAATCAGGCTATAATCGCAGGGGCATTGGATCAACCGCTCATTCCGAGCGCGAACTCAGCTTGCCTATCGCATTGGCTCGGTACCACGAGTTTCGGTAGGCGGTCTGAAGTTCCCATTCGAGTTGCGTAAGCGAACGGTCGGTCCAATGTAAATCAGGGGCTGTTTCAAGCAGCCCAATTGTTCAGTACTGGAAAGCAACTATTGAGGATATGATGGAGGAACGTAAACCTGGACGTCTCGACGATGAACTCGCAAATGAAATGCTCAGGGCGCTTGCGCATCTGATCAGTTCACATGTGGAAACCCACATTCAGAACACATTCCTGCACCGTACGGGCATTGCGCGCAATCGCGTTTTCCGCCTAAAGCGCCTTCGACAGGCGCCCGATTCCAATCCCAGCGAAATCCGATTCTCGTTTACAGAGCTAGTACGAATCGCACGAGAACTTGGATTTTCCAGCTTGAGTGAACTCGTCGCGCGAATCGAACGCGAATCGTTGGAGAACCTTCGCAGCGAAAACCCTGAAACCACTCGACGTCACAAGGCTATCGTCCTGGCCTCGGTCTTCCTCCAATTGACCCCCGACGAAATGGACAGCATTCGACAAGCCTTGGAAATCGTGGACGGCAAACCAAATTGATTCTGTGAGTCGAACGATACCAATTGGCGTTCCAAGCATACCGCAGCAAGCCGAATTCTGCCGCTCTGTATCGACAAATGACAAACGCGCTTGACCGCTGATATTGCGCCAACCGCAATGGAAGTGTAATCTATCGCCACCACAAGAAATTTCACATCGGTTGCCTGATTCCCGTAAGACGGGACCCTGTTGGTTCTTATTTTAACATACAACCGAATTTTTCGTACCAATTATAAATATTTGCGGAGTATAAAGTATAAAATTGATGGCGATTGATTGCAGCGCTCCCTTTCCTGTGATACACTGCCATGTGGCCAAACCGGGCCAAAAATCACTAAAATCAACGAGGGCAGCGGATGAATTGCTCCTTGTCTCGGGTGCACTGCCAGTAGTGCCGCGTCGGACTGTTGATAGCGAAGCCGCTAGCGCCTTTGCCAAGGATGGGCGCCAGAGTGACGCAGAAATTGGCCCCAAGAAGACCGACGGCGCCCCTGTTGGCCATGACCCTCTGTCATGGACCAATGTTATCGAGAGTATCCGTGGGGACAGCCGGACACAGGAAATTCTTCATTGGGCCAAGCAGGCGACCCCCAGGCATTGGGAACTCGGCAAACTGGTTCTCGCGGCGCCGTCGGAATTCGTCCGGGACCGGATTCTGCATGGGCAGATGCACGCTCTCTTTGAGTTAGCCCGGCGCACTGATCCTAATCTGAAGACAATCGAGGTGATCGTTGACCCGAGCCTGCAAGTCTGTGCGGCGTCAACCGCAAGACGTTCCACTTCCGAAGACTTACCGTGGCCAACCGAGTTCTTCAGCCCGGCATCTACGCGCCCCCGAATGCGGTTCGAGCGCCTCGTACTGAACTCCAGCAACACCGCCGCTGTCCGTACTGCGATCCATATTGCGGAGGCGCCCGACCCACGGTACCGCTGCATCTTCATATACGGTGAAGTCGGAACCGGAAAAACACACATTCGGCACTCCATAGCAAGCCGCTTTCGGGAGGCATACCCAGGCCGAACCGTACTAAGCACCTCCGCAGAGGAATTCTCGGCCGAATACGGCCGTGCATGCAGGGCAAAACTGGGCCAGGCATTCCGCGACCGGTGTTCTCAGATCGACTTTCTCGTAATCGATGACCTCCAGTTGCTTGCGGGCCGTAAGGGTACACAGAAGCAACTCTTGGCGATGCTTGATCTTCTCCTTGAGTCCGGGCGAAGGGTCGCGGTGTTTAGCGACCGCCCGTTGCGCGCTTTGACAGACATCCATCCGCGAATCATCACTCGCCTCTCCGGCGGCCCGACTACAAGACTCGACAGGCCCAACGCGGATATCCGATTCGCAATCTTGCAAGATCTTTCGAAACACATCGGCGGAATAGATACCGGGATCATCTGGAGTGATGAAGCATTGTGGTATATCGCGGACCAAGCATCCCCCGATTGCCGGGATCTCGAGGGTTGCATACTCCAAATCGTTTCAGGAGTCGAACCATTGCAGATGGAAGTCAAGGAGGTCACGCTCGAACGCGCAAGACACATTCTTCAAGAGAGATTCCTGGTTCTCAATCGCAGACTCCCGGTGGCGGACATCCGCAAGCAGGTCGCCAAACACTTTGGTTTGGACGATCGCGCCCTGATATCAAAGAGCCGGGCCAGGGACGTCGTGCTCGCGCGCCAGGTGGCAATGTATGTCGCCCGCCGTCTCACGGGCTACTCGTTATCTGCGATTGGATCCGAATTCGGTGGCCGCGACCATTCAACCGTAAGCTATGCCATACAAAAGGTTGACACGGCCTGTGATAACGACCTCGCCTTTGACGCAGAGATACGAGAGTTGATACAAGGCGTAGAATCGTCTTGACCCCCGCCTGATGGCGGAATTTGCGAGCCCAATCATGCTTCCATCGGCAGATACTGCCCACCTTACGCCAGGCGCCCTGACCGGGACCGAACGACACAAGCTCATGGCGAACGCATTGCGTGTACTCGCGATCGACGCGGTTGAGCAAGCAAACTCGGGACATCCCGGAATGCCCATGGGCATGGCGGATGTTGCGACTGTTCTATTCGATTGTTTTCTTCGTACGGACCCTGCGGCGCCGGACTGGCCCAATCGAGACCGATTCGTACTATCCGCTGGTCACGGATCGATGCTTCTGTACGCACTGCTTCATCTGACTGGGCATCAGGATATGCCGATCGGTGAAGTCAGGCGCTTCCGCTCCCTCGATTCGCGGACCGCCGGCCATCCGGAATACGGGCACGCTGCCGGCATCGAGACAACCACCGGGCCTCTGGGGCAGGGACTTGCCAATGCCGTCGGCATGGCGATTGCAGAACGCATGATGGCCTTTCGATTCGGGCACCGGATATTCGACCACCACACTTACGTGATTGCGGGCGACGGTTGCCTGATGGAGGGAATAAGCCAGGAGGCTGTAACGATTGCCGGGCACCTTGCCCTAAACAAGCTGATCGTGTTGTTCGACGACAATGGAATTTCCATTGACGGCGCAGTATCGCTGGCCGATTCAACAAACCAGGCAGCACGTTTCCGTGCCTCCGGATGGAGCACATCCACCGTCGATGGCCATGATTCCGAAGCCGTTCGGCGCGCCATCAAACGGGCACAACGCTCCGCTGGTCCCAGCCTCATCTGCTGTCGGACACGGATCGGATACGGCTCGCCCAATCGGGAAGGAACGGCTGCAGCCCATGGTGCCCCGCTTGGTCAGGACGAGGCTGCCGCTGCCCGAACAAACTACGACTGGCCGCATGAGCCCTTTGAAATTCCCGAGCACGTACATGAGGCCTGGCACGATTGTGCCAAGCGTGGACATTCGGTGCGGCGGGACTGGGAACAACGGGTCCGCGCGCTTCCGAAACAGGAACGAAAGCGCCTGACCCGATTCCTGAAGGCCTCCGTCCCCAAGTCTCTGGACGCTGCGCTCATTGAGCACAAGCGCGGACTTTCTCTCGAAGCCCCGTCCATAGCCACGCGGAAAGCCTCCGAACTTGCCCTGAATGTTGTGAACGAGACGTTTCCAAATACCGTTGGTGGCTCAGCGGACCTTACCGGCTCCAACAATACGCTCACGAAGGGCCTTGAAATCGTCAACGCTGAAGATTTCTCAGGCCGCTACATACACTGGGGCGTTCGGGAACATGCCATGGCGGCTGCCATGAGTGGAATGGCACTGCACGGCGGCCTGATACCGTACGGCGGCACGTTCCTGGCATTCTCAGACTATGCCCGCCCGTCCATCCGTCTTGCCGCACTTATGGGTATCCGAGTTATCTACGTGATGACACATGACTCCATCGGACTTGGGGAGGACGGGCCGACGCACCAGCCGATAGAACATCTCGCAATGTTGCGTGCGACTCCCAATCTGGACGTGTACCGGCCGGCAGACCCCATCGAAACCGCCGAGTGTTGGCAGTTGGCTCTCAAATCCCGGAATACGCCGAGTGTCCTCGCGTTGACCCGCCAATCCGTTCCGACCGTCCGCACACAGCATACAGACGAAAACCTCTCCGCCCGCGGAGCCTACGTGCTGCAGGAGGCCAGCGGTGCATGCCGGGCCGTCCTGATTGCTACCGGCTCCGAAGTCTCTGTCGCAGTTGCAGCGAGAGAAATGCTCGAGAGCGCCGGAGTGCCGACAAGGGTTGTCTCCATGCCATGTGAAGCGCACTTCGCCGCACAGTCTCGACGCTACCGGCGGTCGGTACTTCCCAAGGGCCCGGTACGCGTCGCCGTCGAGGCGGCCATCGCGCGAGGATGGGAGCGCTGGCTGTACGGAGAAGGCGGTGACGCCAGCAAGGCTGCCTTTGTCGGAATGACAGGATTTGGCGCCTCTGCCCCGGCCCAAGATCTGTTTGTTCACTTCGACATCAGGGCGGACACCGTGATGCGCGAAGTCCGTCGGTTGCTGAAAGAACCGCGGCGAACCCGAAAGGAGAGTTGAACATGCCCGTGCGCCTCGCCATCAATGGATTTGGCCGAATCGGGCGCTGCATACTTCGCGCCATTTGCGAAACAGGCAGGGACGATGCCACAGTCGTGGCAATCAATGACCTCGGCGACCCGTCATTCAACGCGCACCTGCTTCGCTTTGATTCCGTGCACGGGCGCTTTCCCGGGCTGGTCGAGGAGGATAGCGCCGAGGGATGGATCAAGCTGGACGGCAATCAGATCCGGGTGCTCGCGGAACGGAATCCCGGCGACCTTCCCTGGGCAGAGCTGGACGTTGATGTCGTTCTGGAATGTACGGGTCTCTTCACATCCCGGACCAAGGCTTCTGCGCATCTGCAAGCCGGTGCGAGAAAGGTACTCGTTTCGGCCCCGGCGGACGGCGTATCCAGAACGGTGGTCTACGGAGTGAACCACGACCAGATTTCCAAGACCGATGATGTCATCTCAAACGCATCCTGCACGACCAACTGTCTCGCTCCTGTCGCCAAGGTGCTGAACGAATCCGTTGGTCTCGAGTCCGGATACATGACGACGATTCACGCATATACCGGCGATCAGCCGACGCTGGACACCCTCCACAAGGACCCCTATCGAGCTCGCTCCGCAGCGCTATCGATGATCCCGACCTCGACCGGCGCCGCACGTGCCGTGGGAATGGTTCTGCCGGAACTTTCAGGACGAATCGATGGTGTCGCTGTCCGGGTTCCAACACCGAATGTTTCCGCAATCGATCTGACGTTTCGGCCCACCCGGGACGCCGATGCCGAAGAGATCAACCAAGCGTTCCGCCAGGCAGCAGAGGGGCCGCTACGTGGCATCCTCGCGTACGAGACAGCCCCATTGGTATCCGTCGACTTCAATCATGATCCCCATTCCGCGACAATTGCGGCCGGACAGACCCGCATGGTCGGAACGCGACTCGCACGTGTTTTCGCGTGGTACGACAACGAGTGGGGATTCTCGAACCGGATGATCGATACAGCCCTGGCACTGGCTCACGCAGCGTAAGCCGAGTTTGGACCGAAGACCCTTTCAACACCGGGGGGGTGTTGGCGCCGCGCCACTCCAACTACCGCTGACGAGTGGGCGGTTCACGGCAAGTCCGCCAGAAACAGCACACAAACTCGGGCTATGGCCCCTTCCAGTCCAGCCGGCAGATCTCCGCGCTCCTCTGTTCGAGGTTCCACACGCGTCCGAACGCCCGTACCCGGCCCTGCTCCGCACGGGCCACCGTGATTTCCGGCGAGATCCAGTATCGCGAATTGGTGATGCGTACAGGCTCCCCCTGTCGATTTCCCTCGATCGGAGCTACGCGACCGCGGATCCTTCGCCCGACCTCCACAATCCGAACGTCTCCTTCAGTCTCGTAGCGGACGGGAGCCTTCTCGACACCCAAGAAATTGCCCACGAGGATCGAGAACAGTCCCGTGGTTCCCCTTGATTTCCCGCTCAATATCTTTGAAAGCCCGGCAAATGCCGCATCGTCGGCCCGCTCGTCTATCCAGACCGCTAGGCTCCATCCGCCCTCACTCATGCGGCCTGGGATATCAATGAGT
The DNA here is from genome assembly GCA_964590405.1 of uncultured Rhodobacterales bacterium. Lineage (GTDB taxonomy): Bacteria > Pseudomonadota > Alphaproteobacteria > Rhodobacterales > CAZPXZ01 > CAZPXZ01. Next base: position 15,649 of record CAZPXZ010000061.1, on the reverse strand, counting down.
AGCGCCGCGTTCAACCCGGAAAGATCCGTTTCACCAAAATTCCCCTCGTCGATCCGAATTCCTCCCCAAGTCTGGCAGTAGCCATTCGTCGGCGGATGCTCTCCCAGTGAGGCGACACAAGGGCAGAACACAGCACAGTTGCAGTTCAGCACCAGTTCCCCGCGGATGCTCCAAGAATTCATGCTCTACCCTCCCCACGAATGCCAAAGGCCGACAAGCCCGGAGGCCAATGCACCTACTGCCAGGCCGGCCCCGAGTGTTCGACGCAGACGATCACCAGGATCCGGGAACTTTTCGGCCACCATGATGGCAGTCGCCCCAGCCATCCATAGCACATTCATTACGCCCCCCACCAAGGCGAGAAGCATCAGCGCCCAACAACATCCGGCACAAGCCATTCCCTGCAGGATTCCCAACCGGAACGCTCCGGATGCGCCGTCTCTCCAATTGGAAACGAAGAAGGGAAACGGATCGCGGCACCGCACCAGGCAGGATGTCTTCCAAGCCGTCCACTGCCACAGCGCGGCCATGGCAAGCAGTGCAGCCGCGGCCCAGGGAGACGCAACAATGCCTGCATGATCAAGGAACGCCGCTCCCACAAGTGCCCACTGGATGGCCGCTGCCACAGCGGCGTAGGCAATCCAGACAACAATGTACCCCGTGGCGAGTGCCGCGAGCGACACTTTCCCCGGCGCTCTACCCACCCGTGCTCCCATCCGGCTGTAAGTGACAATAAAGGGCACGGATGCAGGTCCCATCATGGCCAATGCCATCAGTGCCCACATCGCCCAGAGCGCCAGCCACCGTTGCGGCTCCGCACCCGCCATACAGAGTTCACCAAGCCATTGAATCGGTGCAAACAACTCCATGCCCGGACCAAGGTCGCGCAGTGGACCGGCGTACCCAAGGCTCATGCCGAGCAACGCCGCCCACGCTGTGAAGACCACAACGGCAAAGGCAGCCCAAAACACGGTAGGGTTTCGTTGCCGAACCTGGCTGGAAGGCATCATCATGACTTCCGTGGTTGGTCAGACGGCAGTCCGCCGAGCCTCTTCCAGGTAAATTTGGCGCAAACGGCAAGTCAACGGTCCGGGCTTCCCGTTGGAAAGTACGCGTCCGTCGATCTCGACGACTCCGGTTACCAGAGCGGATGCACCGGTTATGAATGCCTCGACAGCCTCCTGCGCCTCATCCAGTGTGAATCGTCGTTCCTCGATCTCAAGGCCAGCTTCCCTGGCGAGACGGAGCACTGCCGCACGGGTGCATCCCGCGAGTATCACCGGTGACAGCGGTCGTGTGATGATTCGATTCTCAGAAGTAACGATCCAGGCATTGCTGGCAGTGCCCTCAGTGATATGGCCGTCCTCAACCAACCAGGCGTCATCGACCCCTTCCATGACTGCGTCTCGTTTCGCCAGTGAGGAAGCCAGCAGCCCAACCGTCTTGATGTCTCGTCTCCCCCAGCGAATGTCCGGCTTGGTGACCACGCGTATCCCGTTCCGTGCAACCGAATGATCCTCCAGCAGTTTCTCCTGTGTAAAGGCGAACACGCCGGGTTCCAGGCTGTTAGCCGGGACGAAATCACGATCCACCACACCGCGCGAAACCTGAAGGTAGACCAGCCCCTCGCCCACCCGGTTTCGGTCAACAAGTTCACGCATGATGTCGAGGACATCATCGTCCGACAGCGACAGCGAGAAACCAAGTTCCCCGAGTGAGCGGCGCAAACGCTGCAGGTGAGCATCCGTGTCGATGAGCAGCGAATCCAGCACCGCACAAACTTCGTAGACCGCATCTGCAAACAGCACGCCCCGATCAAAAATCGAGATTCGCGCCTCGCCTTCCGGCGTAAATTTCCCGTTGACGTAGACTGTTCTCACAATTGCCCCCACCGCCAGTTCTCGCGGCACGAAGCGCCGCGCGAGAAGGTTACACCGGGCGCCACGCGGTTTCAGGTGTGAAGTTCGATTCGCAATAACCGTGCCTGCACGCGAATCAGCTCAGCGGCCAGTCAACCGTCGGTCTGAGGAACGCACGGGAGCATTCGCACGGATACAAAGGCCCCTGCAGCACTTCGTACAATGGCAAGTCCCGCCTGTAGGAAATTGCGGAAGGCAAGAGGTATTGAATCACGCAATGAATTCGAACCAGCTGCTTCGACACCGGTAGCGGCAACCAGCCGGACGGCAACGGCAATACTGCTTGTTCAGAAAACAAACAGCACGCGCCGGCGGCGTTTCGAATCCCGGATGCCCGGGTCAGATCTGCCACAGAATTCATCCTGCGGTAAAGAGACACAACCTTCGGCTCGGTTCCTGATGGACTGAGCAGCGCGATCGCATTCGACAGAAATTCCAGGACAAGCCTGACGACCGCGGGGATTACCTGCGCAAGTGTCTGGTAAGAACGCGGAATGGGCCAAGGAGGGGGAGTACCATCGCGAGCTTGACCACGAGATCAGTCGCTCCCCACTGCACCCACGGGTCTCCGGTTCCAGCAAAGGCCAGGGAATAGAAGATCGCGGTATCGACAATGCTTGCTGCCACCGATGATGTGACGGGCGCCCTCCACCACGTGGCATTGCGCAGGCGGTCGAAGACGGCGACATCAACCAGCTGGCCGATCAGGAAGGCAGTTCCCGAAGCGAGTGCAATACGGGGGGTTGCAACAGCGAGAGAAATGACAACTGCTACTGCGAATCCACCGGCGACCACCCTGCGTGCCGCCTCCGCACCAAAGATCCGGTTGATCAGATCCGTAATCAGGAACGCCACCGGAAAGACAAAGTGGCCCCAGGTCAGCCAGTCGTTGATCGGCCTTAGGACAGCATAATTTGCCAGCGCGACTGTACACGCCATGGCGGCAATACCAACCAACACTGCGGCCCTTGGTACTCCAGCAGGAAACACGGGAAGCCATTTCATGGCATTTTTCTCCAGTGGCCGCGTCACGTTGTACCGCCACTCTATCAGGACAAGATCGCTCCAAATGCTGTATTAGGGTTTGGATGAATCTCGATTCGGCCGTAACCGGCACGGAGCGAACTGCAAAAGATCGGAGGATACCCGGATGACCGAGCTTGAATACAACGCGGACGGCATCGCTACCACAAATTCGCTCGAAGAGTACTGGATGCCGTTCACCGGCAATCGGGATTTCAAGAAGTCCCCCCGAATCGTAACTGTCGCAAAGGGAATGTACCTCGCGGATCAGCGGGGCAAGCAGGTTCTCGACGGAAGTTCCGGACTCTTCTGCTGCCCAGCGGGGAATGGCCGTCGCGAGATCGCCGACGCGGTCCACGCGCAAATGCTGCAGAACAGCTACAGCGCTCCCTTCCAGCTTGGTCATCCCGCTTCCTTTGCAGCTGCCGAAAGAGTCGCCCGGTTACTGCCGGAGCCATTCAACCACGTCTTCTTCACGAATTCTGGATCAGAAGCGATTGATACGGCTCTCAAGATCGCCATGGCTACGCAGCGTGCCCGAGGTGAGGGACAGCGCATCCGGTTCGTCTCCCGGGAGCGGGCCTATCATGGCGTCAATATCGGCGGACTCTCGCTATCCGGAATGGTACGGAATCGAGAGACGTTTCCCGGCGTCATCCCGCATGTGGCGCTGATGCGCCATACGTGGCTTCCGGAGAATCGTTTCACCCAGGGTCAACCCGAACGAGGCGCCGAACTGGCAAACGATCTGCAACGCATCGTGGAGGCCTACGGCGGGTCCACGATCGCCGCCTGCTTCGTCGAGCCGGTGGCCGGATCCACCGGTTGCCTGGTTCCTCCTACCGGTTATCTCGAACGCCTGCGCGAGATTTGCGATTCGAATGGAATCCTGCTGGTATTCGACGAGGTGATCTGCGGCTTTGGCCGCATGGGTGCGAATTTTGCGTCGCAGCGGTTTGGGGTCTTGCCCGACATCATCACCATGGCGAAGGCCCTTACGAATGCGGCAATTCCGATGGGAGCGGTCGGTGTACGGGACGAGATCTATGAAGAGATCACGGGCGCAGCCCCGGAGAACGCCATCGAGTTCATGCATGGCTACACGTATTCCGGGCACCCTGCAGCCGCAGCAGCATGTGTCGCGGCTCTGGACATCTACGAGCAAGAAGACCTGTTTCAGAGAGTGATCGAAGGAGAGCAGTACTTTCTGGACGCGGTTTTCAGTCTTGAAGACCATCCACTGGTAACCGATGTCCGTGGCATCGGTTACCTTGCAGCGATCGATGTCGCTCCTGATGGAACACCCGGAAGACGGGGAACGGCACTGCAGAAAGAACTCTTCCACAACGGACTTCACATCAAGTTCACCGGGGACAGCGGACTGATTGCACCTCCATTCATCGCTGAACGATTCCATATTGATGAGCTGGTGGACAAGCTCCGTGCCGGCTTGGACCGCGATTGAGCGGGCACTGCCGCCGTTGCAGTTTGAAACTGTTGCCTCCGATTTCAGTCGGCGCGAATATCTGGTTTCGCGCACTTGCGCATGACGGAAGAGTCTGAGCTATGGAAATGGTGATATGTAGCTATCCGAACGGGTGGGTCACAGAATCCATCATGTCAGAACGCGGCAACGGACGCAGATCATCATGGATGACTCATAGCCTGAAAGAAGAGGAACAGGGCGCATTTCACTAAACCATCGGCCCCGTATTCTGAGCCTGTCCTACATATACGGCCCGGTGACCGGGTGGTCGTGGAAACCCGGGATGCGTTCGAGGGCAAGATTCGGACAGAACGCGGCCTTCCGTCTGATGTCCTTGAAATGCCGTGGCTGAATCCGCAATGCGGACCCATCATGGTCGACGGTGCGGAAAGTGGCGACGCGCTAGCCGTGCACATCGAGGAGATGGTTCCGCGGGGGCCGCAACCCGGAGGGACCTGCTGCTTGATCAAGGAGTTCGGCGGCCTCACGAACACAAACTACACGGCCACTCTGAATGAGCCCCTTCCGGAAGTCGTGCGCAAGATTGTCGTGGAAGAAGAGCACGTGTACCGGAGCGACAAAGTCACGCTGCCCTACAAGCCCCTATAGGAACCCTCAGCTGCTCGCCACAGATCGATTCCATCAATTCGCTCACTCCGGCTAACCATGGCGGAAACATGGGCTTGCCGGACATGGGACCGAAAACCATCACCTACCTGCCGGTAGGAAGTCCCTGAGGTCGGCTCTTCATCGGTGACGCCCATGCTTGTCAGGGTGATGGAGAGGTGTGCGGTGTCGCCGTCGAATATCCAACTACAACGACCATCACGGTTGACCAGACCAAGGGGTGGCACATCAAGTGGCCGAGACTTGAGGCTGACGATTAAATCATGTCGATCGGCAGCGCACGACCGCTGGAAGACGCTACTCGCATCGCCTATCGGGAACTTGTGCTTTGGATGGTCGCGGATTACGGGTATGACAAACGGGACGCGTACATGTTGTTGAGCCAGCGCGGCAAAGTACGACTGGGCAATTTCGTCGATCCCAAGTACACGGTTGGTGCCGCCGTTTCCAAGAGATACCTGTCGCAGCCGTTGGTGGCGCGGGCCGCGACATCGGCAGAAATCGGATCGAGCATCAACTCCTGAATCCGTTGGGCTCAGCTCCACCTTCGCAAACCTGCTTGACAACCGGACACTAGCGCATCCAGATTGTCAACTCGCCCACGAGCCTGCACTGCGTTCCTTTCCCGAGCTTTCTGGTGCCGCACTCACCGCCGAACCGGCTCAATCCGAACGTGGCTATCGTGAAACGCGCATCCCCCCGCAGGAGCCGCAGCGTCTGAGCCAACCAGCGCATTGATTCCGATTCCGCCTTCAAACGCTTGATTTGGCCATATGCTCTCCACGATCAGCACTCCACGTCGCATTCCGCCTCCGCGCTTGGCGTGCAGAAGGACCGAGCCGCGCCCGTTCTCCAGCCGCACGAGATCGCCATCCCGGATGCCAACCGCATTTGCGTCCGCGGGATGCACCTGGACTGTCGGACGCCCTTCCCGGCGAATGGAGGTTGCGCTTTCGGTGAAGGTTGAATTCAGGTACTGCCTCGCGGGCGCCGTGACCAACCTAAACGGATGCTCTTCCGTTGCCTCCTCAATGACCGGCCAGTGATCGGGAAGCGCCGGCATGCTCGCCAGAGCCAAACTATCAACGATTCCTTCCGGCCAAAGGGAACGCCAGTCCGGCTTGAACCGGAAGCGACCATCAGTATGTGCGAAACCATTGATGTAGTGAGATTCCTCGAACGAAGGCTGGCAATCGATCCAGCGCTCCCGTTCGATTCGCTCAATATTGCCCCATCCGGATGACTGCAATGTGTGGTCGATCAATGTGCGTGATGACAGGTCGAATCCCGGGTGTTCAGCTCCAAGCCGCCGGGCCAAAGCACAAACGACATCGTGGTTTGACCGGCATTCGCCGGGCGGATCAATGATCTTTGGTCCCAGAAGAATATGTTGCTGCCCTCCTCCCTGATAAATGTCGTCATGCTCAAGGAACATCGTCGCCGGCAGGATGACGTCGGCCATAGCCGCGGTTTCCGTCATGAACTGCTCATGAACGCAAACGAACAGGTCTTCCCGCGCAAATCCGCGTCGCACACGGTTGGTTTCCGGAGCAACGCTGATCGGGTTCGTATTCTGGATGAGCATTGCGGTCACCGGTGGGCCCCCGGCGAGGCACTCCGGGTCACCCTCCAGAATCGGCCCGATGCGCGACTGGTCGAGCACACGAATGGACGGATCGCGGGCATCAAGGCCTTCGATCAGCGTCTTGTCCCAGCCATAGATCCCACCATTGCTGTGCAGTGCACCCCCGCCCCGATACTGCCAGGCACCGGTTACCGCGGCGATAGACAAGGCTGCATGCATGTTTACGGCACCGTTCCGCTGGCGGGCAAAGCCATATCCGAGCCGCAGGAACATCCGCGGCCTCTCTCCGATCAGCCGGGCAAGAGCCACGATTTCATCTTCGGGTACGCCGGTGATGGAAGCAGCCCATTCCGGCGTCCGCTCAATCAGGTGCCGTTCGAGTTCGCCTGGTGCATCCGTGTAGCGTTCGAGGTATTCCCTGTCAGCGTATCCGTCGCGGAATAGTACGTGCATGATCGCGCAAGCCAGGGCTCCATCCGTGCCCGGACGAACACACACGAACGTATCAGCCTGTTTTGCCGTCGCATTCCGGTAGGTATCCACGACGACCACCTTTGCTCCCCGATTCCTTCGCGCGGCCTGCACATGGGTCATGACATTGATCTGTGTCGCCGCCGCATTGGTACCCCAGATGACCACAAGATCCGACTCCGCCATTTCACGCGGGTCGCTGCCAGCCAGTCGGCCGGTACCGGCTATGAAGCCGTTCCAGGAAAGCGTCACGCAAATCGTGCAATATTGACCGGAGTAGCGTTTGACATGCCGGAGTCTCTCGATTCCGTCCCGCATGACCAGGCCCATGGTTCCTGCGTAGTAATACGGCCAAACTGCCTCGGACCCCCAGCGCTGCTCTGCTCGCACAAAGCTCTCAGCCAACAAGTCAAGGGCACTGTCCCAGGAGATCCGTTCAAACCCGCGTCTGTCCCCCCGTTCGCCCAGTCGGCGCAACGGTACGGTCAGACGCGCGGGATGATGGATGCGGTCTGCGTATCGGGCGACCTTGCTGCAGAGCACGCCTGCCGTATAGGTGTTGTCCTGGGCACCGCGAACCTTCCCAATCCGTTTCCCCTCCAGGCGCTCCACCTCCAGGGCGCAGGTCGAGGGACAATCATGGGGGCAAACGCTGTACAAGGTTTCCGTTGGAACATCCATGTCTCTTTCTCTGCCTTCGGCATTCGGTGCCGAGGCAGCCCCTTCCCGTATGTCGAGGCCTCGACACAAGAATAGCGTCTTCCGTTATGCATGGGGTCGGACCAGCAAGCCACACAGACCGTAGCAGCATCGCGGGATCGATGAGATTGCGTCCGTAGCCGGACAGTTCCGGTACGTCCGACTTCCCGGTGGCAAAGCTGCATCCATGCCGCCACTGCACAAGAGCGCGTCTGCCGCGTTCGCCTCTCGGGCCGGCAGGTGTAACATGTGCCGGACTGCATCGAGAGAATTCCGTTCCATCCCCCCGGATCCTCGTCGTCCGGCAGCCATCTTTCGTTCGGTACTCTGCACCCATGGAACGGACGGCGAGGTTTGCAGGCTATGAAGTTGCGCTGCAGGATATCAGGTTCAGATATCCGCCCATGTCTCCCATGTGCCCCCGACCTCCCCAATTCCCACAACGCGACAGGTGCCGAAGGCTCCGAACGAGCGACTTGCATGGACAAGTCCATGGATACCGGCCCATCACCTCCGGCAGCCTCCCCAATCCGGACGAAGTCGCGGGAGTCAAATGAACCGCCTTCCGGCTGGCAACTCTGCCGCCCTGGCGATTTCCAGCTGCAGGAAACCCAATACAGAAAGGGAGATCCGCATGGTGAAGCAGGGCCTCCAAATCGATTGCCGGGACGGATGCGATATTGCCAACGCATCCAGCCACAGCCTTCTGGACATCCGCCGGGCGAATACCTCCTCAACCGACAGCGCACCAAATTCGGCAATCGGCGAGAATGGCTGCCGGCCAACCGCCTACCAGGTGCCCAAATGCACTTCCCGGGAAAGACCCATGTCCTTGTCGACATTACTGCCACCACAAGAGAGCAATGATCATCACGGGCTCTGTCGGCCCGGCCCTGCCTGAAGTCCTGGAAGCCGGATGATGATGACGCTCGACCGTACCTGCCGGAGAGCATCGACGCTAGCCATTCCGGCACTGGCGGCCCATGTCTTGCGGTGTCGGAGTCCCCGCCAATCCTGCTACGAGAGACTCACCCGGTCAACAAGTGAGAGTACAGGTCGTCCTGATTTGGCGTATCCGGCGATACGGCCCGCGGGTTCCTGGCAACGGTGCCTGGGACAGTCAGCCGGGCACTCCCTGCGTCAGCCCCGGCAATGTCAGGTGTTGAGCGTCCGCTCCATTTCCTCCAGCGCAGAATGCCCGACCGGCGCGTTCATGGCCGCCCTAGGCAACCGAATGGGGAAGTCCTGCCGGATCCGCGCATCCAGCGCTGGATCAAGATATTGCGGAAAATGTGCCTCCAGAATCTCGTTGCGGCGGCGTACCGCGGACGCCAGCAGGTCAGGACGGCCAAGTTCCTTCCACTCCTTTGGCGAACTTCTGTCCCCGATTTCCGGATAGAAGTAATCCTTCTGCATGAGATTCAGCGTCTGGGCGGAGCCTAGATAATGCCCAGGCCCTTCCAGGCAGACCTCTCGAATGACATCAATGGAGCAGGCACTCTCATCCACTTCCATGCCCCTTGCGCAGCGCAGGCTCGCACCGAGGATGTCATTGTCGATGATCATTGCGTCCAGCGAGAATCCGAGCAGAGAGGCCTGCATGCCGGCCGATTCGTAGACCATGTTGAGGCCAGAAACTGCAGCCATGCTAAGGGTCATGCCCTTTTCATATCCGGCTTGAGCATCCGGCAACTTGGCGTCCGCCATTCCCGCAGCCGAGGCTGTCGGCAGGCCGTAGAAGCGACCCATCTGCCCACAGGCACTCGTCAGGAGTGACTGCTCTGCGGACCCTCCCGACATTGCGCCCGTTCGCAAGTCCGACACGAATGGCCACACGCCCATGACCACGGGATGCCCTGGGGCAATGGCATTCACGTACAACATCCCGACCAGCGCCTCCGCAAAGGCCTGCACCACCGCACCTGCCGTTGCCGCAGGCGCCGTCGCGCCGGCCTGCCCCGCCGAGAGAACGAGAATGGGAGTTCCGGTGTGCGCTACACGCTCCAGGACCGCACACGAATCGTGAGCGAATTTCAGCGGCGGAACCACAAAGCAATTGGCGTTGCTGACAAACGGCCGATTCCGCCAAGCCTTTTCACCGCCCGCGACAAGGTGGAACAGATCCAGACAGGCGCCATAGGTATCAGCGTCGTTGAATGACATGCCAACATGCTTGGACGTTCCGGAAAGACACACATAGGCAGTGTTGAGGTCCAGTTCGAGAGGCGTGGGCATGTCCCGCGCGACCATGGTGCGCTGGAAGAAGTGGATGTTGTCGCACAGGTCTGCTACACGCGCGGCGTCGTAGAGATCCCGGAGGGTCGATTCCCTGTAATTTCGACTCTCGATGTCAACCGCATGCACTGCTGCTCCACCGGTCCCGAAATAGAGACGTTCTCCACCCAGGCGGAGGTCATGCCTGGAGTCTCGGGCAGCCCAGGAGAATTCCTTACTCGCCGAAGCGATCATGTCTTCGACAAGGGACGGCGGAAAAGTCAATCTGCCGTTCTCGGAATGGAATTCTGCCCCGCAACCGGTAAGGGTTTCCACCGTGAAGGATGGGACCTCGCCGAATCCGACTTCATCGAGCACACGCAGGATGGTCTTGTGGATCAACTGCTTTGCCGGCTCGTCAAGTGGCCCGGTTCCGGGACTGCGCATCCCGGGCCATACGGGGCGGAGATGCGCCTCCAGCGGTGCCATGCGCCGGCTACGGCGCGCTTCGCGTCCCCCGGCACGTAAACCGGCTCCAACGCGTCCGGATCGAGTCATCGCGGCCCAACCGTTCCGTACTGCAACTCTTCATTGCCACACTACATCAATGGTATAGGCTCAAAGTGTTCCAAATTCGACAAGAGTATGTCGCAACCGTTCGAACGATGACCGCCGAGATAGGGCGCCAGCCCAACCAGATGCACGCATCCGCGGCTAGAGAGGGATTGGGAAAAACCGTTGCGAACCATACAACGAGAAAAGCATGACTACGGTTTCCCTTCCTGCTTCTCTTGCGGCATCGACATGAGATGCAACTTCGCTGACGGTCTCAACTTCTACCGTGCCGACCTTGACCACGATGAATCCAGGCTCAACGCCCGCAAAGGCCGCAGCGCTTCCCATTTCCACGTCCACGACGATGACGCCCCGACCCTCCCAGTCAACCCCGAATTCGCTGCGCAAACGGTCGTCGATGGGAAAAAGTTGCATCCCCAGTACGCGAGAAGACAGCCCGAAATCCTGGTTCCTCCTGTCCTCGTCAACGTCTTGTTCAACGACCCCACCTTCATCACCAAGCAGTCCGAGGGTCACCTCAAGCATGACCCGTTCCTCGCGCCAAACCTCAACCTCGACTGCGCGACCGACCTCCGTCTCGGCGACCATTCGCGGAAAGTCGCGGAGCCGGTCCACTTCCCGGCCATCGAACCGGAGGATGACATCTCCCGGCTGCAGGCCGGCCCGCTCCGCAGGTGATCCCGGAACTACGTTGGAAACCAGTACCCCTGAAGCCTCTGCAAGACCCAAGCCCTCGGCGAGATCTTCATCGACACTCTGAAACTCGACTCCAAGCCAGCCACGCCGAACGGACCCGTGTTCTCGAAGCTGGCGCACAACCTCCTGTGCCATCAAAGACGGAACCGCGAAACCGAGACCTGCAGAGCCGCCGGTTGGCGCGAAGATAGCGGTATTCACTCCGATGACTTCGCCGTCAAGATTGAGGAGTGGACCACCAGAACTTCCAAAATTGATTGCTGCGTCAGTCTGGATGTAATCGTCGTAGGGACCGGCATTGATGTTCCGATTGCGAGCAGATATCACGCCCACGGAAACCGTACTGCTGAAACCGAATTGATTTCCGATGGCAATCACCCAATCGCCGACCCTGGCCTCGTCAGAGTCGCCAAAGGAGATGAACGGCAGCTCGTGCTCCGCACGGATCTTGAGGAGCGCAATATCAGACTCGCGATCGGTGCCGACGATCTCTGCATCATAGGATTCGCCCACGCTGGTAGTTACCGTTATCTGGCTTGCGCCACCTACGACATGGTCGTTGGTTACAATGTAGCCATCGGCATCAACAAGAAACCCGGTTCCCTGACCTTCGACGGGTGTCGGATGATCATCTTGGGGGCCCTCCTGCTGGTTCAGGAACTCCTCGATTTTCTCCCGCAGTCCGTCCCCGCGAGGAATCCAGTTGTACGGAAAGTCCGGGGTCCCTCCGTCCGCAAGACCAACGACGGAAATGATAACAACGGCGGGTGTTGCTCGCTCGACAAGGTCGGCAAACCCGCCTTCCGGATGCGCGGAGGCTCCGTCGGGCGCTAACAACGCCCCCGCGAAGACTGCCATCGCAAATGCCTGCGCCAAGGGCAGCGACCGGCTTTGTAGGCCCAATTCCATTACGCCGCCTCTCCTCTCTGCACGCATCGCACCGGAACCCAGTCGCCTCGAACCCTGGACGAAGTGCCCGGCGGGATATCGGAACCGCCAGCACCCTGATTCGTGCCCTCAACCGCGAACCAGCCAGACAAGCGCGAGCCCCGCACCGGCGGCGGCCACACCGGAAGCACGGATGCCCGAGGATCGCATGGCTGCAAGGGACAGCGCCCCTTGCCGCACAATGCCCGGCGCCACGGCCATCAGAACGCCTTCTATCGCAAGGGCAAGTCCTAAAGCGGCCACGAGATCCATGGGGCGAGACATCCCGGAGCCACTACTGCGACGGCTCGAGCCCATCTGATTTCAGATACTGGAAGAACTCCGAGTCGGGCGTAATCACCAGTGTCGAGTTTTCTCCCTTCAGCGACCGGACATATGCTGTAAGGGACCGGTAGAAGGAAAAGAACTCAGGATCACGACCGAACGCGTCCGCAAAGATGCGGTTCCGTTGAGCGTCAGCCTCACCTCGAATTATTTCCGACGAACGGCGCGCTTCAGAGACGATCTCGACAGCTTCACGATCCGCGCCTGCACGAACCTTTTGTGCAGCCTCGGCACCCCGAGCCCGTTCGTCCGCTGCTTCACGCTGCCTTTCCGCTTCCATACGCTGGAAGGTGGCTTGCAAGTTCTGTTCCGGCAGGTCAGCCCTCCGGATACGCACGTCAATGATCTCAACCCCCAACGCGGAAGCCTGCAGCTTGGTAGCATCGCGGATGTCGTGCATCAGTGTCGTCCGCTCCCCGGACAGTACCGATCCCGAAGTTTGCCCGCCGAGTACTTCCCGGAGAGCCGCGTTCAGGATGAGGCGCAGCCGGGACAATCCCGCGGTCTGGCTCTGCACAGACTGGCGGAACTCCTTGGGATCGGTAATCCGCCACCTGGCAAAGGCGTCGACAACGAGACGCCTATCATCTGCCGGAGTGACCTCCAGTTCATTTGTCTCCAACGGGAGGATCCGATCCTCGTAGAACTCCACCGTATTGAATGGAGGCGGCAGCTTGAACTTCAACCCCGGTTCGCTCTCGACACGATCCACCCGGCCAAATGCCAGCACAAGTGCCTGCTGACGCTCGTCGACCACGAAAATCATCGACAGGCCTAGTCCAAGAATCACCGCTAACGCGACGACGAGAAGAAATGTGCGGCTCACTGTTGTACTCCTTCCCCTGACCCGGCGCGCCCACGACGCAATTGGTCGAGCGGCAAGTATGGGACAACGCCCTGCCCGCTCGATCCCGCCTCATCGATCACAATCTTGTCAACGTCCGACAACACCTGTTCCACCGTTTCCAGGTAGAGCCGCTTTCTGGTTACCTCGGGCGCTGCGGAATAGGATGCATACACTTCGACAAATCGCGCCGCCTCGCCTTCCGCCTCCTTGACGACGCGGGCACGGTACCCCTCGGCCTCCTGCAGGATCTGTGCGGCTTCGCCTCGCGCTTCCGCCAATCGCTGGTTCGCGTACGCTCCTGCCCGCTTCTCCAGGGTGTCCCGATCCTGCTCGGCTGCCTGGACATCCCGAAACGCGTCGATCACCGCTGGGGGCGGATCAGCACGATCGAAATTGACACGAACGATGTTGACACCCGAGTGGTAGGAGTCCAGCGTTGACTGGACGAGCGCGTGCACATCCTCGGTAACCGCACCGCGGTCCCGGTTCAGGATCGGCTTGAGTTCCGAACGGCCAATCACTTGCCGCATTGCCGATTCGGCCACGGCCTTGATGGTCTTGTCGGGCTCGGCAAGATTAAAGAGAAACTTGTCGGGTTCAGCGATGTTCCAGACTACCTGGAAGTTGATGTCGACAATATTCTCGTCGCCAGTCAGCATCAGGCTTTCCTTGATGTTGGCGTTACGGATCCGAACAGACTCCGGATCCGCATCGGCACTGCCCTCGTAACCGATCGCGATCGAGTTCTCGCGGGTTACCGGCAAGACTTCGGCTTGCTGGATTGGCCAGGCGGCAAATCCCAGTCCTGGTCCCTGCGTGGTGGTATAACCCCCAAACGTCAGCACAACCGCCGCTTCATCCGGCTGAACCCGGAAGACAGACGCATAGGCCCAAATTCCTACGGCCGCAACCAGGATCAACAGAATGCCCATTCGGTTTGGCCTGCTGCCCCCACCGCCGCTGCCGCGTCCCGACTTTCCGGAACCTCTGCCCCGGAAACGGTTGCGCAGATTGTCCAGCAACTCGTCCAGATCTGGAGGTGGCGAACCGCCGGGACGCTGGGGTCCCTGGCCGAAGCGTTCTCCACTACCGCCCCATGGCCCAGTATTGTTGTCTTTCCAAGACATAAGGTAATCCCCGCTGGTCGAAAAAATCTATTGTCGGCCCAAACGCCTTCCTGCCGACGTGCACAATGGGACAATAGGTGCTGCCGGAAGTTTGCGCAACGGGGACCCTGCCACAACTACAAACCCGACGACTACCTGGGCGCCACTCGCAAGACCTGACACGCCATCAGATCCCGCTGCAAGCGCTCCCTTGATGTCTGGCGAGATTTCGATTGACCGTTCGGGACCAAGAGAGCGTGGCAATATTCATACGACAATATCAGAGCATCAGGAGCCGATGTCTCACCCCGAACTGAGACAACAACGCTCCGGCGTGGCAAAGATGCGGTGAACGGTGGGGCAAACGCTATTCCCGCCAGGCCTCCTCCAGCCAGGGAGCTCGCCGCGCGCGGCCCCAGGCTCCTCCCCAGGATCCAGCAGCAATCGCGCACGGCTTCGGGTCGCCGTGGAAGACCACGACCCGCGCCTCCCTGGGCGGATGCATGCCGCGGAACGCGCGCAGCGCGTACGGAGGCAGGCAATGACGCTTGAAGCTCACGATCCACTCCCCGGGCCACCAGGTCTTCGCACCGCCGGTCCATGCGCTGAGGAATCGTTGTTCGTTTCGATAGCCTGCGAGGATCGTGTTCTTCTCGGACTGGAAGTCATCGATGATCGCCCCCATCGAGCCGGCAGCAAAGCGAAAAACAGAAGAGTTTCCGATACCCGGCCTCGGTGCAATCACCCGGCGGAATGGCTGTACCCAGTCCTCAATGATGCAAAACTCCCCTGGAGCGAATGAAAACAGGCAATCAATGGGCTGGAGAATCACGATGTCCAGATCAAGGAACAGGCAATCTCCACTCAGGTCGTTCAGGGAGGAATGAAATACCCCCAGCTTCGGCCAGGCCCAGCGTTTTGCGGATTCAGACAAGCCGAGATCCGGAATCGGACGGATTTCGACATCCTGGCGAAGGCCGTCCGGATCGTCTGTCAGGCACAGAAACCGGAAATCCCCGATTAGGCTCCGACGCACCATGCCGTAGAGGCGGTTTACGTAGTGCGAACCGTACCGTGTTCCCCATTTCATACAAAGTACGTTTCGCTGGGAGGAAACGGTCGCATCTG
>CAZPXZ010000060.1:0-22856 GCA_964590405.1 uncultured Rhodobacterales bacterium | reverse complement strand
CCAGAACTGCTTAGCCGACAAGCGACGGACGGTAGTTCTATCCACTTCCGCCATTCACTGGACGATCCGCATTCCGCACCGTATAGGTTTATGCGTCGGCTCGCACACGGAGAGTTCAAGGTGGGTTCGAGGCCCGAAAGTCGAAATTCGTTGCCACGCACCGCCACGGGCCGTCCAAATTTTGAAAAAATCTGCATTCGTTTTGATGACTGCACGTGTTACAATTGAGGAAAGATAGAAACAACATGTTGATATTACAGTATAAATTGTATTATCTATATACTTGATCCGGGGAAACCTGAATCGAGCAGAGCGAGTCCGGAACCAGCTATTTTCACCAGAGACCGCGACGTCATCGAGTCCTGGTTTCACGCAAGCCTGTCTAACTGAACGCGGTTACGGGCACGCGTAACATTCTGATGCCCGGAATTCTCCCGCCAGCCGCCTGCGATGGCGCTTGTCCGGAAGTTGTCATCATTGCGCTGGTCCTGTGCAAGATAAAGACGCTGACCGACGTACATCGGCATGGACGGTCAAGAGTCTCTTGCACCGCACTCAAGAGCACATGAGGTGCACGCTCTGGTCGGATATGCGGCGATAACGGTTGAAGGGAAATACGCCAACGAGCAGGGAAGCCGGCATCACTTGGTCGGTTTGGAGGCAGGCTGTCCGAGCCAGTGCTCCTTCAGCGGTCCATCTCTCCCGTAGACCGGATCCTGATCCGGAACCATGACACTTGCGATCGACGCAATGGCAGTGATCCGTTCATTCTGGTGGCCGCGGCACAGATCGGCGATAGTACCTGTGGGATACGCACCAACAACGCTGAAACCGGCACTCGCTTCCAGGAGTTTGTGTCCGACGCCGGCCGGAATGATGACGACATCGCCCGGACTCACCCGCACTGCGATACCTGACTCACCGCCAAACAGGACTGTCGCCGTGCCGTTGTAAACGCCCAGAACTTCATGGGCGGTACTGTGGTAGTGGTGAAACGGAAAGATCCCGTAACGCCATGCTGCTGGCCAGTTGTTCGCGGTGAAGACTGATTCGATTACGGAGGCAGAGTCTTGTTCCGGAAGGGAGATTGCTCGCCTGTAGATCAGGAGCGGACATGCAGAGTTGTTGGGGATCAAACCGTCGTCCTCAAGCGACAGGTCCTCCACCTCAGCGTTTCTGTTCACGGATTTCGGGTCAAGAATGTTCGCCTCCCGGGGCGTTCTCCTGTCGGCGTGAGGATTGAACCGTGTCTCGGTCAGGTCGAGGACGATTCCATTGGACCATGCTGCGCTCGACTGCTCCCTGGCGATATCATACACTTGCGTGAAGGCAAGGCCTCGGCGACCCGGGGTGCTAGAGGGGAGAAATGCGATGACGATCCTGACGGAAGGCGAACCGTTAGTTGCTGGCGCGGACTGGAACTCCGAACTTTGTTCCGAATTTCTGGCCAACGAAATGAATGGTAGGGTCGGGCAGGACCTGCTTTCCGAAAACGATCAGGTGCGGGTCTGGCGCATTTCGATCGCACCCGGAGAGCGCGTTCCGTTCCACCGGCATGTGCTCAACTATTTCTGGGTCGCGATCACGCCCGGGAAATCGCGGTCCCATCATGCAACGGGCGAGACCGACGACATGTCTTACGAGGCGGGTACCGTACGTTTCTACGAATTCGGACGGGGCGAGTTCATGTTGCACGATCTTGAGAACATCGGCGATACGGATCTCATCTTTACTACGGTGGAATTCAAGAACTCGGCCAACGACTCGCTTCCCCTGTGAAGAGCCAGTTCAGCGAGTAGTTAGTCGGAATGGGGCGAACGAAGCTGGCGACGACAGGCAGTGCAGTATCAATTTCCGTCTGATCGACTCCTTTTCATCCCGGACATGGTAACGAGTTGCTGACTACAGGATCTGGTCGGCAAGACGAGGAGTCGCCGTGCGTGCGGCAGGGAAAGGCTGCCGGTGCGCCACATCCACAGGTCTTGAGTTCGGACAAGGGAAATTCGACCGATGGTGCATGGTCATGCGCCGGTGATACCCTTGAACGATACGATCTATGACCTTGGCGCGGACCAGAATCGCGAGTCCGGCCAGCATGCGTTGACCTCTGGCCACATGCTGGAGGGCAACGAGCACATCCTGACCCAGCCCCTTCGCGCCGATGAGCGGAGCGATGACCATCATTGACGAGCGCACCAGGGTAGTTTGATTGGCTCTGGTTCCCGCAGAGGCAATCTCCGTGCCCGTCTCGTCCTTCAGACACATGAACAACTTTCCTTGTCGAACGATCGCGTGACTGCGGGACATGGCTCGCGCTCCCTGGTGGAATGGAAAACGCGACCATGCCTACCCGACTGCAGCCGCCAACAGGGAAAGGCAACGGGACAGGGCGTCCGGAGACGGTTCGGGGCCAGGGTCTCACCCTGAATGTTGCGCGGCATTGCTTCCGCCCGAACGCAGGGAAGCGACGTATGTCCGATACTGTCGAGCATGACGTCGGTATGTCACATGACTGGTGCCTTCCTGATCGCGGCTCCCATCCTGTTGTCACAACAAGCGCAACAGCTGTGCCCCGGAAATGTCCGCGGGGGCCGATCCTGACTGCGCCTTCATGCACCACGCTGCCCCGTTTGCCAACCCGCTTGTAGATTCAGTTCTGTAACGCCACGCCGACTGCAGGCAGTAGCCCGTGTCGGTACCGCACATCGGCGCCGTAGTCCTCTTCATGAAGCAGCGTAAAGCGGCTTCTGGAAGACTCAACAGCAATCTGCGCCGAGAGCGCAATGGGACACTTCTCGGGTCGGTGAACGCATCCCGAACCGGCGGTCACCTTGTAGTGAAGCCTGCTGCTACCGCGGGGTAAAGTGCTTGCTCCGGAACCTCCTCGCTCAGCTGAAACAACGGCCAAAGTAATCATTTTGCGAGAGACTGCGATGACAATGACCTTCGCATCGCTGCATGGACTACGGCGATTCGATCTGGTGCCGAATCCCATGCCAGCACCTGCAGTGTTGGCTCCAAGATCGGTGAACCGGCAGACGCCTGTTGACAAGGTGTTTCATGATGAACGTCATTTCGCTTGCCCTGAAGAAGCAACCGGAGTCCGTACATCGGCGAGAATGGAACTGGACGCATCAGGAGTAGCGAGTAACTCCACTGCGTCGTCGATCCCGAAGTAAGGTTCTGTTGCTGCTCCTGGGGTTCAACTCCTTTGGCGGAAAACGGTGTACTGATTGAAGTGTAGTTTCCACAAATTCGAAAGGATGGACGCAAACGCGTCGGTCGCGGAATCCGGGAGGTGGCCGTCCTGCCGGCCGGTGCCTATATCAAGCCGCTTCCGACGATCAACGGCCGAATTCTGCCATGGCAACCAAGTCAGGAGCGTTCCCCAATCCTTCACAGAATGACAAGAGCGTGGCGGCGCGTTCCTGTGGCCAACCGCCATGGCCGGCGTTGGAGAAGAACTTTCCCGTGATCTCCTCATCCGTGAGCGGCTCCCGCATTCCTCCGCGCATGTGCGGTTGATCGTAGGTGATTGTCTTGCCGCACCTGAGGGTCACCTCCATGTGCCCGGAGTAGTTGTGCGGATACTCGTTCGCCGGATCGATCCGGTAGCGGATCTTCGAGGCGAATTCCAGCAATTGCGGTTCCTGTACCCTCGAGTCTTCGAATTGCGTCAGACCCGCGTCGCCCTCGAAATAGCCGAGCGCCATGCAGAATGGCATCGAGAACTTGGCGGCGTACCCGGAAGGCGGCCTGTGCTTTCCCTCCAGTGGCTCCCAGAGCCTGTGGACGAGACCTTCACCCGTGTCGCAGAGGATTCGCTCGATCTCGTCCGGTTCAGGCACGTCGTTCCGAAGGCGCCGGGCGCAATCGATGTAAGGATGGATCATCGTCCCGCATGCGTAAGGCTTGAAGACAATCCTTGTCATGTACCACTCTTCACCGAGACCTTTCGTCAGGTGCTTGTAGTCCGGGGTGGCGGTCGGGGCGAAAGCCTTGAAGAAGTTGTGGGCACCGTCGAACACGGTTCGCGGTGCATAAAAACCTGTGCCCGCCAGCAGGGCTGCCTTCAGGCCCGATTGCGCTGCCCAACCCGGGTGAAGACGCTTGGTCCATGCACCGTCCGTCAGGTATTCGATGATGCCCGAGGACATGCTGGCAGCGATGCCGAACGATGCTGTCAGGCTCTCTCGGTCTTGCCCGAGCGCTACGCTAACTCCGGCAGCGGCGCCCAGTGACCCGATCACTCCGACCGGGTGGAAACCCGCCGGGTGCATGTGTCCGGCCGCCACATGGTTCAGCCGGCAAACCGATTCCAGGCCCGCCACAACACCGAGAAGCACGCGTTTGCCGCTTATGCCGTATCTCTCCCCCGCCGCGAGAACGGCCGGGATGACCATTGCTCCCACCCGGATTGGGGCACCCTCCAGGGTGTCGTCGAAATCTTCACCGTGGATGGCGACACCATTGGCGAGTGCGGCGTCCGCGGCAGTCAGACCATGCACGTGACCGATTGCCGTACAGGCTCCACCGGAATCGCAGGTCGCCAGGATCTGCCGCATGTAATCGCTCTTGCGTGCTGCGACGCACAGGCCGCACGCATCCACGAGATCCCGGGTTGCAATTCGGATGACTTCATCCGGAAGGTCTGCGTGATCGAGGCGGGAAAGGAACGCGGCAAATTTCTCGGATACCGTCTCGTTTCCTGGATCGAGATTCTTCATCTGCCTCTCCGCTGCTGGCTGCTCCGCATCACTTTGAGTACATGATGGAGCGGATTGACAATTGCAAACTTCAGCCCAATCGTTTCATGTGAAATGATAGCAAGGAGGGCCGACCAAATGGGTGAGACATCAGAATTCGAACGGCTGGATGGCAAGGTTGCGATCATCACCGGCGCATCTCGGCGGATCGGCCGTTCCACGGCGCTGGGTCTGGCCCGACACGGAGCCGACCTGTTGATTACGGCGCGCACTGCACGAGACGAGGTCGAAGCGGTTGCCGAGGAAATACGGAAGCTTGGCCGAAAGGCGGTTGTCACATTGGGAGATGTTACCAGTGAAGCGGATGCTGCGAGACTGGCCGAACTGGCGCGTAGTTCATTCGGCGGTGTCGACATCCTGATCAACAATGCGGCCGTGCGCCGGAGGTCTCCCTTCCTCGAGATGACCTTGTCGGAGTGGCAGGAGATCAACGCGATCATTCTCGACGGAGCCTTTCTGACCTGTCGCGCGATCATTCCGCTCATGCTCGAAGAGGGCGGTACAATCGTCAACATCGGTGGGGTCAGTGGTCATATCGGGGCGGACCGGCGTGCCCACGTCTGCACCGCAAAGGCCGGAATCGTGGGGTTGACCAAGGCACTTGCCGTCGAGTTCGCGGATCGTGGCATCACGGCCAATTGCATTGTTCCGGGAAAGATTGGCGGGAAGCGGTCGGCAACCTCGGGCGATTCGCCCTCCCTGCCCAGTGAAATTCTGCTTGGACGCATGGGCGAGATCGAGGAAACGGCGGGGATGATCGTATCGATGTGCCTCCCCCATGCCAGGTTCATGACCGGGCAGAGCGTTCACGTGTCCGGGGGCCTCTACATGCCGTGAACCGCTACGGATCGGGGATCCAGAGCGGGCACAATTCGTTGACATCACTGCAAGCCTCGATCTCGCGGATTGCCTCGATGAGTTGGCGGGACCTGTTGCCTCCCAGGACCGGCCCGGTCAGTTCCAGCGCTTTCTCCTCGACCTGCTCTTCGCTCATCGGGTTGTCAGGAGTGCCCAGCACCGCGCGGGTTCGGTGTCGCAGTCGTCGCCCGTCGACGGTGACGACCTCCACGATTGCCTGCCTGGCGGGCTTCGCCAGTGTGAGTTCGCGGCTTGGAACGGCTTCAATCCTGCGCCTGACCGCAAGAACATGAGGATCTTTCATGCGCTCGACGTCATGCGCGGAAGTGAACGTGATCCCGCCATCGACGATGGCCAGCGCCGCGAGGTGCTGCACACAGACGTCCGGCATGTCGCGATTGTCGACGATCCGGAATCGGTCGTCGGGGATTGTGATGCGCGCGTGTCGGACGTCTTCCGCCCCGAGTCTTTCGGATTCGATCAAAGCAGTAACCGAATCCAGTACAGCCTGAATGGGGGAACCCACGCACCATTTCTTGATCGTTGCGGACATGATCTCGAATCGCTCGCCGAGTCCTTCTGCCAGAACTCCGGGACGCTGGCTTTCGGCGAATGCCCCGAGATAGGAGTGCTCGCCAGTCAGTGAATCCGTGACTCCGCTGGCGCCACTCTTTACGAACAGGGCTCCGAACACGCCGTTCCGCGCCCCCATTCCCCCGAAGTCGAAGGCTTTCTCGATGTGGTCCGCGTCTCTCTCCCAGTAGGCGATGCCGGACGCCTGTTGTGCCGTGTAGGACAGGAGATGTTCGCACTGGACGTCATCGAGATCGGCCAGGGCGCCTGCCGCAGCCGCAGCGCCGAAGTTTGCACCAAGGCAGTGTGTGGAATGGGTTCCGCTCCGCGGGGCCGAGAAACCGAGCGCCATGTTCGCCCGTGCACCCAGGTCGTAGCCGGCAGCGATCGCGCGAAGAAGCCGCACGCCGTCGCACCGCAGCAGTTGTCCCACTGACAGCGCCGCCGGTACGATCGCGCAACCCGGATGGAAACGCCCGCCCAGATGAGAATCATCTGTTTCGTCCGCATGTGCAGCCATTGCGCAGGCGAACGCGGCATTGACCGGATCCGTCCGGAGATCGGATCCCGGAATCGACACATCAGATCGACCGCCCACAATCCGGACGAAGGAAATGGCCCGGCGCCCCGCGAGCAAGCGGCATCCGCTGATGATCGATGCCAACGTGTCGAGAAGGTGCAGGCGTGTCTTCGCAACCACGGCCTCTGGAAGCGGACACTTGCATGCGTTGGAAACATGCTCTGCCACATCCTGGGTGACCGTACGATCCCGCATCGTTTCCTCCGCTTCATACGCACTTGGATTGGGAAGATTCTACTGACTTTGGCAAGGGCCGAATCTCGCAGCCGGACGGTCCCACGCCCGTTGATTGTGCGCGAAGGAGGGGAGAATTCACGGCAATACCATCGTCTGAGCAACATGTGACCCGTTCTGCATAGGAGAAGCGTTTCCAGATTCGGCGGCAATGTCCGCGGAGCGTGCAGTTTGGGGTAGTGCCGGGATCAGTGGTTGCTGGGCCGGCGGAATGGATTACCGTGTTCTTGTTGCGTCCCGTCGCTCTGTCCGGTGCGGCCCTCGTGTTCCCCAAACTTCCTGTCGGATATCAGGCGAACCGATGGACGCGACTTGGCGAAAGCGGACAGGGAAGAAACATCGGCCTAGTATGCCGAACAACTTGCGCCGAAACACGGTTGACAAGGTGACGAAATGAACAGGGAGATGACCCCAAGATGAAAAGATATTTCTTGCGATTTCTGAGTTCGACGGCCGTTGCGGCGGCTGCTCTGGCCGCAACCATCGGTACCGCGCCAGCGCAAAACTATCCCCATGACACTGTCACGCTGGTGACGCACTCGCGTTCTGGCGGGGGCACGGATGTATTCCTGCGGGAGATGGTCAAGTACCTCGGAAAGTACCTCGGTGCGGACATGGTGGTCGAGAACGTGCGCGGCGGATCCGGAGCGAAGGCAATGGCCAAGCTAGCAAACTCGCCAGCCGATGGCTCGATCTTCTACGGTACCACGCCTACCTTCATCAACACCTCGCTGCTCTCCGAACCTGAATATACCTACAAGGACCTGATGGGTGTCTCGAACGTGTTTCTCGATCCGCAGATTGTCTATGTCCGTTCGGAGAGTCCCTTCAATACCATGGGCGAGGTCGTGGAAGCAGCGATTGCGGATCCGGGTTCGGTCATCTTTGGCGTTACCACTCCCGGATCGCTCGACCGCCAGGTAATGGAACGCTTCAAGGCCCTGACGGGTGTCAGTTCTCCGATCGTCACGCATGACGGTGGCGGCGAACTGCTCATCAGCGTTCTCAACGGCACCGTTTCGCTCGGCATCGGTGAGATACAGGAACTGACCGCCCAACTCGAGGCCGGTGAGGTTCGCTTGATCACGACGTATACCTCCGAGCGCCTGGATGACTTTGCAGATGTTCCGACCGCCAGGGAACAGGGGATCGACCTTGTTGTGAACAAGTTCCGCGGAATTGCCGGTCCCGCCGGACTGCCGGAAGACATCCTGCAGGCATGGGAATCTGCGATCCAGGGTGTTCTCGAAGATCCCGAGTTCAAGGCTTGGTACGAAGCGCAAAGCCTGGTGCCGTTCTACCTCGACAGCCCGGCATACAACGAGTTCATCGAGGACTTCGCCATGCAGCAACTCGAGTTCTTCAAGACGTACGGAATCATCGCAGACTGATCCCGGAGCGGCCAGGTACGACGGTTCGCCATGCGCCACATCGCCCGCGATTCCTGGATCGGGTTGGTGATGCTGGCCGTGGCGGCCGTGTACTGGTTCGAGGCGGACAAGATCCGGATCAGCCCGCTTGATGGACCGGTAAACGCCTCGGGCTTGCCCAAGTCCCTGGCCTTCGCGCTGGGCTTTCTGGCAATCCTCCTGGTTCTCCGCGGCCTGTTGGGTACGTGGGTCAGCATGCAGGCCACGAAGGCTGCGGAACCGAATTCCAGTTTTGCTGCAGCGATGCGGCCCCATCTGCGCGCGGTCGGGATGCTGGGGATCGGGGTGGGATACCTCCTGATCGTATCCTGGCTTGGCTACATCTTCACGATCATTGCGCTCCTTGCGGCAGTATCGCTGTACAACGGGGCGAAATCCGACTATCGGCTCGCCGCATTCGCGGTTGGCGGCGGCATCTTCTACCATCTCTTCTTCGTGGAATTCCTGGGTATCCCATTGCCGCCGGGACTCCTTCTCGGTCCGTTGCTCGGCTAGGACCCGCAGGTCATGGATGCTCTCGGTTACGCCTGGTCTGCGCTCACGACCACCCCGGCGGTGTTCGCGGCGGTCGGGGGCGTGACCTGGGGAATCCTCGGTGGAGCACTCCCGGGGATATCACCGTCGATCACGATGGCGTTGCTCCTCCCATTCACATTCACCATGGATCCGATCCCGGCAATCGTGTTGCTCGCATCGACCTATGTCGGGGCCGAATATGGTGGATCGATTCCCGCGATTCTCATTCGGACACCAGGTACCAATGCCGCGGCAGCAACTGCCATCGACGGCTACGAAATGCAGAAGCAGGGGCGGGGCGGGGAAGCCTTGGGGATCTCACTTGTTTCCGGCGTGATTGGTGGCTTGATCGGCCTCACCTGTCTCGTGTTGCTGACAAAGCCGCTGGCAAGCGTCGCCCTCTTCTTCACGCCGCCCGCGTATTTCTCTCTGGGCATTCTTGGGATCAGCGTGATCGCCTCACTTTCATCAGGATCCCTGATCAAGGGTCTCATGGCCGGTGTTGTCGGTCTGATGATCGCAACCGTGGGAACGGATCCCCTTTCCGGCGTCAGCCGCTTCACCTATGGCGCTCCGGAATTGCTTGGCGGCATACCGTTCATCCTCGTCATGGTCGGTGTGTTCGCCGTGTCCGAACTCCTCGTGCAGGCGGGGAAACCGGAAAGCCCGGTTTCGGGAGAGCGGCAGATGACCATCAAGCTGCCCAGTTGGGCACTCCTGAAGAGGCTCCGGAAACCGCAACTCATCGGCTCCGGTATCGGCCTGTTTGAAGGCTGCATGCCTGGCGCCGGCGGTTCCATCGCGGCGTTCATGGCGTACAACGAAGCGCGCCGTTGGTCGAAGCGTCCCGAGGAGTTCGGGACCGGATCGCCGGAGGCGATCGCTGCCCCGGAAAGCGCCAACAACACAGTTGCCGGCACCGCGCTCGTGCCGATGCTCTCATTCGGCATTCCCGGCTCGAATTCGACGGCGATTCTGCTTGGCGGTCTCCTGATCCACGGTTTGCAGCCTGGCCCGCTGCTGTTCGAACGGCACCCGGATTTCATCTACGGGCTGTACTCCGGGTTGCTCGTCGCCAACCTCTCGCTTTTTGTGTTGGGAATCCTGATCATTACACCGGCGGTCTGGCTCGTGAGCCGGCCCAAACCCTATCTGATGGCCGGCATCTTCGCGCTGATATTTTCCGGCATCTATTCCATCGACAACACCCTCTTCGACCTCTACCTCGTTCTGCTTGCGGGGTTTGCCGGATATGTGATGCGGCTGTTCGGTTTCCCGTTCCTGCCACTGGTACTGGGTCTTGTCCTCGGCTACCTGATCGAGGCCAACTATCGGCGTTCGCTGCTGTTGACCAGCGGAGAGCACCGGGTCTTCATCGAAGACCCCATTTCCCTGGGCTTGCTGGTCACCGCGCTTCTCTTTGTTGTCGGGTCCGGAATTCGCGACGTGCGTGATGCTCGACGAAAGATGAAGCGGTCTCCGGAAGCGGACCGTTGAACCTGCACACCGTACGTCCGCAAGAGTCCGGCCAGCGGATCGCGCGGGAAGATCAACTTGCCTGGAAAATCGCGGAGACCGCCGCAGACCCCGTACCTACCGATCCGCTCTCCGCCGAGATGGCAGCGATGCGGATCATCGACGATTGGGCAGTTGCCATCGCGGCACTGGATCGACCGGCGGTTATCGCGGCACAGGGCGCTGCGCTGGCCTATCCCAGGCCAGGCGGGACAAGCTTGATCGGGGTCACACCGGAATTCAGGGCGGACGCGTTCTGGGGGGCCTATGCCAATGCGACAGCCATCCGGGAACTCGATTTCAACGACAGCTTCTTTGCAGTGGATTCCAGTCATCCCGGCGACACGATCGGTCCGGTTGCGGCTGTGGCTGAGGCCCGTGGAGTTTCTTCCGCCCAGTTGCTCAAGGGAATCGTGACGGCCTATGAGATCCAGGTTGACCTGGTGAAGGGAATTGCGCTCAACAAACACCGGATCGACCATGTTGCACATCTCGGTCCGGCGGTGGCTGCCGGCATCTGCTCCATGCTTGGGCTGGAAACGACGGCTGCGTATCACGCAATCAACCTGGCCGCCCATCTTTCCGTGTCGACGCGGCAGACCCGCAAGGGGACCATTTCATCGTACAAGGGCAATGCACCGGGTCATGTTGGCCAGATTGCTCTCCTGGCAGTGGATCGGGCGATGCGCGGGGAAACCAGCCCGGCGCCGGTCTACGAGGGCGATTACGGGTTGATGGCAATTCTCCTCGATGGCCCGGGCGCTGAAGTGCAGGTGCCCCTCCCGTCCAGGGGGGAACCCCCGCGAGCCATTCTTGAGACCTATCCGAAGGAACATTCTGCCGGCTACCATGGCCAGGCACTGATCGATCTTGCCTGCAAGATGCGTGTCAAGATCGGTGATTTCGGACGCATCAAGGATATTGCCATTCATACCAAGGAACTGACTCACCTTGTGATGGGGTCCGGGGCCGGAGACCCGGAGAAATGGGATCCGGGGGCGACCCGGGAAACCCTGGACCATTCGGCCATGTACATCTTCGCGGTTGCCCTTCAGGACGGGTGCTGGGACCACCTTCGGAGCTACCTGCCGGAACGCGCTTCCCGACCCGACACGGTTGCGTTGTGGCGGAAGACCCGAACGGTCTCGGACCCGGAATGGACACGGGAGTACACCGATCCGGAGCCTCTCGACAAGGCGCACGGCGCTCGGGTGGTCGTAACCTATGATGATGGATCGACCTACGAGGACTCCTTGCGCGTTGCCGATGTCCATCCCCGGGGTGCGAGACCATGGGGCATGGAGGACTATTGCCACAAGTTGCGCACCCTTGCCGCGGACCGTGTTTCCGATTCCGAGATTGCGCGCTTCCTTGACATGGTGCGCTCGCTCCCGTTCGATCGAACGGACGGGCCTGTCGATCTGGCGATCGATGCCGGGCTGGGTGCAGAAAACCGTGGTGGCTTGGGGCTTCTTGCCTGAGTTCCTTGTTGCCGGCCGGGGATTGACATTGCCCGCGTGCGGGAGCTTGTTGGTACGGCCATTCGTTCCAGGTCGCAGACCGACTGCCCCATTGCTCAATGTTCGTCCCTGGATTGCTCCATGGCCACGACCGCTTCCAGGAATGCCGTGTCCGCCAGCCTGTCGGGGATCGGCATGAGTCTTGGTGGCTCCGCGCTTGTCCAGAGGATCGAGGCCGAGACGGTTCGACTGGGGTAGATATCGCACACTGCCCGTCGGTAGGCACCGAGTTGCGCCAGGTACGTCTTTCCTGTTGTCTCGGGAGTCTCAGGCGGCTCAGGATCGCCCTTGAAATCCAGGATCAGCGCGCGGTTTCCGTCCAGTACGAGGCGGTCGATGCGTCCCCAGACGCCGCCGGCTGCGCCGGGCATACGCAGGGCAACCCAGGGCTCCGCCAGACCCTCGGCACGGAAAAGCTCGCCCAGTTCCGGGTGATCGAGAATGCGCGCGACCTGATCCAGCACCTGTTCCCGATCATCCTCGGGAAGCGAGCCGCCGAACTGTCCGGCGAGGCCGCGCGCACGCGCATCTCGTGCGTCGCCGGGAGTCATGCCGGCGAGTCGCTCCAGCAGCAGGTGGGTGAGCGTTCCCCGCTCCAGCGCGGCCCGCCCGTCGCTCTGCAAGGAGTGTGGCCATTCTCGCGCAGATTTCGATTCGGACAGGATCGTTCCGAGTCCCGATGCTGCGGTCCAATTGGCCTGCAGGTCTTCCATTGCGACCGGAAGCGATGTCCATTCCGGCAGGACGATCCGTCCGGTATCGCTCGTCTCCACGGTTTGGCGCATTCCCCCGGAGGTGTTGTCACCACTTTCCAGCAAATGGCCCGGGAACAGGATGCCGAGACGCCGTCGGTCACGGTCCTCGACAATCCTTCTGCCGATACGTTCCGCCGCTGCCTCGGCACGGAATTGCCAGCACCGCGCGTTTGCACCCCTGCTTGCGGTTGCGCTCGACGATTTCCGCCGCCACTTCGACCCGCATACGATCAGCCATTTCTCGGCGCGCGTCAGAGCGACATAGAAGAGCCGATAGCTCTCCTCCAGTTCCTTGCGCTGGCGCTGCCTTCGAAGATCTTCCGTCTCCGGGGTGTCATCGCCGGAACGTCGTACGAAGAGCGGAATCGGGCAACCATTCGCAGCCCGTCCGATGAAGACGCGTTCACGGGCCGCAAAATTCGGCATCCGGTTGGCGTCGGGAACAATGACGACCGGCGCTTCCAGGCCCTTGGCCCCATGGATGGTCATGATGCGAACCGCTGCCGGGCCGGATGAAGCGTCCGCCTTGACGTAGGTTTCTCCGCTCCGCGTCCGCCACAGGAACTCTTCCAGCGAACCTCGTTCCCGATTCTGAAAGGCGATCGCTTCGGCAAGAAGTGCATCAATAGGTTCAATGGCGTCTTCTCCCAACCGTTCCAGCAATTTTCGTCTGCCGTTATGGAAGGTGAGGGCCCGTTCCAGGAACTCGTACGGGCCATGCCGTTCGGCGGTATCGCGCATATCCATCAGGAAGGCAAGCGCAGCGCGCAGCCTTTCGGATCCCTCGGCGGCCGCCACCCGGAGGCGTGCGAGGAGGCTCCGGCCACCACGGTTCCAGGCAAGCGTGAAGAGTTCGTCCTCGGCGATGTCGCAGAATGGGGAGCGGAGGAGGACGGCGAGGGTGAAGTCGTCCTCCGGCAGCAGCGCGAATGCCGCGAGGGCGAGCAGGTCCTGCACTGCGATATGGCCAACCAGACCAATGCGGTCCGCGCCCGCAACCGGGACCCGGTTGAGCCGGAGGCAGCGTACAAGCTCGTCCGTGAACACGCCGCGACGCTGCACGAGAACCATGATGTCGTTCGGGCGGATGGGTCGTTCCGAACCGGGGAGGGGTACCGCTTCTCCGATCCAGGAGGCAATCCGTTCTGCGATCCTCCGGGCGACGAATTTCTCGGGCGGGATCTCCGCACCGCTGCCCGGCGATTCCGAATCCGTAGCACTGGGATCGAACAGATCCCAGACTTCCACCCGGCCGGGTCGTCGAGAGTGGAAAGACTGGTGCGAAAGCGGTTGGCCGAAGCCGACCAGGCTGTCAGCCCAGTGCCCAAGTCCGTCGACCTCACCTTCATCACGGTCTCCACTGACGTAACTCTCGGGATGGAAGACCGCGTCCACGAATTGGAGGATCGCCGGAGAGGAACGAAAGGACATCTGCAGTGCGCCCGTGAAGAGCGTTTCCCCCCTGGTCTCCATCCGGGTCTGGAACCACTCGCGAGATGCGGTGAATTCTTCCGGTGCCGCGCCCTGGAAGGAAAAGATCGACTGCTTCTCGTCGCCGACAGCGAAGATGGTGCGGTTGCGTGTTACCGCCGTTTCACCTGCAAAGAACTCTTCCGAGAGTCGTTTCAGTGTCTCCCATTGCGCGGGACTCGTGTCTTGTGCCTCGTCAACCAGAATGTGGTCGATTCCGCCGTCAAGCCGGTACCGGATCCATTCGCGTGCCTCGCTCCGGTTGAGAAGCGCGGAGACATGCTCGATCACGTCTTCGTAGTCGAGTGCTGCCTCCGCGCGCTTGGCGGCGGCATAGCGGTCGAGGAAAGCGCTGGCGATGCGGGCGGCTGAAATGCTTGCATCGCTTACGGCAGCAATTCGGCGCGCGGCCTCGATGTCGTCGAGTGCATCCCACACGCTATGAACGCAGTTCAGGAGACCCTTGGATTCCATTGCGGCGGTAACTGAATTGGTAAACAGACGCTTTGGGCGTGCGCCATTCCTGTTGAGGAGGCCACGTCGAAGGTGGCGGATTGCCTGCGACTCCTCTCCGGCCCGCATTGTCCGGACGGCCCGAAGTATATGCGGTATCCGATCTTGCTCCCGGGGCTTGCCCAGTTCCTGCAGGAGTGCGGCCACGCGTTCGAGGCCGTCCACCTGTGTCCGGACCGTGGCCATCGCAACAAGCCCGTCGGATTCTGCGGTACCGTCCGCATCTCCGAGGAATCCGCGGATGGCATCGGACTGCACCGTTCCGCCATGCATCGCGGCGAAGGCCCGGTATGCGGACCGGTGCTGAAGGACGGCATCACGGAGTGTTTCCAGCGTACTCAACCGACCCTCGACGACAAAGCTGCGGTAGGCGGTCCCGAGGCTGCCATCGTCGCTCTGTGCCTCACGAAGTGTTTCGTCGAACGCTTCCGTTTTCAGTGTTTCTGCGCGCCGTTCGTCGAGAATGCTCACGCCCGGGTTCAGCCCGGCCTCGCGCGGGAACCGGCGCAGCAGGGAAAGTCCGAAGCTGTGAATCGTCTGGATCTTCAACCCGCCCGGATACTCCAGTGCCTGTGCAAACAGTCTGCGGGCGCTGGCGAGGCTTCGTGCATCGAAATGTACCTGTTCGCCGGAATCCAGCAGTCCGTGTAGGTCATGCCGTAGCATTTCGTCGGGGCACATCGCCCACCGGC
The DNA here is from genome assembly GCA_964590405.1 of uncultured Rhodobacterales bacterium. Taxonomy (GTDB): domain Bacteria; phylum Pseudomonadota; class Alphaproteobacteria; order Rhodobacterales; family CAZPXZ01; genus CAZPXZ01. The sequence goes on along the minus strand of CAZPXZ010000060.1, from coordinate 7,434 downwards.
CCAGGGTCTCGAAGAGCCGGGACTTCATTTCGCCCGCCGCGGCTCTCGTATAGGTCAGGCAGAGGATTCGGTCCGGCCGCACGCCCTCCAGCAGGCAGCGGGCGACACGGTTGGTCAGTACGCGGGTCTTGCCGGATCCCGCATTGGCGGAAATCCATGCCGAACGGGAGGGCCGCACTGCGGCGGCCTGTTCTGCGGTCAGGCGATCAGCCATCGCTCGCTGTGTCCTCTCCACCGCCTGACGCCGCCCATTCGGCAAGTCTCGACAGGTGGTCATAGGGGTTCGTCCATCGCTGGACCCGTGCCTCCGGCAGCGTCCACGGCCGGTAGGGTGTCTCCGGGTCATCGTATTCGTGGATCAGGCTCGTGAGCGCCTCGCGCAATTCCGGCAGTCCCTGCTCGGCTTCGCCATGCTTCCCGAAGGCGTCCGCCAATCCACCTTCGCCCGGCTCCTTTGCGCGAAGGCCGATGTACTCTGCGCCGTCCACCCGCATGGGCGCGAGGCCCTCGAAGCCGCCGTCCTGGGCGATCAGCGCTGCAACCCCGAGTTGCCAGGCCCAGCGGTGCGAGTCCGTCGTTCCCCCTTCCCAGCGATACGCGCCGATATCTCTTTCCAGGTGAGGCGGATCGCCGGACTTGTAGTCGTAGAGACGGCAGATTGGGGCCGGACCACCCTCCCGGACGTCTATCCGGTCCGCCCGTGCCACGATTTCCACCAGTCCATGCGGCGTTTCGATCCGGAGGCTTCCGGGTGCTTCGAGGGCAGTCGGCCGCCATCCACCCACAAACCGTGAGCTGTCCTGCTCTGCCAGCCAGCGGGATACCGCTACGATGCCCTCGGACCAGATATCCAGAAGCCATGGCCAGTGCCGGGTCCACACATCCCCGGAAATTGCCTTCGCTTCGGCTGCAAGTGCGGCGGTCAAACGACCCTGAAGTGCGGTTGCGTCTATCGGCACGTCGACCCTTTCCGCCAGGTAGCGGGCGAGGACGCGGTGCAGGAAAGTTCCGCGGAGCCGCGCATCCGGTGCCGCGCCAAGGGTCTCAAGTGGCCGGAGCGACAGGACTTGCTCCGCATAGATGGAATACGGGTCCTTCAGGAGGCGCTCGATCTGGGTAATGGAGATCCTTCGTGGTCGAGCGTTGGCAGGCGGTTTCGGTGCGGGCGGCGATGCCGGCCGGGGTGGACCTTCCGGTCGATCCAGCAATCGCGCAAGCTCCAGCCGTCGGTCTCCCCGGAGTTGCATTTCGCCGAGGGTCGATTGTCCCCTGGGCCCGGTTCCCCGCAGCAGGTTCACCAGGCGGAGAAGCCATCGGCTGGCCACGCGGGTCTCACCGGCGGTTCGTGCCGCCCTCGAGAGGACGACCCGATCTACCGCGAAGAGTTCGGCGGCATCATGCGCCAGCGTTCCGATGGCGCGCTCGGGTGGCGGCAGGCCGAGTTCCGCGCGCATGGATCGGTTCAGCCAGGGGTCCTCCCCACGGGCGCCTGGCGCAGTGTCCTCGTTCAGGCCGCCGAAGACGATGATGTCGGGTGGATCGAAACGCGCCGAAAGCGTGCTCTCGATAGTGACTCTGGGGTGGCCGCCAGGTGGCACATATCCACCCTGGCTCTGGATCAGCAATTCCGCGATCAGGTCGGGGTACTCGGAGGGTGGCACATCACCCATTGCCGGCGCTTCCTCCCAAAGAGCCTCGAGCTCCCTCCGCACCGGAGTGCGGCTAGGCGAATGCACCGGGGCGGCTTCCAGACGGTCCAGAAGCTGCAGATGGGCTCCCAGCATTTCCCGGAAGGATGCTGATTGCCTGTCGACAAAACACGCGAGTGGAGCCCACTCCCCCTCGAGGCTGGCGAGCCAGACGAGCAACTCTTCGGCCCGGGTGGCGCGGTTGTCGGATCCGGCGGCCCATTGGCGCAGGGATTCGCCCAGGCCGGCCATTCCGGGGAGCTGGGCGCTGTTGCGGCGGAGGATCCGTTCGGCACTCGATGTGTTGTGTGCATGCAGGTTCCGCCCGCTTCCTGCACGGCAGTGTGGGTTCTTGAGGAGTCCGAACAGCACGGCGAGATCGGGTGGTTCAAGCGCTACGCGGGCCGCCTGTAGTGCAAAGCGGCCATACGAGGTCGCGGCCAGGCTCGTCCCGCGATTGTCGCTCGGCCGAAATGACCATCGTTCGCATCTCGCCATGACGCGCTGGCGAAGTTCGTTGTCCTCAGTGACGAACGCTGCCCGGATGCCGGGCGTGGTGACCGCCTCGCGCAGGGCGAGGGCGATGACCGCCGCTTCCTCATCGGCGCTGGCTGCCTCGATGAGTTCGACGCCCCGCATTGCTTCTTCCGAGATGTCCTCGTACCGAGCCGCTTCCCTGCGCCATGCCTCCGTGACAGGCGCGGGCCGGAGTGCCTGCCCGAGAAATTGCGTGCGTGCGGGCCGCGGTGCCGGTTGGTTCACCCATGTTCGGACGGTATTACGGCGGGAACCAAGTTCCTCGAGAAGACGTCGCATGGAATACTGCGGGTGACCGTGAGAGGGCTCCTCCGGATCGACAATCGAATCCCATGCCTGCTCGTCGAGGTCCTTGTCCAGTCCGGGAAGCACGATCGCACCGAATGGAAGACTCGCGACTGCGATCGCCAACCGCCGGGTCGTGCGGTCCGTTGCCGTGGACCCGGCGACGAGGACGGGGTATTCCGGTGGCCGGGTCTTCCAGTCCGAGAGCATCGCATCGACCGCCAGGGCTCGGCATCGCGCCGGATCGTCGCGACCCTGTTCACGAAGGTATGCGGGCCAGACCTCTCCAATCAGGGCGAGAAATTGTGAGGCGTTTTCCCAGTGGCGTGACAGTTCCTGGGGAACGGCGGTCATCAGCGCAGGGGGATCCACGCCTTCCGCAAGCAGTTCGTCCAGAAGTGCACCGAGTCGTGCGGCAAGGAACACCGAATCTCGCCCGCTGGCCGGGTCGCCCTGCTGCTGCAGAAAGGCGGACACGAGCCGGCAGAGAACCAGCATGCGGTGGCGCCTTCCCGTGCTGGGCGGCGAGGGAAGTGCGATGGCGGGATCAGCCTCCACGTTGCGGAGACTGTGGACGGAGGGGAGGAACCCGGTAGCGAAAACCTCCCGCAACGCGTGTTGCAGGATCGACACCTGGCCGATGCCCGAGACGAAGACCCGGGTGTGTGCGGTAACTTCGGGCGGCAGGTGCCGCAGCCGGTCCCAGAGACCTGTGGCAAAGGTACCGACGAATGGAAGTCCGGAAGGAACCGTGTAGATTCGCGGGTGCTCGCGACAGTCGGGGTAGGGATCATCCATGCATGCTTCCTCTTGATCGCAGCGGGACGCGGCACGACTACACGAACCATCCCTGCAATTCGGCGGACAGCGCCTTGCCCCGCTATGATTCGCGCCTGCTGCAATCTGCAAGATGGAGACGCATCATGCCCGAAACGGGAACGATTCTCTGGAACGAGCTGCTGACCAACGATACCGAGGCCGCGAAGTCCTACTACGGCAAGGTCCATGGCTGGGTTGCCATGGACTCGGAGATGCCAGGCGAAGGAACCTATACCGTGTTTCTTCTCGGCAAGCGCCCGGTCGCGGGCATGATGGACATCAAGTCGACGAAATGCCCGGAAGGCACGCCGTCACACTGGTTCAGTTACATCGCCGTCGATGACGCACAGGCATCGTTCCAGTTGGCCGTTGAGAATGGGGCAACACCGGTTGCCGAACCGTGGGAAGTGCCGGGCGCGGGAACTCTCGCCGTCCTGATGGCCGCAGACGGAAGCGCGATCGGGTTGATGCAGCCGGGCGAGAACTGGGCGAAGATGAACGGTTAGGCTAATTCGTGGGGCGAGGGGAAACGCCGTCGAGGGTTTCTTTTCCAGGCTCTCGAGGCAGAGGCTCAGGCACGCGATCTTCAACTCGCTCGACGAGTGCATCGCGGCGATCGAGGGCTACATCGAGCATCACAACGCCGCTGATGCCCGCCCGTTCCGCTGGAGCAAGGAGCCCGAAGATCTCGTGGAGGCGTGGAAAGAGGGGCACCAGAAGCTGCAGGAATCGGCATCGTGAAAAGGAATCAGACCACTAGTCATCCTCAACATGGTGTCTGGAAAATTACGCTATGAATGGTCTGGCTAACTATTCTCGTCTCTAGGCAATCAGCGAAAACGCCTTCGGATGTGCCGATGGTGGCTTGGCAATAGACGCTGTAGCTGGCGCTAACGAAACGTCAGATCACATGTCAAACGTGCGCAGAGTTCTAGCGAGGCTGTGCCTCAGACCGACGAGGCATGTTTGAGTGGTATCGCGGGAACCCGACCGCTGTTCCGCTCTGCAGACGGTTCCGTGTTCATGGTCGCCGTTTGGCGTCGGTGGCCATAGGATGGACAGATGGGGAACCCATCGATCGGAGTCCTGACTATGACGATAGCACGCAGTGCAGCGGACGTCCTGAACGGGCATGTAGCCCTGGAACTGGAATGCAAGGATCGCCTGTATGTGAACGCCTATGTACCGATGCTGCAGAGCGGTGCGGGAGCGTCGTTTTACTTCCGTGAGTTGCGTGGATTTCCGGTGCCTTCTTCGGCGCTGATGGCACAGATGACGCGGTCCTTTGTGGCCTCGATCGAGCGCTTCGTCCGGGACGAGGGACTTGACGTTTTTTCGCTTTGTCGCGGAGAGCGCAAGGACGCGCGTACGCAGGAGCGGCTGAGCAAGTGGGACGGTAGCGAGGGAGTGCTGTATGTCGGCAAGGCGCAGGAGCGTGCACGGGTGCGGCGCACGGAGCGTCGGCAGAATCCTGTGAGCGGCGCCGGCTATCCGTGGCTGGTTTCGAGAACCGCCATGGTGGACCAGTACCATTTCTACTTGTTTGACGCGGACTTCGGTCCCTTGTTCGTGAAGTTCTGCTCCTGTTTCCCGTACAACGCCAAGCTCTGCCTGAACGGACACGAGTATCTGAAGAGGCAGCTCAAGAAGCAGGGCATTGGCTTCGAGGATCTCGACAACGGCATCCTGCGCTGCGCCGACGCCGACGCGATGCAGGCCGTCGCGCGGGAGATCACGCTGTCGAAGATCGATGCCCAGTTCCGCAAGTGGATGGCGCGGCTGCCTGCTGATCTCCAACCCGCTCTTCGTGGGCTTCGCAAATTGCTAGCTGCGGCAAATCGCTGCCCCGCTGCTCGCCTTCGAAGTCGACGAATACCGCCCCAGCCGTGCCACATACGACCTGCGCCGACTGCGAATGCGTGGCCTCATCGAACGCGTTCCGAAGACAAACCGATGCCGCGTAACCCCGACCGGCCAACGAATTCCCCTGTGCTACTGCCGTCGCCACCGCCGCGCCCTCGGGCCGGCACTGTCCGTCCCGCTCGACAAGACACCGCCCACCGAAGTCGCCCGCATCGTCGAACGCTTCGACCACCAAATAGATCGGCTCAGGCGAGGCCAAAAACTTCCGGCCTGAAATGCCTCCCAGACCAAAACTTGTCTCAACTGTGAGGGTCGCGGTCAGTCAAGGACTCTAGACACCAAGATTGACGAGAAGTGAGTAGTAATTTGGTAGGCATGCGCGGCACACTCTATAGGAGAAAACCAACCTATGAACCCGGATTCCAAGGCCAACAACCTCTTCCAGCGCATGGACGAACGCATCGAGTTAGATCGAGATGAAGGAGACGTGGCCCTGTTTCTCGCATTAATGCTCAAGCTTGAGTTCACAACGAAGCTAGCCGTCTCCGCGATGATTGCATGCATCGGAGACGACTCAGATCGACACAGATATTCCATGGAGCATGAACTTGTACGCGCATCGTCTCTCGGAGATTGGGCAAATGTGTTGAATAAGACGCTTCTGGGTCCGCCCGCACAAGTGATTCTGCAAAGAGCTCGTTACCTTGCGAGAGACCTGACACAACATGTCGGCTCAAGAGATTGGCGATACTCTTGCATAAAATCGCTCAATGAAGCGGCACTGTCGCTAGATGTCACCACAACCATCGGAGCTAAGGTGGCATTGAGACAGTACTTTGACATAGCAGCGCAGATTCGCAATAGGACCCGCGGCCATGGTGCACCAACAGCAAGTCAGTGTAGCCGCGCTTGCCCAAGATTGGAAGAGTCCCTTTGTGAAATGATAGAAAACGTTCAAGTGCTCAAGCTGGCATGGGCCCACATTCATCGAAATCTATCCGGGAAATACCGCGTATCGCCTCTCCTAAATGATTGTTCAGCGTTTGACTACTTGAAGCGGACGCGTGATGTTCGCCTGACAGATGGCGTATACTTAGACCTCACGGACTCTTATGGTAAGGCCGGTCACATTCCAGTGAGTCTGCTATTCACGGATACGAGTTTGACTGATATCTTCCTGCCAAATGGGAATTTCCGAAGGGGTGAGTTCGATACTCTCTCATACGCAACGAATGCTGTCATTCGGCGTGATGGTTCCTTGTGGCAAACTGCGCCAAAGCGATTACGTCAAAGCGAAACAGAAGGTAGACCGGTGCTTGATCCCATCGGAAGTACATTCACAAATATTCCACCTGCTCCGGTGAGGTACATTACACGGCCAGACCTCGAACGAAGGTTGGAATGCGAGCTAAAGACACCAGAGCGACATCCGATACTGACGCTCACGGGTCCCGGGGGAATTGGCAAAACTACAATTGCATTGAAAACTGTGCACGAGATAGCAATGATGAAGGATACGCTCTACGATGTGATTTTGTGGGTAAGTGCGCGCGATATTGACTTGCTTGATGTTGGTCCAAGGCAAGTGTCCCGTCGCGTCTTCACGCGAGAAGACATTGCGAGGGCAGTCGTAGAGTTGCTTGAACCGCAGGAGCGTCAATCAAAGAACTTTAGTGCGAGGAAGTTTTTTGAGGGCTGCTTACGTGACGGCGCTGCTGGCCGAACTCTCTTCGTTCTGGACAATTTTGAGACGCTGCAGGATCCGGTAGACACTGTAGAGTGGTTAGATGCTCACATTAGGTGCCCAAACAAAGTTCTTATAACCACACGCTTTCGGGACTTTCGTGGAGATTATCCTATAGAGATCGGGGGAATGACCGACGAAGAGGCATTTCGTCTCATTGATCAGCACGCCAGTGTATTAGGAATTGAGTCGCTGTTGACCAGCAAGTACAAGAACGAACTCGTCGTAGAGTCTGAGGGACACCCGTATGTGCTAAAAATACTGTTGGGCCAAGTGTCTGTGGAACGAAAGGCGGTTCACCCAAGGCGGATTATTGCGACCTCGGACCAACTGCTGAATGCATTGTTTCGACGAACCTACAATGCGCTTACTCCAGCCGCACAACGTGTTTATCTTGTACTCTGTAGCTGGAGAGTTGTTGTTCCCGAGATAGCAGTGGAGGCGGTTTCCTTAAGGCCTGGTACAGAACGATTTCAAGTTAGCGATGCGATAGATGAG
>CAZPXZ010000059.1:0-22875 GCA_964590405.1 uncultured Rhodobacterales bacterium | reverse complement strand
CATTGAATCATAATCCGCAGGAAAATGGAATCCCCAAAAACAATCATACCACTAGCACGTACTTTCAAAGGGCAAATGTTACGCTGTCGCTGCGTCTGTTCGGGTTCCTCTTGCAATCGTGACTGAACTTGCCGAAGCCATACCTTCTGTTAAACAAATTAGCCAAGACTTCGTGGACAAGTGGAATTCCCTCAATAGTCCGTCAACAGAATTCGGGGTGGGGGCGACGAACCGTGCGGGCCGACAGCGTCAGCACCTGATGCAATGATCCTCCGCATTTGCTTAGCCGCGGCCAGGTCCGAAGACCAGTTCCGGCACCACGACTTCCCAGGAATCGCACTTCATACTCTTCTGATATTCCGGCCTGGAATCATCGCAGTACCACCAGACAACGGCCAATACGCTGGCGGACAGGCAGTGCATCCCGGCCGGTGGCCTGAACGACTTCGAAAGACGGCCCACGACGATGCCACTCCGGTCATCGCTCAGTACAATTCCGCTCCTGTCCGATTTCTTGAGACTCAGCGGGTCGCCGGATGACAGCGAGGCAATCGCATCATGCACAGGATCACGTGCATGACGACGCCCGGCGTAGCTCAAATCGACATCCCGAAGCCTTGCCTGGATAAAGCGGTGCCGCAACGCGGGCGGTGCCGGGGGAAGCACCGGTTTCGGCCGCTCCACCACGCAACCGCCGGCGCCCGCCACATCCTGCAGCAGCGGATTGTTACCCATACTGACCAAGGCAAGTGTTTCCCGTGCCCGCGTCATTGCCACGTAGTAGAGACGACGCTCCTCGTCCGGATCCTTCTCCTTCCCGACCGTGATCGGGCCCCAACCACCGTCCAGGACAACGATATGATCGAATTCCAGCCCCTTGGCACGGTGCGCGGTCTGGAGGAGGAGGCCCTTTTGGCGCCGCTGAGCATCCCTTCCCCATTCGGCGAGCCACTCGACAACTCCATCCACCGGGCATTCACCATTACCCGCTTCGAGCACGCGTTCATCCATCGCCTGTCGCAGGAGTTCGGTCCAGTGGCTGGACGGCAGTTCGTCCATCCATTGGCGTAGGGCGGCGGAATCCACCAGGCCGGATTCACGGCTCCGAAGCCGTTTGACAAGTGCCTGCGTCTCCCGGAGCCGCCAGAATCTCGGGATTTCGTCGCTCGCCAGTTGCGCGGGTATGTCCTCCATCTGACAGCAAGCCCGCACCGGATCCAGGTATTTCCACTCTCGCGCAATGACCGCGCATCTCGACCAATCCCAAGTCGGCGAAAGAGCCTCGAGTCGTTTCAATTCATGGACGACAACCTGCGCCTGGGAAACCGGATCCCGGCCAGCGGTCAGGATCTGCACCCGCCCTCTCCCGACCGGATCCAGTTCTTGCCACACGCCGCCCGGAGGATCCTTCTCACGTTTCCGGTTCACACGGATCGGATGTTCCGCCTTCATCCGTTCCCGGGCTGGATGGATGACTGCATTCGCCGCTGACACGATGCATCTCGTCGACCGGTAGTTGCCGGTGAGATACGCGGGCCGTGCATCGTAGTCGGCCTCGATACGGCGGATGTACTCAACCGAAGCACCCTTGAAGGCGTAGATGTTCTGGTCGTCGTCTCCGACCGCGAACATGGAGAGTCTTCGGGATGGATCTTCAAGCGTCCGTCCGGCGATGGCGGAAATGAGCTGGTACTCCTCGGCACCGATATCCTGGTACTCGTCCACCAGGATCCATCGAAACCCGCCCAGAAGTCGTTCCCGCCATTCGTCCAACTCCTCCGGTTCCATCCCCTCTCCGCTCAGCACCTCAATCGCGCGCTTGAGGATGGCATCGAAATCCCGGTCATCCGGGCGCTCCGCCTGTCCCAGGAAGCTGGCTCCGGCAAGGCGCATCGCAAGCGCATGGCAGGTCAGGACCGTCACTCCACGGGAGTCGTCGCCCACGAGATCCCTGAGCTGGCGGCGGATATCGACCGCGGCGTGGCGGTTGTAGGCGAGTGCCAGAATGCTGCGGGGTTTTTCGCGCCGTGCACGCACCAGGTAGGCAATTCGGTGAACCAGGACCCGTGTCTTGCCGGATCCGGGGCCCGCCAGCACGAGGACATTCGTTTGTTCGCGGTTGTCTGCGACGATGCGTTGCTGAACGGGATCGCGCAGGCTCTCCACGATGTTGCGCCAGGATTCCGGTGTGATCTGCCGACGCAATTCCTGGTTGCGCCCCGGCAGCCAGAGCTTCAGAAACTCCTTCTCCCCGAGGCAAAAATAGTCCATCGCAAGACGGATCGCGTCAGCCGTGGCTTGCAGGCCCCGTTTGGCATAAGCAACCATGACATGGATCTGCAGTACCTGTCCCCGGTAGTGCAGGTTGAGAGCCTCGAAATCCGCTCCGGAAAATCCACGCCGTCGCTCCCGCCGAGAGAGACGGATGGTCATGGCCGGACGGAAGACTGCCATCCCTTTGTTGAGACGAATGATCTCCTGTTCGTGCAGCCACAACAGCGCACGATCGAGGAGTTTCCTCGGGTGCCTCTCCTCCCGGTGGGTCTGCGTGGCCAGATCACTCTCCAACGCCTCTGTCAACCGGCCGATCGTCGTCTTCGCCAGGAGGTCGGTTCCACGGCTTCCCCGAGGCAGTTCGGTGACTAGATGGCTGAGCAACCCACCGGCCGCCTGACGGCGAATTTCCGCCGTCCTTTCCAATGCCGCCCAACTGCGCTTCAGTTTCACCCGCACCGTCTCGGCGTCCTGCTTCTGCACAAAAAGACTGCCGACCGAATCGTCCTCCCCCCGACCGTCATGGGAGATACTTCGGACCATTCGCCAGAGCCGTTCGGGCAGCGAGTCGACCAAGCCCTTGTCCCGCAGTGTCTGGGAGGCGTGGCGGAGATGCAACGGAGACGTATCTCCCTTGCCCATATCCGGCGCCAGTTCGCGCATATGGCCAATCAATGCGGTTTCAAGTGCACAGGTTTCCTCGTATCGCTTTCGCGAACCGCGCGCCACGCCGACATGAACAAAGGCGGTCAGCTCGGTGTCATTGCTGGCGATTCCACATCGCTCAAGATCATACAGCGCCTGGCGAACTCCCTCGGAACTCAGGCCGGTAGCGAGCATCAACTCGTCCGTGGAGACCCCTTCGTCCGCGTTCGCCAGTAGCAGGGTTTCGGCAATACTCAGCAGTTGGCCGAGGTAACCGGGTTCCAGTCCTGCCCGCCGAAGTCGCTCCTTCGCGTCGCCGAGAGAATCAACCCGCAGCGAGGAAGGAAACAACTGCACATGATTCTCTTCCCGTGTCAGGAGTTCTGCCTCCTCCAGCCAGGAAACCGCAGTTCGCAGCCGGGTGTCGTCGGTTGTGGAATCCCGTTCGAAGGCGTACTCGTCGTCCTCCCCGAGAATCTCGCCGACCGTTGCCACAACCTCGCCATTGAGTCGCTTCTTCCGGTCCAGATTGCGAAGCGCGCGCAGGACACCGTGGATTTCCCTCCGGGTGAGGCGAGAGCGGGCACTCATGCCAAACTGGCGCTCGACATCCTCCTCGTCGTAGAAGAGAACACATCGCGCCGATCTCCGGTCCCGTCCGGCACGTCCGGCCTCCTGCAGGTAGTTCTCCAAGGAGCCCGGGATATCGGCGTGAATCACCAATCGCACGTCCGGCTTGTCGATGCCCATCCCGAAGGCGTTCGTGGCTGCGATGACATCGAGATCGCCACCGATGAAGCGAGTCTGCACATCCTTCTTCGTTTCGGGTGGCAGCCCGGCGTGGAAATGCGCAGCCGCCATCTCCTTCAGTCGCAGGAATTCCGCGACTTCCTCTGTCCGCGATCGTGTCGCGCAATACACGATGGCTCCCCCGGGCAGTTCTGGCGGCAGGTAGGACTCCAGGGCCTGGTGGATATGGGCGAGTTTTTCTCCTCCCGTGGTCTTCATCACTTCGAACGACAGATTGGTCCGTTCGGCTCCACCGTTGAACACTTTCAAGTCGATGCCGACCCTCTCCCGAAAGTGCCGCAGGATGTCCTCCTCGACATCGGGCTTGGCGGTCGCTGTCAGGCACAGGACGGGAGGGACCGGATCCTTGCCTGACCGCTCACGGATGAAGCGACAGACATATAGGTAGTCCGGCCGGAAATCATGCCCCCAGCGCGACAGGCAATGCGCCTCATCGAGCACCCAGCCACCGATCTCGCGCTGTGCAAGCGCCTTGCGGAATGCCCGGGAGCGCAGTTGCTCCGGAGATACCAGGAGAATGCCCACATCGCCCAGGCGGACACGATCCAGGGCGTCGGCACGCTCGGGCATGGAGAGCAGGCCATTGATGGTCACGCAACAGCCCACCCCGCGTTTCTCGAGCCCCGCGACCTGGTCCGCCATGAGTGCCACAAGTGGTGAGATCACTACCGTCAAGGCGCCGGTCTTGTCGTAGCGAGAGAGGGCCGGTACCTGGTAACAGAGCGACTTGCCGGCACCGGTCGGCAGTGTCGCGAACACATGCTCCCCGGCCATTGCTGTCTCCACAATGGACTGCTGCAGGGAGTTGCCGTCATCGTCGGATGGCTCCGGTCGAAACCCGTCGAAGCCGAACCACCGCCGAAGTTCCTTCCGGGCGTCATGGCGCTCCCGACACCAACTGCATTCAGGGTCAGTACAGGCCGTATCCCGAAAGAGGCGCACGAGACGCCCGGCGCCAGGAAACTGGTGCCGAACCCAGGGCGGCATGACCGAATTGCCACCTGCCACGGACAGCCAGGACAGTGCATATGCCAGTACCCAACCGGAACATTCGGCCCTTTCCATCGCCTCCCGGGCGCGGTGCCGGCACGCTGCATCCGCCAGGCACGCTTCCATGGCAGCACGTGCCTCGGCCCTCGAGGGACGTTTCGCCTGACGGATTTCCGCAAGGAATTGATTGAGCGCACGATCAACCCCGTCGGGGTCCGGCGTGGTCAGCCAGTGCCAGGCAGCGAGGAGGTTGGGATCCGACTTCGCGAAGGCCTCGCGCTGGTCTCGAAAGACGTCCAGCGCGAGGCGGGCATCCAGTTCGGGATCGTTCCGACTTCTGCGCTTCAGCCCTCCATCCTGGTAGTGCTTCACGAGATGGTGGTACGGATTTCGCGGGAAGGCGAGTGGACTGAGACGAAGCGTATCGATTGCCGGCAGGCGAGAGAGTTTCAAGTCCGGCTGGACAGCCACGAGATGCGGCAAGTCAAAGGCGATCAGGTTGTGTCCCAGCAGGAACGACGAGCCCTCGACGAAGCGGTCGAGTTGGCGCAAGTACCGGGTCATGCTTGCACCCGAGCGGGTCAGACTCTCGCCGGTATCCACCCGTACGGCACCAAACGCGTGGATGCGTCCGTCCTCCCGACGAACTTCGAGGTCCAGCGAAATTCCGTTGTCGAGATCAAGTGTTGTTGCGGCGTCTGGGTCCATGCCAGTCCTGCCCAATGTCGAATTCACTCCTGATCAGCCCTGTTTCGCGACCACTCGAGACCGAATTTGGCAAGATCGCTTTGTGTTTTTAAAGTGACGATTAAGTCAATTCAATGTCCGACGCGGCTTACGGTACCCACTGAGCCGCCCGGTGCAGCGTGTATTCTCTCTCGAGATGATGTGACCCTAGGCGCGCAAACCCTACCCCTGCCACGGTGAGCTTGGAAAAGAGCAAAGACAAAATTGCCATTCACTGCAAGAAAGATGGGTATTTTGATGGTGCAACAGCCATCGCCAGCGATTTCGAAGCCATGACATTCGGAAATATCCTGCTGGGAGGCATCATCGGCCTCGCCGTGGATGCCGCGTCCGGAGCGACACACGAGTGTCTCCGTCGTGCTCGTCCCAGAGGAATTCCCCAGTGCGGAAGTCAGGGACGAGTTTCTTGACCGACAAAGAGCGCGAATACATTCGGAGGCTGACGAAGCCGCAAGCGAACTGAGCGCAGCGTGCGATAGTACGACTCAAAACTGCGAAGCTCTCCAGAATGCTCTTGAAAGAGCACGCGATCATGAACTGGAAGAACTTGATACAAGGCTTAGCGCCTCGCGAATAACCAACCCTTAGCGGCCAGCCTAGCCCATTCACGGTTTGGGCAGCAATGGCAGCGGCAGATCGCCGACACAATTTATCGCATGGAGGCGAACTGATCCGGTATCGCTCTACTCGGTCGCGCGACGGCAATCCCCGCACCCGGATCGTGCAGCGGGCGAGACGATCCCGAGGAGGAAACCACCATCTACCGGCAGACAGTGACCCATGATGAATTCTGCGTCCGGCCCGACGGGGAATGCGATCGCGTTAGCCATATCCTCCGCACTCGGATTGGCAGAGTCGGCCCAACGGGACGGAATCGCCGAGTTCGCTCCATGCCTCGGGTGTGTCCTCGGCGCCGAAGAACCGTATGAGCAAGCCGGTACCGCTCAGACCCTGTACCACGGTTGCCCCCAATGGTGTGCGTTGAAATTTACCCTGCCATGCAGCCGTTCGTTGCGGAGACTACAGCGGCTTTCGTGGCGGCTTACCATGTAGGTGCCATCCTGGTACGAACAGCCGCGGCCGAAGAGACATTGACAATCGCGCCGCCATTGCCGACGACCTTCATCTGCGGCACGATCAGCGCGCCTGTGTAGTAGAGTGCGGCGAAATTGACATCGACGACCCTGCGGAAATCCTGCCGCTGATCGATCGGAACAAGATAAGGGACAACACTACCGAATGACTGACCACGGACGAAACCTGCGCAGCACACGCTGGTACGACACCAATACCCGGATGGGCCACACACATCGGCAGCGCACGAGCCAAGCAGGGTACGGCCGGGCCGATTACCGCGGCAAGCCTGTCATCGGCATCCTCAACACGTGGTCCGAGATGAATCCTTGCCATATCCATTTTCGTGAGCGTGCCGAACATGTAAAGCGAGGCGTCTGGCAAGCCCAGGGTTTCCCGGTCGAGATTCCGGTCATGTCGCTGGCCGAGCCTTTCATGAAGCCCACGACCGGGCTCTACCGCAACATGCTCGCGATGGAAGTGGAAGAGGTGATCCGCTGCCATCCGCTGGACGGCGTGGTACTGATGGGCGGTTGCGACAAGACGACGCCTGCGATGATCATGGGAGCCACCACGATGAACCTGCCCACGATCTTCGTACCCGCCGGACCGATGCTCACGGGAAGATGGCGAGAACGGACGCTGGGCAGCGGAACAGATACCAGCAAGCTCTTTGCCGAACTGACCGCAGGCACCATCAGCCAGGCGGATATCGACGACATGGAGGAGGCGGGTGCGCGGTCTGCCGGCCACTGCATGACCATGGGTACAGCCAGCACGATGACCTCGCTGACGGAAGTGCTGGGGCTGACCTTCCCGGGTGCCGCGGCCATCCCCGCACCGGATTCTCGCCATGTCCACATGGCCGCACGGGCCGGGCGCCGAATCGTGGAGATGGTGGTAGAAGACCTCAAGCCGCGCGACATCTTGACCGAGGCAGCCTTTCGAAATGCTGTCACCACACTGATGGCGCTCGGCGGCTCCACCAACGCGGTGATCCACCTCATTGCCATGTCGGGCCGCGCGGGCGGCACCCTGGGGCTTGACGATTTCGACGGTCCGGTATCGAAAGTGCCGGTACTTGCCAATGTACGTCCGGTGGGCAAATACCTGATGGAGGACTTCTTTCATGCAGGGGGTCTGCCGGCCCTTCTGGCCGAGGCTGCCGAGTATCTCCACCTGGAAACGCGGAACATCGAGGGACGGAGCCTGGGTGAAGTCATCGCCCGGGCACGCCGAATCGGCGACGATGTCATCCGCCCTGCGAGCAATCCGGTTCACGAGAGTTCCGGGCTCGTCGTACTCCGTGGCAATCTTGCCCCCGGCGGCGCCATCCTGAAGCGTGCCGCGGCGAGCCCGGCGCTCATGCAGCATGAGGGGCCGGCAATCGTGTTCGATGGCCTGAAGGAGATGCAGGACAAGATAGACGATCCCGCGCTCGGTGCTACGGCAGACAGCGTACTGATCCTGCGCGGCACCGGGCCCGTGGGCGGTCCTGGCATGCCGGAATGGGGTATGGCACCGCTTCCGAAGCCGCTGCTGAAACAAGGTGTGCGCGACATGGTGCGCATTACCGATTGTCGCATGAGCGGAACGCAGTTCGGCACAGTGGTCCTGCACACCACGCCGGAGTCTGCGAAGGGTGGACCGTTGGGGCTGGTGCAAACCGGCGATATCGTGCGGCTTGATGTGAAAGGCCGTTCGCTCGACGTCCTGGTAGACGCATCGGAACTCGCCCGCCGAGCCGCGGAACGCACAACGGACAGGCATGAACCGCACCGGGGTTGGGCCGCCATTTCGTGCAGACACATCATGTCTGCCAGCGAAGGCATGGACCTGGACGTGTTGGCAGGTCAGGATGAAGGGATTGAGCCCGAGATGAACTGATCATTGCCGCAACGAGCCGCAACCCGGCGATTCCAGCACCGCCGCACTGGAGTAGGTGTACGAGAACCGTATCGAGACGGAAATCCATCGCCGGTGGAGGGAGGCAACCATCCAGGGAAAGTACGAGCCTGGCGATCGCCTGCCTGGCGTGTCATTCGATACGACGCACGGTGTGGTTCGAAGGGCCGTCCGGCGCCTGGAGCGCGAGGGGCAAGTCGTTCGTCATGTGGGGTGCGGCACCTTCCCATTTTCACCCGCCCCGCTGTAATTCCTTCAGTGGCCGGAGACAATGCGAACCGCCTTCTTGCTACATCTTCCGAGAAGTGCGCCGGCAATCGAGCCATCCACTTCGTGGAGCGGGCGCACCCGCATTGGTCTTCCGGTTCCTCGCAAGTCACATTCGCTGAAGCGGCGAGGCCTGTTCGCGCAGACCCTGCTGGCAGCCGAGGCTTCTGCAGCTGGATGATGGCGTGAATCTGAAACATGGTGGACATTGAAGGCGTTTCAAACGGTCGGCAAGAACTGAGCGCCCTGGTCTGCTCCCGGGATCTGCACGGATCCCGACAGGTTGCCGGGTCAGAGAATTAATGCGTAGGCGGAGGCCTCGGTCTGTTGGCTACGGCATCCGATGGTGGCTATGAAGTCCCGTGCGGGTGGAACGACAATTCGGGACATGCTCACTCTGCTTGTGGCGTGTCGGAAGACGGATGCCCGAAGATGCGCATGGGAGTTCTGCCAAAGACTCGTCACCGGTATGACATCCGAAGATCCTCAACTGGCCCCCACATGGCAAGACCCTTTGCTCCGCAATCCAGTGCAAGTTCCGTCCTTGGCATTCCTAGCA
Source organism: uncultured Rhodobacterales bacterium (assembly GCA_964590405.1). Taxonomy (GTDB): domain Bacteria; phylum Pseudomonadota; class Alphaproteobacteria; order Rhodobacterales; family CAZPXZ01; genus CAZPXZ01. The sequence goes on along the minus strand of CAZPXZ010000059.1, from coordinate 13,604 downwards.
AAATTTCCGGCAAGAATCATCAAAATTCGAGCGCCCTGTTGTGCAATTCTGCCCATGCTGGGAACTATGCCCGGATGCGGACCCTGATACGAATTCGGATGCAGAACACATCGAATCCAGACGAGTCAGACGGAAATGATCCGTTCGCTGCCCGGTTGATCCGGCAGGGCCTGCGGAAGCACTCGCTCATGCGGGTAGACATCGCGCACGAACTGCCTGACTCCCGGCGCCACCGAATAGCTTGAACCCGAACATCAAGGAGGGATGAGAATGACCAAAACCAGACACTCGATCCAATCGGGCAACTTGATCCCGAAGCGGATCTCACGCCGCTCGCTTCTGAAGGGCTCGGCCGCGACGGCGACAGTTGCACTAGCCACACCCTATCTCATCCGGACCGCCGCGGCGGCAACCGAAATTGTTCACTGGAGTTGGCTCGGGGCTTCGGATGCCGAAGTCTGGTCGCAGATGATCGACAATTTCAATGAGGCCCACACGGACAAGGGCGTGCAGATCCGCATGGAATCTGTCGCCTCGGAGCAGTACGAGACCAAGGTCCTGGCTGCCGCCGCAACCGGCCGCGCTCCCGATTTCGGATGGGGTATCGCCGGCACGCGGGCAGGCTTTGTCCGTGACGGCGTCATTGTGGCACTTGACGACATCGCCATGGAGGTTGGACTTGATCTCGATGACTTCACGGATCTCTCGATCGCCAACTCGCGGTATCCGCAGTTCGACAACGGTTTGTTCATGGTTCCGATGGACCTCATGAGCCTGCAGCCGGAGATCAACCTCGACCATGTCGCAGAGGCGGGGTTGGACGCGAATGCACCGCCCGAGACCGGCGAGGAGTTGATCGAATGGGGCAAGGCGATGACCAAGCTTGACGGCGACACTGTGACCCGGTCCGGAATCCTGATGACGGGCTCCGGCGTGCAACCGACGGTGACCTGGGGAATCGTCGCGGAGCAAATGGGATTCCAGCGGGCCAGCGCCGACCTGAAGCAGGCGGCGGTCAACCCCGAAGCCGGCATCGCGGCAATGGAATGGGTCCTGGCGCTCTTTGACGAGCACAAGGTCTCCACCCGTGACGTGACCGATCGATACAAGGCTTTTGGAACCGGTGGCGGGTCCATCTTCTGGACCGGACCGTGGACACTGAACGGCTATGTCGACCAAGGCGTGAATTTCATGACGTCCCTGTTCCCGAAGATCGGCAACGAGCGGAAGACCTACTTCGAAATGGGAGGTCTGGAACTCTACCTGCAGAGCGACCCCGCCCGCTACAAGGCCACCCTCGAAGCCGTCAAGTGGCTTTCCGACAACAGCTTCCTCTGGACGACCGTCGGGCGCGGCGCCGCGGCGCGCAAGTCCATACTTGCCCGGGAAGACTACAAGACCGCAGGCCATCCGTGGAGTGTCCGCGGCGCGTTCGTCGAAGGAATGGAGTTTGCAACCATTCCGGAAGTTCCGGTTGCCGCCGGACCCGATTTCACGATCTACAGTGGCGGCAATTTCCTGGCGCGAACACTGGAAGGCGTATGGGCCGAAACCAAGACTCCGGACGAGGCCATGGCGCAGCTTACCGAGCACTGGCAGGAAGGTCTTGACGAGGGTTAACCCCCTGTCCAAGGTGGGCGCGCATCAGGTTTCCGGTGCGCGCCGGCCGCGGATTCCGCAGGGGACGGGACGCCATGGCTAACACAGCAGTGGCAATCCCGGGGTTGTCGGCCGGGGCAGGAGCACTGCCCGGCGAACGGAGGCCGATCGACCGGGTCGGTTACCTGTTTGTTGCCTGCTTTGCCATCCCCTTCCTGCTGTTCAATGTGGCCCCGGTGTTCTTCGGGGCCTACGTTGCCTTCACGGAATGGAGCATCATCGGCCAGCCGAAATGGGTCGGCTGGGAGAATTACCTCGACGGCATCGAGGATGAATGGGTCTGGGTCGCAATCCGGAACGTCTTCCTCTACGCCCTCATCATCGTACCGGGCGTCACCGTGCTCGGTTTGTTGTTTGCTCTGTTCGTCAACCGATCATACCCGCTCTCGGGTTTGGCCCGAACACTCTTTTTCGCTCCCAACGTTGTCTCCGCCACCGTGATCGGACTGGTATGGGTCTACTTGCTCGATACCCAGTTCGGGCTCCTGAACAACTTGCTGAGTCACGTCGGGGTCTCTGCCATCCCCTGGCTCACCTCGACAGACTGGGCGCTGATCGGAGTGTCCATGGCGTCGATCTGGTGGGACCTCGGACTGGCCTTCGTACTCCTGCTGGCCGGGCTCCAAGATATCCCGCGTGACCTGATCGAGGCCTCCAAGGTAGACGGGGCGGGTCCCTTCAATCGCCTGCGCTTCATCATCCTGCCCTGCCTTCGGCCCGTGCTGTCAATGGTAATCACGTTGCAGCTGATTTCGACGTTGCGCATTTTCAGCCAGGTCTATGTCATGACCAATGGCGGACCGGCCGGAGCAACCTCCTCCCCAATTCACTACATCTACAGCGTTGCCATCGTGCGATACCTGTATGGCTATGCCTCGGCGCTGGCAATCATGCTGTTCCTCGTAATTCTCATCGCCACGCTCATCCAGCGCTACGCCATCCGAGAGCAGATCTGATGCAGGCGTGGTTCGAACGGCGCGGAATGGGTCGCGGGGATGTCCTTCTCTGGATCGTCGGCATGGCCGTCGCCTTCGCCTGGTTCTCTCCATTCCTGTGGATGGTTTCCACCTCGTTCAAGTTCCCTTCCGATGTGCTGACGCAAACCATCGAGTGGATTCCACGCAGGGTGACCCTGGACAACTACATCAAGGTGTTCGAATACCCGATCATCCGATGGACGGTGAACAGTATTGTCCAGGCGGTCGCCTCGACCAGCATCTGCGTGTTCTTCGGAGCCATGGCCGGGTTTGCCCTTGCCCAGTTCCGCTTCCCTGGCAGGGCAACGATCTTCCTGATCTTTCTCGCCTCGATCATGATGCCGGTGGAGGTTTCGGTCATCCCCATGCTGCTCGCCTTCATCAAGGTCGGCTGGGCAAGCACCTACCAGGCCCTGATCCTGCCGACCATCGCCAATGTTTTCTCCGTGTATATCTTCCGCCAATTCTTCCTCTCGTTTCCCCGGGAGCTCGTCGAAGCCGCCAGGCTGGACGGTGCGGGAGCGTTCCGCCTTTTCTGGCTGATCGCGCTTCCGCTGGCGCGGGCGCCAATGATCGCCGCAGGCGTGATCATCTTCACGCTCAACTGGAACAACTTCCTGTGGCCGCTTCTGGTTGTCTTCGATGAGAGTATGAAGACCCTGCCGGTCGGCATCGCTGCCTTTGCCCCGGTTGTAGGAAACCATACGCAGTTGGAAGGTTACTCGGTGGCAATGGCCGGTGTTACCGTGTTGTCGATACCGAGCCTGGCACTCTTCTTCGTGCTGCAGAAGTACTTCATCCAGGGCATCTCGCAAGGCAGTCTGAGCCAATGACGGAGACAAACTGATGCAGTTGGAGCACCCGGTTCGAACGGCACCTGAATCCGTGCATCGGGAGCGGTTCCGGGCACGGGCGAAGTACCGTACCAGCCTTCGATCCGGTGCGGGCGCCGTTTTCCACACCGGCACGTATGTTCGACCCACGAACCCGGCCCCTACGCCAACATCCGGAATGCCGTGATGGGCAGATCAACAACAATGCGGCCTTCGAGAGGCTAAGGCAGGAAAGGAAGATCACATTGACCACGATCAGGATTCTCGGCAACCATGACATCTGCCGGCACACCGAGCATTGCATGAACCAGATCGCAGCCCGAACGCTCTCGAACGGAGACATCGCGGCCGTCTTCAACGAGGAACGATATCCGTTTCACCACGACAGCGGCCAGACCCTGTTCACCCGCTCCAGCGATGGTGGCGTGACCTGGTCGGAGCCGAGTATCGTGCTGCCCTGGTCCGAGACCATGGGCAATTGGGATTGCGGCATCTGCGAACTCTCGGACGGCACACTCCTCGTCAACTTCACCATCACCGCATTCTTCAAGCGTGGCGTGAAGGCCGAACAGCCGTCCTGGGCCTCGAAACCATGGACAGAGCAATGGGGCGACTGGACCTGGGCGCACCGAACCCAGGGTTGGCTCGGGACCTTTGTTGTCCGATCCGAGGATGGAGGCAAGAGCTGGAGCGATCCGACGCCGTGCAATGTGCGGCCGCTGAAACATGGCGGCTGCCGTCTGGGTTGCTGGCAGCTGCCCTCGGGCGCCATCCTGATGGGGCTCTACGGGCGAATCCGCGGCTACGGCGAAGAAGGTGAAGGTGAAACCACACGCTCAGCGCTTCTCCGGTCCGACGATGGCGGGGTGCACTGGGAGTATTACTCGACCCTGGCCTACGATCCGGCCTCGATCATCGACTACGAGGAACCCGCCCTGCTGCGCCTCGCCGACGGACGGCTGGTCTGCTTCATGCGTACGCATGTCAACCCGAGCAGCGACGCAAAGAACATGGTCATGGTGGTTTCGGAGGACGATGGGTTCTCGTGGACACCGCCGAAATGGACCAATATCTGGGGCTATCCCGCGGATATGATCACGCTGGCCGACGGGCGATACCTGATGATCTACGGCTACCGGCGCCCCCCGTACGGTGTGCGCGGAGTCGTGTCCGAGAACGGACTGGACTGGGATGTTGCCAACGAGTTCGTCGTTCGCGAAGGCGGCGTCCCCGGTGCATCGAACCTGGGGAAGCCATCTTCAAGCCTCGGGCAATCCGAGGGAGAAAGTGGCCACGCCAAGGGAAGGATTCAGCACGGCAACCCCGGGATCTACCAGCACATCGGTTATCCGACCGTGGTCCAGGCACCTGATGGTGCAGTCGTCGCCTGCTACCACGAATGGAACGAGGAACCCGACCCGCTGCAATTCGTTCTTGCAACGCGGTTCGAGGTTCCGTAGGCCGGATCGCCCATGGCAAGTTCGCTTGACCCCACGAGACCGACGGCGGCACATCCAGGGAAGAAAACATGAGCCAGGTTGAACTTCACGGAGTCCGAAAGTCCTTCGACCAGGACGAAGTGATCCACGGAATTGACCTGACCATCAAGTCCGGTGAACTGCTGGTCTTCGTCGGCCCCTCCGGGTGCGGAAAGTCGACAATCCTGCGCCTGATCTGCGGGCTCGAGCACCTCAGCGGCGGCGATATCCGTATCGAGGGCAACTCGATGCGCGGGGTCAATCCTGCCAACCGCGAAGTTGCCATGGTATTCCAGTCCTACGCGCTGTATCCGCACATGAAGGTGAGCGACAACATGGGCTTTGCCCTGCGCATGGCCGGAATGAAGAAGCCCGATCGCATGGAACGCGTTCGCGAAGCTGCCCGAATCCTGCGCCTCGAGGAGTTTCTCGATCGTCTGCCGAAGCAGTTGTCGGGCGGACAGCGCCAGCGCGTCGCAATCGGCCGGGCAATCGTGCGCAATCCTCGGGTATTCCTGTTCGACGAACCGCTCAGCAACCTGGACGCAGAACTCCGGGTCCAGATGCGCCTGGAGATCTGCGGCCTTCACCGGCAACTCGGAGCCACGATGGTCTACGTGACACATGACCAGGTCGAGGCGATGACCATGGCGGACCGGATCGTCGTCCTCCGCGACGGCAGAATCGAACAGGTGGGAACGCCAGCGGAACTCTACTCACAGCCTGACAACATCTTCGTCGCCGGATTCATCGGGTCGCCGCGCATGAACCTGCTGTCCGGGCGAGTGCAGCAGACCGACGGGGAAGGGGTTGCGGTCGCGCTCGACGGTGCCGAGGGCCAGTCCCTCGCTCTTCCCCGGCCAAATCGGCAGCTTCAACCGGGTGCCCCTGTTACGGTCGGAATCCGGCCCGAGCACTTCGTGGAACCGTCGGCTGAGGCATACACAATCGAGGTCGAGGTCGCTTTCCTCGAAAACCTGGGCGGCACCACGCTGCTGCACGCACCGGAGCACCCGGCGGGAAAGATGGTCATCGAAAGCCGCGACACCGCCTCGCCTTCGCCGGGCCCGTTTTCCGTGGCAATCGATCCCGAGCGCGCGCATCTCTTTGCGGAGAACGGAGAGTCGCTCCTCCGCCGAGGCTAACGACTCACACCTGGACGTTCCGCAGGAGCGCGTTCCGCGCCATCGGCACGTGCGAGAATTCAGTCCAGCCAGTAGTTGTCGGGTGGTGGTTTCCAGTCCTGCAGCATGCAACTGTAGACCGCGGTGCTGTCAAAGGGGTAGCGCTCCTCGATTTCCCGGGTCAGTTTGACGCCGAGGCCAGGTGCTGTCGGGCGCCGGAGCCGCCCACCCTCGATCCGTGCCTGGTCCCCGATCATCTCGTCAGCGAGGGGAAAGGCGAGCATCGGATACTCCAACAGCTTGCCGCCCGCGGCAAAGGCCGCGTGATAGCTCGCCATGATCGCGACCGCACCGCCCCAGGCGTGAACCACCACATCGACCCCGCATTCGCGGGCACCCCGAAATATGTCCATGACCGCACCGACCCCACCAATGACGGAGGCGTCAGGCTGAACGAAATCAAAGGCCCCGAGCCGGACCCGGTCGAGCAGTTCTCTCGGGGTCGTGATGGTCTCGCCGCCGCAGACCGGCACATCTGTGCACTGCCGGAGTTCGACAAAGCCTTCCGGGCAGTCCGGGCCGATCGCCTCCTCCAGGAACTGGATTCGGGAACCCGCTCCTGCATGAACGGATTCGAGGAACGAAACGGCGTCCTCCACCGGCTGTGGTGGATCGGCCAGGTTCTGGCACATGTCGACACCGACGGCGATACTCCGCAGATTACCCTGGTCCAGCACCCAGGCAGTCCGGAAGATGTCCTGTTTCACGGAACGGATTTTGTAGAGATCGATTCCCATCGAGGAGAGCTGATCGAACTCGCTGAAAAACTGCTCACGGGAGCCACAACAGCCGCCACTGCCGTAAATCCGGATCGAATCCACCTCCGCCGGTCCAAGCAATTCGTGGACAGGAATGCCGAGACTCTTCGCCTTCGCGTCCTGGAGAGCGATCTCGAACGCGCTGATCACGTGTCGGGCCGCACCCTGCTTTGACCAGTAATCGCAGACCCTCCGCAAATCGCGGACCCGGCGCTCGATGTCAAACCCATCCTGTCCTTCGATATAGGGTATGCAGAGTTCCACGATGGAGCGGAATACCAGCGGCGCGAAAACCGCAAGATATCCTTCCCCGAGACCGGTTACACCGTTCTCGAGGGTGATCTCCACCATGCCGACGGTACGCTTGGGCCCGTTCGGGAAGCACTCCCTGATCTCAGGAGCATCCGCATCGGCGTAGGGAGAGCTGAGCAGAACGCAGCGCGCGCTCCTGACGGCACTCATTAATAGCCTCTGGCGAAATCCACCAGATTTGCGGGCTTCTGGCCGCGGCGATATCGCTCGAGACCAGCGACAAACACGTCGACCTTACGATCAAGTTCGATGGTGCTGCCGCCTCCCGTATGCTGTGTAAGCAGAAGATTGGGCACTTGCCAAAGTGGATCGCCCGGCGACAGGGGCTCCACGACGGTTACATCGAGATTGGCGCCTGCAATGCGCTGCTCGGAAAGCGCCTCGAGTAGCGCCGATTCGTCGACCAGCGAGCCGCGTCCGTAGTTGACGAAAATCGCATCCGACTTCAAGAGCCCGATTCGGCGCCGATCAAACACCAGGCGCGTGGTCTCGGTTTCAGGTGCCGCACAGGAGACAATATCCGCCTCGCGAACGGCCCGATCAAGATCCTCGCCGTCCCAATCACTTGCAAAGGCGGTGACCTCGCATTCGAACGGCTCCAGGAGTTCCTCGAGCCGACGATTGATGGCACCGTAGCCGAACAGAACGACCCGGCTCCCGGCCAGGAGACGCAAACGCGGCCGGTAGGCGGCACCTTCCCAGTGCTCCCGGACCTGCATTCGGGCAAGCTGGTCGATACCGCGCTGGAGCGCCAGGATCCCCGCCAGGGACGACTCTGCCACCGGTTCCGCGTAGAAACCCGCGAGGTTCGAGATCATGATGCGAGGTTCCGCGCCGCCGGGCGGGATATACGCATCGACGCCGGTCGATTCGAGCTGCAGCCAGCGAAGCGTCCGGCTGGCATCGACCCATGCGGGCGGAATACAGCCGAATGCGACCTCACTGGCCAGAAAGCGCGGGTCCGGATCACCCTCGGCGCAGGTCTCGGGCAGGATGTGCATGCTGTCCCGCCCCGCGACATCTTCGAGCCGCGCCCGCTGCGACGCGCCCATGTCGAGGCAGACAAAGATCTCCATCGATCGGCTCCTTTCCGTAGCGGGCCGGCGGCAACCGGCCCAACGAAGTGCAATGGGTCAGCCGGTACCGCCGGCCGTGCGTCGCCTGACCCTGGGTGCACCGAGCTCCAGGAGCATCGAGTGCGTCGCATCACGGTACCGTTCGCGAATATCCCGGGTTGGAGGCCGGCACCGGCTCGATGGCAGGCCCACGAGTTCCATGCAAAGCTTGTCGAGATATCCGTCGCCCGAGGTGTACTCGTTCTCGATCTGCACCCAGAGCTTGTAGAAGGGCATCGCCTCCTCGACAAGCATGCGAGCGATCTCGGCGTAGTTCCCTTCCCGCACCTCCCGAACAAGCTTCACTCCCCATTCCGGCCAGAAATTGCAGTTGTGAACCTCGAACGCGCGGGCGCCGAGCGACTGCATGGCACTCATGGCGAACAGCAGGTTGTTGTCGATCACCGTGAACCGGTCGCTGAAATGCCGGGTAACGTCTTCGAACTCCATCGCATCCGTTCGTGGAGCCGCCCATTTCAGTCCGACCACGCCCGGTATCCGCGAAAGTCGTTCCACCATGCCGAAAGAAATACCCGAACTGGTCCAGAAGGTGTTGTAGACGATGATGCCAATATCCGGCTCCGCCACCGCCGCCGCACGCACGAACTCCTCGAAATCGCCTTCCGTATGGGTGAAATAGTAGGGACAGGAGACCTGTATGTATTGCGCTCCTGCGACCCGTGCCGCGCGCGCCAGACGCTCGAGCTCCAGCGTGCTCGTGGATTGCGCCCCCATCGCCACAGGTACCTGGCCCGCGACCTCGTCCACCGCGATGCCGGCAACGCGAATCCGTTCCTCGAAGGTCATCGTGGAGAAATCGCCGGCCGCGCCGGCGGCAAGGAAGGTCGCGTTTCCGGCATTCAGCCCGTTCTTGAGAAGGAAGCGGATGTGAGTCCGCAACGCCTCCTCATTGACAGGAAAACCGGGACAATCGTGAAACGGGGTCGGAAGCGTGACGTAGCAACCCTCGAGATCGGCTTTGAGTCGTTCTGGGTCCACGGCTTGCCTCTTGGCCAAACGGCGCCAGCCCATTTCTCGGCTCATTCTCTTCTAAGGACCGGATCCTACGGAACCAGCAGCCCCCCGTCGCCGACGCAGGGCCATTTTCCCGCAGCAACCGGGAGCTTCTTGACGATACAGGCCGCGAACTTTACGTTTGTTGCCAATGCGATGATCGGGTTCTTCAGATGCAAAGCCTTGCTGCCGCCACGTCGAATTGCGTCCGCTTCAACCTCATCCTCCAGACCGAGTTTCCTGCAAATGCGTTTATCCTGGCGAGCGAGGTCTTGCGCATCGCCAACCAGAATACGGGCCGGCAGCATTTCGACTGGTGCTTCGTTTCCGAGGATGGACAACCGGTCCGGGCCAGCAACGGCATGCACTTTGCTACCGACTGCCGGATCGACAGAATGCCGGAAGCCGATGTCTACCTGCTCTTCGAGGGAAACCTGCCCACCCAATTGATCTCGCAACGGCTTCTTGCCGCCATGCGAAGGGCGGCACGAAGGGGAGCACTGGTGGGCGGTGTCGACACCGCTGTGTTCGCGCTGGCGGAAGCCGGCGCCATCGGGAACCGAAAAACCATGGACGTGGTCCTGCACTGGGAGGCGGCACCCAGTTTCCGGGAGCGCTATCCGGAAGCGTCAGTACGCGACCAGATCTACCTGTTCCGCGACTCCGAAGCGCACTGCGCGGGTGGCGTCGCCACGCTGGACATGATGCTTGCGCTCATTGGTGACTTCAAGGGCGAGGCGCTCGCCAACGAGATCGCGGATGCGCTGGTCCATTCAAGGCGGCCCCCGACGACGACGCAACGCGGCTCTGGCCAGGCAGATGCCGACAGCAACGCCTCGACCACCCGCAGACTGCTCCACCTCATGGAGGAGAACCTCGAGTCGCCTCTCAGGTTGCCGGAACTGGCACGGAGGCTCGGCGTTTCCCGGCGAACCCTTGACCGCCTCTGCAACCGGGCGTTCGGCCAGCCACCCATGCGACTCTATCTGGGATTGCGCCTGCAAGCGGCAAGGAATTTTCTCTTCTACGACGAATTTTCGATCACCGAGGTGGCAATGGCTTGCGGATTCTCGCATGTGGCGGTGTTCTCCCGGGTGTTCAAGAACCAGTTCGGACAATCCCCACGGGAATTTCGGGCGCGGCTCCGCGCAGAACAGAACCTCGCGCTGAGACCGGAGCTTCGGCGTTTTGCCCCGACGCGGGAGACGCAGAGGCAACGGTTGGCTGGCCCCACCGACCGATGACCCGAGAGGCCGGAGACGGCCGCCACCCATGACAAGTGGACCACTTGCGCCAAGTCCGGCTATCCTGCGCGCTGATCCATGGACAACGGAAGGGGATGCTGCCATGAGAATCACATGGTATGGCCAAGCAAGTTTCGGCATCGAGAGCAAGGATGGAATCCGCATCGTGACCGACCCCTATGATCCCGAAAAAGCGGGGTTCAAACCCTTTCCGGACCCGGCCGATATCGTCATCAAGTCAAGCAGTAACGACGATTTCCACGACAATGACCACCTGGTCCCCAAGAAGGACGGCGCGGAAGTCGTGGATGCGCTCGTTGTCGCGAAGGGCCCGGGAACTGCTGAAACCCACGGGATCCGCTTCTCCACCATCGAGGCCATGGAACATGACGATCATCCAAGCGGCCACCCGGATCAGAACGCGATGTACCGATTCACGGTGGACGGAATTTCCATTGGACATATGGGCGACATGGGGAATGACTTCTCGCCGGACCAGACGGCGTTCTTCAAGGATGTAGACGTCCTCCTCGGCCATGCGGGCGGTTTTCCGGTCATCTCCCTCGAGGAATTGCAGCGGATCATCGGCGAGACACGTCCACGTGTCGTGATCCCGATGCACTTCCGCACCCTGTGCTTCAAGCCGTGCAACATGCACTTCATCACGGAATTCCTGAAGCTGTTTCCGGAAGACGAGGTTGACTTCGCCTGCAACTGCACGACGGAATTGGAAGCGGACAGCCTGCCCGAGCCGACCCGCGTCCTGGTGCTCGACTACCTGTGACTTGTCCGGGAGCGAACAGGCAACCCGATCTTCCCCGCTGCGCAATTCTCCTGTCGGCACCTCCTCGGGTGCAGTGACGCACAGGGGACGGAAATCGCCCGAAGCGCCCTGGAATTGCACCGGAGAAGCCGGGTTCCCATTCGGTCAGCATAAATTCCTGCCATACCGGCAACACATCTGACCATCCTGTAGCTCCCGCCCTCGGCGCCGGATTCGGGCCGGCCAGTGCAAATTACCCTGGGAAGACTGCAGGTCCATCGGCGGTCGGGCGCCGACCGCAACTGAATTCGGTTGCGGAATTCTGTTTGCGGTGCGATCGCGGAAACAACACTGGCCGGCTTGACCTGGCGAGCGATCCGGCCTGGCGTGAAACACAATGTGCGAACTGCTGTGGGACTGCCGACGGGATGATGACAACCCGAATGCGGGGAATGATATGTCCCGCCTGCGGTTTGCCGACGCTACTCCGTCCAGACCTTCCACTCCCTGCTCCGGAACGGGAGACGGCCGGGAGACTATGGGGCAGAGCACCCCTCGATGCGGGTGGAACGCCCCAGAATGTCCAAACCCAGCTGGTTCCAGAAATGCAGGAGATCGATGAAGATCCAGTTCTCGGTCAGCTTGTTGCCGTCGCGCCGGTACATGTCGATCACCCGCATGTCTCCCGCCCTGTCCGTGGCGGGCATGCCCATGAATCCGCCCGTCGGCGTGAGCGTCAGATTGGGCCAACCGAAGAAGCCGCCAAAATGGCCTTCCGCCACCCTGCACAAATGCCCTCTGAATGTCCGCTTCGCCAACCCGGCGCGAAATGGTCCCGAGTGTTGCTCTGCATACCGTTCAATCGTGTAGGTAGCTCCGATTCCCGCCGGCCCCCACCAGATCATGTCCTCGTTCCAACTTCGCCTGAGTTCGTCCACCAACGGCTCGGTCCGCGCCCCGGTCCAGGGCGTGAGGTCCTTGATCATGTACCTGATTGCAGCCAGCGTCCGTTCTCCCTCCGACGGATCCTGCGGCTCGAACATGAGCCCCTGATGCGTCGCCGGGCCAGGTTGTACCATGTGCGCACCGGTCTGCGGCGGAAACGGGTTCTGTCCCGCCTGGATCATCAGATGCGGAATGTCGAAGAACATCGCGGCCTCGGTGATCCGGTCTTCTTCGATCCGGTTGAACTCGCAGTAACGCAGGAACGCCATCTTGCCGGTGGGACGGATGCCGAGCCATGAATCGTCGAATAACCCCATCAGGTGTCCCATCGAAACGACCCATATGCTCCGATATCCATCTAACTCATTGCGACCCGAAAGAAAGATATCCTGTCGGCGCTGCAGGTGGGCGAGGCTTCCCTTGAGCGGAATCCAGAACGACTCCGCGACAGCCTCACCGCCGACCAGTTCGTTGAACGGATGATAGCCACGCCAGAGATAGCCCGGTGCGGTATAGCGAGCCATCACCTCCGGAAGGGAGACGCGGTCAGCTGCATCGAGTTCGGAATAATAGGCGCACACCAGTGCCTTGGCGTTCTGCAATTCCGCACTCATTCGCATTCTCCAGTCTGCGGCAGCATCTACTCTACGGTCGTCGTTTCGGGATACCGGGTGGATTCACCCTCGAGATCCCGGGACCCGGATTCGGCCTGTGATTCCAGTTACGTGCAGCCGGACGCCAGTGGTCGGTATGAACGCTCACAATCCTGTGCAGTCTCGCCACCGGCTCCGGCACAGGCCGGCGCGAGGCGGCATGGATTCGCTGTGACGGCCAATCATGGGCTGAATCTCGCCCTCCATCATGGGAAGAGAGGTGAAAGGCCATCCTGAACCGGTCGACAACCCCGGCCACGTTGGCAGCAATGCCACGTTGCGGGAACGCGATCAGCTTGCCGGCAGGTTCGTGCAGGCTGTCGGCCTCGCCTTGGTAAAGGAACTGCAGATCCGCAACCTGGCACGTTTGCTCAGGAACCTGCGACCAGGCCCGGGCGCACGCCAAGCAGGATCGGAGGGAGTTCTTCGACATTCCGCAATTCAGCCAGCCATGAACTGATTCCTGGTCTGCACCTTGTCTGCGCTCCATCCGCAACCTCCTCTCGCTGCCGCATGCGGGACTCCCTCTGCGGTTGCATCGCAGAACCCATGCGCAAGCGACGGGAATGGTGCTCTTGACCATGCAGCGTACAGGATCTCTCCTGGCAAACAGATGCAAAATCCGGCGTTATTGCACCACGATTCCGGAATCATTGCACCATGATTCCG
>CAZPXZ010000058.1:0-23042 GCA_964590405.1 uncultured Rhodobacterales bacterium | reverse complement strand
CATGCACGCAGCATGCACGAAACAGATCACATATACAAGTGTGGGCCGTTGAAAGGCGATGGGCGGGCGACTCATCGACGTGGAGGCGGGAGAGGGACTCTTCGATGCCATCCTGCTCGGCATTCCCCGGGCGATCGGCATCGCCGGCATGACGCCCTTTGCCGAACTGGCACACTACTCCCTGTCCGTACTACCAATGTTTGTCCTCATCGGTTACATGGCCTACCACGCGGAGTTGACCCAGGGAGCCTTCCGCTGCATGCGCATGTGGTTCTCCTGGCTTCCGGGAGGGCTCGCGGTGGCAACGGTGTTCGCCACAGCCGCGTTTGCCGCCGTATCGGGCACATCGACTGCGACGGCAGCCGTGTTCTCCCGCATCGCCATCCCGGAAATGCTGCGCTACGGCTACAAGCCGGGCTTTTCTGCTGGCGTGGTGGCGGCCGGCGGCACGCTTGCCTCGCTGATCCCGCCATCCGGAATTCTCGTCGTCTACGCGATCATCGTGGAGGAGTCGGTCGGTCGACTCCTGATCGCGGGCTTCATCCCGGGCCTCCTTTCCGCCATCATATACGCGGCCGCCATCATGATCCGCGTGAAGCTGAATCCATCGCTGGGCGTTCCGGTCTACGGCGTCGACTGGGGCACGAGGCTGCGGTCCCTTGTCGACATCTGGGGCATTGTCGCCGTTGTCTTCGTTGTCATGGGCGGTATTTACACCGGTGTGATGACACCGACAGAGTCGGGAGCGGTCGGTGCAATGATCGTCTTCCTGCTCTCGCTGTCGAAGGGCATGACCTGGACGCAGTTCAGCAAGGCGATGCAGGAATCGGCGAAGACCGCCGTCATGATCATCACCATCATCTGGGGCATCCTGATCATGGTGCGTTTCCTAGGGTTTTCCGGTCTGCCGGCGGAGGTGGAGCGCCTCATTCTCGGCCTTGAGATAAACCGTTACTGGGTTCTCATCATCATCCTGCTGATCTATGTGGTTCTCGGCATGTTCATGGACGCAATGGGCATGTTGCTGATCACCCTGCCTCTCGTGCACCCGATCATCCTGTCGCTAGGCTTTGACTCGGTCTGGTTCGGTATCATCGTCGTCAAGATGGTCGAGATCTGTCTGATCACGCCACCCATTGGCCTCAACTGCTTTGTCGTTTCCGGCGTCCGGCCGGATATTCCGCTCTCCCAGGTGTTCCGGGGAATCTGGTGGTTCTTCGTGTGCGACGTGCTGACAGTAGCCCTGTTGATCGCGTATCCGGAGATCGTACTGTGGCTCCCGAATACGATGTTCGATCACTAGAACCGCATATCCCGGGTGCCATGCAGAAGTGCAGATGCTGTCGGGAGCCGGCGCGTCCATTTCCGCCTTCGCCAAGTCATCCCGTCTCTTGCCTCGCTTCTTGTCGCGTCGCACAGGACTTCATTCCAATCACTCCGCTCCTCAAACCACTCAATTCTTCGCACAGGCGCGTTGACGAACGGGACTACCGCCCCCTTTCCGCCTTCAGACTCCGATGGGATCTCCCACTCACCATCCCTTTCGATTGCCGGAATCGGGGTCATCCCGATTGCCACGGGTTGACACTCGGCACTGCGACCCCGCAACCCGCCATTCGGAGCGCCTGCCGAACGTAGGTGTCTTGCACCGAGTCATCTCGCGTGCAATCCGAATTGCCACCGGGCACTGCACGTAGGAGTAAAGGCAACCACCGATGGCACCCCTTATCCGCGACCATGTAGGGAGGTAGGGCCCGGTTGACCCTTTGCTAGCAAAGGATTACGAGGAATTAAAGACAAAGAAACCTTCACCAACCGGGTGCTGAATTGATCCTCGATTCCACTTCTCCTTTCAAGATCGACTTTTCGAACCTCCAGAGCGACATGACGCCCCATGGCGGGGTCGAGCTGTGGCTACCGACTGCGTCGCGGAGCGGCGTATTCCGGAATCTTCCGGCCGGGATTGCTCGTGGACAGGGTTGGACCGAGGGTCAGCTTCTGCTTTCACTGTGCCTTCTGAACATCCTGGGCTACGAGTGCGCGGAGGACCTCGATCGCATGGAGGCGGACGAGGGCCTGTGCGGGCTGGTCCGCCGTCACGAGCGCCGGATCCTGGGGCTTTCGCGTCGGCAACTGGATGGCCGGCACCGGAAGGGTCGGACACGGACATTCCCGTCGCCGCGATCCATGCTGGACTGGCTCCACGACCAGCATGACGAGGCTGCGGCGCGGGAGCGTTGCAAGGGGTCTGCCTACGTTCCCCCGCCGTCGGCATCTCTGTTGCCGCTGCAGGAAGCGAGCCGTCGCCTGGTCTCGCTGGTTGCGGAGGAGGTGGATCTTCGTCAGGCGACGGTGGACATCGACGCGACGATCATCGCGTCATACAAGAAGGACGCTCTTCCGACCTACCGTTCGGCGAACGGGACATGTCCGGGCGAGTTGGGCCCGGAAGAGGTGTTGAGTGAGATCGCAACGGCCGAACGCAGCCTCGCAAGCGGGCGAATCGCTTCACGCAACACATCAGAACCCCGTTGCCCTCGACAGGAAGGCCGGAAAGACCAAAATCAGCGAAAATGGAGGCAGAACGCTCGCCCAGTTCCACGGCCCGATAAGTTGATTGCGGATCCGGCAACGAGGTAACCACTTGCAGCAGAACCCAACGTACGCTAGATGCGGCGTGGCACGGCAGAGGCGAACGTTTGCGCGGTCCCATGCCGGACACCGTCCGGACGGATTTCTAGGCCGGCGGCGCGAAACGCGGAATACGGGCCCTTCTCCCACGGGAAGGGCAACCGCGGCGATCAAGGCCCGGTACTCGGGCCCTCTGAAGGTTACGGTCAAAGCCGGGGCAATCACCTGGAGTGCCATGAGGCACACCCGTGCAAACAACACCAGGCCGGGGCAAGGTGCTCGGAGGCATGGAGGGATGCGGACATGAAGACGATGAAGGGACCCGCTCTGTTCCTGGCGCAGTTCGCAGCCGACGAGGCTCCCTTCAATACCTGGGACGGAATCACTCGGTGGGCTGCGGATTGCGGCTATGCAGGCGTTCAGGTTCCTAGTTGGGACGCTCGTCTGATCGATCTTGCAGAAGCGGCGCGCTCCAAGGACTACTGTGACACGTTCAAGGGCATCGCCCAAGAGAACGGTGTAGCGGTAACAGAACTTTCCGCACATTTGCAGGGGCAGCTTGTCGCCGTACATCCTGCCTACGATGAACCGTTCGACGGCTTCGCTGCCCCGGAGGTCCGGGGCAATCCCACGGTCAGGCAGGCATGGGCGGTCGACCAGGTGCGGCAGGCACTGACCGCGTCCCGGAATATGGGCATAACAGCCCTTGCGGCGTTCTCGGGCGCGCTGGTCTGGCCGTTTGTCTACCCTTGGCCGCAGCGCCCCGCTGGACTGGTGGAGGCGGGCATTGACGAACTCGCGCGACGATGGCGCCCCCTCCTGGATCATGCTGAAGAATGTGGCGTGGACATCTGCTACGAGATTCACCCCGGCGAGGACCTGCATGACGGTATCACCTACGAGATGTTCCTTGAGCGCACCGGAAACCATGCCCGCGCTCGCATGCTCTACGACCCCTCCCACTATGTACTGCAATGCTTGGACTACCTGGACAATCTCGACATCTACAAGGATCAAATCGGGATGTTCCATGTGAAGGACGCGGAGTTCAACCCTACAGGCCGGCAGGGAGTCTATTCCGGGTTCCAGAATTGGGTGGATCGGGCGGGCCGTTTTCGGTCGCTGGGAGACGGTCAGGTCGACTTCGGTGCCGTGTTCTCCAAGCTGGCTGCAAACGATTTTGACGGCTGGGCGGTAGTTGAATGGGAATGTTGTCTGAAGCACCCGGAAGACGGCGCTCGCGAGGGCGCCGCGTTTGTCGCCGACCAGATCATTCGGGTAACCGAATCCGCATTCGACGACTTTGCCAGCAGTGGAACGGATGCCGAAGCCAACCACCGCATTCTCGGCATCGACTGAACCGCAACGTCAATCTAACTCCGACCCCCGGCACGACCGGGAGAAGTAAGTCGACGGCGATCCGAGGGAGATGATCTGCATGTCCGGTTTGAGGGTCGAGAATCTCCGTCGCATATTCGGGCAGACGCTTGCTCTCGACGGCATGGAGTTCGACGTAGACGAAGGTGAGTTCTTTTGCCTTCTCGGCCCGTCCTCCTCCGGTAAGACTACGACCCTTCGTGCAATATCCGGGCTGGAGGAACTGGAATCCGGAAGGGTCCATCTCGCCGGGCGCGACATTACAAATACCCCCGTGCAGGGGCGAGGTATTGCGATGATCTTCCAGACCTTCGCGCTGTACCCGCATCTGACGGTCGAAGCGAACCTCGCCTATCCGTTGCGTCGGCAAAAGATCTCACCGGGTGAGGTTCGGCGCAGGGTCCGCGAGATCTCGGAGTTGCTGCGGGTGGAGCACACCCTGAACCGCAAGCCGGCAACGCTGTCCGGTGGCGAACAGCAGAGGGTGGCCATCGGCCGAGCAATCATCGGACGTCCGAGCCTGCTCCTACTGGACGAACCATTGACGAATCTGGATGCAAAGCTGCGCCACGACATGCGAGCGGA
The DNA here is from genome assembly GCA_964590405.1 of uncultured Rhodobacterales bacterium. Taxonomy (GTDB): domain Bacteria; phylum Pseudomonadota; class Alphaproteobacteria; order Rhodobacterales; family CAZPXZ01; genus CAZPXZ01. The sequence continues at coordinate 18,449 of CAZPXZ010000058.1, read as the reverse complement.
GTTCAAGCGTCTCCATCGAGAACTCGGCATGACGATGCTCTATGCGACACCGGATCAGCTGGAGGCACTGACCATGGGTCAGCGGATCGGCGTCATCCGGGACGGTCGGATCGCATGTTGCGGCACACCTGAAGATCTGTACCGGGCACCGGATTCAACCTATGTCGCAAGCATGGTCGGGTCGCCAGCGATCAATCTTCTCGACACCGCTACGGACGGCGAAGAACGTCTCGGAATCCCCTTTCTTCCGGAAGGAATCCCGACTACCGGCATCGGCGAATTACGCGGGATTACAGTGGGTATACGACCGCACGACATCGACCTTGCCGATGTCGGCAGTGAAAGCGCGATGCGCTTCGAGGCCAGAATTGACCTCACGGAACCGCTCGGCGACGTCACCATCATCGACCTTGAAGCACGCGGCACACAACTGAGAATGGTCCTGCGAGAGGAAATCGCGGCGCGTTACAATGCCGGCCAAACGATCGAGGTCGCGTTCGAGCCGGCAGAAATCCACTTGTTTGACCGTAGCACAGGCAGCCGGATCGGCAGCCTTGCGCGGTTCAGCGGTTGAGGCAGAGCAGTAAACCGAAATCGCAACATCCTTGAGTAACAACCATTTATGGAGGATCCCATGAAGACGAAGAAACTACTCGGAGGCGTCCTCGGCGCGTGCGTTCTGGGGGTCGGCCTGTCCGCAGCCCCAGCTCCCGCTGCGGACATCACCATCACGATGGCAGCACCCGACTGGCCGCCTACCCGCTTCATGAAGGAGCATTTTGACCAGACGTACCAGTCTCCGGACGGGCACAACACGACTCTCGACATGGACTTCATTCCGTGGCCGAGCTTTTACGAGCGGGTTGCCGCTTCCTTGGCATCGGGCGAGCAGAAGTACCAGATGATCGTAACCGACAGCCAGTGGCTCGGAGCATTCGTCGAGGGCGGCTACTATATGGACCTGACCGACCGCATCAAGGCGGACCCGGAATTGACGGCCATCCTGCAGGACCTGCACCCGGCACTGGTTTCGGCCTACTCCACCTATCCGCACCGGTCCCGCGCGCAGCTCGAAGCGGCGGGCGAGGTTCCTGCTCCAGACGTGAGCTACTACGGTTTTCCGCAGTTTCCGGACACTTACGTAACCTTCTACCGCGAGGATATCTTCTGTCACGAGGGTGAGATGGCAGCGTTCGAGGCCAAGTACGGAACCAACCTCCCCTGCACCTATGAGGACTGGCAGGATGTCGACTGGACCAAGTTCGCACAGATTGGCGAATTCCTGAAGCGTTCCGCCGGTGAAATGGTTGGCGACACGATGCTCGAAGATGATTTCTATGGCATCGCCTACCAGGCCGGCAAGGGCTACGACTTCTCGACCATGGCCATCAACGCATTCATCTGGCAGTATGGTGGCAGCATCTGGGACGAAACCATGGCCCCGGACGCACAGGCCGAGGGCGTCGTGAATTCTGATATCGCGGTCGAGGCCTTCGAGCACTATCTCTCCATGCTCCAGTACATGCCTCCGGTTGCCCAGACCGGTCAGATGGACATCTTCGTCATCCAGGACCTCTACATGCAGGGCAAGGTGGCCGCGATCATCGACTGGGTCGGTCTTGGCGAACCGGTTCTCGACCCGAATGCCTCGGTTGCGCATGACAAGTCGGCCTTCGGCGTGGCCCCCGGGCTCCGGAAGGAAGACGGCAGCATCGACCGTACCGGCAACATTGGCGGCCAGCCCTTCGTACTCACGACCTGGAACAGCGAGGAAGTGGAGAATGAGGCGATCAATGTCGTCAAATGGTGGCTTAGTCCCGAGACCCAGATCGAGGCAGTGAAAAACGGTGGTCAGTCCGGACTGATGAGCGTCATGGCATCGCCGGAATACAACGATCTCCGTCCCTGGAACAGGGCGCATGTCGAAATGATCGACTGGCAGCGCGACGTCTGGCACACGCCGGAGTTCTTCGAATTGCTGACACAGCAGCAGGAAGAATTCGACAAGGCGATCACGGGCCAGATCTCGGCCAAGGAAGCACTTGATGCGGTTGCCGAGTTCCAGCAGGAACTCCTGGAAGACACCGGTTACATCGAGTAGTTGTCATCGTGGGACCCGGCCAAGTGCCGGGTCCCGCAAAACCAACCGCCAGCAGAGGTAGTTGCGTTTTCTACTGACCGGAGACACGGTTCGTCCGAGACCAAGGACCAGAGAAACGAGGACTTGATGGCGCACGCGCACCACGATGAAGGCGGCTTTGGTGCCTGGCTCCTGTCGCCGCAGCGGCGCGGACCGCTGCTGGTGGCACCCGCCATCATCCTGCTCTTTGTCATGAACATCTTCCCGCTTCTGTGGTCGTTCGGACTGAGCTTTTTCAACTATCGCGCCAACCGATTGAACGTGCCGAGCTTTCGCGGGTTCAGCAATTACGAGAAGGTCCTGACGGACGACACGGTCTGGGAACGCTTCCAGACGACCGCAATCATCGTCGGTTCCTCTGTGCTGTTGCAACTGATCTTCGGCTTCCTGCTGGCGTTGATGTTTGCCAAGGAATTCCCGCTCCGCCGCATCATTCTCATGCTCGTTCTGGCGCCAATGATGCTCTCGTTCGTCTCCGTAGGTGTCTTCTTCAAACTGTTCTACGAGCCGACATTCGGGCTGGTTTCCTACGTAATCAATTTTTTTACGACGGAACCCTTCGTGACCCTGGGTACACCGGAGGGTGCCATCGCCGGCATCGTGATCGCGGATGCATGGATGTGGTCGCCATTCGTCATGCTGCTGGTGCTGGCAGGACTCGTCTCGGTGCCGAAGTACCTGTACGAAGCAGCCGAGATCGACCGCGCGTCGAAGTGGCGGACCTTCTGGACCATCACGTTCCCGTATATCCGGAGCCTGCTGCTCCTCGCCATCCTGTTCAGGACAATCGAAACCTTCAAGCTCTTCGATATTGTCTACATCATCACTGAAGGGGGGCCCGGCTCCTCTACGGAAACGATTGCCGTCTACCTCTACCGGGTCGCCTTTCAGTTCTTCAAGACCAGCCAGTCCTCGGCGCTGGCCTATATCGTCCTCTTCATCGTCATCGTCCTTACCAACCTGTATCTCTACGCGGTGAACCGCCGGGCAAGGGAGGCAGTCTGATGTTCCGCCGAAACCATGTGATTGGAAGAGCCGGATGGGGATACACGGCCGCAACCGGCATTGTCGGCCTTGTCTACTTTTTTCCGGTTCTGTGGATCATCCTGACTGCGTTCAAGAACCGTACGGATGCACTGGCAGTGCCTCCCAAGCTCTTCTTCACCCCGACACTCGATAATTTTATCGGCGTGTTCTGGCGTGCCAGCATCACGACCGGCACCAGCCAGGCGACCGACATGGGGCTCTATTTCTTCAACTCGATCTTCATCGCGGGTGTGGCCGTATCGCTGGCGCTCATTGTCGGAACGCTCGCGGCCTACGGATTCTCCCGGTATCCCCTGCGCGGTAACGACACCTATCTGTTCATCATCCTGACAACCCGCATGATGCCACCCATTGTCGTCATCATCCCGATCTTCCTGATGTTTCGCCTGACCGGCCTTGCTGGCACCTACTGGGGGATCATCCTGCTCTACGCGGCCTTCAACATCCCCTTTTCGGTATGGCTGGTGAAGAGTTTCTTCGACGAACTCAACCCGGAAATCGAGGACGCCGCCCGAATGGACGGGGCATCGGAGCAGCGTGTCTTTTTCGGATTCTGCATACCGCAGATACGCGCGGGACTGGCGGCAACGTTCGTTTTCGGCCTCATCCTGACCTGGAACGAATTTCTCTTTGCACTGCTCTTGACCGGTGTCGAGACCCGCACGGTTCCAGTCGCCATGGCCCGTACGCTTGGAGGTGAGGTCGGTGTGGATTACGGGTTGCTGGCCGCCATCGTCACCCTGTTCCTGATTCCCATCTTCTTCGTGACTTTCCTCCTGCAGAACCAGCTCCTGCGGGGCGTGACCTTCGGGACCGTGAAGAAATGACGATCTCGATGTCCCGGCTGACGAAGCAATTCGGATCGCTGACAGCGGTCGATGCCATCGACCTTGAGATCAGCGACGGAGAGGTACTATGCCTGCTCGGTCCGTCCGGCTGCGGCAAGACCACGACGCTGCGGATGGTCGCCGGACTCGAGACGGCGACATCCGGTGAAATCCAAATTCAGGGGAAACGTGTAAACGGGCTCCGCCCACGTGATCGGAATGTGGCGATGAGCTTTCAGTTCTACGCGCTCTATCCCAGCCTTACCGTGGCGGAGAATCTCGCCTTTCCATTGCACGCGGACCGGCTGGGCGCAGAGGAAATTGCGCGCCAGGTGAAGAAGACCGCCACCACGTTACGACTGGAGGACATCCTCGACCGGCATCCGGGCCAACTCGCGGAAGGTGAGAAACAACGCGTCGCGGTGGGTCGCTCCATCATTCGGGACCCCACATGCTTCCTCTTCGACGAACCCCTTTCAAGACTGGATGTACAGCTCAGGGAGCAAATGCGCGGAGAAATCAAGGGCGTGCTCCAGGACCTGTCCCGACCGACGATCATTGTCACCCATGACCAGCTCGAAGCACTTACCATGGCCGACCGAATTGCGGTCATGCGAGACGGCAGGATCGAACAGGTCGAAACACCGCACAATGTATTCCAGAGTCCTTCGAACCTGTTCGTCGCCGGATTCATCGGCACGCCCCAGATGAACCTGCTGGGAGCTACACTGACCGACATACGGGAGGATGGACGCGCGCAATTTCACGTCGACGGAGGCCAGCATCTTCTGATTGGCGTCGGTCCGCAGGTCTCCGAATTGCGACCGGGCGACACGGTAACGATCGGTGTGCGCCCCCGCAACTTCGAAATCTCTAGCGAGCCTGCCGAGGACGCTGTCTCGGCAACCATTGACATCATCGAGCCGATGGGTGCCGAGACGCTGGCGCATCTGAATGATGGTACGCATGACCTCCGCCTCGTGACGAATTGGCGCAAGCCGCTCCGCGAGGGGGACACGGTGCATGCCCGGTTTCCTCCCGGATCTGCGCATGTGTTCGCGGCAAACGGGCAAGCGGTAGGAACCCGGTCATGACCGCAAGACAGGCACGCATCGTCGAGCGGGTCATCATCGCGCTCTGCATCGGATCGATCATCGCGATCTTCCAACCCTTCTCCCTGCCACTCTTCACAGTCGGCTGTATCTTCGTTGTCGTTGGTGCGCTTGCGTTCAACCTGGTTCCCCTTTGCCGCGAAGGTGTACCGGCGCGTGCCTTGTACAAGGCGACGCTCATCATTCTGGCAGTTCTTCTCGTGGCCGCTGCACTGGGTGTGGGAACCGCGTTTCTCTACGTCGAGTATCTCGAGGCAATCCGATGATCGACGGCCGCGGCGCTGATGTAACGGTCGTCGGTCTTTTTATCCTGGATATCCTGGGCCGTCCGGTGGAGCGAATTCCCGAGGGCGGCAGCGTCGATTTCATCCAGGAAATCCGGCTTACCGTTGCGGGTACGGCGGGCGGCACGGTCGTCAATCTTGCAAAACTCGGACTCTCCTGTCAGGCCGCCGGCGCTGTCGGAACCGACGAGAAGGCGGATTTCGTGATCAGCTGCATGGAAGGGCATGGAATCGACTGCACATTGATGCAGCGGATCCGCGGTTTGGACACCTCCGCCACGATCCTGAATGTCCGACCGAACGGTCAGCGCCCTGCCCTGCATGCGCGCGGTGCATCAGACCACTACCGGTTGCGTGATGATCAGCTTGCGCAGGCTCTCGACTGTCGCTTCCTGCATCTTGGCGGTACGGGCCTCCTCGCAAGAATGGACGGGGAACCAAGCCGCAGGCTACTCCAGGCGGCGCAGGAAGCGGGTTGCGTGACGACCTGGGACCTGGTTGGCGCGGGTCCGGATACCTGGAAGTACGTGGAGCCACTCCTGCCGCACATCGATTACTTCATTCCTTCCATCGAAGAGGCCGAGACCCTTTCCGGCCTGGATGGCGTGGAGGAGAACATCGCGTTCTTTCTCGGTCGGGGCGTCGGTTGCTGCGTTCTGACCATGGGGAGCGAGGGATCCATCGTGGCGCGCGGCAACGATCGAATCCGGGTGCCGGCATTCGCGATCGATGTGGTCGATACGACCGGCTGTGGCGACGCGTACACAGCCGGTTTCATAACCGCCCTTTCCGAGAAACTGGACCTGGAATCCGCAGCCTTGCTTGGCACCGCGACGGCGTCCCTCGTGGCATCCGGTCTCGGCTCCGATGCGGGTGTCCAGGACCGTGGTTCGACCGAGCAGTTCCTCGAGAAATTCCGGCACTGATGCGAATCGCGGCGGTCGCTGGAACCTTTGATACCAAGGGTGCCGAGCTCGAGTTCCTGGCTCGGGTTCTCCGCGAGAACGGCGTTCCGACCCGAACCATCGACGTTGGAACGAGCGGGACCCCCTCGAACGCGGATGTCGGGGCATTCGAGATCGCCACTTGCCATCCGGACGGTGCCGAAGCCGTCCTCGGGATATCGGATCGGGGCAAGGCCGTCGCCCGGATGGCCGTTGCGTTCAAACGCTATGTGGCGGGGGTGGATTGGATCGGCGGCATGCTGGGAGCCGGAGGGTCCGGGGGTACTGCGCTACTGGCCCCGGCCATGCAATGTCTGTCGGTCGGAATCCCGAAACTGCTGGTCTCCACCGTGGCCTCCGGAAATGTGGCGTCCTATGTGGGTACGACCGATATCGCGATGATGTACTCGGTCACCGATATCCAGGGACTGAACCGGATTTCCCGCAAGGTACTGGGGAATGCCGCCTCGGCCCTGGCCGGGATGATGAGGCAGGCGGAAACGGCCAGCGATATCGAAGGCAGGGCCCTGGTCGGTCTTACAATGTTCGGCGTTACCACGACCTGTGTCGCGCATGTTTCACGATGCCTGGAGAAAACCCTGGAACCCATTGTCTTCCACGCGACGGGTACGGGTGGCAGGTCGATGGAGAAACTGGTGGACAGCGGGTTAATCAGTGCCGTGATGGATCTCACGACAACCGAAATTGCCGACTTGATCGTCGGAGGCGTGATGCCCGCAACCCCGGATCGCCTGGGCGCAATCATCCGGACCGGGGTCCCCTATGTCGGCTCCTGTGGAGCGCTCGACATGGTGAATTTCGGCACCGAGAGCTCGGTGCCCGAGCGATTTCGCGGACGGCAATTCCACTTACACAATCCGCAGGTTACGCTCATGCGCACGACGCCGGAAGAGAACCGCGCGTTTGGTGAATGGATCGCAGTCCGGCTGAACCGGATGCCGGGACCGGTGCGGTTCCTGATCCCGCAGGGCGGGGTGTCCGCACTGGATGCGCCGGGAGAACCCTTTCACGACCCGGAAGCCGACGCCGCATTGTTCGGCGCCATCGAAGAGCGATTTCGGGACACCTCGCAACACAGACTCCTCCGCGTTGAAGCGAATCTGAACTCGACCGCCTTTGCAGATGCGGCATTGGAAGCGTTCCGGGAAGTCTCGGGAGAAGACCTTGGCACGCATTGAGCGCAGTGAGATTCTCGCGCGCCTGCGGGCACGGAGGGATGCGGGACAGCCCATCGTCGGCGCCGGAGCCGGCACCGGGCTTTCGGCACGTTGCGAGGAGGCAGGCGGTGCCGACCTGATCGTGATCTACAATTCCGGACGCTATCGAATGGCAGGACGCGGGTCGCTCGCCGGGCTACTGGCCTACGGGAACGCCAACGAGATCGTTGTCGAGATGGCACGCGAGGTTCTGCCGGTCGTCCAGAACACGCCGGTCCTCGCCGGCGTGAACGGGACCGACCCGTTCCTGTTGCGTGAACCGTTCCTCGAGGACCTCATCCGGCTGGGATTCTCCGGCATCCAGAACTTTCCGACCGTAGGACTGATCGACGGGCTATTCAGGGCGAACCTCGAGGAAACCGGTATGGGATATGACCTGGAGGTCGATCTCATCCGTGCTGCACGGCAACGGAACCTCCTGACCACACCGTACGTGTTCGATCCCCGAGAGGCGGCGGCCATGGCAGAAGCAGGTGCGGATATCGTTGTGGCGCATATGGGACTGACAACCGGTGGTGACATCGGCGCACAAACTGCAGTACGGCTGGAAGAGTGCCCGGCACGCATTAATGCGATCGCCGAAGCCGTATGCTCGATCTCTCCGGATGTAATCGTTCTCTGCCATGGCGGACCGATCTCGTCCCCCCGGGACGCCGCCTATGTGCTTGCCCACTGCCCGTACTGTCACGGATTCTATGGTGCAAGTTCAATGGAGCGGCTACCGGTGGAACGGGCCCTTACCGAGCAAGTGCGCGCATTTACGGCAATCGGCGAACCGGAAGGGAAGGACAGGAAATGATCGGCAGATTTGTAATGCGGGCTGATACGCCCGCCGAAGAGATGGAATGGGGATCCCTTCGCTGGCTGAGCCGGCCTGAAGATACCGGGGCACGGGAACTTGCCATCGTCGAGGTATCGATTGCACCCGGGGGAGGACATGACTTTCACATGCATCCGAACCAGGAGGAATTGATCTATGTGGTCGACGGTTCGGTCGAGCAGTGGCTCGACCGCGAAATGCGTGTCCTGGGTCCCGGAGACTCCGTCTTCATTGGCAAAGGAGTGGTTCACGCCTCTTTCCGCAACAGGAAGGAAGAGAGTTCGGCACAGCTTTTGGCGATACTCGCCCCATGCTCCGGGGATACTGGCTACGAAGTAGTCGATGTTTCCACCAAAGCACCGTGGAACAGCCTTCGCACCGAATCCTGAAAGGGTCGGCCGCTCGAACCCGAGCGGCCGCGCCAACAACCATCCGGCCGGAGTGGCTGTAAACCGCCTGTCCTAATTCGCAGACTCCCAGGAACCGGTATCCGCCGACCGCAATATGGCATCAGTTACCTTGTCGGTCGCCCAGGCATCCCGGAAGGTCGGCCGGGCGGCGTCACCCTCGAGACCCTGGATGAAATCTGCAGCCTGGTGGACGAAACTATGCTCATAGCCGATGGCGAGTCCGGGCACCCACCACCGATCCATGTAGGGGTGCTCGCCGTCCGTCACGTGAATGGATCGCCAACCCCGTGTTGTGCCCTCCACACGATGGTCGAAGTAATCCAGCCGGTGTAAATCGTGCAAGTCCCAGAACAGGGAACCGTGTTCGCCATTGATCTCCAGCGTGTAGAGAGCCTTGTGCCCGCGCGCATAGCGCGTCGATTCGAAAACAGCCAGGGAACCGTTCTTGAATCGGGCAAGGAATGCACAGGCATCGTCTATGCCCACCGGCTCCACCTCGCCGGTCAGGCTGTGCATGCGCTCCCTTACGAACGTCTCCGTCATGGCGGTTATGCGCTCGATGCTGCCATTCAGCCACATCGCAGTGTCGATGCAATGAGCAAGCAGATCACCGGTAACACCACTACCTGCCACGGCCTTGTCCAGGCGCCAGAGCCCCTCTCCTCCCTGCGGCAGATCGGCAGAAATCGTCCAATCCTGCAGGAATTGGGCTCGGTAGTGGAAAATCCGTCCCAGGTCTCCGGCTTCCAGGATCCGCTTCGCCAGGGTTACCGCCGGAATGCGCCGGTAATTGTACCAGACCATGTTCGGGACCCCTGCCGTCTCGACAGCCTCGACCATCCGGCCGGATTCCTGGCTGCTCCGGCCGAGTGGCTTTTCGCACATGACCATCTTGCCGGCCTCGGCCGCCGCAATGGCAATCTCCATATGCGTGTCGTTCGGGCTTGCGATGTCGATCAGGTCGATATCGTCTCGCTCGACCAGGGTCCGCCAGTCGGTTTCCACCCCTTCATACCCCCAGTTGGCCGCGAAAGCCTCCGCACGACCACGGTCACGGGCGCACAGGACTGCGAGCCTCGGCTCTCGGGGAAGATCGAAGAACTTGGGGGCGGTCAGGAAGGCATTGGAATGGGTCCGTCCCATGAACCCATAGCCGATCATCCCGATTCGCAGTTCTGGCTTGCTCATTTCCGCCTCCTCACTCATCCCACCCATGCGCCCGGCGAACGTCGATCATCGCCGAAAGGATTGTGTTCCAGGTTCCCTGCTCCATCAGCACGGAATTGGGAAACATGCAGCCATCCCAGCAAATGTGCCGCATGGCCCGGGTCGGCGCACCATCCGGGTTGTTCAGCCAAAGACCGGCGACGGCAACGATGTCCAGCTTGCCGTTGGGATCGTCGGCCATGCAGTGTCGCCCCGTCTTGTCGTGTGAACCCGTTCCATGCACAGTGGCATCGTTCTGCGCAACGTGGAAATCGATCGTCCAGGGACGAAGTTCATTTGCGACCTTGGCCAGGGCTCCGGTGAGGACCGATTGGTCGGCCCAGTCAAAGCCCTCCGGCAGAAGCCGGTGCTCCGGTGCGTTGAACCCCATGACGTAGAGCATGGTGTGCGCCATGTCGGCCTGAAATCCGAATGTCTCCGGACGGTCAACCGCTTCCAGCAGTTCGGCCATGTATTTCCAACTGTGCATGCCGCCCCAGCAGATTTCCCCCTCCGCGGCCAATCGCTCACCATGATCGGCAGCGATATCGCAGGAAAGGCGCAGGGTCTCCACCATCTTGGCCGTGGCCCCTTTCGGGTCCTTGGCCCAGTCCGCAACACCCGTTGCGGTATCGATGCGGATCACTCCCCCCTCGCGCACACCAAGATCGCGGAGCTTTCCCATGATCCGGCAGGCCTTGCGAACCGCCGACAGGAATCTCTCCCGCTCGGCGTCGTCGCCCATTGCCGAACCGCCACCCACCGGAGGCCAGACCGGGGCCACAGCAGAGCCGACAGAAAGGCCACGACCGCCGACGTTGTCCGCCAGCGCCTTGATCGTGTCGTCACTTGCGTCAATGGACGTGTGCGGATCCGCCAGAAACAGGTCCACACCGTCGAACCTGATTCCGTCCACCTCTGCACCCTGGGTCAGGTCCAGCATGGTATCAAGATCGATCGGCGGTTCGCTGTCATCACCCTTGCCGACAAGGCCGGGCCACATGGCGTTATGCAATTTTGGAAACGAATGTTCGCTCATCGGCTCCCCCCTGGATATGAACTTGGAGACTGCCCGGAACAGCGGAGAATTGACAACTCACCCCCGCAACCGGGCATTGCGGCATATTCTAATGAATGCAGTCGCGCCTGACCGTCCTACCATCGAGGGTACGGCTTCGCAAGCACACCGGCCTGTCAACACGGAACGGAAACCTACGGAAACTGGATAAGGGTCAACGGACAGGACACCTCGCTCCTGTCAATGCCCGTCACTTCTCTTGGACCGGATGGGCATCAAACGCGACCGGAGATCAATTCGCCGGTATCCGACCTTGCGTCGCATACAGGTCGTTTCTGCTCTCAATGCCGCTCGACATTTCCTGGACCCGCAGGCTTCGGAAGACTGCGAAGTGGATCGTACTGCAGAACTCCCGGAAGATGCATAGAATCGCTTGACAGAAGCAAGTGGAATCGCAAAGCTTCGTTCGCCCGGAGTGCGGTCAGTAACCATAGCGACAGGACGATGTCGGATGCACAAACGAGGCAACTGGAGGAAACGGAATGTGCGAACAATTCGCAACAGGTTCCTGCCGTGTCGTCCACTGCCGAGTGACCTCGCGCCCACCGGGAATCAGGTTTGGAATGCCGTCGAAGCGGCACCCCATCGCCGAACCGTGCGGTTGATCCCCGCAGCATCTGTGATAAAGCAACTGAACCCGACAACAAGGAAGACTGCCTGCCTGCAGTCACCATCTCGGCGCGAGAGATGAACAAGGTCGCGGGTCATCCGGATGTCCCCCGTCTGCCTCCGACGGTGGACGAACTCAGGGATCTCAAGGGCAAGCGACAGCTGACGATGCTGCGCTATTTCACGCTGGAAGAAGCCGGGGCAGCGCAGGCAGCCGGCATCGACATTGCGTCCGTTCCTGCCGAGATTCTGTTTGACCCGCGATACCGCCAGTTTGCGCCGTCCATCTTCTCGATGACCGGTCACACCCATCTCGAGGCCGGTACGCCTGATGATTACCTGCGCTGGTGCGGCGATGCGCTGAACCGGGGCGCGGATGCGCTCTACTGTTCCGGCTCGCTTCAAACCGTGGAGTTCCTCGCTCGAGAGTACATCCCGATCGTCGGACATGTCGGACTTGTGCCCGCGCGTGCGACCTGGACCGGTGGATTTCGCGCCGTCGGCAAGACCGCAGACGACGCAATGCGGCTATTCGACGAAGTCAAGGCCTACGAGAATGCCGGCGCGTTTGCGGTCGAGATCGAGGTCGTCCCGGTTGAGGTGGCAACCGAGATCAGCAAGCGGGTCGGAATCCTGCTCTGGTCCATGGGGGCCGGTCCCGGTTGCGACGCACAATACCTGTTTGCCAACGACATCCTTGGCTACACCGAGGATCACATACCGCGTCATTCCAAGGTCTACCGTGACTTCAAGGCAGAACTTGCCCGTCTTCAGCAGGAGCGGGTGTCGGCCTTTACCGAGTTCGTGTCGGACGTGGATTCTGGAGCGTTTCCGGAAGAGGGTCACCTCGTCCACATGGCGTCGAACGAACTGGATGCCTTTCTTGAAAGGCTCGACGGCGCCTGATACGCGGGCTACCGCGAGGCCTGATCACGCCCTGTTCGCAATTCCTGCGGCAGGGCCCAACCATGGAGGAAGTTGAAATGTTGAGAAACCTAATTTTGGGGGCAGGCGCGGCGCTTGTCCTGTCCACGGGGCTTTCGGTGGCCCAGGAGAATTCCAGGACTTTCTACTGGATCTCGCATGGGGGTCCGGCCGATCCGGTTTGGACCTATTTCCTGCAGGGTGCCGAGCAATGGGCTGAAGATACGGGCCACACCGTGAACACCTCGTTCCATTCGGGCGATGTGCCGAGTCAGCAAGAAGCTGTCCGGGCAGCGATCGCGGCCGGCGCCGACGGGATCTGCTCGACCAGTCCCGATCCGGGGTCGATGGTCGATGTAGTTGCCGAGGCACGTGCCGCCGGAATCCCGGTCGTCAACTTCAATACCCCTGACGACGCGCCGGACTGGAATGCGTATGTCGGCGGTGACCTCCGGTATGTCGGCCGTTCCTGGGCACAATACCTCGTCGACAATGGCCATGTGAAAGAAGGCGACTTCGTCTGGACGCCCGTGGAGATCCCCGGTGCATCCTACGGCGTGGAAGAGGAAAAGGGGATCGCCGAGGTTTTCGAGCCCCTCAACATCACTTGGGAGGTCACGGACGCGACTCTTGACCAGGCCGAAGCCATCCAGCGGATGACGGATTATGTGACCGCCAACCGCGACCGGATCAGCGCAATGATCGGTCTCGGCGACCTCGTCACAGGTTCGGTCAAGCGCGTATGGAACCAGGCCGGCGTCGAGCCCGGCGACATTCCCGTCGTCGGCTGGGGCAACTCTCTCGACACCACCGAAGAGGTCATGGAGGGCTATGTCTTGGCAGCCATGTGGCAGGATCCGCAGGCCTCGTCCTACATGTGCCTGTCCGCTGTCCTGATGGAGACGAGCGACATCCCGGTCGGCTTCAATATCATTACCGGCGCACTCTACGAGGCGGATCACGCGCCGATCTATCACGCGATCATGGGCGGCAACTAGCCTCCCGCCCCGATTTGTGCCGCCCGCGGACGATCGCCGCCGCGGGCGGACCTCCCCAGGTTTCCGAGGGATGCCCTGACCTTGAACGACTCTTCTGATCCGTCCGCCTCGCTGCCCAAGGCTCCTGGGATTGTCCGGCTGTTCATCGCGATGCCGGAATTCGGGCCGCTGATCCTGCTGGTATTGATGCTTGCGGTATTCACGTCCATCAACCCCGCGTTCCTTTCGCTCACGAATATCAGCAATGCGCTGACCTTCACGGTCGAATTGGGTCTGATTGCACTGGCCATGACGCTACTGATGACATCCGGCGAGTTCGATCTCTCCGTCGGGTCGGTGTTCGGATTTTCGCCCGTGATCATGTGGACGCTGTTCAACACCGGCACGTTGCCCCTCTTTCCCGCCTTTCTGGCGGCAATAGCAGTCGCAGTTTTCATCGGTTTCGTCAGTGGCACGTTTACTACGCGCCTCGGAATCCCCTCCTTCCTAGTAACGCTGGGAATGCTGCTCGTCGTCCGCGGCAGTGCGCTCTGGCTGACCAGCGGGTTTCCCCAGCGGACCTGGAATGCGGACGAGCAATGGCTGGCCGAACTGCTGGTCGGCGACTTCTACATTGGTGGGCTCCGTATCTACATGAGCCTCATCTGGTTCATTCTCTTTGCCATCCTGTTCCACCTGTTGCTCACCCGCACACGCTTCGGAAACTGGATCCAGGCCACCGGCGGCAATGCGGGGGCTGCGCGGAACCGCGGGGTTCCGATCCGGCGCGTCAAGCTGCTGCTGTTCATGCTTTGCTCTGCAATGGCCTCCTTTGCCGGAATCATCTCGTCCATACGCGTCTCGGCTGCAAACCCCAACTCCGGAATGGGATATGAACTCGAGGTGATCGCCATGGTCGTGATCGGGGGCACCGTCCTGACCGGCGGACGCGGCACGATCATCGGGACCGTCCTCGGCGTCCTGATCCTGCGGCTGATGCGGAACGGAATCGTTCTCATCGGCGTGCCGGGACTTGCCTACAACATCTTCATCGGCGCAATCATCCTGGGCATGATGGCGCTGCACGCCGGGCTTGAACGGCGACACAACCCGGGAGTCTGACATGGTCAGCACCGAAACGCCCCTCGCCGAAATGCGCGGCATCGAAAAGTACTATGGCCCGGTCCACGCCCTGCGCGGCGTGGACCTCTCCATCCGGAAGGGTGAGATTGTCGGGCTGCTGGGTGACAATGGTGCCGGCAAGTCCACGCTCATCAAGGTCCTCGCTGGTGCGGTGCCATACTCGGCCGGCAATATCTATATCAAGGGCCAGGAAGTGAATCTCCGTTCCACCAGTGATGCCATCGAATTCGGAATCGAGACGATCTACCAGGATTCCGCCCTGGTCCCGCAATTGTCAATCTCCCGAAACCTGTTTCTAGGCCGTGAACTTCGCACCGGACCCCGATTTTGCGACTGGATGGACCAGACCCGAATGAATCATGTGGCCGGAGAACTCCTGAGGCGCGTCGGGATTTCGAAGAACATTCCACCCACGACTCCCATCGGGTCACTGTCCGGCGGAGAACGCCAGGCAGTTGCGATCGCCCGCGCGATGCACTTCGACAGCGATCTCATCATCCTGGACGAACCGACGAACAACCTCGGCGTGGCTGAGACCCAGGGTGTGCTGCGCTTTGTCCGGGAAGCGAGAGACACCGGGCATTCCTGCATCTTTATCGCCCACAACATCCACCATGTCTTTCAGGTCGTGGACAGAATGGTGGTCATGCGGCGCGGCAAGATCGTGGCTGACAACCTGAGCCCGAAGACATCGAGTATTCCTGACGTGGAAGATGTGATCACGGGAGAGCATCTCGCCACATGAAGACCATCAAGGCACGCGGCATCCACCTGCGGTTCGACGCGCGCACCGGCCTGCTGGAGCAATTCACGGTATCGGACGAGGGTGCGAAGATCGCGCCACTGCACCGTGCACCCTGGGTCGGGACGGACGAAGTGATGCCGCCCGACGCCGCCCCACACATGGCAACGCTGGGTGGAGATTTCTTTTGCGCACCGTTCGCGGCATCAGAGAACGGCTCGCCACTGCATGGCTGGCCCTCGAACTCTGCCTGGAGGGTATTTTCCAGCAAGGATGGAACGCTTCGCGCGGTTCTCGAGAAGCCGGTATTCGGTGCCATGCTGATCAAGGAACTTTCGCTTCGCGACGACCAGCCATTCGTCTATGAACGCCACATTTTCATCGGTGGAAACGGTCGAATTCCGGTTGCCAACCACGCCAATCTCTCGTTGAAGACCGGCGGACTGATCAGTACCTCGCCGAAAAGAGTCTGGGAAACACCCAGGGATCCCCAGGAAAGCGATCCGGCACGCGGCCGCTCCAACCTTCGATACCCGGCACAAGCCAGGGACCCGCGCCAGTTCCCGGGACAGGATGGCCCCGTGGATCTAACCCGGTACCCCTGGAATCCGCGACACGAGGATTTTGTCGTCGGGATCGAAAAAGCCGGCCACGCACTGGGTTGGACGGCAGTTGCGCGTCCCGGAGAAGAGGATCTCTTCCTTTCCCTCCGCGACGCCAGCAAGTTGCCGATGACCATGCTCTGGCACTCGAATGGCGGCCGCGACTACGCGCCCTGGTCCGGCCGCCATTTCGGCTGTCTCGGAATCGAGGAAGGCGCGGCAGAGCCCATGCTGGGAATTTCGAACGAAGCCGAGCTCGCAGGTCCGGGCCTGACGACGCTGAGCGGGAGCGGAACCGTGGAAGTCCGCCATGTCATCGGGGCGATCCACTGGCCCGCGAAGTGTCCGGTTGCTGACATCCGGATTGTCGATGAATCCCTGGAAATCCTGGGAGATAGTGGCACGACCAGGCGAGTGCGGTTCTGCCCTGCGTTTCTCCGTCTTGCAGGTTACGGACCGCCGGAACAGCATTGAACGATTCCAGACAACGGGGACGGCATGGAGCGGCAGTTCCGCGGACCTGCAATGTCCCCGGACCGACATCCGGAACCGGTATTTCCCCTAGTTGCCGGAAGCCCCGGAGAGACTCGACAAGACTGCCAGAACATGTGCACAGGTTCGGCGTGACATGACCGTGAGAGTGGCCGAAAGGAGGGGGCGGCGATGAACTGGAAGCACGCATTCGACTTTTCGGGAAAGTCCGTACTGGTCATCGGAGCCAGCCTCGCGGGCATCGGGGCTGCCATCGCCCGCGCGTTTCAGGATTGCGGTGCAGACGTCACCATAACCGGTGTGGAACGCGAACCGGCCCGGGAGGATCGCGAACGATTCCCCTATCACCGGTTGGACGTGACGGACATCTCTGCAGTTCAAGAACTCAGCGGGAGCACGCAGCGGCTCGATGTGCTCGTCAATTGCGCCGCGATCACCGCCCGCGGAGAAGAAATGGCGCCCGCATTCTTCGAACAGGTCATCGATGTCAACCTGCTCGGCACCTTTCGGACAGCGCTGGCGTTCCATCCGCAGTTGCAGGCCGCACGCGGCGCCCTTGTCAACATCGCCTCGATGTATGCCTCGTTCGGCAGCCCCATGAATCCGGCATACGGAGCGAGCAAGGCGGCTGTCGCCCAATTGACCCGATCGCTCGCAATTGCCTGGGCCAGCGACGGAATACGCGTGAATGCCGTTGCACCCGGGTTTATCGTCACGGAACAGTCGGCGAGAAGCCGGAAGGATCCCAACCATGTCAGCGCTGTCACCGAACGCACGCCCATGAACCGATGGGGACAGCCGGAAGACCTCCCGGGGCCGGTACTCTTTCTCGCCTCTCCGGCGTCCGACTTCGTAACGGGCGCCTGCCTGCCCGTCGATGGCGGCTATTCCATCAAGTGAACTTGTCGGCGTGGCCAACAGCCGGGATATGTGCCGAACCCGGCGCTTCCGGAACGCGGTTGCATGACACGGATCCTGCCAAGCATCAGTCGCAGGTCCCTTCCGCTTCTCCACCACCATGCCTGATGCTGTCCCAAGCCCGGGAGCATCGACGCTCGTCGTCAACACGACATGTCGACCACTTGTCCGTACGGCGCACTGCGAGAACATCCCGCGACATTCTCATGCGTCGCTTCGAACCGGAGCGAAGTGCTATCCTGTGCCGAATTTCCGAAGAGCGCCAGCGGCACGCGTTGATTCGATCCACAAGATCAACGACGCCTGAAAGGAGACAGAAATGAAACTCGGCCTCTTGACCGCCCCCTTTCCCGACACGGACCTCGTGGAGGTAGCCGACTGGACCGCTTCGGTCGGGCTCGAGGCGCTCGAGATTGCGTGCTGGCCGGCGACTGGCGGAACGACTCGGCGCTATGCAGGAACCTCGCACATCAATGTCGACGGGTTGACATCCTTGCAGGCCGGCGAAATCGTCGCCGCTCTCGCCGAGAGGGGCATTCAGGTCTCCGGCCTCGGCTACTATCCCAATCCTCTGCATCCCGAGGCAGACCATCGCGACCAGGTTACCGGACATCTAAAGGCGGTGATCACCGCCGCCGGCCTGATGCAGGTTCCTGTCGTCAATACGTTCATTGGTGGCGACGCTGCCTTGAATGTGGACGAAAACTGGGCGCGGGCAGAAGAGGTCTTTCCGGAAATCCTGGCCCACGCCCGCGACACCGGGGTTACACTTGCCTTCGAGAACTGCCCGATGATCTTTTCCCTGGATGAATGGCCGGGTGGACACAACATTGCCTACAGCCCACGTATCTGGCGGCGGATCTTCGATGCCTGGGGAGAGGATGTTGGCATGAATTATGATCCCAGCCACCTGGTTTGGCAGATGATTGACCAGTC